>JBBQZU010000006.1:0-142488 GCA_038207425.1 Flavobacteriales bacterium | reverse complement strand
GATTATAGAATACTTTCTTGGATTGAAACGGGAAGCAGACAAACTAAAATTCGCTCCTTGTATACCGAAAGAATGGGAGTCTTTTAAAATTCACTACAGGTATAAAAGCACGATTTACCACATTACAGTTATGCAGAAAGATGATGGGCAGGAAATGAAAGTGATTGTTGATGGCGTGGAGCAAGAAGCTAAAATGATAGTACTTACCGATGATGGTGGCGAGCATGATGCACAGGTGTTGCTTTCTAATAAAGCCTTAGGCTAGTTCACTTCCAAAATCAGATATACCTTTTTTTGCAGTTTTCAGTAAGTCGGAATTGTGGCCTTCTCTGAAAAGTGGTATTTTCTATTTTCTTCCCTGCAGCCTGCAGGTTAATGCTTGAGTTTTCCTTGAGGAGTCCCTGACTCTTATCTGTTAATGAATGATTTGGCTTGCTATCAGATTGCTGATTGCGCTTGCCATTCTGATCTTCTCCCATTCCAATGATGATTTAAAAGTTTAACTGATTTATATGGCAGAAGGTAGAATTCACCCAAAGAAAAATTGTTGCGTATTTTTCAATTAATGTTGCATATTCCACACATTTTCATTGATGCTGGAACTGCGACATTTGAACGGACACTGAGTTTTGAGACAATATCACGGCTATAGCTCCCGCCGTAAGAAATCGCTTTGCAGTGTGCATGGTATTAATCAAGTACATGGGCAATCTTGATGCACCTCAAGAACAAGTGAACACCAACAATAATTGCTGATGTCTGAGCCAGCAACTACCGCACTTTTTGAGCGCGAGATGGGAGCGTCGTTCGTATATGCCTTGACTGCAAAATGGTTTATGCATACACGCTTCAGGTTTACCAAGAATAACCAAACCTATGAATCATGCTTGCTGCTAGACCACGATAATGAATCAAATCTGTGGTTTATGTAAATAAAAGTTACTCATTTGCAACACACTCGATTTATATACCTATGAACTTTGCTGTACTGTTTTGATTTGAAGCCCTGACTTCTGTGCAGCGCCTTAATTCGCAGATTTACAAGATTTTGTAAATGCTGTATTCTGTTGCTTTAGCGGTCAATCATTGATGCGAATGGCTATAGGTAGGTATTTGTAATGAGAATTAGTAATATTACAGCATTCTTATTAATGCTTCCGAATTGAATAGCGAACTAAATACCGGAAAGGTGACAAGCATACGCGGAAGTGTTGTGGATGTCTGGTTTAATTCTCATCTACCGGCTATCAATACTTCCTTGCTCACTGGTAAGGATCAGCTTATCAAAATGGAAGTTTTTACGCAGTTAGACGCCCACCATGTGCGCGCAATTGCATTGACGCCTACACAGGGTCTGGCGCGTGGTATGTCGGTAACATCAAGCGGCACACAGCTTTCAGTCCCTATCGGTAAAGAGATCATAGGCCGTATGTTTGATGTTTTTGGCAACACTATTGACCATCTGGAACCGCTGTCTGATATGAAGTGGAAGTCTATTCATCAATCACCTCCTGAATTATCCAAAAGATCTACGAAATCTGAAGTTTTTATCACAGGCATCAAAGCGATAGATGTGCTTATACCACTTGAACGTGGTGGCAAGTCGGGCCTGTTTGGCGGTGCAGGTGTAGGAAAAACGGTGTTGCTCACGGAAATGATCCACAATATGGTGGGACACAACAAAGGTGTGAGCATGTTTTGCGGGATAGGCGAAAGGTGCCGTGAAGGCAATGAGCTCTATTACGAAATGAAAGATGCCGGAGTACTGAAAAACATGGTCATGTTATTCGGACAGATGAACGAGCCTCCGGGCGCACGCTTTCGGGTAGGTCACGCCGCATTGACTATGGCAGAGTATTTCAGAGATGAAGAGCATCGGGATGTACTCCTGCTCATCGACAATATTTTCCGTTTTATTCAGGCCGGCATGGAAGTCTCTGGCTTAATGGGACAAATGCCTTCTCGTCTGGGCTATCAACCGACGTTGGAAACCGAATTGTCAAAGCTCGAAGAACGCATTGCCAATACCGAAGCCGGCGCCATCACTTCCATTCAAGCGGTATATGTGCCTGCCGATGACCTGACTGATCCGGCTGCCGTTCATGTTTTTTCTCACTTGTCAGCATCGATTGTCCTTTCCAGAAAGAAGGCTAGCGAAGGCCTATATCCTGCCATCGATTTATTACAATCAAATTCGAAAATGGCCACTCCGGGCATCATTGGAAAAAGGCATTATGAGCTGGCTCAGAAAACACGGCAAACATTAGCCCATTATGAAGAGCTCAAGGATATTATTGCCATGCTGGGCTTAGAGCAATTGTCGGCTCATGACAACCGTATTGTAAACCGTGCCAGACGGCTGGAACGATTTCTCACACAACCTTTCTTCACCACTGAAAAGTTTAGCGGTCTCGAAGGAAAAGAAGTGAGTCTGGAAGAAGCACTCAATGGTTGCGAACGCATCCTTTCCGATGAGTTAAAAGACCTGCCAGAAAGTGCATTTTATATGATTGGCAACATTGATGAAGCTTTAAAAAAAGCCACTGATAAGAAGAAAGAGCAAGGGAAAGAAGAGACCAAAAAGACACCGGCAGAAATAAATGAATAGACTCTGGATATGAATATCTCTAAGAACTAAAAACCAAAAACTAAAGACTGAACACCAAAAACTAAAAACCACCTAATGACCATGCACCTCAAAATATTGCTCCCGTTTCGTGTTTTTGAAGACATTCAAAACGTCAAGCGCATCGTAATGGAAACGAGTGAAGGTGCATTTGGACTTCTACCGCAAAGACTGGATTGTGTGGCGGCATTGGTTCCGGGGATTCTCACTTATGAAACAGATAGCGAACAATACATTGCCATCGACGAAGGAGTGATGATAAAAGCGGGCGAAAATGTTTTGGTATCCGTGCGCAATGCCATTCACGGTGAAAGTCTTGATGAACTGCAGCAATCTGTGGAAAAAGAATTTAAGCGCTTGGATGAAAGTGAAAAACATATCCGTTCGACAATGGCAAAAATGGAAAGTAGTTTTATCATTGGCCTCGAAAAATTTAGAGATGAAACCAATGGCTGACACAGACAAAAAACATGTGGTTGAGTTAAGCCAAAAAGTAAATGATAAAGCCAGAAGAAAGATTCGGGCTAAAAGAGAAGAACACCGCAGTGTGTGGGCGGGCTTTGGGATGTTTGGGTTGATAGGCTGGTCTATTGTGGTGCCCACACTTGCAGGAGCGGCATTGGGCGTTTGGCTAGATCGGCATTACCATCAATCTTTCTCATGGACCTTAAGCTTGTTGATATTGGGACTAATTGCAGGTTGCATAATTGCCTGGAAATGGGTAGTAAGAGAACGTCAAGACATAAATCAAGAAGAGGATGAATGAAATACTTTTTATGGTCATGGCCCTGCTCAGTGGAGTTGCCCTAGGCTTTCTTTTCTTCGGTGGACTTTGGTATACTGTAAGAAAGGCATTTGTCTCAAAAACTCCTGTTGTGTGGTTTTTGGGGAGCTTTGTTCTAAGGATGGGAATCGTATTGGCTGGTTTCTATTTTGTAATGCAACCCGCCAACTGGCAGAATGGCCTCATTTGTTTGGTTGGATTTATTTCTGCCCGATTTATGGTCATTCGTTTAACAAAAGCTTATGAAGCGAAAACAGGCGCTTAAATTAAGGAAGTAAATCAAGTACCTCATGAAGCTTAGCCCGGACCAGACTGTTTTTTGGGAATATGGATTCTTTTCCCTCAACCTCACCATTGTTACCACCTGGGGTATCATGCTACTGCTGGTGGTTTCAGCTGCACTTATCACCCGCAGGTTAAAAACCGATATGCGTATTTCGCGCTGGCAATGCTTTCTGGAAATGGTGGTTACCGGTATCAATCAACAAATTAGAGAAGTGGGATTAAAGCATCCCGAGCAATACATAGGCTTCATAGGCACCATGTTTTTATTCATCGCCATGGCCAATTTATTGATCATTTTACCGTGGTACGAACCCCCAACAGGATCACTTTCTACCACCGCTGCGCTTGCCATCTCCGTACTTTTTGCAGTGCCGTTTTTCGGGATTGAAAAGAGCGGCTTTGTGGGGTATTTAAAGTCTTACATCAAGCCAACAGTAATTATGCTGCCTTTCAACATTATAGGGGAAATTTCGCGTACAGTCGCCCTTACGATACGCCTGTTCGGCAACATCATGAGCGGTGGTTTGATTGTAGCAGTATTATTGAGTATAGCACCCTTTATTTTCCCTGTTATCATGACCGCATTGGGCCTGTTAACAGGAATGGTACAGGCGTATATTTTCAGCATTTTGGCGACCGTTTACATCGCTGCTGCCGTGCAGGATAGCAAGAAAAAATCAACAATTACTAAACTAAAAGAAGTTCAAAATGGATAGCGTTACAACCATAGCAATCGTTTCAATTATTACAGCAGGTTTTACAACGGGAATTGGAACCATGTTTCCGGCCTTAAGCGAAGGTAAGGCTGTAGTTTCAGCCTTGCAATCTGTAGCTCAACAACCCGATGCAGCGCCGACCATTACCAGAACCTTATTTGTAGGGCTGGCCATGATCGAGTCTACTGCCATTTATTGCTTCGTGCTTAGTATGATTCTCGTTTTTGCGAATCCTTTTTGGAATCACATTATAGCTCAATAAGCTAATGGAAATCAATTGGTTTACTGTCATAGCACAGATCCTTAATTTCTTTATTTTGGTGTGGTTACTTAAGCGTTTTCTGTACAAACCCATATTGAAAGCCATAGACGAAAGGGAAACCAAAATTGCCGCAGAGTTGAAGCACGCGGACGTGAAAAAAGCGGAAGCCGAAAAAGAGAAAGAAGACTTTGAGCAAAAGAATCTCACTTTCGATAAGGAAAAGAAAGAGCGTATGGACAAGGTGAAAACCGAAACGGCTGAAGAACGTCAAAAGCTGCTAGACCAAGCCCGCAAAGATGCAGCGGCTTTATCTGATCAATTGGCTACTGCCAGAAAGGAGCTACAACAAAACCAGCAGATCGAACTCAATCGAAAAATAGAGCAAGAAGTTATTGCCGTTTCGCGCAAAATGCTCAGCGATCTTGCTTCAGTAGGATTGGAAGAGCAACTAACACAAGTCTTTATAAAACGCCTTAAGGCTCTAAAAGAAAAAGAGTTAATACAATTGAAGGCGGCATTTGAAGGAACAACTGATCCGATAATGGTGCGCAGCGCTTTTGAACTCTCTGAAGAGCAGCAGACAGCCCTAAAGCTGGCAATTGACACTGCGCTTGGTGCGGACACTGTTCTAAAATTTGAGACTACTCCCAATTTGATTGGGGGAATTGAGGTGGGCACGCAAGCTTACAAAATTGCCTGGAGCATATCTGAATACATCCGCGCATTTGAAAAGGCCATTTCCAAAACAACACACCATAAAACGGACCCTCCAGTATTGGAAAAACAAGATGTCTGAAACGAAAACCGATCGCGAAATCGTTGATATTTTTACTCAAATCCGTGAGACGCGGGAAAAGTATACCTTTTCTCTTACAACCCGCGAAGTAGGGTATGTAACGAGCGTCTCTGCTGGTATTGTCACGGTTTCTGGCTTACCTGAGGTAGGCTTCGAAGAATTGCTCCAGTTCTCAGAAAATCTGTTTGGCATCGCTTACAATATTGACGAAGATGAAATTGGTGTGATCTTGCTCGGAGAGAATTCGCTGCTGCACGTGGGCGATGCGGTGGAACGAACGAATCGGGTCATGGATATTCTCGTTGGAAACGAATTAATTGGCCGTACCATCAATCCACTTGGCGAACCCGTAGATGGAGGAGATGCTATTCAGCATGAATATAGACTGCCCATAGAGCGCACTGCCCCAGCTATTATGGACCGCGCAGCAGTTGCGACGCCCCTGCAAACGGGATTGAAAGTCATCGATGCACTTATCCCCATTGGTCGCGGGCAGCGCGAATTGATTCTGGGAGATCGCCAAACGGGCAAATCGGCCATTGCCATTGATGCCATCATCAACCAAGCCGACAAGAATGTAATCTGTGTGTATTGTGCCATCGGCCAGCGGGCTTCTTCGGTAGCGAAGCTCATTGCCAACCTGAAAGAGAATGGAGCAATGGACTATACCGTGATAGTGGTTACGGAAGGAAATGATCCGCCAGGATTGAAATACATTGCCCCTTACGCAGCCACCAGTATTGCAGAGTATTTTATGGAGCAAGGACGGGATGTGCTTATTGTTTATGATGATCTTACGCACCACGCCCGCGCTTATCGCGAGTTGTCGTTGCTCTTGAGAAGACCGCCGGGACGAGAAGCCTTTCCAGGAGATATTTTTTACATCCATTCCAGACTGCTGGAACGATCTACCCACCTAAGTGAGAAACTTGGCGGCGGATCGTTGACGGCTTTGCCCATCATTGAAACGGAGGCGCAAAACATATCGGCATACATTCCTACAAACCTAATTTCCATTACGGATGGACAGATATACCTTTCGCCAAAACTGTTTGAACTGGGTATTTTGCCTGCCGTGGATGTCGGAAAATCGGTTTCTCGTGTGGGCGGAAAAGCCCAATTGCCAAGCTATCGTTCCGTAACGGGAAACTTAAAGCTGGCTTATGCGCAGTTTGAAGAGTTAGAAAATTATGCCCGCTTCGGCACGCGACTGGATGAAGAAACCCGAAATACCATTGCGCATGGAAAAAGAATCCGAAATTGGCTGATACAAGAAAGGCTGAAACCCTTGTCTGTCCCGGAACAAATAGTGGTGCTACTGGCCTTGACCAAGGGGTACTTTGATACGATTCCTATTGAAAAAATACGTAATGCTGAAGCTGAATTGCAAAAGGCGGCTGCAGGACTTGACCCTGACATGATCAAACGCTTGCTTTCAAGTGAAAAACTATCTGATTCCGATCAGGAAGCTATTTTGAAAATTGCTAAAGAGTCATTGGCTTCATATCAAGAGAAACCCTATGACACGCAACAAGTGAAAACCACAGAAGAAAAAAGCTAATGGAAACTTTGGCCCATCTACAGCAAAAGCTTGGCGGCGCAGATGACTTAATTTCTGTAGTGCGCACCATGAAGGCAATGGCAGCGTCAAATATTGGGCAATATGAATTGGCGGTGAGTGCGCTGGGTGAATATGAAAGAACGGTCGGTTTAGGTATTCTTGCCTATTTCAAAGAAAAGCAAACAAGTATTTTAAGTAGTAAAACGTTTTCAAATAAAAAACAAGCGTCTTTGCAGTGCGCAGTTGTTTTTGGGTCAGATCAGGGCCTTGTCGGCCAATTCAATGATACTCTTGCCGATTTTGTAAATGACCATTTGACTGACTTGCCGGGAGAAAAAGAAATATGGACTGTGGGAGAGCGTGTTGCACTGAAATTGGAAGATACAGGATACAATACTATCAAAAGTTTTTCGCTGCCGGGCAATGTAGATGCGATTACGCCTCTGGTAAGTCAAATTCTTTTGAGCAGTGAAGCCAATATTGAAAGTGGCCATTTCTCGGGGGTATATGTGTTTCATAATCAACCTAAAATTGGAATAGGATATACGCCTAATATTCAGCAATTATTGCCGCTGAATGAACAATGGAAACGACGATTCTTGGATTTGACTTGGCCAACCAACCTTATTCCCCAAGTAGCCGGGAGTCGCAAAGAGACTCTGTTGGCTCTCATTCATGAATATCTTTTCACTTCCTTATTCAAGGCATGTGCAGAGTCTCTGGCGAGTGAAAATACCAGTAGGTTGCTTGCTATGCAGCGGGCCGAGACAAACATCGAAGAACTATTGGATCATTTAAATCATCAATATCACCAATTACGTCAGGGCTTAATTGACGAAGAGCTGTTTGATGTAATTTCAGGTTTTGAAGCACTTAAGAAAAAGTGCTAGAATCTTATTTTTAAAGCATTTCCCTTTGTTTCACAAGAGCAAATATAATTTATTGCCAAATGGACTTTATCGATTATTATAAAACCCTGGGTATCGACAAGAAGGCTACCACCGACGATATCAAAAAAGCTTATCGAAAATTAGCCAGGAAACACCACCCCGATCTAAACCCAAATGATAGCGGTGCACAACTGAGTTTTCAGCTAATCAATGAAGCCAACAACGTATTGAGTGACCCAGAGAAACGTGAAAAGTATGATAAGTACGGAAAGGACTGGAAACATGCGGATCGATTTGAAAAGGCAAAACAAAATCAATCTGCTAATCAAAGGGAAACAAGAAGTGGACAAAGCTCAGGGGATTTTTCAGATTTCTTTGAATCTATGTTTGGTGGTGCTTCTGCTAGAGGAAGACAAGTTAAATATCGGGGTGAAGATTTTCATGCCAGCTTAGAATTGTCCCTTCTGGATGCCTATAAAACCCGTAAGCAGACCTTGACTGTAAATAGTAAAAGCATTAGAATTTCTATTCCCGCAGGTATTGAAAATGGACAAACCATTAAAATAACCGGCTATGGTGGCCCTGGTCTGAACGGGGGGCCGAATGGTGATTTATACATCACCTTTACAATCGAGAGTAATGCTGAATTCAGACGTTTGGGGAAGGACCTTTATACCACAGCCGAACTTGATTTGTACACGGCTATTCTAGGTGGAGAACTAACCCTAAATACCGTGGACGGTAAAGTGAAGCTCCAAGTGAAGCCGGAAACACAAAACGGAAACCAAGTAAAATTGAAAGGCAAAGGTTTCCCAGTTTATAAGAAGGAAGGGGAATTTGGCGACTTGTACATTACTTACACCATCAAACTCCCAACTGCCCTTACGGATAAAGAAAAAGAATTATTTACTGAACTATCTAAGCTATGAATCAAGAAACCTTAATCGCCTTAGAAGAGATTTGCAACTCTTACAACATCGAAATTCCATTTATCTATTCCCTCAGCGAATCTGGATTAATTAAACTTGTCATTATCCGCGAAGACTCTTTCGTAGACCATATGCAACTTCCTCGGCTCGAAAAGTACATCAACTTTCATTATACATTGGGCATCAATATAGAAGGTATTGAAACCATTCATCATTTGCTTCTAAGAATGGAAACGTTGCAAGAAGAAGTCAATCGACTGAAGAATGCACTTCACTTTCATGAAGGAGGAATGTAGGATGGGAAATATCTCGCACTATTCATTCACTGTACTTATGGCCTTCTTCGCCATAATACACCCTATTGTGAACATCCCCATTTTTATCAAACTCACGGATGGACTTGACAAAGAGCAAAAAAAGAAAGTTGCCAAAACAGCCACTTTGGTGGCCTTTATTATTGTTTCAGCTTTTATCGTTATCGGAAAATATATCTTCGAAATTTTCGGACTTACAATCCCTGCTTTTAAAGTATTTGGAGCATTTTGATTTCCGCTATTGGTTTTGAAATGTTACAATCCAATAAACCAAGTATCAAAAGCCATGATATAACACCCTTTGATGAAGGTCTCGCCATTTCACCCTTGGCTATTCCCGTTCTAGCAGAACCCGGAACCATCGTTACCGGTATAAATTTCGTCGCTGTTGCTAACTATCTTCAGGTGCTCATTACGAGCTTGATTTTTGCCCTATTTACATTTCTTACTTACCGATGATTCAGATACAGTGAGTATGTCGTAAAGCTTTTTGGGAAAAAGATTTTTTTCATTTTTGGTAAACTCGCTGGGATCATTTAGGGGGTGCTTGGTGCAAATATACTTTTAGAAGGAATTCATTTGGCTTTTGATAAATATCTGGATAAAAATTCTTTCATTCCGATTGATTGCAGCTTTTTTAAGTGCCTAATCAAATTGAAGCTTAAGCAATGGAATAGGATTTTCAAAAGTGTGATAAATGAAATCTTTCAGTCTAAATATGTAACAGCTCAAAGGAGCTCCATACTACCTTCATTCAACAATTAGAAGCAATGTGCTCTTAGGTTTTAATGATTGCTTCAAATACTGTAATAGAACAAAATAAAATATACTAAATCATCAGTATGCCACGAATCGGAGATAAAGCCCCTGAATTTAAAGCGATCACCACACAAGGTGAGATCAATTTTCCGGCTGATTATAAAGGCAAATGGATTATACTTTTCAGTCATCCCGCTGATTTTACTCCGGGATACACTTCGGGATTTCTGTCGTTTGCCAAAAGGGAACCAGAATTTTCGGCCCTCAATTGTCAGTTGGTTGGTTTATCCATTGATGGTTTGTATAGTCACATCAACTGGCTGAGAACCATAAAAGATAAGATTGAATTTAAGGAAATGAAAAACACGGAAGTTGCATTTCCTTTGATTGAAGATATAACCATGAAAATTGCCAAAAAATATGATCTGATTCAGCCGGGTGAATCTTCTGCAAAAGCAGTAAGAGCAGTCTTCTTTATAGATCCCAATGGAATGGTTCGTGTAATAACGTTCTACCCACTTTCATTAGGAAGGAATTTCGATGTATTAAAAAGAGCACTCTTAGCCCTACAAACATCTGATACTTATACTGCTAATAAACCTTCAGATTGGCAACCCGGTGATGATGTCATCAAGCCTACTTCTGTTTCCTGCGGCGTTGCAAAAGACCGAATTGAAACCAAAGAAGAAAGTGTAACCTGTTTTGAATGGATGTTCTGCTCCAAAGCACTCGCATTTGAGCAAGTAAATAATCCATCAAAAGTCAACTAGTGCCAATATGAAAAAGCCACATATCATTATTCTGGGCTGCAATTTATATGGGCACAGTGCAGTTAGAAATATGCTGGGAGTGGGTGATGCGGCATCCATTACAGTGCCCAAAATCGGATCGTTGAGACATATGGAAGCCGAAGTGCTGGCCAATACCTTAGGAAAGGAATTGGTCATCATTAATGAAGAAATCAAACCTATGGAGTTTGAGCTTTTATGCATGGGCGATACGGGAAGCATCAAAGGTTTCTATATGCGAACCGATGAATGGTGGGGCGGCAAAGAAAGTAACCTGGAAATGGGATTTACACCATACGCCCTGGAAATGGGATTCAAACGAATGTACTATACCCTTGGGCGGAAAATTTCGCATTGGGGTTTGGCCGTGAGTGAGGTCGTAGCCGATCACACTTTTATTTAAATCCTAAAAGTTTTTACTCAAGCTAATAAAAAACTCAAAATTGAAAACACAAAATAGATTAGGCATTTGGATGGATCATTCAATGGCTAATCTAATCGATTTGAACAACGAGAAAAATAGCCGCTCCATTTCGTCAGAATTTACTTTTGATACGAAGGAAGAAGCTTTGAAAAGGAGTGAAAGCATCATGCACCACAAAGAACAGCAAATGCATGAGGCCTTCTATAAAGAAATTGCACAAGCCATTTTGCATTATGACCACGTACTCCTATTTGGGCCTACAGATGCAAAATTGGAACTGCATAACTACCTATATAAGGACCTACATTTTAAGAATGTAATAATTGATATTGAATCAGCAGATATGATGACCCATAACGAAAAGGACGCTTTTGTGAAAAAGCATTTTATAGTACTTCATAATCATTCATAAAAGGACCAAGTTATGATCACAGCACCACACCTTCATGCCATGGTTATTCACTTTCCGATAGCCTTATTGATGGCAGGGTTCTTATCCGAATTCATTGCGCTATTTAGCAAAAATATATTTTTCAAGCATGCTTCGCTCTATCTGCTCACGCTCGGCGCACTCGGCGCAATAGCGGCATATACAAGTGGCAGCTATGCCGGCGATGGAATGACGGATGGCATATAGACAGAACCACTAGAAATGCTTGAAGAAGCCGCTCTTGCAACACTTTGGCTGGCCATTATTACAGGGCTTATCAGAGTAGCGATGTATTTTTTCAATTATCAAAAAGCCTGGGCCAAATGGACAAGTTTTTTGTTGTTTGCCGCATTGATTGGCTCTGTGGCTAGGACAGGATATTTGGGTGGACAATTGGTTTTCAAACATGGAGCCGAAATAGCATTGGCTCTACCCGATTTCGGTGATACACCAAAAGAGTAAAGTTGCTCAATTCAAAAATTGATACAACGAACAACAAAAAAAAACAAAATCAATTTAAATAAAGCGAAAATGAAAAAATCGATGTTAATCTGTCTTGTTGGAATTGCCTTTGCAGGCGCTCTTCTCCAATCTTGTAGTGAGAAAAAAGCAGATACCAGTGAAGTAATAGTATCAGAAGAAGTTCTTCTGCCAGCAGAAGAGAAGGGCGATTTACAAGATCCACAAGTGCTAACCATCCAAAACATGCGCGATGCTTATAAAGGGGAGACCACTGCCCATTTTAAGTACGCGGCTTACAGCAAGAAAGCGGCGGAAGAAGGTCATCCTGAAATCGCTAAACTTTTTAAAGCTGCATCTGGAGCAGAGTTGATTTATGCTGGAAATCACAAAGTTGTTTTGATAAGGATGGGAGAAGCCATACCTGAAATAACCCCTGAGTTTACGGTGGAATCAACAATTGATAATTCAAAAGAATCTATTGAAGGCGAGAGTTATGAGTACAATACGATGTATCCAGAATTTCTCAAAAATGTAAACGCTTCAGGAAATTATATGGCTCAGATAAGCTTCACCTATGCGTATAAAGTAGAACAGAAGCACCGGGATTTCTACATTGCGGCCTTGGCAGCGCTCGAAGCTGGAACAGACAATACCCTAACTTTACTATTTGCGCCCTACTTGTGGGAATACTTATGCCACAACGGCACCCAGTCGTTGCGAAATTTCTATGACCGACTCCAAACTGTTTATAAAGGTGTCGAGTTTGTAGAAATAGATGGGATATTGTAATTCGGAAAATTCTCGAAGCCCTATCAAAAAAGATGCCCCGCGATTTTAAGCGGCTACACCGCATGAACAAAATGCGAAAATTATGAAAGACAGTGGTTCCCTGCAGAAGTACCTCACAATTGCCCTTGTAATATCCCTTGTGGTGGCGGGTGCATGCCAATCCAAGGAGGAGACCATAAGGCCGCATCGGCAAGCCATCACTGAATCTGTCTATGCTTCAGGAGTTATTGTAAGCAAAAATCAATACCAGGTTTTTGCAACAGTTAGCGGTATTGTCGATGAAATATTCGCAGACGAAGGAGCAGATGTGGAAATTGGTTCTCCAATACTCTCCATAGCCAATGATGCCCAGCAGTTGATGGTTGACAATGCCAAATTATCAGCGGAATTCAATGGCTTGAATTTCAATCGCGGGAAATTGGATGAAGCCAGATCTGTTGTGGCTTTGACCAAAAGTCAAATGGAAAATGATGCATCCCTTCTTGAAAGGCAGGAAAGTTTATGGTCGCAAAACGTTGGTTCTAAAGTAGAACTAGAGCAGAGAGAACTTGCGTACAAAAACTCAAAAACCAAATATTCGTCTGCAAAAGAAACGCTGGCAGAACTAGAGAAGCAATTGGCGTATCTCTCGAAACAAGCCCAAAACAACCTCTTAATCAGCAATAAAAATGCTGATGACTTCCTGGTGAAAAGCAAGGTAAAAGGAAAGGTATATCAGATGAACCTTACAAAGGGAGAAATTGTAACACCGCAAATACCCATAGCCATTGTGGGTGATGAAGAAAAATATCTTCTTGAAATGCAGATCGATGAATATGATATTGTGGCCATTAAATTGGGTATGCCTGTGTTGGTGGTGCTGAATAGCTATCGTGATTCGGTATTCAATGCGGTGGTATCCAAGATCAATCCCATCATGAATGTGCAAAGCAAAACCTTTACTATTGAAGCGGAGTTTGTGCGGCCACCAGGCATACTGTATCCTAATATTTCCTTTGAAGCGAATGTGGTGATTCACACAAAGAAAGATGCACTGCTCATACCAAGAAATTACCTGCTCAATGATTCTATTGTAGAGAATAAATCAGGGAAGCAGCTAATCGTAAAAACAGGATTGAAGGATTACCAAATGGTAGAAATTCTCTCGGGTATAGATGTAAATGAAGAACTCATTCTGCCTGAGCAATGAAAATAAAACTCATTTACGGCATTGCTGTGGCGCTGCTGAAAGCAAGACTCAAGCAAACAATGGTCGCAGCATTTGGCGTGACCTTCAGCATTACCATGTTCATCACCTTGCTCAGTTTTATGGCGGGATTAAACGACCTGCTCGACAATTTGATTCTAAACCGCACCCCCCACGTAAGACTCTACAATGAAATTTTACCATCCCCCATTCAACCCATTGCCAAATCAACGGCCTACCTGGGCGCTCACCATTTTGTAAAGCATGTGAAACCAAAAAATGAACTGCTGGAAATACGAAATAGTGAAGCCATAATCAGCGCCCTGAAAAATGATTCGAATGTACGCGGTGTTGCTCCAAAAACCACAGTACCCATTTTTTACAATGTGGGCGATATTAATTTAACGGGTGTGATCAATGGCATTGATGTAGATGCAGAAAATAAACTGTTCACATTTCAGGATTATGTGGTGCAAGGCAAAACACTTGATTTAAAAAACACTCCCAATAGCATTATTTTGGGCATAGGCGCGGCTAAGAAAATGCTTGTTCAGATTGGCGATAATATTCAAATAACGACCAGCAATGGCATCCAATTTCCTTTGAAAGTAGTTGGATTTTTTCAATCAGGGATAGATGAAGTAGACAAAGTACAAAGCTACACGACCCTTGCCACTACTCATAAAATGCTCGGTAAACCAGCAAGCTATGTTACCGATATTCAAATAAAATTATTTGATATGGCACTCGCTCCTGCACTAGCTAAACGATATAGCACTTTGTTTGAAGCAGATGCTATAGACATTCAAACGGCCAATGCCCAATTTGAAACCGGAAGTTCGGTTCGGACCTTGATTTCTTATGCCGTGGGGATTACACTACTAATTGTAGCCGGATTTGGGATCTATAACATCCTGAACATGATGATCTATGAAAAAATGGACTCCATTGCTATTCTTAAAGCGACCGGTTTTTCCGGAAAGGATGTTAATGCCATATTCATCACCATTGCCTTAACCATCGGCTTGGTGGGTGGAGCCTTGGGATTGATTTTTGGATTAGCACTCTCTGCTCTTATTGGCGAAATCCCATTTAATACGCCTTCATTGCCAACGGTGAAAACATATCCCATCAACTACAATCCAAAATTCTATTTGATAGGAGCCATTTTTTCTATAATCACCACCTATTTGGCGGGGTATTTTCCATCCAGAAAAGCGAGCAGAATAGATCCGGTTGACATTATCAGGGGAAAGTGAGTATGGAAAAGAAGGTCATAGAAGCTATCGGCATTTGTAAATCATTCCATGACCCGATTGCAGTAAAGGTTCTAACTGACATCAGTTTTTCTATACTAGCAGGCGAGTTTGTTTCCATCGTCGGCAAGTCTGGCTGTGGAAAATCCACTTTGCTATATATCCTATCTACAATGGATACCAGCTATGAAGGAGAACTATTTCTGGATAGTGTCCCAATGAAAAATAGAAAAGATGCTGAATTGGCCTTGGTACGAAATGAAAAAATCGGTTTCGTATTTCAGTTTCACTACCTGCTCAATGAATTCAATAACCTGCAAAATGTAATGTTGCCAGCCCTCAAATTGGGAAAACACCTGACCAAGGAAGTAGAACACAATGCCTATGAGAAATTAAAAATCCTCGGGATAGAAAAAGAAGCCTTAAAATACCCCAACCAACTGAGCGGTGGACAAAAACAGCGGGTGGCCATAGCCAGGGCTTTAATCAATGAGCCTTTGATTATCATGGGCGATGAACCTACCGGAAACCTTGACAAACACAACGGCGATGTAGTATTCAATATATTCAAAGAGCTGGCAGAAGTATACCATCAGTCATTATTAATTGTAACCCACGACCTCGATTTTTCCGCCAAAACCCAAAGAACCATCACCATGGAAGATGGAAAAATAATTAGCCACGGTTTGCCACCAAATGATTTAACCCAAGGGAATCCAAAAATATGATGGTTGTTATGTTATCTGTAGTTGTCCCTGTTGCGGTAGCTCTCCTTGCCGGCAAAACAACTATGTCTATAAAATTCAACTACCAGGCAAAAAAGCCTTTTGCTCCATCAAAAAGTACAACCGAGTCGCAATCACACAAAACCCCATCAAATCGCGCACCAGAGCCCATTAAAGGGTTCTTCAACCATATTTTGAAATACCGCAAACCCTTCTTGCGCTTTAAGAGAACAAAATCTGTGGGCCAGCGGAAAAGAGGGATAGACAAAGATTGGATGAAGGTAAAAGGAGAGCAACATGCCACTACAGAAAAACCTGTTGCTGTATTTATTTCGGCATCAATAAATTACAATAAGTTTAATAGCAACATATTGTCATGAAAAAACCTGTTTCAAAAACATATGTATTATCAAAAGGGCTTGATCAATTTTTTGCTGATTTTTATAAGGCCTATGTGTTTACTACGCGTTATTTTAAGGAAGTATTCAAACCCCCATTTCACTTTCGTGAAATCATAAACCAGTGTTTTGAGATCGGCTTAAAATCGCTCCCACTCATCACCGTTACAGGATTTATCATCGGGGTTGTTTTCACCAAGCAATCGCGCCCTTCTTTAGAGGACTTTGGAGCCACTTCTTGGCTGCCTTCGCTTATCGGCATCGCCATTGTACGCGCCTTGGGACCATTGGTAACGGCCCTTATTTGTGCCGGAAAAGTTGGCTCTAGCATTGGCGCTGAGCTGAGTTCCATGAAAGTGACTGAGCAAATTGATGCCATGGAAGTAAGCGCGATCAATCCTTTCAGATATCTGGTGGTAACGCGTGTTACCGCAACCACCATCACCATCCCGATCCTATCGCTCTACTGCATTTGTGTAGGGCTTTTAGGATCCTATTTTAACGTACACTCGGAAGAGGATACTGGTATCATAAGTTTTTTCCAAGAAGCGTTTTCATCCGTTTCCTTTCTGGATCTTTTTACTTCACTCACAAAATCTATTGCCTATGGTTTTACCATCGGCATAATAGGTTGCTATAAGGGCTTCAATGCCGTACAAGGAACGAGAGGCGTTGGCCGTGCTGCGAATCAGTCTGTTGTGCTGGCAATGTTCCTGATATTTCTTGAAGAAGTGATTATCGTTCAACTGTCAAACTGGATCAGGACTTACTAAACCATGCAAGAGCTAGAACACATAACAGTTAGTGAACCAGTAATTTCCATCAATGGACTCTATAAGTCCTTTGGTGATTTGGATGTGCTGAAGGGTGTAGACTTTACTTTGTTCAAGGGTGAAAATGTGGCTGTGCTGGGCAAGTCTGGCTCAGGTAAATCTGTCTTGATAAAAATCATCGTCCGTTTGCTAAAGCCTGACGAAGGTGATGTAATCGTATTGGGAAAGAACATTACAAATATCAACGAAATTGAACTCAATGAACTCCGACTCCGCATTGGGTTTGCATTTCAGAGCAGTGCACTCTACGACAGCATGAATGTCTATAATAATCTGGCGTTTCCATTAACAATGAACTACAAGCACCTAACTAAAAAAGAGGTAGACCTAGCAGTAGATGAAGCGCTGGATGCAGTGGGCTTAAGCGATAAAATTTCGCGCATGCCCGCAGACCTTTCCGGCGGCCAACGAAAAAGGATTGGTATTGCCCGCACGCTTATCCTGAAACCAGAAATAATGTTGTATGATGAACCTACTTCTGGCCTCGATCCGATAACGAGCGCTGAAATTAATGAACTAATAAACGAAGTGCAACAACGATACAACACAAGTTCCATTATTATTACACATGACCTCACTTGTGCTAAGTCGACTGCCAATCGGGTAGCGATGTTATTGGATGGAAAATTTCTGAAGACCGGAAAATTCGAAGAAGTCTTTACTAGCGATGACGAACAAATAAATAGTTTTTACAACTACAATTTTATACAGACACCATGAACGAAACTTCAAACAAACGCGCCATCTGGGTAGGTCTTTTTGTCCTGATTGGGATAGCGTTCTTAATTGCCGGAATATTAATGATCGGCAACCTGCACGCAACCTTCAAAAAGAAAATGAAAGTTGTTGCCATTTTCGATGATGTGGGTGGTTTACAAACCGGCAACAATGTATGGTTCTCCGGGGTAAAGATTGGCACCGTGGGCAAACTTAGTTTTTACAATGAGTCGCAGGTTGAAGTAATCATCAACCTGGAAGTAAAGGCCCAAGAATATATTCGCAAGAATGCTAAAATAAGACTCGGCAGCGATGGCCTTATTGGCAATAAAATTTTAATCATTTATGGTGGCAATTCCAGAAGAGCTAATGTAGAATCTGGAGACACTTTACAGGTAGAGAAAACGTTTACGCAGGAAGACATGGTCAATACCCTTCAGGAGAATAATGTGAATCTGTTATCGATTACCAGTGATTTAAAAACAGTCAGTAAAAATCTGCTTGCAGGCGAAGGAACCCTAGGCAAACTTATTGGCGACAATCAGGTGTATGATAATATTGATGCAGCCACCGCATCCCTGAGTGTTGCTTCTGCCGGGGCGGCAAAATTGTTGCAATCGCTCAATGATTTCAGCGTCGGACTGAATAAAAAAGGCAATCTGGCCAATGAACTGGTAAACGACACCATTCTGTTTAATTCGCTTAAAGCATCGGCACAACATTTCAAGCAGATAGCCGATACCGCCAATGCCATAATAAGCAATTTGCAAGCTGCTGAGAAGGATACAAACACCCCAGTGGGTATGCTTTTACACGACAAGGAAACGGCTGCACATTTGAAAGAGATGATAAAGAACCTTGAAAGCAGTTCTAAAAAACTGGATGAAGTTCTGGAAGCCGCGCAGCATAGTTTTTTGCTTAGAGGTTACTTCAGAAAAAAGGAAAAGGCTGCTAAGAAAGATTCAGATGAGAAATAATCAAGATGGCTCAACAATGCATTCACTCCTGAGCGCCAGAAATGACTTGGGTTCATCTGAGTAAAGGACTGTTTCATTCTCAAGAAACAGAAACGTTTGGTGTAGGAAACGAAACACTGATCAAGATCAGAGTTTGGTTTTATTGCACGAAGCAAAAGTGGCCATTACCAGTTGCAAGAATGACCACAATCCATATACCAGTTTGTCCTTTGCCGTCGCCTCAGGCTTCAACTCCAATGCGACATTCAACAGGGTTTTCAGAAAATAAAAGGCCGCGTTCCTAAGGTATTCTTTGAGCTTCAAAATGTAAGACAGGAAGCGTCAATTCAAGCCAAGGGCAGCTACGATAACGATCGCAACGAAGCAACCCAGCAAAGCGAAAACCAACTGATGAATATTACCAACGAAATGGGAAAATAGTTGGATTAAAAACACAATCCAATAGGGCTATAGATGGCCCATACTCACCGCCTATCTTGTTGCTGAAAGTGGGGAAAATACAAGTCTTATGCAGAATTGTGTACCAGTTCTCCTGGTCAGTCACGGTAACTTTCAACTATACATTTAATAGCCGAAATGAAAAAAAAGGATGGTAAGAAAATATTGCATCAGCTCCACATTGAATTGGTCAAGTTGCAAAAAGAAGTTATTTCATCCAACTTAAAATTGTTTGTAATCTTGGAAGGAAGGGATGCAGCCGGAAAAGACGGGAGTATCAAAAGAATTACCAAGCACCTCAGTCCGCGCGAAACGCGAATAGTCGCTTTGGGCAAACCATCCAACCGCCAGGAAATGGAATGGTATTTTCAACGCTATATAACGCACTTGCCAGTGACAGGTGAATTTGTACTGTTTAACCGCAGTTGGTACAACAGAGCCGGTGTAGAAAAAGTGATGGGGTTCTGCAATGAGCAGGAATATGAATCTTTCTTCAAGGAAGTAGAATTATTTGAAGAAATGCTGATTGATGCCGGCTTTATCATACTGAAATATTACCTCGACATCAGCAAAGATGAGCAAGAAGAAAGGTTGAAGGCTCGCAGGGATGACCCATTGAAGCAATGGAAAATAAGCCCGATTGACAGAGAGGCACTACGCTTTTGGAAAGACTATTCAGAGGCACGGGATGAAATGCTGACAAGGACAAATTTTGAGCATACGCATTGGTATGTGATCAACGCCAATAACAAACGCATAGCGCGCATCGCTTTGATTTCACACTTACTGCATCAGTTGGAATACCATAACAAGGATGTGAAATTGGTATCAGAAGATTATGGCCTCGCCTATCCCGCTTCTGATGAAAATATTAAAGAAAAACTTTTCTAAGTAAAACATACCACTATGATGCTAGATACCAAACAGATAAGCGAAAGGGATTATCAATTACTTCTGAAATTTCCGGTCTATGTTTCCTTGCTCGCGGCAAATACAGATGGGAAAATGGACCACGCTGAAAAACAAGCAGCCATTGAATTCGCCCATGTCAAAACCTACTCCTGCAACGCGCTGCTGCTTGATTTCTTCAAAGAAGTCAATAAGGATTTTGAAAAAACTTTGAAAGATCTAAACGATGCACTTCCTAGAGGTAAAGCCGATAGGGATGTTGCCATCAATGCTGAATTGCAGAAAATCGGAAACATCGTATCCCATTTGGCACCTGAAAACGCGTCCATTTTGCAACAAAGCATGACTTCATTTAAACAGCACATATCACGGGCGCACGACAATATTCTGATCGGCTTTATCTTGCCACTACCGATACCAGGAATATCAGACCATTAAACACTTCAGCCAATTTTTAAATGAAATTGGCACAAAAACCAGACAATTGATGCTGGACACATCTTTTCCCAAATAATTGAGTGATAATATCCTTAAGTCATACCAACAATTGGAAGAACGCGCAGGAAGTACCGTTTCATTCGCGGTGAGAAGCAAACCAACAGCGGAAGAACCAAGCACTAAATATTTCAGCCGGGAAGAGCATTTTATATCTGTGTTTTTCGTTCAAATCCTTCCGCAAGCCGGGCGTACGGTGTGATGAAAACCCTTGGGACATTTACAAAGTATTCATCGAGAACGGAGCGGGTTACAAAAATTTATTTATCCAAAACTTCTAACTGTTATAACCACTGATAGAAAGCGCGATAGATACAACACATACATGAAATTGTGTAAGACATCCAATTCAAGTTCTACGGAACTTTGGGCACGGTATTGCTGGTATTGTTGGTGATGAGCCGAAATTTTCAATTTAAAACTATTCGCTCATGGGCTTGTACGATGGTTACCACTTTGTGGGAATTCATTTCGCATGGTGGCTTATTTGGGTGGTCATCATTTTTTGGATTTTCGCAACTCCTTATAACATTCCTGGACAAAGGGCCAAGAATCGATCCGCCCTTCACTTATTGAAGAAACGGCTTACTTCCGGGCAAATAAATAAGGAAGAATTTCTGGAAAAAAGGAAACTCCTGCAATAAAGTAGAATTCCCTATACACAGAATTCGAATTGAGTGCTTCAATACTTTATGAATTATTGAAAAACAATGTATTTTAATGAATAAAGTAATTGTACTAGACAAACGTCCCCATGGAAAACCGGCACTGAGTGATTTTAAAATTACCAGTGAAGATATACCTGCTGCAAAAGAAGGTGAAATTTTATTAAAAACAGTCTACGTTTCCGTTGATCCCTATTTACGGGGACGAATGAATGACGCAAAATCGTATGTTCCCCCTTTTGAATTAAATAAACCCATAAAATCAGGCATTATAGCTGAAGTGATAGAAAGTAAAAATGCAGATTTTAAGAAAGGAGATTTTATTTCAGGGAATATAGATTGGAAAGAATATCAAATTTCCAACGGAAAATACCTGCAAAAAGTGAATGACAATGATGCAAAATTGTCAAGCTATTTGGGCATTCTAGGAATGACTGGCCTTACAGCATACTTAGGCTTAACTGAAGTTGGTGTACCCAAGCAAGGTGAAACACTTGTTGTGTCAGGAGCAGGAGGAGCTGTTGGAACAGTTGTGGGTCAGATTGGCAAATTACTCGGATGCAGGGTTGTTGGCATCACCGGTTCCGATGAAAAAGCAGCTCTGCTTAAATCAACATTTAAATTTGACGAAGCCATAAATTATAAAACAACGACAGATTTGAAAGCTGCATTGAAAAAAGCCTGCCCTGAAGGCGTAGATATTTACTTTGACAATGTAGGCGGCGAGATTTCAGATGCGGTATTGGCAAACATTAATAAGTACGCCAGATTGCCGGTGTGCGGAGCGATATCATTGTACAATGAAACTGAAGTTCCGCTTGGGCCAAGATTACAGCCGATACTATTAACGAAGAGTGCCACGATGCGTGGGTTTATCATTGGTGATTTTGCAGAAAAATTTCCGGCGGCTAAAACGCAACTTACATCATGGCTAAGCGAAAACAAAATAGCTTTCACTGAAACGATTGTGAAGGGCTTTGATAATATTCCACAGGCATTTCTTGATCTATTCGAAGGGAAAAATCAAGGGAAAATGATTGTGAAAATTTAGTGTCAACTTAAAAAAACAACTGACATGAAAGTGCTAATGGTATTAACATCCCACAGTGAATTGGGAAATACAGGAGAAAAAACTGGTTTTTGGATTGAAGAATTTGCAACGCCATACTATGTCTTAGCAGATGGCGGCACAGAAATAACCATTGCATCACCAAAAGGAGGTCAGCCACCGGTCGATCCTAAAAGTGAATTGAAAGATGCCCAAACGCCATCCACGGAAAGGTTCTATACAGACAATGCATTAATTGACAAGGTAGCGCATACTTTCAAGCTTAGCGATATAGATCAAGACCAATATGATGCAGTTTTTTATCCGGGAGGTCACGGACCCCTGTGGGATTTAGCGACTGATAAAACCTCCATTAAATTAATCGAAGAGTTTTACAATCATCAAAAGCCCATCGCTTTTATTTGTCATGCTCCTGCGGCATTGGTAAATGTAAAAACGATGAATGGCGAACCACTTGTAAAAGGCAAACACATCACCGGTTTTTCAAATTCGGAAGAAGAAGCTGTAAAACTAACGAAGGTGGTGCCTTTCTTGCTGGAAGATGAGCTCACAAAACATGGTGCGCACTATTCCAAAGGCGCTGATTGGGGCTCTTACGTGAAACAAGACGGATTGTTAATTACTGGACAAAACCCAGGCTCTTCTGAAGAAGCGGCGAAGTTGCTTTTGAAAACACTCGAAGGCAAAAAATAGCGGCCTGAAAGGGTGGATCGAAAAATGAGCATAAAGAATTGATTATCCATAATGGCAATGCAATCCTGAGATGGTATTCGAGATCGGAATGCTGTCCCCAACTAATTATGAGATTCTAAATTAGGCGAAGATTTGGTAGAATGTTTTTAACTTTGTTTTCAGTTGCGTCCTCCTTGCTCGTAAAGTATTCGAACCTGAGATGTTTACGTTTAAGCCACCTCTTAAAGTGGGTTGGTATTTCAGTTTAAGAAAGCACAATCATGGGTAAGAAAAACATACTGATCATCGACGGCCATCCTTACAAGGATAGCCTTAACAATGCACTCACCCAAGCATATTTGAGTGGATTAAGAGATACTGATGCAGAAGTAAAAACAATTATCATCAGAGCGCTGAAATTTAATCCCACCCTTGCTTTCGGATATCAAAAAATCTCTGAATTAGAACCCGACTTATTGGAAGCACAAGATAAAATTAAATGGGCTGACCATTTGGTTTGGGTTCATCCCGTTTGGTGGGGTGGCCTTCCTGCAATAACCAAAGGTTTTATTGACAGGATGTTTTTACCCGGTTTTGGCTTTAACTACAGGAAAAACTCGGTTTGGTGGAACAAATTATTGGCAGGCAAAACTGCCCATATCATCACCACACTCGACACGCCGCCTATTTATTACTGGCTTGCTTTCGGAAGGCCTAACGTGAACCAGCTCAAAAAATCGACTTTGGAATTTTGTGGGATCAAACCTGTGAAAGTAACCTATATCGGACCCATTAGAAATTCAACTGAGAATTTCAGAAAGAAAATGCTTCAAAAAGTTGAACTGCGTGTCAGCATGCAGCAATGAGCAAATGGAAAAAATAGTGGCTACAATAATCACAATATTACTCGGATCAGTATGTATCCTTGCAGGGGTAGTGTTGGCATACAGCCCTGGCAAGCCAAAGCCATTTCTTGACCAAACCGGAAACATAATAAAAGGCACTATTTCAGAAAAAACCTTTGTTACTATCAATGGGGTAGAACAAGGGATGTTCATAAAAAGCAAAAACGAAACACATCCTGTATTGCTGTTTCTTCATGGAGGTATGCCTGAGTATTTCCTTAGTCAAAAATTCCCGACTGGACTCGAAGACTGTTTTACAGTGGTTTGGTGGGAGCAACGTGGCTCCGGAATCTCTTATAAATCCAATAGTTCAACTTCGGTAATAAGATTAGAGCAAATGGTAGCTGATGCTCTGGCGGTGACGAACTATTTACGCAACCGCTTCAATAAAGACAAAATTTATATGATGGCGCACTCAGGTGGAAGTTTTATAGGGATTCAAGTGGCGGCGAAAGCACCTGAATTATTCTACGCATATATCGGTGTGGGCCAAATGTCTGATCAACTTAAATCAGAGCAACTTGCCTACGAATATATGCTTGCGCAATACAAGAAATCAGGAAATAATGTAATGGTAAGAAAGCTCGAGAATGCATCCGTGATCGATAGCATACCCCATGCATATCTCAAATTACGTGATAAGGCCATGCACAATCTTGGCATCGGAACAACACATGATATGCGATCGGTAATTACAGGAATCTTTATCCCGTCTTTGACCTGCACGGAATACACATTGAAGGAAAAATACAACATGTGGGCAGCCAAATCACACTCGGGTGTTAGCTCGCTTTGGAATGAAATACTGTCAACAAATCTGATGATTCGAGTACCAAAATTGGAAATTCCGGTCTATTTTTTTGGCGGTGTACATGATTACACAGTATCCTCCATTTTGGCAAAGGAATATTTGGGAAAGTTACAAGCACCTGTTAAAGGATTCTACACTTTTAATCAATCAGCGCATAGTCCAATTTTTGAAGAGCCTGAAAGAGTTAAAGAAATTATTCGAAAGGATGTGCTTAACGGAAGCAATACGCTATCAGACTGACCTATCATACCTGAAACATAAATACCGTAAAAAAAATAATCATGCTTCACTACATTTTCGCTTTTATCATCTTTATTCATGGTTTAATCCATTTCATTGGGTTTGCGAAAGCATTTAACTACGGTAGCATTTATCAAATTACCACCCTCATTTCAAAACCCCTAGGGATGCTTTGGTTGCTGACGGCTGTCATGTTCGTTGCCACTGGCATATTATTTCTTTTAAAAAAAGACATTTGGTTGTTATTTGGTATAACAGCAGTCGTCATTTCACAAATTCTAATTTTTACTGTTTGGAAGGATGCCAGATTTGGCACTATTGCCAATATCCTTATACTTATTGCTTTAGTACTAAACTGGGGGAGTTATCATTTCGAAAAAGGATATCAAAGAGATGTAACGGAGAATTTACAGCGCGCCAATACACTAAAAACAGAATTGCTAACTGAATCAGATTTATTGTCATTACCCGAGCCTGTGCAAGGTTATCTGAAATATGCAGGCGTACTCAACAAGCCAAAACTAAAAAATATACGCATTGTATTTGAAGGGCAAATGAGAGAAAAAGGAAAGGACTTTTTCCCCTTTACCTGCGAACAATATAATTTTTTTGATGAACCAACTCGTTTGTTTTTCATGAAAGGAATAATAAAAGGCCTTACCGTTCCGGGTTATCATAAATACAGCAATGCAATCGCTATGATGGATATACGGCTCTTCGGATTATTCTCGGTTGTAAAAGTAACAGGAAAAGATATGAACAAAGCGGAAACAGTTACACTCTTTAACGATATGTGCTTGATGGCTCCAGCCACGTTGATTGACAAACGAGTTACTTGGCAAACAATTGACAGCAATTCTGTAAAAGCCACTTTTATAAATGGGGACATTACAATATCAGCCATTCTATACTTTAATGACTACGGGCAATTGATTGATTTTTCTTCTAAGGATAGAGACGTAAATGGATACCTTTTTTCTACACCGGTGAGTAATTATAAAAGTATAAATGGTATTAATATCATGACGCATGGAGAAACTATCTGGCATTACCCTGACAGAAAATTTGTTTATGGTAAATTTAATTTGAAGGAAGTTCAATACAACGTTTCGATCTCGGAACAATAGGCTATGAAAGCTAATAAAGAATGGCATCTCACCCTCCCCATGCCAAAAAATCCAACATTGGAGCAACGTATTTCTTGGCATTTAGAACATGCTATACAGTTCACTTGCAGGGCCATTCCTGAAAAATTGAAAGAAGAAATGGAGAGAAAAAAATTAAGCACTTGAATAGAGTAGAAAGAATCGGTTTTTGGGCAGAAGTTTTGGCCGCAGATTATAAATTTATGGATTTCAATATGTGGTACGCCGTCCTGGCATTAAAAATGAAAAAACTTAAAAAATGGTGGAATTAGAAGCAGTTCAGAATCTATGGTCATGAAAACGAAATCATCCAGAAATATACTGATTGTCATATTGGGCTTTCTCGGCCTAAGTGCAATTGGAGGTGGGGGAGTTTTAATTCTTTCCCCGGACGGAACCTTAATAGGTATGCCTTTGTCAATGCTAGACAATTCTCCATTTAGAAACTTTTTCATTCCCGGAATTATTTTGTTTTCTATTCTTGGAATTGCGTCAATTCTATTGATAGCAGCTTTACCAAATAAACCAACTTTACGATTTGCGGAGCGATTTAATTTTTTCAATGATATGCACTGGGCATGGACAAACAGTATTTATATGGCTTTCATATTAATTATTTGGATACAAATACAAATTGTATTTCTCTCAGCGGTAAGCTGGCTGCACACTTTCTATATGTTCTTTGCAGTTTTGATGATTTTTGTTACCTTGCTACAACATCCTAGAAATCGGTACAAAAAATGACAGCGCTTCTCCCACCCACCGTAAAACGCTCCATAGAATTATTGGGTCTCGTATTATTGGCATTTGTAATTATTCAATTGCAAAATATCATCATGCCTTTGCTAATGGCTTTAGTCGCATCAATTGCATTAATGCCCATATACAGATTTTTAGCTCGAAGAAAAGTGCCCAAGATCATAAATATTATATCTATCATGTTATTGATGATTATTTTGCTTGGACTTATTGTTTTTTTTATCTCCACCCAACTCAAACCATTGATTAATGATTTTGACTTCATAAAGCAAAATATTCTCAACCATATGAATGTCCTGAGTAATTGGTTAAGTGACAAAACTTCCTACTCCACGGCTGAACAGACCGAAATTTTAAAACAACAAACCAATACTTTTCTAGATTCTGCAGGCAATTATTTGAAAAATGCATTTGGTTCTATAGGCAACTTATTTATATTTTTTGCTTTATTCCCCATCTACACATTTCTGATTTTATATTATAAAAATATCTTAAGAAACTTTGTACTGATGTGGTTTGAGCAAGGCGATGGCAAGCAAGTAGGCGATGCAATTCAAAGCGTGGAATCTATCATCCATAGCTATATCGTGGGGCTCCTGATCCAGTTTACATATATGACTATTTTACTTGGTGGCACCTTGTTGATTTTCGGTATTGACTATGCACTGCTGATTGCAGTTATTTTTGCTATACTAAATCTCATCCCATACATTGGGGCGTTATTTGGCAATATCATTGGTATATTATTGACCCTTAGTGCTTCACCAAGCTTAGGTTCAGTATTTACCGTTTTGATCATTATTTCTGTGGTGCAGTTTTTAGATAATAATATACTTATGCCATCCATTGTGGGATCCAAAATAAGAATCAATGCGCTGGTGAGCCTTTTTGGCGTTATCGTAGGAGGCGCTATAGCAGGCATAGGTGGTATGTTTTTATCGTTGCCTATTATGGCCAGTTTAAAAGTAATTTTTGACCATACCGAGCAATTTAAAAAGTGGGGAGTGTTGTTCGGTGATGAAAACCCTTCAACAGACTTACTTACGAAACTCAAAAAATTGAAGAACTGAATAAAGAATTGAAGGAATGTCCCTCTACAGTTCCATCCTTGTCACAATTATTGCAATTGTTCGTATGGTCGGCAAAATGGATTTGATGATCAGTTCGATAAAGAACTACAAGAATTATGCACCAAATTAAAAACGATTTCAGACCATACATACAGTCTTACTTAGCTTGAAGCGTTTCCCGAACCTGTGCAAAGATATTATAAACAGTTTTTAAGAATGCAATAATCGCAACCTGAGTTATATTCACATCACAGATGCAGTGGGCCGGCTTATCGATAAAGGTAATGTGGAGCAGGAACTGAGATAGAAATCCGGATCAATGTGTAAGACTGCATCTGGATTATATGTTCTTAGTGGTTTTGATGCAGGCAAAAGTCTTTACATTTCTGAGAAGTTGATGAAATACTAAAACCCTGTAAACGCTACCATCGTCTATTCGTTCGCTGCTCTCTTTGGTGCGCTACGGCAACCGCCCAATCGCCCGATAATTGTGCAATTTGAATTATATTTTGAAATTATTTAATAGCTCGTTTTATGGTTGCTTATGGTGATATTGGTTAGCGTTATTTAGACAGTCCCGATTTGGATATTCTTCACAATAACTGCGTATTTGTTGCCTTTACTATAAAGATCAATTGTCTTTTTATCTAGATTTTTCTTACCATTTAAAGGCTAAAATGTTATGCATTCATAGAGGGATAACTATAGGGATATCAATGAAGTGCTCACGAAACGTGCATGCACGCCCACCCATCCAGCCATGTGTACATAAAAAAAACGTGGTGCATAGCTGCACCACGTCTCGCCGATTTGATGATAAAGAAACTAGACCGATACCGTCGAATCCCTCATCGCTTTTACAGCGTCGTGGTCTGCTTTGATCCTGGCTCGCTGCGCACGGATAACCATCATGTGGGCCGGAGACAAATTTACATTTTCGTCTTCCAAAACTTCATCGTAGGTTTCTAAGGCCACGGCTTCACCCTTCTCACAAGAATCAAGTATAGATTTGCGGTCATTACTTGTGAGCGCTGCTTTGAGGTCCATCCACATCCGGTATAGCTTGCCGGTGGTTTTGGTTCCTTCTTCCAATTCTCCACCCATTTTTCTGATCTCATCGTACAGTTCGGATTTGATGTGTGCGCTCGTTGTGAGATAGGTTGTGAAAAGACCCTTAAGGTCAGACTGATCTGTATCCTTAACAGCGGTCTTATAACCTTCTATTCTGTCGTTGTTAATCACCACCAATTTATTTAAAGCAGCAATCGTTTTTTCGTTCTCCATTGTTTTTGTTTTTAGGATTCATTATACTTCACAACTTCCATTCAACGCCATTTGATAATCGTCGTGGCACTTTCCGGACGTCGTTCTGTTTGTAATGTTCAAGCTTTGATACGGTGAGTTCTATTTAGAGCTTTTAGATGAAGAAGATTTGTTGACTTTAGCCAAAATAGATTGCGGTGATTTCTTCTCATTCTTGTCATCCTTGCGGCCATCACCCTTAGCTGAAGAAGTGTTTTTTGAATTATTCGAATCTCGCGCTGAATTGTTGGCTTTTGTCGCGTTGGAATTTTTTTCTGTACTCATGAGTTTAAGTTTTTTGATTTGAGATACAAAGTTGGTGGGAGAATGGGCTATATTTCTTACACCATTCCATCAATTTCTTTTAATATTCTATCTAAGCCCGTTTGTTTTTATTCGCTCTGACCAATAGCGATGGCAATTCTCTCAAAAACTGTATCACCAAAATACCTTCTGTTGAGTTTGTAGCAAAACTCATCAAGCTTTAATTGCAGCTATATGCCCCTGGTCTGATGGCAAATCCCCAGCAGGATGCGCTTGGCAATGCGCTTTGCCATGTACAACCACATCAGGGTTTCATTGCTAATTGTCACCGCCTTTCATGTGCGCTCACATCTTTCTTTGACACTTCGTTATAGGCCATTCTGATGTATCTCATGAACACGGGTTGGCGGTTCTGAAAATACATACCACACAATTGTATTGATAACCGAAATGAAGCCAATTGCGTTGGTTTCCAACACACTTTTGGCCGATACCTCGGAGATATCAAGTTCTTACTCGCGTTACGTTTTCTATATGCACGGCAACTGTGCTCTTTTCGAAATCATTGGTTGAATTCTACTATCTTCATCTCGTCGTAATTTGACTGTAAAACAACAACTCAACAACGAGATTTATTTATGTTGTGAGTGAAAGCGGACTACCAAAATTTTTAAACCCAAATGCAGTTAACGGGTTTAGTTTGAATAATTATTCTTTATATTGAAGCAATTCATTTAAATCGTTTATATATGTCAGATAGCCCCAAAGAAACTGAAGACGTGCTTCTGGAGCAATATGGTTCCAGCCTTCTCGAGTACCGAAGAAGTCGATCGGGCCTTTTTCTCAGCGCCTTTGCCGGAGGGTTGGAAATTGGATTTTCGGTGGTTTTAATGGGGTTGCTCTACACTACCTTTCACGATAAGCTCAGCGAAGAAGTGTTGCATATGGTCGTAGCAATGGGCTATCCACTGGGCTTTATTTTTGTAATTATTGGGGGAAGCCAACTTTTCACCGAGCAAACTTCGCTCGCCATGATCCCGTTTTTGAAAGGAAGCGTAGCATTTAAAGAATTGGTAAAACTCTGGGGCTTTGTGCTTCTTGGAAATATCATCGGAGGGTCACTTTTTGCTTTCATCATTAGCTGGATTGGGCCTACACATAAGGTAATAAGTGCAGAATCCCTGGTTTCTTTTGCAGAAGCAATGATGAGGCCGCAGTGGTACATTATAGGCGGCAGCGCTGTGATGGCAGGCTGGATGATGGGTCTTTTGGGTTGGCTCCTTACAAGTGCGCAAGAAACCATCAGTCGCATATTTCTAATTGCCTTGATTACATTCGTTATCGGTTATGGCAAACTCCACCATTGCGTAGTTGGCACGGTAGAACTTGTTGCAGGTATGATCCATACCATCGACCCCAATTTGGGCGTCTACTTGAGCACTTTAGCTTTGACGGTTGTCGGGAATATAATCGGAGGTGCAGTTTTCGTAGCCGCACTCAGGTACTCTATTCACAGGCGCTAAGTGTATATCTGTTCGATAATGGGAAGATTAATTTGGAATGACAAAACATCACCGCCAAGGCAAACGAATGCAAATGCCAGTTGCTTGGAAAAAAACCGCGCAGGTTATCTGAGTGACCTAGTACCACTCAACATCACCTATCGGTTGTCGGCATTCTTTTGGAATACACGAATTGAAAAGAATACATTATGACAGCCGAAATGTTGCCTCCCGGATTGGTGTATGTGAGCGATGAAGACCCGGGGATTTCGCGAAAGCGGAGCGGTAAAGGTTTCTCTTATTACCTCCCAGATAATACATTGATAAAGGATCGAACTGAAAAAGAGCGGATCAATAATTTGGTGGTACCGCCAGCGTGGAGCGCTGTGTGGATTTGCTTGCATCCACAAGGATTCTTGCAAGTAACCGGTAGAGACGATAAAAGCAGAAAGCAATACAAATATCACCCGGAGTGGACAACCTATAGCGCTGGCGAAAAATTTCTACACCTTATGGATTTTGGTAAAGCACTTCCACAGATTCGGGAGCGGTATGAATCCGATTTGCGAAAACGCGGCTGGTGTAAGGAAAAGACACTTGCCCTGGCAGTGGCCATCTTGGACGAAGGGTACATTCGGGTAGGAAATGCTTACTATACCCGCCGCAACAAATCTTTTGGACTTACCACCCTGCGCCGAAAGCACTTGAAGTTTGATAAAGAAGGGCTGCACTTGGAATTCATCGGAAAAAAAGGTGTGAGCCGGAAGGTCGGTATTGAAAACAAACGCCTCTGCAAATTAATTCAACGCTGCAGCGAGCTGCCTGGCCATAGCCTATTAAAATACAAAGAAGGCGGTAGCTTACACACCATTTCTTCGACTGATGTGAATGCGTACTTACGTGAAATTTCGGATGGACAAAACTTTACGGCTAAAGACTTCCGAACATGGGGGGCCAATGCCTTGGCTATTAAATACCATCCCGCAGCTTGCGAAGCAGTAAGCGATAATCCGCGTTTAAAATTTATAACTACATTGGTGAAATTGGTGGCCAGCTACTTGGGAAATACGCCTTCAGTATGCCGAAGTTCATACTTGCACCCCAAAATTTTAACATCCGCTTGCGAGCCAGGTTTCGATGACATCGTCAAAAAGTATGGCCGCGAAGACGATATCTTCGAACCGGAAGAACTGGTTTTGATGAAAATTTTAAACAATTGAGAACCGGTAGTGAAACCCGAAATACTTAAGCACATTCATTTATTATTCCTGCCAAGCACATGGATACAAATGAAATTGAATCGAAGTAGCCGCTAAAAGCAAAAGCACAAGCCACCATGCCCACAGCAGTCTTCGTAATATCTGGCAAAGGCTGGGAAGAATCGCAGGGCTCATCTTCCGAATCGATACAGATGCGCGCCTTCTTCAGGTTTTCCCAAAAGATGGGCTGTGAGTTGCTTGGCTGCAATCGCCGAGAAGGTAATTCCATTGCCGCCAAAACCGAGTGCATAAAGCTGTCGCGGTCGGCCTTCGATGCTTCCGATGTAGGGAAGTCCATCTTTTGTGGAGCCGAAAGTTCCAGCCCAACAATATTCAGGGGCCGCTTTGAGTTGTGGAAAAAGCTTGAGAAACTTTTTATGGATACTTTTTACTTTTCCAGGCAACTGGCGTTGCCGCTTTTCAGGGTTGTTGTGATTCTCATCGCCCCCGCCTACAAGTATGCGGTTGTCGGCCGTGGTTCGGATATAGAGATAAGGCTCTTTTGTTTCCCAAATAAGGCTGCGTTTCCACCAAAGGAGTTCTGGATTTATTGGCTCTGTAACGTATGCGAACGTGCTCTGTAATTTTACAATGTTGCGGTAAAGCTTTTCATCCACTTCGTAACCTGTTGCGTGCACAAGGTGGCGACACTTTACTTTCACCCCATCGCTGGTACCGGCGGAGACTTCCGCCTTTCCTTCTTTGATTCTGGTGATCTCGCTGCGTTGAAACACTTTCGCCCCCAATCCCTGCGCTGCTTCAAGCAAAGCCTGGCTGAAGGCATAGGCATCCGTCTCTGCGCTGTGTTGGCTCTGCAAGGCCAATGCCGATCCAAATCCAAATCGCTCCTTGATTTCTGCCTTCTCTAATTTCTGCACGTCAAAGCCCATAGCCTTGTGCGCAGCGTACTCCCGTTCAATCAACTTCACCCCGTCTCTATCAGAAGCGAAAAACAGCGTAGGCCTTCGGTTCAAGCCCCAAAACCCAATTTCTTGGGCTACGTTCTGCAGGTAATCTATGGACTCTTTGCATTGGCGATAAGCCAACGTGGCATCTGATGCACCGATCTTTTCGGACAATTCGGTATACGAAACATCAATTTGATATTGGAGGAGCGAGGTACTCGCGGCAGTACTTCCCATTCCCGCACTTCGCTTGTCAATAAGCACAGTGCCTATTCCTGCTTTCGCAAAATGGTAGGCGCAAAGGGCGCCAGATATGCCTCCGCCTAGCACGAGCACTTCGGTATCCAGATTGGCTGAGAGTGCGGGGTACTCCTTCGGCAGGCCATTCTTAAGCAACCAATAGGGCATTCCTGATTTTAAATCCATGGGGAAAAGAAGTTTTAAGAAGTCAAAAGTAACAATACAATTATGGTATGTCCGCGGTTTGTCATCATTGGTAGTAAAAGCAATCGGCCTTAAAGTTGATCCGTTTTTCGTTTATAATTCAGTGAAAAAGAGCAAACCACCTTTGAATTTTTGCAAGTGGTTCGCAAAACCATCCCCACATTGCCAGGTAATTATTACTGTTTCTTTAGCGGCGTGTACCTTGCCATTCAGAACGATAATATGTTGCAGTTATCGGCTCATCAGGGAATAAAAGTGATGCAAATAATAAAAGCCGCCATAAAAAGTAGCGAGCAGGAGAAAGTGATAATCTTGAAGCCCTTGTATGGCTATCGCAGCTTGCTGAAATACTCAGGGCGCGTATATTCTGAGCAGCCTTATATGATCAATCATTGCCCTGTTCACGTCTATATTCATATTGGTATTCCAAGGCTCAAGCGCAATTTTTAGGGTGTCAATTTTTCCGCTCAAAACAACCGTGTTCGAGTTTGAATAACCCCAATCCGACCACTCATCCAGGCCGCGCTGAGGCATTACTACCGGGCCCACATAATCGCCATTCAAATAGAGCGAACGCAAGCCACATTTATTGTCGGTGTTTATATGCCCACTACCATTGGAGTATCTTACATCAACAATGTAGGTACCCGGCTCCAATTTGAGCGGTATATCTACCACCTTATTTACCGCAGTAGAAAGTTCAACAAAACCCTTGCCCGTAAAGCTCAGGTAGCTGGCATTTGACTTTGCCGCAAAGCCTTCAACTTCTATGGTGTTTACTTTGCCACCGAGTACCAAAGGTTCGCTGGTGAATGATTGAAAATTTTGCGAATCAATGGCAGTGACGGCATATTCAGAATGCGTATCATCCGCAGCAACGATATAAACACATTCTTTCACCTGAGCTATTTGCTTTCCATTTCGGAAAATTGAATACACTTTGGCTCCATCAATACAGCGCCACTGAAGGGTATCGCCGCTCCATTTGGCAATAGGGTTAGGAAGGCTGAAGGCATTGGCTGTTAAGTTTGCACCAGCTTCTATAAATCTTTTATTCGACATAATAATATGGATGCGATGATTACCTGCGATGCTAGCCGGTATTTCAGCGCTGTCAACCTCCTTGCCGTCCACTGATACTTTGGCGATTTCGTTCCCAAATCCTTCCACAGTAATATCGAGTACCGCATTTCGGTAGTGAAAATTTGAAAGCTGAAAGGTGCCGCCATAAACCTCAGGAATTACAGGGTGAAAAATGAGTTTTTCGGGTTCAAATTGCATCCCTAAAAATACCCGGTGCACCATCGCAATATTGCCTGCAATGCTCCAGAGCATTTGGTGCGAATTGATTTCAGTTGCCTTAAAATCTCCGGTTGATGCATCCATATTCTCATAGTTGGAGAGAAACAGTGCCGCTGCACGGTATATTGACGCAAGGCCATGGTTCAGCACTTTCTCATTGCCGGTTTTGGCGGCAGCCAAATTCCAGTATGCCTGCACAAAGGGCCATACCGCGTTGTTATGGTACGGCGGTATACCGGGTATCTGAGGGTAAATGCAAGGGGTGCCAAACGGGGTTAGTGGCGATTTTGCAATCAACATTCTGGCGCGTGCATGCGAAGAAATATCAAAGATCACAGAAAGCGCTTCTCCGAGCGCTTCGAAGCGCGGTGATGCCCGCAGGTGCTGCCGCCCGTAGAGATATTGTGCATAGTAACCTTCATCTTCAAGCCAGAGAAACTCGTTTATGCCGCGCTTGATGCCTTCAGCGCGTGCTGCGTATACTCCGTAAGGCATGCCAAGCAATGCCGACATATGCACAAGTATGGTATGAGCGCAGTAATGCACGACATTTGTCCCGAGATTTTCTGATGTATAGATGTCCATATTTGACATCCACTTGGGGTAAGTCTGCTCCCGCCAATCGAGGAATGACGACTCGCCCCTGAACATTCCTGTGGCAGGTGAGTAAAGGTTCATATAATCGTCATCAGCCGAATTTTTGATAATGGCATATGCCTGTTGCAGCCAGTCGCGGTCGCCGGTTACGAGATAAACCTCCCATGCGGCGAGCGCCCACACGGCCCTGTCTGACGAAACCGGCCAGGATCCGCCCGAGCCCGTATCCTGTATGATGCGCTGGTTACGCACCTTTTTCATCAGGCTTATTTTCGCCACTTCAGGGTTTATGTATGCCATAGCGAGGTATATGCTGTAGCTAATGTCGCGCGTCCAAACCCCTTCCCACTTTGCTCCTGTGCGGAAGGTACTGTCTGATTCTACAGCACGGGTAGCTTCCTGCAGAGCCATATTATACAAGGCATCGACTATGGCCACATCTGATTTAAAGGATGGCAATGCGCTGATATCGCTTGTGAGGGTCCATACTTTTTGCTCATTTTCAATTTGTGGATTCAATAGCACACTTAGGGTATAAATGCCATCTCGATCAGGATCGGTAAGCTGCAAGCCTTTTTCTTCGAGACCTACATAATCCCATGAAAGTGGCAATGAGCCTCCTGCGATATACACACCTTTGAACTCTGCTTTAGCCACGCGGGTGCCATCAACAGTTTCAAAATATCCCTTTTCGGCAAATTGATTTAGCACAGGGCGCATATCGAGCCTGAAAGTAAACGGATAATTTACCGGAAGCACACCGGGCTTGCTCAGTCTGTTTTGATCTAATGGCACTCCAAAAACGTATATTTCCGATTCGCTCTCTTCATTGATTGTGAGCCTACGGTCGGTGCCTAATGGCAAATCATTGTCCTTTTCATTCAGGCTAAATTTAAAATGTATTGTTCTGGAATAAATAGCATTTGCAGGGCTGGCGTAGTTCGATTTTATTTCGGTTGGTGAAAGTACTACCGCTTCATTGTCGCCCTGCCGAACCCCATTTTTTGTAAGTGTAAATTCTTCTGATGTATAAAGGATTTCATTCGATTGATTACTCATTTCACTACATCCGGATATTAAGACCAGCAGTACATTAAGTGCCAATGCTTTCAGGATTCTGTCCATTGGCAGAAATTTTGAAGCATACGGATTTATTGAGCTCTTTTTCATTTATTGAATTTTTATGTTTTTCGAACAAACATTATCAGGACATAATTAAGGATATTTCTTCAGCAACTGCAAGCAGAGACTTAAAAAAGGGGCTGGGAATGAACATTCTCCGCACAACCGGAAGTAAAAACAGCACCTTGTATAGTTCGATAAGCCAACAAGCAAATACTGACATGTGAAGCTGCTGGCAATAAAGAATAAACAGTGCCAAAACAATTTCGTTCGGCCTGTTGTCGAAGGCTGTAATTCTGGATCAAGTAAATTATCTTATTGATTCCCCAAAATCATCCAAAGATTTTACTTGAAAGAAATCAATTATTTCAGTTGAAATTCTCCTCTCAGCGTCGCGTCAGAGTTTGTACCTAGATAAACAGCGAAAGCGCCGGGTTCAGCTTCGAATTTCATAGAGCGGGTATAGAAAGCAAGGTCAGATGATTTGATGGTAAATTGAACCGTCTTTTCCTCCCCCACTTTTAAAGCTATTTTCTCAAAACCTCTCAACTCCCTGAAGGGTCTTGTTACACTTCCCACAAGATCCTGCACGTAGAGTTGCACTACTTCTTCGCCATCAACCCCGCCGCTGTTACGCACCTTCACCGATACCACTACCGATCCACCCATGGGCATTTCAGCATTGCTTACTCTAAGGTTGCTGTATTCAAATGTGGTATAGCTAAGTCCATATCCAAATGGGTAAAGCGGAGTATTGGGTGAATCTATATACTTCGAAGTGTATTTTTCATTTTCGTTAAATGGCCGGCCAAGTCTTTTGCTGTTGTAGAAAATCGGAATCTGCCCCACATTGCGCGGAAAGGTCATTGTGATTTTTCCGGAAGCGTTATAATCGCCGAAAAGCACATCGGCCACCGCTGCACCGTGCATAGTACCAAGGTGCCAGGTATTGAGTATTGCAGGCACCTGCTCATGCAGCTCTGCGATGGTCAGTGGCCGCCCGGCCCCAACGAGTGCTATGGTGGGTTTATTTAGTTTTGCCAAAGCTGCTACGAGTTCATTTTGCACACCAGGCAGGTCAATATTGGTTCGGCTTGCTGCTTCACCGTTCTGAATATAGTTTTCGCCCAGAGCGAGAATTACCACATCGGCTTCGCCGGCGATACGCAGCGCTTCTGCAAATCCACTTTGGTCATTGCCGTCAAAATCGCAGCCTTTCGCATATACAACAGTAGCATTGGGCACAGCCTGCTGAATACCGGCGCGAAGGGTCACCACATCGGTTTCAAGACCTGATGCATGCCACGAGCCCTGGAGGTCTATTTGGTTGTCGCCAAGCGGGCCTATTAAGGCTATCTTCTTTACATCTTTCGAGAGGGGGAGCAAAGTTTTACCATTATACGGTTCATTTTTGAGCAGTACGATCGACTCTCGCGCCGCGAGTCTTGCATGGGTTCTCAGCTCTTCGGAGCGCACTATGTTCTTTTCTCTTTTTTCGTCTAGGTAGCGGTATGGGTCGTGAAAAAGCCCCAGTCTCCATTTCATTTCAAGTATCCGTTTTGCCGAAATGTTTACCTGCTCTTCGGTGAGTTCGCCTTTTTCTATCAGGTTTTTCAGATGGGCATTGTACAACCCTCCCTGCATATCCATATCAACTCCTGCGCTGAATGCAAGCTGGGCAGCACCTTCAAGGTCATTCACCACGCCGAAAGGAACCAGTTCATTAATTGATGTGTAGTCAGTAACTACAAAACCCTTAAATCCCCACTCATCGCGCAGTATGTTTTGCAGCAACCAGGAATTGCCCGACGCGGGTACGCCATCCACTTCGTTGAAAGAAGTCATAATGGTGGCCACACCGGCTTCCACAGCAGCTTGGTAAGGCGGCAGGTACGTTTCGCGCAAGGTGCGCTCTGACATATCTACACTTCCGTAATCTCTTCCGGCAAGTGGAGCACCATATGCCGCAAAATGCTTCACGCAGGCCAGCAAGGTAAAAGGGTCGCTCAGGTCATTTCCCTGATGCCCTTTAATTTTGGCTACTCCAATAAGGCTTCCGAGATAAGTATCTTCACCCGACCCTTCTGCTACACGCCCCCATCTTGGATCGCGGGCTATATCGACCATCGGGTTGAAGGTCCAGTTGAGTCCAGATGCAGCGGCTTCTTTGGCTCCGAGCCTTGCCGATTCTTCTATCAGTGCAAGGTCCCACGATGCGGCTTCGGCCAATGGAATAGGGAATATGGTTTTGTGTCCGTGAATAACATCGTATCCGAAAAGCAATGGAATACCGAGACGGGTTTCTTTCACCGCTATATTCTGCAATTCGGTATTGTACTTCACACCATGGGCATTGAAAAGCCCCCCTACACGGCCCGATTTCAGTTCTTCTTTATAATTCTCATTCAAGGAAGGGCCTGTAATATCCCATCCGCTGGTGTAGAGTGTAAGTTGACCTATGCGTTCTTCCAGGGTCATTTGATTGAGCAGCGCGCCAATAAATTCCTTTTCAGATTTTCCTTTTGGATCTAATTTCAGCTTCTTCTGACCATGTGAAGTAAGTGCAAAGAAGGAGATGACAATGAGCAGCGATACTTTCTTATTCATAGGTATTTATTTACTGTGAGAATAAAGCCAATTAAGCAAATCGGGTTCTGAGAATGCCCGGTCCCAACTGTTGTGATTGGCATCTGGATAAAGTGTTAATTTCGGATTGCCACCTGCTTTTGCAAGCGCTCGCGCCATGGCGACTGAGAGCGCAGGCGGCACTACGTCATCTTGTTCACCGTGAAAAACCCAGAAGGGTGTTTTGGTCGCGTATTTGGCGGCAGCAGCTTCATTGCCACCACCGCATATAGCAATGGCTGCGGCAAATGTATCAGGTCTTCGCGACACAAGTTCGTAGGTGCCCTTGCCGCCCATGGACATGCCCATAACGTAGATTCGTGAAGCATCAACTGGATAAAGCGACTGTAAGCTATCGATGAGCAAATAAACCAATCCGAGACTTGTGTTCATCTTTTCGCGCTCCGGAAAAGTAAAAATTCGCCCGTTGGCCAACTGTTCTACATTTTCTACAGCCCAGTAATCTCCAGCCATACATTGTGGAAACACCACAAAAGCCGGAACCTTATTTCTATTCGCTGCAAAAAGATCAGCACCGTGGGTAAGTTGTGCTTCATTGTCACCGCCACGCTCACCAGAACCGTGAAGAAATATTACAAGGGGGTACTTTTGCGATACGTCCCAATCTTCGGGTTTGATGATGCGGTAATTTAATGTGTCGCTCTTTTGGGCAAAACTTCCGTAAGAAAAATAGGTACCGATGCCAGCGTTTTCCGTTTGCGCCGAAGCGCCAATATTGCACAGCAAAGCAGCAGAGAGAAGGCACTTATTCATACCTAAATCCAAGTTTGATTAATCCTTTTTTTACTTCAGGAGCTTGCATAAACAGGTTCCAAATAAATCCGGTGCGGTGGTTTTCGATCATCACGGGTATGGGCCCCTGATCGATGGCGAGGTAGCGCGGCAGCAGCCAATGGTGCTCAAAGCTGAATGCATCATAAGGTCCGTAAGTGCCAATGAGGCTATCGCGTGAAGGTGCGTAAAGAAACTTTAGAAAATCCGCACTCTCCTTCGGGGTGTAGGGAAATGATGACAAGGCTGCCGTAGGTGAAATAACTCCAATATCATGGCCCGGACGGTGGCCGGCATAGCCGCGTATGCTGTAGCTGGATGTGAGGCCCCAGCAATCCTTGCCATAGCCTTTGTATTGTTCGGGATTGTCGACGCAATAACGGTACTGGGCCAAAGCATGATTTTGGTTCAACTTCCAATAGTCGCCATAGGTATCATGAAGTCCTTTGGGGTTGAGCCCAAGGTACGAGTAGTGCGCCCAAAACAGCGGCCCTACAGGATCGTCATTGCTTTCGTAATGATCGAGTATCAGGTCAAGGTCATAGTATTTTTGTTCTGATTTAATTTCTCCATTTCTCGCCCATCCTTTGTGGTATACTGCACTTTCTATAGGGTGTGTGGGCGATGATGCAGCAAGCACGTACATGATGAGGCACTCGTTGTACCCACCCACAGGAAAGTTCATTTGCCATTCGTAATTCGGGCTCCAATGCCAATAAAGCACCTCTTTGCCGTGGGTATACCAGTCGAATTCAATGCCGCGCCATAGCTGATCCATTCTGCTTGCCAGCATTTTTTCTTCATCATTTCCATCCTTGAAATATTCTCTCGCGGTAAGCAGTCCCGCAGCGAGAAAAGAAGTCTCCACAAGGTCGCCACCATCATCCATTTTGCTGAAGGGTTTTGTTGTACCCGTTTCACCGTCCATCCAATGCGGCCAGGCCCCGTGAAAGCGGTCAGCTTTTTCAAGAAAATGGACCATAATAGCAAACCGTTCAACGGCCTGCTGACGGGTAATGAAACCCCGCTCCACTCCTACCAGAATCGCCATCATACCCATTCCGCTACCGCCTGATGTTATAATATGCTTGTCGTTTTGCGGATACACCCCATCCATGTGGATGCGCTCCGGTGCCATGCCCGACGCAGGTTCAGCACCTTCCCAAAAATAGCCGAATGATTGTCGTTGTAAAAGGGTAAGCAATGAATCATCAGAAATTATGGAGAATGACGAGCTGTCTGGAGCTTGTGAAATGTATGCAACGCCCTGCTCTACCCCATTGCCACCGCAGGCAGCTATGTTAGCTACAGTTGCAAGATTAAACCAAATGACAGAGAACTTCATAATGCAGGTTCGGGCATTTAATCTACAATCATTTGCTTAATTTGAAAATCCCAATAGATTCATTGAAGTAGCCACCTCAGGTGCCGACATAAAATGGTTCCAGAGCAATCCGGTTCGGTGGTTTTCTATCATCACAACAATAGGTCCCTGGTCAATAGCCAAAAAAGAATTTGCCACCCAGCCTTCGGTAAAATTACAGGCATCGTAAAAACCATACTGACCCCACAGCCTGTCGCCAATGGTATAGTAAAAAAAGCGCATGGCATCCATTGATTCTTCCGGTGTATAGGGCATCGACGAGAGCGCTGCTGTAGGTGTAATCACTCCTAAGTCGTTGGTGGGTGAATGAGCTGAATATCCTGTATGGTTATCGCTTGCGGTGAGACCCCAGCAATCGACGCTATAGCCCACAAAATTATTGGGGTTGTTAATGCAAAACTTTCGGTTTATCAGCGTATGGTTTACGTTTTGAGTCCAGTAATTTGCATAAGTGTCCTGAAGGTTGTTGGGATTGAGGCCCAGAAATGAGTAATGGGCGAAAAAAAGCGGCCCGCCGTAGGCATAACCCAGCGGAAGGTTGTAGCCCAGATAATTATTACCATTGACCATACCGCCATTGCTAGCCCAGCCGTTGTGGTAAACTTCCTGAGTAATTGGGTGTGTAGGCGATGCCGCAGCAAGAAAGTATACGATAAGCCCTTCGTTGTATCCTTTAATTTGCATATTCATGATGAAGCCGTTATTGGGGCTCCAATGCCAATAGAGCGTATTCTGCCCTTGGGTAAACCAATCCCATTCTACTTCTTCCCAGAGTATGTTGATTTTGCCGATCAGCAAAGCTTCAAATGAGTTGCCTTGATTGAGGTATTGGCGCACGGTGAGCAGTCCCTGAATCATAAATGCCGTCTCTACCAGGTCGGCGCCATCGTCATTTGCGCTAAATGGTTGGGTTACTCCATTATTGCCATCCATCCAGTGGGGCCACACCCCGTGAAAACGATCAGCAGTGGCAAGAAAATCTACAATGGTATTGATGCGGTCTACGCCTTCGCTTCGAGAAATAAAACCGCGTTCGATACCCACCAGAATCGACATAATTCCAAATCCTGACCCCCCAATTGTTACCGTATTTCCAGATGAATTTCGCTCGCGGGCAAGTCCGCTGACGGGGTGGCCAAAGTCCCAGAAATATTTAAAAGTTTGTTCCTGTACCAGGGTCATCAGTTCTTCATCGCTTATTACCGGAAATTTTGGTGTGGTATCCACTTCCGTGTAAAATGCCCGTGAATGGCCTGAAAATACTTCGCCTTCCATTCCCTTTACTGATTCGGTGACAAAGAGTGTGTACTTCTGCAGATGCTTGAGCAGCTCCGTGGCAGTGATGGTTATGGTGCGGTTGCTGTCGCTAAGCTCCCATTGAAGTTGGGCACTGACGCCCGGAGCAGCTACGCGCAAATTTGTGGGTGTAAGGGTGGCCGGGTCCACGGGTCTGTTAAACTTAATGGTGGCGGGAAAAGATCTGTCAATATTCATAATCCTGCCTGCACCGAAAAAATTAACCTGATCTACAATTACACTTGTAAGGGTGAGCACATAGGTAGTATCAGAAGGGCCAGGATTTACGTGAGGGGGCGCATCATCATCCTTTTTGCAGCTTGCAAATAGCATTACGGCGATAATGAATGCAAAACAGACCTGCGATTTCATAGTATTCATTTAAATAATTAAGGGGGTTTCAGCGAAGAAACCCCCTTAAAAAAATCAATTAATTCAGAGCAATAAATTATTGCACTTTTTCAGCGTCGAAGAGTTGGAGTACCTGTTGTTGGGTAAGAGCTACATCCCAAATTCGGAAGTCATCCATAACACCTTTAAAGGTATTTTGCTCATTCATGTATATCGACCAACCAGTAGAAGTATTGGCGCGACTTGAAGTAAAGCCTAAGGTTAGCGTTTTATCAAGACCTACAACAGGATTTGCACCATCCAAATCATTAAATGACAGGTTTTTCATGTTAAACAAGAAACCCGGATCTGGATTCCAACTTAGGTTGTATTGAGTGATTAATGTCCCATTAACATAAATTGATTTTGTTGCTGTGATTGCATCATAAGCCATCACAATCTGATGCCAATTGTTGCTTGTCATAATGTCATTTGAAATAGAGCCTTGATAGTTTACCAATGTAGCATCGCCAACGTTACCGCCTCCATTTATGTTATCTCCCCAAGCTGTGGCATAATTAATATTTCCCGGGTCAGGATTGACTTCATGGCTCGTAGCTACTTTCATCCAAGCAACACCATTATCACCGAACTCCAGAAAATAACCTCGTTCTGCTCCGATACCAAAAACTCTTTTGCCCCCACCAAGTGGATAGTCTGCATGGTCAATTTTCACCCAAAGACTGTAAGTCATACTTGGAAATAAAAAGTTATCTCCGCTCAATTCAACAATATCACCTGTACCTACTGCCCCAACTGATCCGCCAAAATTAGCTGCAGAATTTGGATTGCCAAAACGGTCTGCTGCATAAGTTACTTGAACGAACTCAGATGTAGCATTTCCAGTGACGTCGACAATATTGCCATTCAATTGGAGATACATGCGCTGATTGCCCGCCTGCGGCGCAGTACCCAAGCCAATACCTGAAGTAGTAAAGTTTACATTTACAGTTGATGCAGTGGCGCCGGCAGTAGACTTCACACCTTGCACTTTCACAGTGTAAATTGTTCCGCCAAATAGATTGTCAGTAGGATCAATGGTTACTGTGCTGCCTGAGGCAGTTACTGAAGCAGCAACTGCTGTGCTTCCGTTCATTATAGCTACAGCGGCAAGTGAAGTAGCATCAACAGCAGCGCTGAATACAATCACTACTGATTGGTCAAGACCAACACCGGTAGCATTGGTAGCTCCATAAAGGTCTGTACCATCTGATGTTTTCATGCTGTTGATCGTCAAGCCCGGAGGGGTATCTTCTGAATCGTCGTTATTACACGAACTGAATACTACCAGGCCTGCAATCATAAGCATACCAAATAGTTTTTTTTGGATTTTCATATTAACTAGAGATTAAGTTTGGGTTTATGGTGTGTAAAGCTAACACATATTAGCTGAGTAGCGATATAATTGGGATAATTTCACCATCCGCCTGACTGAACCAGGTTAGGATTCAATGCTCTTTCACTTGCTGGCATAGGGAAAGTTTCATGTTTACCGGTTACAAAACCATACGGGCCGAGAACTTCCGGTGCCATTCCGGTGCGCACCAAATCAAAGAAGCGCTCTTGCTCGAGGGCCATTTCTCGTCGTCGTTCTAGCATAATGGCCTGATGCAGCGCAACGGGGTCGCTCTCGGTGATGTCCGCTACTCCTGCCCTTTGGCGCAATTTGTTCAGTTGCATCAAAGCGCCGCCGCTATTTCCATTTTTGTTCATCGCCTCAGCAGCAATAAGCAGCACTTCAGCATAACGCATTTCCTTTACATTGTAGCCGAAAGGCTCTTCGGTAGAACTACCTGGCACCCATACTTTTTGATTGTAACATTCTATTTCTATGAGTATCCCATTTTGAAAAGTGGAATCGGGCGTACTGATATCACCCAATATCGGCACTCCATCGAGCACTTCACCAAGAAAAACAATGGAAGCATCTCTTCTTGGATCATCTGATTCATATGCAGCCATAAGGTCAAGGCTCGGACGGTTGAAACCCCATCCGCGGTTTGGATTACCCCGTACCGACTGCGTATTGGCAAACTGATTACCGCCTGTAGCGCCTGTACCAAATGGTACCGCTCCCACTTCAAAGACTGATTCTATGCCAAACTCGCCTATGGGCAGGAAAGCATTTGAAAATTCAAATTCCAGGTCGTAAAGTTGCGAGTTGATTACATCCATTGCCTGAAGTTCTGCATTGGGAAAATCGTTGGTATACAAATATGCCTTGGCAAGCAATGCCTGCGCGGCTCCTTTGCTTGCGCGACCAAGATCTACCGAAGCCCATTCTGCTTTGGTTGGCAAATTGGCAATGGCAAATAACAAATCGGGTATAATGATCTCGTTGTAAATTTCAGCTTTTGGAGAGCGGGGCAAACCCGGATCGGGTGTAAGGTTTACCACTTTTGGAACATCGCCAAAGCCGCGCACCAGGCTGAAGTAGTGCAATGCTCTTAGAAAGCGCGCCTGAGCGATATGCCTGTTTTTTATAGTCTGATCCATGTCAATTTCAGGTACACGGTCTATTACTACGTGGGTTGATTTGATGGCTTCATATAGGGTGGTGTACCAATTGGCAATATCACCTATATCAGCGGTAAAGGTGAACTCGTCGAATTGCAACAGAAAAGCTCCGTCACCAGGATTACTTCCTTTTCGGGCATCATCACTCATTATATCAACGATTGGAAAGCCACCGTAATATAGATTCCATTGCCGTAGGTCGGCATACATACCATTTACGGCAAGTTGAGCCTGCTCAGGGTTTTCAGGAAAAATTGCATTGGTGAGAAAACCCTGCGGGGGATTGTCCAGAAAGTCTTTTGAACATCCGCTTACTACAAGGAGTGCCGTTGTAACAAATGCCAGGGTGGACACCCGTTTAAATGCCATTTGAGTATTGTGGTTTTTCATTGCAGTTTTTATTTAGAATGAAATATTAAGACCAATTGAATAGATGGAAGTGACGGGGTATACTCCCAAATCGATTCCTGAACTGAGCACATTGTTGCTCACAATTTCCGGAGTATATCCGGTGTATTTTGTAAAGGTGAAAAGATTCGTTCCGCGCAGGTATACCGAGGCCTTGCGGATTTTCACATTATCGAGGAGTTTATCGGGAAGTTGGTACGCGATGGTAGCGGTGCGCAACCTGAAGAAAGAACCGCTTTGGACAAACCTGTCAGATTGTAAATAATTAACGCCGCTTGCAGTAGGTCGGGGTTCTGTATTGGAAGTACCGGGTCCTGTCCAGTGACCGGCTACATTGGCTTCATAGTTATATTGGTCTGGTCTCACAGCGTCTTTTCCGTTGTACAGCTCATTGCCCACCTGTCCGTTAAAATCCATACCTACTGAAAAACCTTTGTAGCCAACATTGAAATTAAAGCCATAAATAAAATCGGGAATATTTGAACCAATTTGGGTCATATCGCGCTCATTGAGTATTCCATCGCCGTTGGTATCAGCAAAACGCAAGTCGCCAACTTGCTGATTTGGCAGGCTCGGAGATGATGCCAGTTCAGCTTCGTCCTGAAATACACCAATAGCCTGGTATCCATAAAACGCGCCGATGGGCCCTCCTACCTGCGTGAGTGTTACCAACTGGCCATTGCCCAAGGCTCCGGCTGCAATGGGCTCGCTCGATTCGGAGAATTGACCCATTTTAAGCACTTCATTTTTTACCGTGGCACCGAGTACGCCAACCTCGTAGTAGAGATCATTGTTGATATCGTCCTTCCAGTTGAGCATAAACTCAAATCCACTGTTGCGCACTTTAGCAGCGTTGTAGGTGGTAAACTGAAATGCCCCGTTGCCCATATGCCCCGGATTCTGAAGGTTGAGAAGTATATCAGATGTGGTTTTATTGTAATAGTCCATCTCGCCAGTAAGGCGGTTGTTCAGCACGCCAAATTCAAAACCTATATTGATTTGTTCGGTTGTTTCCCAGCGCAGATTCGGATTGCCGGTTACGCCATATGAAGCACCGGTTACAATAGTTTCGCCGGGCCCTAAAACTACGTTCTGACCATTTTGCACAAGCGTGTACTGCCTGTCCCAAGGTATTTTTTCATTGCCTACAGTGCCATAGCTCGCACGAAGTTTGATGGTTTGTATCTTGTTCTGAAGCCCTGCCATAAATGATTCGTTCATGATGTTCCAACCCACTGCCACCGAACCAAAGTTTCCGTATCGGTTGTTAATTCCGAATTTTGAACTGCCATCTCTTCTGAAATTTCCTGTAAACAGAAATCTGTTATCAAACGTGTAGTTGACCCTAAAAAGATAGGAAGCAATACTTGTTGTTTCAGCGCCATTGAATACCGTTAGAAACTCATTATCGCCTGAGCTCAGATACCAGAGATTGGGGTCTTCGTCAATTAAATAACGGGTAGTTCCGCCAATGCTTTCGCTTTTATTTTGCTGAGAAGTAATACCGGCCAACGCATCAAAACGGTGCTTCCCTACTTCCTTCTGATAGGCCAAAGTGTTTTCCCAAAGCCAGTTAAACCGCTGAAAGCTGGACTTATTAAGCACACTGCTCACATTTTCCTGCAAAGGCCCTACCCGAAACACAGGGGTAAAGGAGGTGGCGCTCGCGTACTCTACTTCATACCCAAGGCTCGATTTGGCGGTAAAACCTTTGAACAAATCGAACTCAACATACATATTGCCAAGACTTAGCAATGCGTTTGTTTCATTGTTAGTGTACTCTATGGTAGCCAGTGGATTGCCCCCACCCAGCACATCTGCAAAGCTTCCATCGGGATTAAAGGGTACTTCAGTAGGCCAGGCACGGTATGCATTTGCAATAACATTGGGAGCGCCGTGACTTCTGCTTGGTGTAGCAATAAGGCTCACCCCTGACCTGATTTTATCGGTGAGGCTGTATTGGTTGTTGAGCTTGATGGTAACCCTTTCAAAATCTGATTTAGGAATAATTCCTTCCTGCTTAAAATAGCCAATACCAAGGTAATATTGGTTTTTCTCACTCGCCCCAGATAGTGAAAAATTATAGGATTGCATGGGAGCAAAATCTCTGAATATCAAGTCTTGCCAGTCGGTGTTTGACACCCGGTCAATATTATTGAATGTACCGGGGTTGATTACGTTGAGTACCTGTGCAAACTCGCGGCCATTGAGAAGGTCGATCTTTTTGTAAAGTTTTTGCAGGCTATACTCGGCATCGAATTGAAATCTGGGCTTGCCATCATCTGAAATTTTACCTCTCTTGGTAGCAACCACGATAACCCCATTGGCACCACGCGAGCCGTATAGCGCTGTGGCCGAAGCATCCTTCAGCACCGTCATACTTTCTATATCATTTGATGAAAGAAAATTGATGTCGTTAGTAAATACCCCGTCAACTACGTAAAGTACCGATGCATCATTGAAGGTACCCACACCCCTGAGCCTTACCACGGGGCTGCTGCCCGGCGCACCTGTAGCTGCACCTACCTGCAATCCTGCAACCTTTCCCTGCATGGCCTGCATGGGATTGCTGGCCGGCACTTTCGTTATCTCTTCTGAACCTACTGTGGTAATGGCACCGGTAAGGTCGCTCTTGCGCTGTTTGCCATACCCTACTATTACAAACTCATCGAGCATGCGCACATCAGGCGCCAGCAAAATATCGATCTTGCTGCGGCCGCCAATTGCAACTGCCTGAGCTTTGTAACCTATGAATGAGAAGGTAAGCGAATCGTCCTGGGCTTTTGTTGTGATTGCATATTTGCCATCCATATCACTCGCAGTGCCCGAGCCACTGGCATTGGTGTAAATAGTTACCCCCGGAAGAGTCTCATTTGTATCAGCGTCTCTCACAACGCCGGTGATGTTGGTTTGCGCTGCACCGCTAATGACCATGAAGGCGAATACGGTGGAAAGTAAAGTCCTAATCATGGCTGAAAGGTTATCCGGTTTTCGATAAGTTAAGCGATTGTTAATTGACGCAATGTAGATAAGTTATTCTGGGAAACGTGTAGGTATTAAAATATTATTTCCCAACCAGAAGGAGCATTTGGTCTTCAGCGCAATATCTTGTCTTAGTGGCTTTCAATTCTAAAAGCGAACCGCTGTTAAATATGTTAAAACGCCCGGATCAATTCGAAACCCACATTCAGATGCATAAATACTGCGGCTGGCGAATCGCTACTTCTCTCAGCCATTTGTTGGTATTCGGTGAATTTTACTTATCAGCCTTTCAATCCAAGATCGCTTGTATGGCCTGCCCATGCCTAAAGGAAATTTCGATAGAAACTTTTTTAAGTATTTGTACGAAGACCATTAGACATAAAATATTCCGCATAATTGAAATGTGTTTATCGAACACACAAAATACCTGCTATACTTGCACCTGCCTTGGTATGGTTTGCAAAAGTGATTTACTCTGTTTATTAATCAAAAACTTGATCAGATGAATTTCTCTACACTGGATTTTGTCATTTTCGGAGGATATTGTGTTTTTATTGTTGCCTTTGGACTTTGGATTTCGCGGGAAAAGAAGGGTCATATAACGAATTCGAAAGATTATTTTTTAGCCGGCAATGCCTTACCCTGGTGGGCGATCGGCGCTTCGTTGATTGCAGCAAATATTTCTGCAGAGCAATTTATTGGCATGTCGGGTTCGGGCTATGCGCTGGGGCTTGCCATAGCAAGCTATGAGTGGATGGCGGCGCTTACACTCATTGTTGTAGCCAAGTATTTTCTTCCCATTTTTCTGGAAAAGAAGATTTTCACCCTGCCACAGTTTCTCGAATTGCGCTACGACAGCCGAATCCGAACCATCCTTGCAGTATTTTGGGTTTTGCTTTACACTTTTGTAAACCTTACTACGGTGCTATACCTTTCATCGCTGGCGCTCAGTGTGGTGCTGGGCATTAGCATGCTCCAGTCAATTATAGGACTTGCTGTTATTTCGGTGGCCTATTCGATTTACGGCGGATTGAAGGCAGTAGCGTGGACAGATGTGGTGCAGGTGGTATTTCTCATCTTCGGTGGATTGGTTACAACCTATTTGGCGCTCAACGCGGTAAGCGGCGGCAACGGTGTGGTGAGCGGATTGAAATTATTGTATACTGAGGCCCCTGATAAATTTGATATGATTCTGAGTAAAGAGAATCCCTACTACAAAGACTTGCCCGGCCTTACCGTTTTGGTGGGCGGTATGTGGATAGCAAACCTGAGTTACTGGGGTTGTAATCAGTACATCATTCAGCGGGCGCTTGCCGCAAAAAATATAAAGGAAGCCCAGAAAGGATTGGCTTTTGCGGGGTTTCTTAAATTGCTCATTCCGCTTATTGTGGTAATACCGGGCATAGCGGCTTTTGTAATGCAGGCTGATATTGAGCGTCCCGATGCCGCATATCCATGGCTGCTTGGCAATCTGGTGCCTGTTGGGGTGCGGGGGTTGGCTTTTGCAGCACTCATAGCGGCGGCGCTCTCATCGCTTAGTTCTATGATGAACAGCACTGCTACCATATTTACAATGGATATATATAAACCATTTTTTGGCGCAAAAGCATCGGAGAAAAAACTTGTAAATATCGGACGGCTCGTTGGTGTAATTTCGGTGGCTATTGCGGTAATTGTGGCGCAGCCGCTGCTAGGCGGTGAAGAACAAATATTTCAGTTTATCCAAAAATACACCGGCTATGTGAGCCCTGGAATTGTAGTGCTTTTTATGTTTGGCTTGTTTTGGAAACGCACCACAGGAACCGCGGCACTTTGGTCGGCCATTGCTTCAGTGCCCGTGAGCATTGCCATAGACCTTTTGTTTCCTTCCATGCCATTTCTCGACCAAATGGGTTTGGTATTCCTAATTCTCTCGGCCCTTATTGTTTCGCTTTCACTGGTTGAAAGCAAAGAAAATTCACCCAAAGCCATTATTTTCGGTACCGATCTTTTCAAAACCGGCCCGGCTTTCAATATCGCCTCTATGGGGATTGTATTGGTACTGGGGTTGCTGTATACCATGTTTTGGTAAGAACACGGCTACAATAAGATGAATGGCAGGATCAATTAATTTCCGATATTTTTGAGTTGAAGCATCTTGCCGACCATATTTCAAATTCGCTTTTGCCTAAAAAAAAAAAACGAAAGCTTTTTTTGACCATATAGTTTTCAGCAAATTTGGAGTTTACTTTGATACCGAGTTACGGAATGCCAATGACACAAACTTTGAAGAAAAGCTTCAGAAATATTTCGTTTTTGATTTCGGTCATTCTGATTACAGGATGTGCCTCGTTCTATAAACCCATAAACCCTTCGGCGTTGAAATTTAATGCAACAGAAAATTATGATGGGTTGGAGTTATCGTACAAATACGATGTGTTGCGTACAAAAGGAAACAAAAAATATGCCCGTAAAGAACTCAAGAAGGGATTAAAACCCGTAGCAGTAAAGGTTACCAACCATTCGGATACCACCATTGTCATTGGTTGCAATACAGATTTTTATTCAGGACAGATTAAACTAATGACGTTGCAACCGGACGAAACCCAAGCTTTGCTGAAGCAACATGCTGCCGCTTACCTGCCGTATCTCTCGCTTGCGTTTGTGAACCTTACTGTAACAACCGAAACAACTTCGGAAACGTATCCGGTTGGCCTGGTGCTTGGGCCGTCCGTCACTTTAATCAATATGGTAACCGCTTCTTCGGCAAATAAAAAAATGCTCAGCGAATTGAACCAATACAACTTGCTTACCGCGAAATTCAAAAGGGCGATATGGTATACGGCATCATCAGTATCCGCGATATTGGCTTTAGTCCTCTTTACTTGAAAAGGATAAATTAATTTCCACTAGTTTTGAATTGAAGCAAATTGCTAAGCATGGTAATTCAATGCGTCAAGTAATTCACAGAATTTTGAACGATGACAACCAGCGCCAACAGAACATTATCCACAGCACAACAACATGAGTTGATTGATGCATTGAAAGTGCGTTTTGAGCAAAACATGGCCCGCCATCAAAACATCAATTGGCCAAAGGTGCGTGCAAGGCTTGAAGCCAATGTCGACAAACTCTGGGCGCTCAATGAAATGGAAAAAACCGGCGGCGAACCCGACGTTGTGGATTTTGATAAGAACATTGGGCAATATGTTTTTTTTGATTGTGCTACCGAAAGTCCTTCCGGCCGCGGAAGTCTATGCTACGATGGCTTAGCGCTCCATTCAAGGAAAGAAAACAAACCAAAAAACAGCGCGCTCGATTGGGCTGTAGCAATCGGTATTGAATTATTGACAGAAGCACAATACCGGCACCTGCAAATATTCGCTCCACACGATACCAAAACATCGAGCTGGTTAATGACCCCCACCGACATTCGAAAGCTAGGATGTGCAATATTTGGCGATTACCGCTACGGAAATGTATTTGGTATCATAACGGAGCCGAATCATATTACGCTGCCAGAGGTTTCCGGGGTTCGCTTTTGGTATAGTGGGGTCTTGATTATTGGAAGCTGAAGTAAGATTCACCATCGGGTTACAACTGAATGATCCATGCTAAATTCCTTGCGGTACGCTGATGATTGGGTTTGCCGGGGCCAGCGCCAAAATGAACTATTTTTTCTCTGCGGCGACTATAAACCACTTATTGCATCTCAATCCAAAGGCCGCCCGTATCAACGCTCTACCCTGACCCCTGAGCATTATTTAACCTTGCTGTACGCCCTGGCGGTATTGGACAAAATAGATTCCCTTGGCCTTTTCAATTACAAAGCCTTAGCAGGTTCGCTCACTATGAAAAGCGTACGAATAGTATTAAGCAACTACTGCCCTACCTGTATGTACATGGACGCACCCGGACCTATGGGCAGCTCCAGAAGTATCCAGAGTATTAGCAATAGCGACCACCCGATAAGGAATACGATAGAATAAGGCAACATGGTGGATATGACCGTACCAATACCTGCCTTCTTATCATAGCGCTGTATAAAAGCCACGATAAGCGCGAAATACGACATCATAGGTGAGATGATATTGGTAACGCTATCGCCCACGCGGTAGGCCATTTGGGTAAACTCAGGCGAGTATCCCAGGAGCATGAACATTGGAATAAATACTGGAGCCATAATGGCCCATTTGGCGGAAGCCGAACCCATAACTAGGTTGATAGCCGCTGATACCAATACGAACGACAACATAAGCGGTATAGGCCCGAGACCTGAAGCCTTCAAGCCTTCAGCACCCGATACAGCCACGATAAGCCCGAGGTTGGTCCAGTTGAAATAGGCAACGAACTGTGCAGCAAAAAATACCAATACGATATATGAACCCAGCGTTTCCATGCTTTTCGACATGCCCTTCATTACATCAGAGTCGTTCTTAAAAGTGCCGGCACCCATGCCATAGGCGATACCTGCCAGGGCGGCGCTCACGAATATTAGCGCAACAATACCCGACATGAAAGGCGACTTAAGGATGCCTCCGGTTTGGGCATCGCGCAGAAATCCATCAGCGGGAATAAGCCCCCATAATAAAATGGCTGTAAAAGCAATGATGGTAAACATAGCCCAGCGCAAACCGCGTTTTTCAGTAGGTGTAAGGCCGCGTACTTCTTCGGGTTTTTCATCGCCGGTGTACTCTCCCAGCCTAGGCACTACAAGCTTTTCGGTAGTCCAGGTACCCAGAGCAGCTATGAGAAAAGTAGAAACAAACATAAAGTAGTAATTGCAGGCAGGGTTCACCAGATAGGCAGGATCGATGATGCGCGCTGCTTCTTCCGAAAGGCCGGCGAGCAATGGGTCAATGGTGCCGAGTAACATATTGGCGCTGTACCCGCCCGATACGCCGGCAAAAGCTGCTGCCAAACCCGCAAGGGGATGCCTGCCTGCGGCCAGAAAAATTACCGCGGCAAGTGGCACAAGCAACACATATCCAACCTCGCTGGCAGTATTTGACAATACACCTGCAAATACAATCACGAAGGTGAGCAGTTTCTTAGGTGATGAGAGCACCACCACACGAAGCACTGTGCCTATTAGGCCGCTTCCTTCGGCGATTCCGATACCGAGCAATGCCACCAGCACCGTGCCCAGCGGAGCAAATCCCGTAAAGTTGGTTACCATCTTGCTGAGAATCATAGCCAGCCCCTCGCGCGAAACAAGGTTGAAAGGTTTAATGGTTTCACCGGTACCCGGGTGCACTACCGACAAATCGAACATACCTACCACCCAAGACATCACTATTACGAGCAATGCAAAAAGCGCAAACAGGGTAGCGGGATGCGGTAGCGCGTTCCCAATCTTTTCAACGAAATTTAGAAATATATTTACCGCGCTTCTGCGCTGGGTGGCCGGAGTACTCATAGGTGCTAATTAAATACCGTTTAAAACGGCCGGCAAAATACGAAACCTCAGATAATAACGATAGACCATTTAAATCCCGACTTCACATTTGTTCAAGACCGTCTTCATGGATTGGTAATCAAACAATAAAGAGAAAGATGAAGGTGAAAATTTGAAAGGAAATGCTGTTTTTGAATTCTAAACCACCTATTATGAAAACTTTAGTGACCCTACTTTTCGCTCTTATCGTGGCACCGCACCTTTCAGCCCAGTTCAATTCCACTTCTGTGGGTTCTATTCCCGGTATAGCCAATGTAAACAATTCATTGTATATTGCCTATGTAGACCATGACGATGCCAAATATGTACGCTATGACCGAGAAACGTACATCATTACTATGTATAATATGGATTTAACCCTGTTCAGGCAGTTTACTTTTCCTGAAGCTTATCAATCAGCGTATCCTTAGATTTTTCATGTTACTACCAGCATGTTTGATTGCGATTCGACCAATGTTGAATATATCCTTACCTATAATAACGGCATGGGAAGCTTCTATGCTGCTGTAATCCGCGAAGATGGTGAAGTATTGCTGCATCGTCCGAATGCGCAATATTCTGGAGGAATGACAGTAGAATCCTATGCCGATCTTAAAAACACAGGCGTGGTAAACCATGGTGGTCATGCATTGCTATCGAACTGGATAGATTACAACAGCGAATTTGAAATTTACCAACTCTGTGGCGAACTGCCCCGTCAGTACAGCAGAATCGGGGCTGAAGGCAGCGGCATAAGTACAACTGATGCTAATGAAATAGATGATGCAGGCAAGAAGTTGTTTCCGGTTCCTTCCAGTGGCGATTTAAGGTTGGTTTTACCTTCCGGCAAATTAAAATAAACCGGCGATGCGCGCATAGTTGATCTGAAAGGAACGCTTAAGCAAAGCGCCAAACTTGCTGCCGGTACCACAGAATATACTTTCGATGTATCCGCGCTTTCTCAAGGTATTTATGTAATGGTAGTTTCTGATGGTGCGGGATATAATGCCACAAGGAAGTTTGTGAAATTTTAGGCTGATCTTACTTTGCACTCGCTTTAATCAGATTTCAATTCGCAGGGTGAATGCCCAGCTTAGCCTTAGGAAAAAAAATGCACCCGAATGCACGAATAAAATTACAGGGGAGAATGGAGCCGTCACAAGAGAATCCATTCACGTATTCGTGACAATAAAAACCATACGCATCCGGAGAATTCATTCGTGCATTCGTGGTCGCAGAAACCTCTTAGATTGGCACAATCCATTCGCGTATTCGTGGCAACAAAAACCATACGCATCCCCAGAATCCATTCGTGCATTTCTGGCAACACAAATCCTATGCATCACCACAAGGCGAATCCCTGACAGATCGTCGTAAGATTCTTAATGTTCAATCACCCGAACAATCAATTTAGCTGCATTTTCAAAACAAGGTAGGCTGGCTTCCCGGCTCATAGCCGTTCAAGCCTTCATCCTCATGCGCTTCGCTGCTTTCGTCGGCTGCATCACCGTCTTCCTGCAAATCATCTGCGGGCAGTGGTTCAATTTCCGGCTCTATGCGGTCCATTGATTTCAATTTGAAGGTAGTGAGCCTGTTGCCCATTGCCGCCATACCCTTTACAGAAATAAATTCGGTGAGGTCAATCAATTCGTCTTGGCGGTCGTTGCTGCGTCTATTGAACTGAAGATTTATTTTCGGATGCGGATGGGTCGTTGCATAATCTAGTACTGAAAGCCCGTGTTCTGTAATGAAAATCACTGGTTTTTGCGAAAGCTCAGGGTGAAAGCGCTTCACATTGTACTGTTGCTTCTCTCCTTCCCAATACACCGCAGTGATCACCATATCAGGGCGGTATTTTTCGATGACCACCAGTTCCTCATCAAAGTGGGTACTCAGGTCGAAACCGGTTACTTTATAACATCCTTTTTGGTAAATGGCAATGATTCTGTCTTCGCCGGCAAACTGCCCGAGAAAAGTTCCGCGTCCATCGGCATTGAGGCGCTGCACCACATCATCAAACCAAATTTTGCGCGCTGCAAGGGTGCTTGAGCCCTTCTCCTTCATTTCAATTTTGCTCACGATATTCTTCGTAAGGATATTGCCTTTGGCTTCGCGACCTTTAATGGCTATTTCAGCGAAATCTTTTTCAAAGCGCACTTTTTTGAGTGTAGGTCTCGGGCGCAATTTCACAGCTATCACTTCGGCTTCGCCGTTGGGATTGGCGCTAAAGTACAGCACCTTGCTGCCCTTGGTGCCCGCTGTAAGGTCATATTCCTTATCGCGGGTGATGCTCGTTACAGCAAAACGCTTTACCATCGCGGCGCCCGAAGTACCATCCTGATACACGAGGTTGTAAATGGTGCGTTTATCGCCCTTTTTCCAAACGGCAGCGTATAAGATGTCTTTGCCTACAAACTTCTTATTGTCCACCCGCGTTACCACCATTGTTCCACTTTCGTGAAATACCACTACATCGTCTATATCGCTGCAATCGCCGATGTACTCATCCTTCTTGAGTCCGTAACCTACAAAGCCTTCTTCGCGGTTCACATAAAGCCGTTTATTGGCCACCACTACCTTGGTAGCTTCAATGGTATCAAAGGTTTTTATTTCGGTGCGTCGCTCGCGACCCGGGCCGTATTTCTTCTTCAGGTTTTTGAAGTAATCTATGGCAAACTCTATCAGGCTTTCAAGATGCCCCTGCACTACTGCCAGTTCATCTTCAATGCGCCCAAGGAATTCATCGGCCTTAAAGCTGTCGAATTTGGAAATACGCTTGATTTTTATTTCCGTAAGGCGAACTATATCGTCTTCCGTTACTGTGCGCTTCAGGTGTTTTGTATGCGGTTTTAAACCTTTGTCAATCGCGGCTATTACGCCCTCCCAGGTTTCTTCTTCTTCAATATCGCGGTATATGCGTTTCTCGATAAATATCTTCTCAAGGCTGGCAAAATGCCATTGTTCCATGAGTTCGCTCTTTTTGATTTCCAGCTCAAGCTTGAGCAGTTCCACCGTTTGATGGGTTGAGATTTCGAGCATCTCATTTACCCCTACAAATCGGGGTTTGTCGTTTTCAATAATAGCGGCATTGGGCGATATACCTATCTCGCAATCGCTGAATGCGTAGAGCGCATCTATGGTTTTATCAGGTGAAATACCCGGGTGCAGGTGAATAACAATTTCGGCCTTCTCAGCGGTATTGTCTTCTATTTTGCGGATTTTAATTTTTCCCTTGTCGTTGGCTTTTACGATGGTATCTATCAGCGAACTGGTAGTGGTGCCGTGTGGCAATTCGTCGATGACCAGGGTCTTTTTATCAAACTGTCTGATCTTGGCCCTTACCCGAACCTTCCCTCCGCGCAAGCCTTCATTGTACAGCGTAAAATCGGCCATGCCCCCGTTTTGGAAATCGGGTAGCAGGTTGGGTCGTTTTCCGCGAAGCACACCAATACTTGCGTCAATGAGTTCAATAAAGTTGTGGGGCAGTATCTTGCAAGCCATGCCCACAGCAATACCTTCAGCTCCCTGAGCGAGCAGCAGCGGAAATTTTACCGGAAGAAAAACGGGTTCCTTGTTGCGCCCATCGTAGCTAAGGCCCCATTGCGTAGTTTTGGGATTGAATACCACTTCGAGTGCAAACTTGCTGAGGCGTGCTTCGATGTACCGCGGTGCTGCGGCCCCATCGCCCGTAAGGGTATTGCCCCAATTGCCCTGCTGGTCTATCAGCAAGTCTTTCTGCCCGAGTTGCACCAGCGCATCGCCTATACTGGCATCGCCATGGGGGTGGTACTTCATGGTATGGCCTATAATGTTGGCCACCTTGTTGTAGCGCCCATCGTCAAGGTCCTTCATGGAGTGAAGTATGCGCCGCTGCACGGGTTTCAATCCGTCGTTTATGGCGGGCACCGCACGCTCGAGTATTACGTATGAGGCGTAGTCGAGAAACCAGTTTTCGAAAAGACCCGAAACGGGAATTACCTTCTCGCCGGTATGTGGGTGGTCATCGCCATTGAGCGAATCATTTGATAGATCGTCGTGAATAGGTTCATCCATGTGTATCAATGCTCCGTTTCGGGCACCAGCGTTTCTATTTCTTTGACCAGGTCTTTTTCAATCCGCAGGTTGTCAATAATAAAATCCTGTCGCTCGGGGGTATTTTTACCCATATAAAATTCGAGTAGCTTTGGTATAGTTGCGTCTTTTGAAATCACTACCGGCTCAAGGCGCATCTCCTCTCCTATAAAGTTTTTGAATTCATCGGGCGATATTTCACCGAGTCCTTTGAAGCGGGTTATCTCAGGGTTTTTGCCCAGCTTCTCTATAGCTTTACGGCGCTCATCTTCGCTGTAGCAATAAATGGTTTCTTTTTTATTTCTCACCCTGAATAGCGGTGTTTGCAAGATATAAAGGTGGTTGTTGCGCACCAGATCCGGGAAAAACTGCAGGAAGAATGTGAGCAGCAGCAAACGTATGTGCATACCATCAACGTCGGCATCGGTGGCTACAATTATTTTGCTGTAGCGAAGCCCTTCAAGTCCATCTTCTATGTTGAGTGCGGCCTGTATAAGGTTAAACTCCTCGTTTTCGTAAACGATTTTTTTGGTGAGGCTGTAGCAGTTCAGCGGTTTGCCCTTAAGGGAAAACACAGCCTGCGTATTCACGTCGCGGCTTTTGGTGATAGAGCCTGAAGCTGAGTCGCCTTCGGTGATGAATATCATAGACTCCCTGCCGCGGTCATCGGGCTTGGTATCGTTGTAATGTATGCGGCAGTCTCGCAATTTTTTATTGTGCAGGTTGGCTTTCTTTGCCCTTTCGCGGGCGAGTTTGCGTATGCCGGCCAGGTCTTTTCTTTCGCGCTCATTGGCCTTTATTTTTGACTCCAGCGCCTGGGCTATTTCCGGGTTTTTATGCAAGAAGTTGTCGAGCTGTTCTTTCAGGAAATCGCCCACAAAGGCCCGCATACTTTTGCCGTCAGGTTCAATTTCGGTGCTGCCGAGTTTGGTTTTGGTTTGCGATTCAAATACGGGCTCTATCACCTTTACCGCAACTGCTGCAATAAGGCTCGAGCGAATATCAATGGGGTCGTAATTTTTACCGTAGAAGTCCTTTACAACTTTGGCGTAAGCTTCGCGAAAAGCACCCTGATGCGTACCGCCCTGAGTGGTATGCTGTCCGTTTACAAAACTGTAGTACTCTTCGCCGTAGCTGGCGGTGTGGGTAAATGCCACTTCAATATCATCGCCCTGCAGGTGGATGATGGGGTATAGCGGCTCCTCGCTCATTTTCTCCTCGAGCAGGTCCTTCAGCCCGTTTTTGCTGTGAAAGCGCTCGCCATTGAACCAGATTACAAGGCCGGTATTCAGGTAGCAGTAGTTCCAGATAAGGCGGTTTATAAACTCAGTCTTGAACTTGAAGTTCTTAAATACACTTTCGTCGGGGCGAAAATATACCATTGTTCCATTCTTCTCATCGGTAGCGGGTATATCGCTTACTTCCAGTAGCTCACCCCTTTCGAAAATGGCTTTCTTGCCTACGCCTTCGCGAAATGACTGTATCTCAAAATAATCGGCAAGGGCATTTACAGCTTTGGTACCAACGCCGTTGAGGCCAACAGATTTTTTAAAGGCTTTGCTGTCGTATTTGGCACCTGTGTTAATTTTACTCACCACATCTACCAATTTGCCGAGAGGCACCCCGCGGCCATAGTCGCGCACAGTTACGTAGCCATCCTTTACGGTTACGTCTACTTTCTTGCCATAGCCCATCACATACTCGTCTACGGAGTTGTCGAGCACTTCTTTGATCAGGATGTAGATACCATCGTCATAGGTGGTGCCATTGCCGAGCTTTCCGATGTACATACCGGGCCGCAGGCGTATATGTTCTTTCCAGTCGAGCGAACGTATATGTTCTTCGCCGTAGCTAACTTCAGGTGTTATCATTCAATTGGTGCCTTACGGCTAATGGCCGTAAGCTTTTCAGCCGTACAAGGTACAACATCCACTGCGAAAGGAATAGGCGGATTTTTTGAACAATGACAGGGAGTTATGAACGATATCCAGCTATTTTATCATGTATGCATATTCTTGGGCGTACTTCACTTCAAAAGCAAAAGTAATCTCCTTTCGGGAATTGGGTTCGAGATCAAATTCCCACGTTAAACTACCTGTTTTAGGGTCGTCGTCAGCGCCTGATGTGTTCAACAAGTTTACCTGAACCGACTTGAGTTGTGAGATGGGATATTGGTCTTGGAGCACTACGCTGACCTTTTGGCTCTTGTTGTTTCTCAACACAAGGTCCCAGGCAATGGTTTCTCTAACATTGTTCCCTTGAAAACGGCGATCGTTCAACATTCGGTTGAGGCTGCGCTGAACGACAATGGCTTTGTCGCGGCCAAGTGATATGGAAAGCGTATCGTCGGTTTGTTCAGCATCTACAAAGGTTTTGCCGGTAAAAGTTCCGCCATAATAAATGCTTGCGTCGCCTGAAAGCAGATTCAGATCGGCTTGGTTTTCAATATTTGCCGTAAGGAATGCATCGGGCTCCAGCTTGGGTACCACATGGTACACATATTTAGCAGGAACATGTCTCTCTTTTATCTGGATGGAATAGTCTTGCCCATCGGAGCGAATGGTATGAGGAATGCCAATAACGTATTCCAGATGACCCACATTGTTGCCAAGGCGATGGTCAACCAACAATACGGCCGGATCAAATGTGCCTATGTCGGATCTGCTGCCACGAACTGCTACGCCTGATACGTAGGCTGCGGGAACTCCTCCTGATTGTACTCCGGCAATTACGGCACCCGAAGCTCCGCCGTCACGTTGAATTAATGGCACTTTGTACTCCAGAACTTCAAATTGGCCAAGCTTTATACCGGGTGTCAAGCTCATGTTATTGAATGTGGTGTTTTCCGGGGTTACCGAAACGTTTTGTTTAACGCTGATGTAACCCACATATGATAGCGAGATGGCATACGAACCGGAGGCGACAGGTCTTATGGTATAGACACCGTCAAAGTCGGTTGTTGCGCTGCCAACAAAACGGTCGCCCTGATTTAAAATCACGTTGACAAAAGGCAGCACGTCGCCGGTTTCAGCATCTTTTATTGTGCCCGTTAAAGTACCACTTCCCCAATTTCTTTCAGAGTAGCTTCCGGTATTCTGCTCAATGGTGCGCTTGCCGAGTATAAAGGGATTCAGAATGGGCTTCACACCCGCCAGCGCCGGATTGCCATTGCTCAGGGTCAGATTTACCTTCTCCCAGTCTTCGCCGGTTGATTGAAATACTAGGGCGTTATAAACGAGTTTCAATGGTTTGTCTACATCTTGCACCCTGAAGTCATAGGTGGGGCTCCAACCGGCTGATGTAATGTAATAGCTTAGTTCAATTTCTACGTTTGCAGGTTTATCAGATTCGATGGCTACCTCCACCTCGCTGTATCGAAGGGTGCGTTGTGATACATGCTGATTGAGTCGGGACAAATCATCCGTCATAAGTTCTTTTTCGGCATCAATTGAATAGTTCAAGTCAAGCACCTTCCACCTTATTTCGCCAATGCGCCTTCGATAAAAATCAGACATTTCTGCAATTTTACTCACTTCGTAGTTTCTGTTATTGAGGGCTATTTCGCTATTGTCGAGCAGTAGCTTTTCTTCCATCTGAAGCACCGAGATTTCTGCCAGTATTTGGTTGATGGTCTGTTTGCGTTTGTCCAACGCCTCAGTCAGGTTGCGCTGCTTTGCATCATGGCGCGGCGATAAGGGAGATTGGCTTTTGTGCTTTACAGAAAGGGTAGTGCATCCGGTAATAGATGCTACCTGAACACTCGTAGGATCAACTTCGGCAGGTAGCTGTGAAATGATAACGATATATTTTCCCTTTTTCAACGAAAGTTGCGCCAGCCGACTGACTTGCGCACCTTTAAAGAAAACCGATACAGATATGATTGCAGATTGTGGCCGTAGGGTGTCGGGTTGTGCTGTGGAATAGGCACATAGGCTCACTCCCAATAGGATCATCAGGTATTTCATGGCTTTAGATTTTTGTGGTTGGAGAACTTGGCGGATCCGCTGCAAACTACTTGCATTCTAAAGCTATGCTATTTTCTGATATGGAAATTCAGATATTTATTTAACGGTTGTTGTATGGTGCATTTCTATTGAATATCCAAAAGCAACGGAAAGGTAATATCAACGATGAGTACAAAAACCGCAGTGAAATATCTTCTATACCATCTACAGAAATAGTGGAATTTTCTGTTAGGAATTCGAGCACGCAGGGCTAACAGGATATTCCGAATCAGTTTGAATAGAAATTCGCAGATTATAAAAAAACAACTTCATATTACGCCCTAGCAAGGCTATGCACGAATTAGGTTCTTACACCAGCAGAAGGCTGTGCTGCAGTACTTCGCCATTCAAGGCTTGCAAGGTCACATCGTCCCCTTCATCATCTTGTTCCAATACAAATAAGGAAGCATATACTTTTTCAGCAGCCACATGCTGTATTGCTCCTTGGTGGTATCAATAAATTTGCTCAGTAATGGGTCGCTGTCGCGCACGTTGTTGTACTTAAACTCGGCGAGCACCATTTTGCTGTAACCGGTTACCAGTGGGCAAGAAGAATAGCCTTCGTAGCCTTTGCTGATCTTGTCAATATTGTCCATCATAAACCCAAGATTTTCTACCACCACAGGAACTTGCTTCCGTATGGCTGCTCCTGTTTTTGCGGTGGGCAGTGCAGCAGAGTCGCCAAGGCCGAATACATTGTGGTAGCGTGTATGCTGCAGGCTATTGATATCTACTTCGAGCCAGCCCTTATGGGGTCCTGATTCGTATGCCAAGGGTGACTTTCTAATAAAATCAGGGGCCGACTGAGGTGGCGCCAGGTGCAACATATCATATGGCATAGCTATCTCCGCAGTGCCAACAAGTTGTTCATTAATTTTGTTTCCTTCCGTTACCACACAGGTATTCTCTCCCGGCTCTGCGTAGTGAAAGTATATGAGTTTCTTCACCGGGTCAATGCGGTGGGGCGCATAGTAGACCTTCAATATAATATCGCGCTCAAGGATAATACGGTTTAGCTCTTTGGCAAATTCTTTCACACCGAATATTACCGAACCGGGAGTGGCAAATATCACATTGGTTTTGTCGCGCAGTTTATGCTTGCGGAAATACTCTTCGGCCATGTACATAATTTTTTGGGGAGCACCACCACATTTTATGGGCGTGGTAGGCTGGGTGAATATCGCGTTGCCCCCCTTAAAATTGCTGAGCACGCGCCATGTTTTTTCGGGATCGATATAGTTGCTGCATACAAAATCGGTATCCAGCGCTTCGCGAAGCCCAGGCATATCATCTATGTTCATCTGTATGCCGGGACATACCACCAGATAGTCATAAGTAACCATGCCCGAAGCACGGGTTTTCACCGAATTGGTGCCGGGAAGCAACTCATCAGCATAGTCGCGAATCCACTCCACCCCTGCCGGTATTTGGTCAGCTTCAGGCCTGATGGTTTTTTCGTAGCTATACGTTCCGGCACCTACCAACGTCCAAGCAGGTTGGTAGTAATGCTTGTCGCTCGGCTCTATAATGGCGATATCAGCATTGGATTTTTTGCGGCGCAACTGAGCTGCAACCATTATTCCGGCTGTGCCTCCGCCGATGACGAGTACCTGGTAGTGGGGTTTCATGATACCTAAGATTAAATACAGTGCCAAGGTACCACGCCGATATGGTGATTATAGTGACCGGGGTTACATTGTGAAGGGTTGATTGAATTCTAAGACGCAACTCGTAAATGCAACGAACTTGCAAGATTGTAGCACCCTGGAAAGCACAAAGCAGGAAACGCGCCTATTGGCAAATTTTTTTGTCAAGGCTCTTGCACCTTTCCAACTGAATAATGTACTTGTTCCAATTGTCACGTTTTGTTTCTGGACAAAAACAATTTATCGAGCTAACCAATCATTCTCCCTGCGGTAGTTGCGTTGCATCACTCTCAGTCCAACTTTTAAATAAGCGGTAACCGAGCGACAGAAATATGGCTCCTGTAAACAAGCCTATAAATCCGGAATGAATAAATCCGCCGATGGTTCCCATAAAAATTACAAGCATTGGTACAGGCGCGCCTTGCCCCAGTAAAATCGGTTTAAGCACATTGTCTACAAAGCCAACGATAATGAGCCAAATGCTCAGCAGTATGGCCGTGGTACTATCAGCAGCTCCCCAGATGTATATGATTACACCAATGGTAACAGGAAAAATACCAACCTGTATCACTGACAGCATCAGGCAGAGAATAATCCAGATACCGGCCAGGGGAACTCCGGCTGCTACAAACCCAATACCGGCCAGCAAAGCCTGAATGGTGGCTACGCCGAGTATTCCTTTTACCACATTGCGAATGGTAAGTGCCGCCACTTCGTGCATCGTTTCGCCCTGTAAGCCTGCAAGCTTTGAGAGTGCTTTTTTCATTGCGCCGCCCGCCCCTTCAGCGTACACGAGCATAATTCCTGAAACAATGATCGATGCAGCGAAGAGCAATAAACTTTTGCCGGTGTTAGATAAAAGCCCCACTAACTTTATAGCAACCGGCTTCAAATCATTTCTATGTTCAAACAAAAACCCTGAAAGATCTCTTGAAGCGGCCAGCCAGTACTCGTTCAGGTTTTTACCTATAAGGGGCCAGTCTTTCACTCCATCAGGGGGAGTTGGTATTGCCAGGTTGCCAGCTCTGTACATTTCGGCAAGTTCTCTCACTTCACCATAGGTTGATGTAAGCAGCCATAATGACGGACCGATAATTAAAGCAAATAATAGCGCTGTAATAAGTATTGCTGAAAGGGCTTTGCGGTTATTCAACCTGCGGGAAAGCATTTTGTGCAAAGGATATAGGGTTACTGCCAGTATGGCCCCCCAGACGATCAGCAGCACAAAAGGCTCTATAACTCCATAACAGTAATAAAGCAGCAAGCTGAGTGCTACAAGCTGTAATGCGTAAAACACTACTTTATTATGTGGCAATGTGATCTTCGCCGGAACAGGCGAATCTTGTGGTGTCATATCGGTAATATTTCGAATACCTACTGCCGCGAAAGGTAATAAAAGATGCGCGCGCTGAACCAAAGGTTGTGTGATTTTGAAAAGCGTCTACAAGGATTGAGTATGAAGGGTAACTTTTGCCTCGTGAACTTTCGATTGGTAATAATTTGTTAATTTATCGATGAGCTGCTGCACCTTTATCTACTTTCGAATCGTAATACAATCGATGCATGTTCTACAGCAGCATTCAGTTTAAAGTGTATCGGAAACTCTCTCTCCTGTTATTGGCATTCCTCCCGCTTTATTCAAGCGCTACGGCAAATGCTTCAGTTTCTCTTGCTGACATCTATACCGAAGTTAGCTCTTACGAGGCAACCATAGACCATGATGGTATAAACCTGCCCCATCAGGCTTCAATGCCCGCCTTTTTAGCGGAAGCGAATGAACGCACTGTAGAAGAAGATGAGCAAAATGACCAGGACAACGATTCATCAGGTGCAGAAAATTCCATCAATAGCTCTTACTACATTTCGCATTGCCTGTCGATAACCATCTCTGAATTTTCTCTCGCACATTCGGTATCCATTCCGCTCTATTCACTCCACCACGCGTGGAAGCATTTCCTTTCCTGAAAAGAATTTCTATAAGGTGTCTTCTCACACCTGCATTTGGGTTGTCCTAGTACTTCGATTTTCTCAGTCTTACATTTATAGGTTTTTTCATAATCGAAATGAAGCACACGAATTCAGAATTCGATGAGCACGCATCTCTGCACAAGCTGGCACATTTCCTGCCTGCGCAAGCTGCCCTCAAAGATTTCGTGCACCACAATACGCTGCACGCTTTTCAGAACCACAAATTTTTCAAAGCAATACAGGAAGCCTCACAAATGTTTGGCTACCGCACTTCGCTTTCCATTGAAGAGTACCGAACGCTTTACGCCCAAGGGCGAATACAGCCCGAGGTGCTCACCAGAATAGTTTCTGAATGCCATAGCCCCGATAAAGTTGCGTATTGGATGGAAATTCTTCTTTACAAACCATTCCTGACGCCTATCCAAAAGCGCATTGGTGCACTGCGACATGGCTGGAAAGACTACTATAAAATTAGCATCGACAAGGTAGTACAACCAATACTGTTCAGGCTACTCAGCAATTACCTCGACCAGGGTATCTCTATAAATTCTTTCCCCCTTTCGGGAAATGGATTTCTGGCTGCTGTGCGCGACCTTGAAAGCCACAGTGTAGTGGGCTTTATGCGCACCGAAAGGGCACGCAAATTTCTGCTCGATGAGCAAACAGGTGTTGCGCAATTGCTCGACCTTATTGTAGGCGATGCTTCGCTTTACGAACAATATCTCTTCGATCAGCAGTTCACCCATCCCGGCTGGTCCGGTATTGTATCGGTCATTGAAATGCAACCTGAAACGCTGCTCGACCAAAGATCAATTTCACTTAGAGAGCTAATTATTGTAGAATTGATTTTTGAGATAGATGCACTCGACCAAAAATTTGGCGACACCTGGAAACCTCTTGGCATACACCTTCCGGAAAAACCGGAGCCACTATTTCAGGTAACTGAATCATCAGAAGTTTTCGAAACCATAGCCTTGTGGCAAAAAGCATATGAATGGAGCTATTATGATGAGGTGCTTGCCGGCATTGCCAAGCCAAATAATCTCCCCACCAGAAATGCCAATAATTTTCAGGCCTTATTTTGCATTGATGACCGCTCTTATTCTTTGAGGCGCAATATTGAAAGCATCGATCCGGAATGTGCCACGTATGGTACGCCGGGATTCTTCGGAGTTGAGTTCTACTTCCGTCCTGAAAACGGGAAATTTCTTACCAAAGCCTGTCCTGCACCCATTACCCCAAAGTACATGATCCATGAGCGAAACCGACGCGATAGCAACAAAAACGATCTGCACTATTCAAAGCGATCACACGGCCTGCTGCAAGGCTGGCTCATTACGCAAACACTTGGCTTCTGGGCAGCTTTCAAATTGTTTCTCAACCTATTCAGACCCACGATGAGTCCGGCTGCTGCCTACTCCTTCAGGCATATGGATAAACATGCCGATCTGAGTATAGAATACAACGAAGCTGAAAGCAAACTTGAAAAACTCCAGGTAGGCTTCAAACTCGATGAAATGGCAGAGCGTTTAAAACGTGTGCTTGGTAGCACGGGCCTTACCGGCAATTATGCTCCACTGGTATATGTGGTAGGCCACGGCGCAAGTTCGGTAAACAATACCCATTATGCAGGGTACGACTGCGGCGCGTGCTGCGGAAGGCCGGGGGCAGTAAACGCACGCACATTTGCCTATATGGCCAACAAGCCTGAGGTGCGCGCGCTTTTGCGCGAAAGCGGAATTGAGATCCCCGATAGCACCCGCTTTGTTGCCGCTATGCACGATACCACCCGCGATGAAATTGAATTTTACGATGACCAGAATTTTGACAAAGCACTGCACGTGCTCCATGAAAAAAATGTGCTCACCATGCACCAAGCGTTGCAGCTCAATGCCCGCGAGCGTTCACGCAGGTTTGCAACCATTGACTCTTCCCTTTCGCCCGAGAAGGTTCATGAACTCGTAAAGCGCCGCTCGGTATCGCTCTTTGAACCGCGACCTGAGATGAACCACGCCTTCGCAAGTCTGTGCATCATTGGCCGAAACAGCCTTACAAGTCATTTGTACCTTGATGCACGCCCCTTTATGAATTCATATGATTACCGCAACGATCCTGATGGTATATATCTCGAAGGTATTTTGAATGCAGCAGCGCCTGTTTGTGGAGGAATCAACCTTGAATATTACTTCTCCCGGGTTGACATTCAGCAGCTCGGTGCCGGAACAAAATTACCCCATAATGTGATTGGTCTTTTTGCAGTAGCCAATGGTGTAGAAGGCGACCTGCGACCGGGTTTGCCCAGCCAGATGATAGAACTGAGCGACCCGTGGCGACTTTTATTCATCATAGAGCAGCGACCCGAAGTGGTGCTCAATACTATAAAACGAAATAAATCAACCCTCGAATGGTTTGAGAATGAATGGGTACACCTTACGGTAAAAGACCCTGACTCAGGGAATATACTTGTACTCAAGGACCTGAAATTTGAGCTTTATACGCCACTGAGAAAGGAGCCGCCCACAATAAGCGAAGCTGCCAAAAACACCAAAGATGTAACCGGTTTTATTGTTTCGCAAACTGAGAATATTCCTGTAATGCAATTCACAAGCCCGCTCTGAAATTATGGAAGAATTGCTGCATATTTTCCTACTTATTCCTTTTGCTGGCCTTGTAATTAACGCAATATTCGTGAAGATTACCAATGAAAAATTGCTTTCGGGTGTGGCCTTTGCTGCCGTAGGAATTAATTTAATGGTCTTATTATTCTTCGTAGGGTTTTGGCTAAGCGAGGGGATGCCCGTGTACACCATCCGCGATATTTCGCTGTACCGCTCGGAGAACTATGATTTTTATCTTGATTTCTATTTTGACAAAATTACTGTAGTGTATATGCTCGTAGGCACATTGCTTACCCTGATGGTAACCAAATACAGCCGCTACTACCTGCACCGCGAGAAGGGTTACAAACGCTTTTTTGTTACGGTATTGTTCTTCTATTTCGGCTACAACCTTACAGTGCTTTCAGGCAATATTGAAACCCTTTTCATCGGCTGGGAGATATTGGGTATTTCATCCTTTCTGCTTATAGCTTTCTACAGGCAGCGCTACCTTCCGGTAAAAAATGCCATCAAGGTTTTTACCATCTATCGCATTGGCGATGTGGGCTTGCTGCTGGCTATGTGGATGATGCATCACCTTTGGCATGAGAATATTGATTTCGCACGATTGCTGAACTACGATCTGGTGCATGAACATATAGAGTCGCATACGTACTCCGGAATTTTTATTTCGCTGATGATATTGCTCGCCGCTACTGCCAAATCAGCGCAACTGCCATTTACTGCCTGGCTGCCCAGGGCCATGGAAGGCCCTACTCCTTCAAGCGCCATTTTTTACGGTTCGCTGTCGGTACATATTGGGGCATTTCTGCTTTTGCGGACAGCACCATTCTGGGAGCACCAAACTTCAGTGCGCATACTTATAGGGGGCATCGGACTCAGCACTGCGCTTATAGCTACTTCCATAGCCCGTGTGCAAAGCACCATCAAGAGCCAGATTGCATATGCATCGGCAGCGCAGATTGGTATTATTTTTATTGAAATTGCATTGGGGTTTGAAGTGATTGCCCTTATTCACTTTGCTGGAAATGCATTTCTGCGCACCTATCAATTGCTTATTTCACCATCTACGGTTACCTACCTGATCAGGGAGCAATTCTACAATTATAAGCCTGCCCCCGGCCCGGGAAAAAATGGACTTAGAAAGCGGTTGCGGTCCACTATATATATGCTTTCCGTTAGGGAATGGTACCTTGATAAAGTGGTATTCAACATTTTCTTCCGGCCCCTGAAGAAAGCCCGTGCTCTTCTCGATTTCATTACCCTGCGAAACCTCCTTTATTTTGTGGTTCCGGTATACATAGCAGGGTTCTGGCTTGTGTATTTCCATCAGCCACTTTCATTGCTGGTGCGTCATTATCTGGCTGTGGTTCTTGCACTGCTAGCATTGCTCATGGTGGCCAAAGCATACAACGAGCGCGGCAGCTCAAGGCTCGCCTGGTCGCTCATTATTTTTGGTCACCTGTTCATTGATCTTTCCATAAGCTTCAACGAAAAGTTTAATGTGCAGGAATCATTGATTTACCTCAGTGGAGTGCTGGTAGCCGGTGCACTTGGATACTGGGTGCTGCAGCGCATTCACAACCTGGAAGGGCATCGGGTGGGCCTAAACGATTTTCATGGACTGATCGCAAAACAACGCCGGCTGGGATTTATATTTTTGCTTGCATGTCTGGGGCTTGCAGGATTTCCAATTACCCCAACCTTTATTGGCGAAGACGCCATCATCTCACACATTCATGAAGACCAATTCGTTCTGGCCGCATTGGTAGCCATTACCTTTATAGTAAATGGAATTGCCCTGATAAGAATTTACGCCAGAATATTTCTTGGTCCCAACACCCCGAATTACCAGGAGAAAGTACTGCTCACAGTTTAATTAATTCAGATTTTAAAAACCAACTCAAATGAATACCAACACGCACAGTAAAACCATTCCCGCAGAAGGACTTGAAGGACTAAAACAAAACTGGAAGGCTGATCTTTGGTCGGGCTTTCTGGTATTTCTTATTGCATTGCCACTATGTCTGGGCATTAGCATGGCGAGCGGATTTCCACCCATTGGAGGAATACTTACTGCCATTATCGGCGGATTGATCGTAGGCCCTCTGATGGGTTCTCGGCTTACCATCAAAGGCCCTGCTGCCGGACTTATCGCTATCGCCGCAGCATCGGTAATAGAGCTTGGCGCCGGCAATCCATTTGCAGGCTACAAGTATACCCTTGCCATCGTGGTGGTGGCGGGCCTTGTTCAGGTTGTTTTCGCTTTGCTGAAAATGGGGCGTTTTGTTGATTTCTTCCCTGCTTCGGCAGTGCATGGTATGCTCGCTGCTATTGGCATTATCATCATCGCCAAGCAAGTACCGGTTATGCTGGGAGCAACTGCTACCCATACCAACCCACTGGCACTCCTTGCCGAAATTCCCGATATGGTGATGAATCTGAACCCTGAAATTGCTGCCATTGGTTTGCTGAGCCTCATTATCCTTTTTGGCCTGCCGGCACTAAAGTCAAAATGGACAAAAAAAATACCGGCACCTATGCTGGTCTTGCTTATAGCCCTGCCATTGGGGTATTATTTCGATCTTGAGCATGCCCATAAGTATCTTTTTCTCGATCATCAATTCATCGTAGGCCCTAAATTTCTTGTAACGCTTCCAGCAAAAATAGGCGATGGCATTATCTTCCCTGATTTCAGTCGTTTATTTTCGCTTGCATCATTGAAATACATTGTCATGTTCTCTTTGGTAGGGAGTCTTGAATCGCTGCTTACTGTAAAGGCGATAGATGGCATGGATCCTTACCACAGAAAGTCAAATACCAACCGCGACTTACTTGCCGTAGGCGGGGGCAATACACTCGCGGGTCTTGTAGGTGGTTTGCCTATGATTGCCGAAGTAGTGCGGAGCTCAGCCAATGTGGGCAATGGGGCCCGAACCCGCTGGAGCAATGTGTTTCACGGATTGCTGCTGCTTATATTCGTGGCATTCTTCCCAAGCCTTATACACCAGATACCGCTTGCAGCACTCGCCGCCATGCTGGTATACACAGGCTTCAGGCTTGCATCGCCGCGCCTTTTCAAAAATACCTACAAAATCGGAAAAGAACAGTTGGCCATTTTTCTTGTTACTATTATAGTAACACTTGCCGAAGATCTACTGGTGGGCATTGCAGCGGGTATTGCGCTTAAAATCATTTTTCATTTAGTAGCCGGTGTGCCTGTAAAGAATCTCTTTCAAACCGGTTTTGATATAGAACGAACAGAACATGAGACCATATTTAAGTCCAGGACCTGCGCTGTATTTTCAAATTATATGGGTTTCAAACGGCAGATTGAAAATGTGCCATCAGGCGGTAAAATCACTGTTGATTTCAGTGAGGCTAAAGTCGTAGACCATACTTTTATGGAACAACTAAGCCATTTCAAACATGATTATGAAAGCGAAGGCGGCAAGGTAAAATTGATAGGCCTGGAACACCTTCAGCCAAATTCGGCGCATGAGCTGGCGGGGAGAAAGCGCAAAAAAACCGATAATGTAAAAGCCGCGGGTGCATAGTTGAGTGGTATTTGTTGCCATAAATTCAGGAGTGGATTTTCGTTAAGAAGCAAGATGGGTATATGGCCACGGATGCACGAATAATTAATCCGGTGATTATTTAAAACTCATGAAGAATTCATTCTTGCATTCGTGGCCATATTTTGTTGACCAAAGAACAATTTGATTCGTGCATTCGTGTCCATTTTTTTCCTACACAACGCAAGATCAAATTGTATAAATCCATTTTTTGTCAAGGCAACTTCTTCATCAAAAACCCGTACGCATAGGTTCCGAAAATTGCCGCAATGATTACCACAATAAACACAAAATAACCGTAGCCTAAATTCACGAACATCGGCCCCGGACAAGCGCCTGTAAGCGCCCAACCCATGCCGAAAATGGTACCCCCAAGAATATAGCGCATCCAGGTTTTTTCCTTATCTGGAAATAGAATCGGGCTACCATCCGTATCGCTCAATTTGAATTTTTTGATTATCGCAACTGCCACCACACCAATTGCTACGGCCGTGCCTATAATCCCATACATGTGGAAACTTTGAAACCTGAACATTTCCTGAATTCTATACCAGGAGATGGCCTCTGATTTGGTCATTACAATTCCGAAAAGAATACCTGCGAGAATATATTTAAGTGCTTTCATTGACTACAGTAAATGTGATTATAAAATGATGGGCAACAACACATGGGTGGTGAATAGTCCACCGATGAAAAAACCTATCACAGCCACCAGTGACGGCATCTGCAAGGTACTGAGTCCAGTGATGGCGTGGCCTGACGTGCAGCCGCCGGCATACCGCGAACCGAAGCCTACCAGAAAACCGCCGGCAAGCAGCATAATCCATCCCTGAACGCTCATCAAAGCATTCCATGAGAATATCTCCGTGGGTTGCAATCCTTGTGGCGCGCCGATGCCAAGCGCTGCCAGGTCATTCAAAGTAGCATCTGCAATGGCTACTGCACCATTTCCCGAAAGGAAGGTAGCAGAAATATAACCGCCTATGATGCTGCCAACAAGAAAGAGCAAGTTCCATGTTTGCGAGCGCCAGTCAAAGTCGAATAAAGCACTCTGCTTTTTGCCACCAGCCATCGCACATAGCGTTCGGAAATTGGATGAGAAACCAAACGTTTTACCGAAGTAAAACAAGAGTATCATTACAAATGCAATTACGGCGCCTGATGTATACCAAGGCCAGGGCTGACTAATAAATTCAATCATAATCCGGTGATTTTATTCTTTGATGGTTATTGGATGGTTATTGGATGGTTGAAGGGCAAACGTACTCCGTAACCGGCGCTCCTGCTTCTTTCATTGCTTTGAATCCGCCTATTACATTCACTACATTCTCAAAACCACGGGCCTTGAGAATCGAAGCGGCAATCATGCTTCGGTAGCCGCCGGCACAGTGGAGGTATTGGGTTTCATTGTGGGTAAATGATGCCATGTGATCGTTTATAAAATCCAGCGCCATGTTATTGGCATGAATCATATGCTCTGAAATATATTCTGAAGGCTTTCGGACATCAATTACCAGGAGCTTCTTATTTTGATTCAATTTCACGAAAGTCTCAGCACTTATATTTACCACGGAGTCGGTTTCCTTTTCGGCCATTTTCCAAGCAGCGATCCCACCTTGAAGGTAGCCAATGGTATGGTCGTAGCCTACGCGGGCAAGTCGTGTTACAGCTTCTTCCTCCCTACCCTTTTCGGCAATGATGAGCAGCGGCTGCTTCACATCGGGTATAAGCGCTCCTACCCACGGAGCGAAGCTGCCATCAAGGCCTATATTGATTGAGTTGGGAATAAAATCAGCAGCAAATACATTCGGGTCGCGGGTGTCGAGCAGCAAGGCAGTGGTGCTGTTTGCAGCAGTTTCGAATGCATCGGGACTCAGGGCTTGCAGGCCGCGCTCGAGCACTTTTGTGATGCTATCGTACCCATGCTTGTTCATTGCCACATTCTGCGGGAAATAGGCAGGTGGTGGCGCGAGGCCCGCTGTTACTTCAGTGATGAACTCTTCGCGGGTCATATCAGTGCGCAGGGCATAGTTGCTGGCCTTTTCGCCCCCGATGCTTCCCACCGTTTCCTTGCGCATATTTTTGCCGCAAGCTGATCCGGCTCCATGTCCGGGATATACAATTACATCATCGGGCAAGGTCATCAGTTTATCGCGAAGCGAGTCGAAGAGATGGCCTGCGAGTTGCGCATCTGTAAGGTCGCTTTTTGCCGCAAGGTCAGGCCGCCCCACATCGCCCAGAAACAAAGTGTCGCCGGTAAAAACAGCGTGGGGATTTCCAACCTCGTCTAAGAGCAGGTAGCAGGTGCTCTCCATGGTATGCCCGGGAGTATGTAGCACGCGGATTTTCAATTTGCCTACGGTAAGTTCTTCTCCGTCTTTTGCACTGTAATAATCAAAGTGTGGATGCGCATTCGGACCGAATACTATTTTCGCACCGCTCTCAGCCGCAAGGTCAATATGGCCCGAAACGAAATCAGCGTGAAAGTGCGTTTCCAGCACATACTTGATGCGAGCTCCATCTTCTTCGGCTTTGCTGAGGTAAGCATTCACTTCTCTCAGCGGGTCAATAACCACCGCTTCGCCTTCGCTCATAATGTAGTAGGCTCCCTGCGCGAGGCAACCTGTATAAATTTGTTCTAGTTTCATACTATTTGCGGTTCTTTCATTCATCATACTTTATTGGTTGAGCATCGCCCGTTGGCACCAATGCAGCGCTTACGGTCATGCCTACAACTGACCGGGTTTCTGCCTCTGCTGAAAATATGGCTGCGAAGGTATATCATCGGTGTGAAATCACAGGTGATTGACGTCACACAGCGCCGGCCAGTGCAAGGTTCTTCACATGGATTACATTGCGGTTCAGCACAATGCTGCCGCGCTGTTCCAGTTTCTTTAGCAGCCTTGATACCACTTCACGGGCCGAGTTCAGATCGCGGGCTATTTCCTGATGCGAAATGTGAAGGTCAGGGCCTTCGGCTTCCATCTTTCGCTTCAGATAAAAAACCAGTCGCTCATCCATGCTGCGAAAGGCAATATTATCGAGCGTGTGCAGCAGCTCTTCGAAACGGCTTCGGTAGGTGCGCAGTACAAACTCATCCCACGAGCGAAATTGCTTCATCCACCCGAGGCTTACTTCAAAGGGTATGCTGAGCAGGGTGGCTTCGGTTTCTGCAATGGCGGTAATCTGACTGTCTTCATGTGTTACGGCGCACATAAAGCTAAAAGCGCAGGCGCTGCCGGGGTCGAGATAGTACATCAGGTATTCATTGCCTTCTTCGTCTTCGCGGTATATTTTTATGCGCCCATCGAGTACGAGCATGGTCGACTTCACCGGCTCTCCGGCTTGCAGCAGCACCGTGCCGGCATCAACTTCCAGTGCGTGGCCCTTGCTAACTATTTCGTCTTTCAGAGCTGGTTCGAGCGATCCAAAGCGGGCTGATAATAAATCTTCAGTGGTGATCATAATGCGTTCTTTACGCCTTTCGGCAAATGGATGCGCGGCAAAGATAGTATCCGCGCCAGGCAGTAATGCAAGAGTAAACAATTAGGATGAAACTCACTTAACCTCCTTCCACCATTCGGTGAATTGCTGTGCAGTGTCGCCCAAATTTACCACTTCGCCGATGATGGGCGTAACAAGTTTCATTCCGGCGGTTTTATTATTCTCAGTAACGAGTTCGAGCGGCTCATCCCAGGCGTGGTTTCCCAGTACAAATTTAGAAGAGTGCACAGGTAGGATGCCCTTGGCATTCAATTCATTTGCAGCGCGCAGAAATTCATCGGGCATCAGATGAATATGCTTCCAGCTTTTATTGTACTGCCCATTTTCTATCATGGCAAGGTCAAAGGGTCCGAACTGCCTGCCTATTTCTGCAAAATGCGTGTCGTACCCGCTGTCGCCGCCAATGAATATACGAAGACCGGGAGTAATCAGCACAAAGGATGCCCACAGTGTTTGATTGCGCTTGAAAAGCCTTCCGGAAAAATGCCGGGCGGGTACGGCGTGAATGGCAAAGTCATTCTCAAGAGTAAGGCTGTCGCCCCAGTCGTTTTCGTGAATAATGCTGCGCTCATAGCCCCAATGCTCAAGATGAGCGCCGGTGCCAAGCCCACTGATTACTTTCTTCACCTTTGGGCGAAGCGCTGCAATGGTTTTATAATCGAGATGGTCATAATGGTCGTGGGTAATAAAAAGCAGGTCAATTTCGGGCATATCCGCCGGCGTATATCTATCAGTGCCCTTAAATGCCTTAGTGGCAAATGAGAATGGCGAAGCAGTTCCGCTGAAAACAGGATCAACCAAGATGCGCACCCCGTCAATTTGCATAAAATAAGAAGAGTGCCCGAACCACACGAGTATGTTCTTTTCAGGCGGCAGCGTAAGAAGGTCTATTTTCGTAGAAGGGATGGTGCCACTTGGTGTGGCGCGTTTGCTTTTCCCAAAAATAAATTCCCACAGAACGCTGAAATAGTTTGCGCCATCGGTGAGGTCGGGTGTATGGCTTTGGTTCTGAAAAGCGCCGTCTCTATAGTTTGGTGATTTGTGAATGCGCTCAAGGCGCTCACCGGAAGGCTGCTTTCCGAATACGGGACGATTAAAATAGGATATGGCACCCATAATCATTGCGATGGTAATTGCTGATATTATAAGAAGGCGCTTCATTGCGGGGTGTGCTCTGTAATTCTTTTAAATGATCTGCGAACTGCTCCGCATGATGGATACAAGTTTCGATCATTTTTTTGAAATGAAAATGGAAATTGTTCACTCGCACTGCTCGCCGCGCTGGGTATGCTTGGTTCGCTGCGTGCGGTGGCCCTGTAGAGTTCACAAAAGTAGCGTGGGTCGAAAATAAAAAGAAACTGGGGGCATTACAACTGTTAAATCCGAAGCGAACCTGAGCTATTCTGGCGCACAAACCAAGCAAAGCAGCATTTTGTACAAAGATTGCGGACAAAACTTCATAAGGAATTTAACATACCTAAAATATAATCCAACAATACCATAAATTTGGCGCAATGTCAGGAAGTATTTCAAAAGCCTTGGTTACCGACGCGCCGGCACTTGATGTGTTGGTAAATTCAGCATACCGGGGCGATTCATCGCGCAAAGGCTGGACCACCGAAGCCGATCTGCTAGACGGTACCCGCACCGATTCTAGCGCCATTGCCGAAGCTATTAAAACGCCTGGCGCTACTATTCTTAAATATGTGGAAAATGGTGAGATAGTGGGCTGCGTGGAGTTGATCATTCGAGGTGCTAAGCTTTACCTCGGTATGCTTACCGTAAGCCCCCAAATGCAAGGAAAAGGTACAGGTAAAAAATTGCTGCAGGCGGCAGAAATTATTGCCCTGAAGCAAAGCTGTACAAGCGTTTACATGACGGTTATATCTGCTCGCAGCGAATTGATTGAATGGTATGTGCGCCATGGGTACACACTTACCGGCGAAAGAAAACCTTTTGCCTTCAACGATGTAAGGTTTGGCCTTCCGAAAATGAAGCTGGAATTTGTGGTGCTGGAAAAGCAACTCTAAACTACCTCAATAAATCGCCGCTGAGTCTGTAAGCATAAACCAGCTCGTCGAGGTACTCCCCGTTCTTAAAAACGGTCTTTTCAAACCTTGCTTCGAGTTTGAAACCGGCCTTTTCGAGAACCCGTTGCGATGCGGTATTTGTGCCAAAAGGCCGTGCATAGATGCGATTTACATCGTAGGTGCGGAAAGCAAAATCGACTATCTGACCTATTGCTTGTGCGATGATACCGCGCCCCCAATAAGGTTCGCCGAGCCAATAGCCCAATTCTGCATTCTTTCGCATAATGTCAGCTTGCAGGTGCACACCGGTGCCGCCTACCGCTTTGCCTTCCACTTCAATCGCGAAAATATGGATAGGCTGATCTTTGCAAGCCATTTCGATAAACGCCTTTCCATTCGCTTCAGCGTATGGATGCGGAAAGGCATCGGTCATAAAGCGGGCTATGTTTGGGTTGTTGGCATGCTCAACCAGGCTGTGCAGGTCGGCGATGCTCCAGGGGCGAAGGGTAAATGATGATGGCATTTTACAAAAATTATGGCTGCTATTGGCCCTTCAAATTAAATGAATTTATTTTAATCTTCATTATCGTACTACCAGCTTATCTGCCTGCACCGCTCCGCCTAACGCTGTGCTTGCATAAGTATAAAAGCCCGGGTTGACTAGGCACATATCGAGTTGAGATTCCCTGCGGTATACCATCTGTTGCATCACCATTCTACCCGACGGGTGAAACATATTAAACCCGGCCGGTAGCGTGCTTTGCGGAAGCTCGAGCCGCAATAAGTCAATAACCGGGTTTGGGTATGTTTTCGCGAAATGGCTTTTGCCTGATAAATATGAAGTGCTCAGGGCAAACGGCGAGCCCCAAATGGTGCCGCTTTTGTTGTAGTATAGAATTTCTGAATAAGTTAAATTAGCTGCTTCAATCTGGCAATTAATAAAAGGTTCACCCAAACCTTCAATAAAAACATAAAGTTTACCAGAAAAACACCCGCTGTCGATTATCTCTCGCCAGCAATCCTCAGCCGGGTAGTAATAATATGATGAGTTTGCAGCGCTGTCGTCCTACAGTTTCTTTCTTCTCTCACCGTCTTCCATTTGAAATTCATTCGCAATACTACAATAATGCTCTACCTGATCAATCGTAACCTGACTGCACAAAGGCAGAGTATTCAAAGGATGATAAGTCATAATAGCTTCCTGAATAGTATCACTACTGATTCACTGTAGCTCAAGATTGTTTGGAAACGTGCCAGTATAAATTCCTTCCTTTTTTTCTAATATATAAACAATTGAATCGGGAAAATCGAATCTTTCAAAGTAGACTTTCTGGATAACCATTTCATTCACAACACCAAAACTGCTGGCGCCTTGTTTTGTCTGAATAGTAGCATTGATATGAAAATCCCATATTTTCCTTGCAGTAAGGTTCTGAATACCCATCGGAGGGTTGCTCATACCTTCAGGGGAGTATGATGGTTCTTCACTAATAGAATAGCCGGCACTTGTATACTCAGGAAATCTTATAAAGCTCGGTGCTTCAACCGTTCCAAAATTCTCACTGAGTGAAAATTAAAGGCTATTTACTTCATGAATAATTTGTTCTTGGTTTGAATTGTGCATCTGAAAGGAAATTGTTTTGACCAAATCTATTTCGACAAATACTTGCTGTGGGGCGATTGCGGAGACAAGAGCAGTAACAAAACGTCCATCGCTTCCTGACCATGCTGTCCATGTTTCATTTAGGAGTGCCTGAGCACATAAGAGGATAGTATCTCTAAGCTAAGAAAATTGAATGTAGGAAATTTGAACTGATGGAAACTTAATTTCATATTGCTGCTCTTTATGTGTGGGTTAAAAGGAAATGTTTGTTGATTTGAAATACCAATTTATACCCCAGGATTACAACCGCGACGAATGAGCTTAACAAAGCTAAATCCTATCGAGAAGGGCGAATGCCTGCGCAACTAGAGAACAGTGAATTTAAAAGGTGTAGATTTTCGCAACCTTGCGACAATCTCAGCCTTAGCAAAACACATTCACCTACACTGCAAACCATTTATCATAAAAAATCAACACCTAATTGCTGCAACCTGTTATCTTCGCGCACTTACCGAAAATACTACTTATGAAATCTGCACTCGCATTCGCAATGGGTTGCCTGCTGGCCATAACCACATTTGCCCAAAAGAAAATCACCGAAACAGCCCCCAAACCAAAGTTTGAAGCATCGGCTATAGGAGCGCTTAAATTTCGAAGTATAGGCCCTGCGCTCGTATCTGGCCGCATCGCCGACCTGGCGGTGCATCCCGAAAAGCCTTACATATTTTACCTCAGTGTAGCGTCAGGTGGCGTATGGCGCACCACAAATGGCGGCACCACCTTCGATCCGGTTTTCGATGGCGAAGGCTCCTACTCTATTGGCTGTGTGGTTTTGGCTCCTTCAAATCCAAATACTGTATGGGTGGGCACCGGCGAAAACAACAATCAGCGCAGCGTAGCTTATGGCGATGGGGTATATAAAAGCACCGATGGCGGAGGCACCTGGAAAAATATGGGTTTGAAAAACTCAGAACACACTGGTATGATATCCATCCACCCTACAGATGAAAATACAGTGTACGTAGCGGCATATGGTCCACTATGGTCACCGGCTGGTGATCGCGGCATTTACAAAACTACCGATGGAGGAACTACCTGGGAGCGCATTTTGTACGTATCAGAAAATACCGGTTTTAATGAAATCCACATGGATCCCCGCGATCCGAATACGCTCTACGCAGCAGCTCACCAGCGCCGCCGCCATGTTTTCACATACATAGACGGAGGCCCCGAAAGTGCCATTTACAAGAGTACTGATGCCGGTAAAACATGGCGCAAACTCGAAAATGGTATTCCAAAGGACGACAAAGGCAGGATTGCACTCGCCGTTTCGCCCGCCAACCCCGACGTGATATACGCAATGGTGGCCGCTACCGAAAATGGCGGCACCTACCGATCAAACAACCGAGGCGAAAGTTTTGTAAAACAGAGCGACCGCCAAACGGCCGGCAACTACTACCAAGAACTCTACGCTCACCCTACTGATGTGAACCGAGTATACAGCATGGATACCTGGCTGCACCATACCGAAGATGGAGGCAAAACCTGGAAACAAACCGGCGAGAAAAGCAAGCACGTAGACAACCATTGCATATGGATTAACCCTAAGCATACCGACCACTGGCTGGTGGGCTGCGACGGCGGACTCTACGAAACATTTAATTCAGCTACCGACTGGAAGTTTTATCAAAACCTGCCAATCACACAGTTTTACAAAGTGGCTGTGGACAATGCCGAACCTTTTTACAATGTATATGGCGGCACGCAGGACAACAATACCCTGGGTGGACCTTCGCGCACCACAAGCCGCAATGGAATAACCAGCGAGCACTGGCTCATCACCAACGGAGGTGATGGATTTAAGCCACAAATAGACCCCACAAACCCCGATATCGTATACGGACAGGCCCAATACGGCTGGTTGGTGCGCTACGACAAAAAGAGCGGCGAGCAGGTGCCCATTCAACCGCAACCCGGCAAAGGTGAGAAAGCATACCGCTGGAATTGGGATGCCCCCCTGCTCATCTCGCCCCACAACCACAAGCGCCTTTACTTTGCGTCGAATGTGATATTTCGCAGTGATGACCGCGGCAACTCATGGAAGGTAATAAGCCCTGACCTTACCCAGCAAATAGACCGCAACCAGCTAAAAGTGATGGATAAAGTATGGGGTCCTGATGCTGTTGCAAAAAACCAAAGCACATCGATTTATGGAAATATTGTAGCCTTTGATGAATCACCCCTGGTGGAAGGTCTTCTCTATGCCGGCACCGACGACGGATTGATTCAGATATCAGAAAATGGAGGCAGTTCCTGGACAAAAGTGGCAAGCTTTCCGGGGGTACCTCAGAGCACTTATGTGAATATGATAAAAGCTTCGGTGCATGATGCCAACACGGTGTACGCCACCTTCAACAACCATAAGTACGGCGACTTTAAACCCTATGTGCTCAAAAGTATTAACAGCGGTAAATCATGGACAAGCATAAGCGGCAACCTTCCGGAAAGGGGCACAGCTTATAGCATCGCGCAAGACCATGTAAAAGCCGAACTCTTGTTTGTGGGCACTGAGTTTGGCGCATACTTCAGCACTGATGGCGGAGCGGCCTGGACCCAACTCAAAGCGGGTCTGCCTACCATCGCCGTGCGCGATATGGAAATACAGCGCCGCGAAAACGATCTGGTACTCGCCACTTTCGGTCGCGGCTTTTATGTACTCGATGATTATACACCACTTCGCGAGCTTACCACTGAGCTCCTTGCGAAAGACGCGCATGTATTTCCCGTAAAGGAAGCATTGCTCTTCATAGAAGATAGCCGCATTAACATGGCCGAAAAAGGTTTTCAGGGAGAGCAGTATTTTACAGTACCCAACCCCGAATACGGAGCAATTTTTACAGTACATGTAGGCGCTGAACTCACCACACTAAAGCAGAAAAGAAAAAAACAAACCGAACAGCTCCGCAAGGATGGTAAGGATGAAATATATCCGCCCATTGAAGACCTGCGCGCCGAAGACCGCGAAACGGAACCTTACCTCCTGTATATCATCAAAGATTCAAAAGGAAGTACCGTGCAGAAAATTCGCGGCAGCGCGGCCAAAGGGATGCAGCGTGTAGCGTGGAACCTGCGCCATACAAGCACTTCGCCTATTGTGCTAAAGCCATCCAAAGCCGGTATTTGGGATAACCCTGATCTCGGTATGCTCGCCCTTCCGGGAAATTATACAGTGGAAATTCAGAAAAATGAGAATGGCGTATTTTCTACTTTCCATCCACCTGTAGTATTTGCCGTAAGGCCGCTGTACCGACAAACACTGCTTGCTCAAAACCCTACTGCGGTTCTGGCATTTCAAGAGGAAGTGGCCGAACTGCAAAGAGCTGTGAAGGGCACCAACAGCCTGTACAACGAGAGCAAGGAAAAACTCGAATTTATTCAAAAAGCAGTGGAAGCTTATCCTACGGCACCCATGGAACTCACCAAAGAGTTAAAGCAGCTAAACGATGAACTGTATGCCATAAAACTGGCTCTGTACGGCGACGATACCCGCTCAAAACGTGAATATGAAACACTGCCGGGAATTTACGACCGGCTTGCTACTGTGTCTTACAGCACTTGGTATCACACATCAGAGCCTACTCAAACCGCTAAAGACCAAGCTGCTATCGCCGCGGAAGAATTTGAATCAATATTGAACAGGATGAAAACCGTTGCGGGTAAAATTGCCGATATCGAAAAGCGACTTGTAGATCTTAAAGTTCCCTATACGCCAGGCAGAGGAAAAGATTGGGGTGAGGAGTAATATTCAGCTCTCAAAACTTCCTTACTGAAATTATTAAAACGCCTGCTTTCTTTGGCAAATCAGTATTGAGTTATTCATATTGGTAAAATCTATGCAGCCTGTCGCCTTTGCGACATGGATGCATCTTATTAATGGCTAAACTTGTCTATTCAGAAAGCGCTATGAAAAAGGTCATTTATTTCTCACTGTTTTTGTTTCTTCAAAGTTGCATAGGCACCGATACAGTGGACGATCCCATTATAGGCGAACGAATAGAAACTCCTTTTTCGCAGGTATCATTGCTGGTGGATAGCGCCGCAACCGTAAGTGCCGTTTACTACGATCAGGTAGGTACCGTTCAGAATTTTCAGCTTGCATGGTTTTCAGACAACGAAGCCATAGCCACCATAGATTCAGAAGGTAAAATTACAGCAATATCGCCGGGACAGACTGTTGTAAACGCTGCTCTGAATTCGGCTGTAAGTCCTGATATACTTGTTACTGTTGTTGCTACCATCGACGAAGTAGGCCAGGTAATAATAAGCAGCGCTTCAGGCAATCAGGTAGCATCAGGCGCCAGCATAGCATTGCAAATAGAAGTGCTTACGGTGATGGGAGCACCGGTAAACGGAGCTGATATATCATGGTTCAGTTCTGATAGCGAAATACTCACTATAAGCGACAACGGTGTGGTAACCGGCGTGAACAATGGCTCAGCTCAGGTATGGGCTGTCGCCAATGGGGTGCAAAGCAATATGCTTAATATAAATAGCGGCAGCACGGAGCGAAACGGTACTTTCAACAACGCAAACGGATACGCGACTTCAGGCACCGCAAAATTATTTTACGATAATAATGGCGACCTTATGCTTGAACTATCGAGTAATTTCCAGACCAGCTTTGCCCTTGGCACCTTCGTGTACCTGAGCAACTCGATATCGGGCAGCGCAACAGCGGCAGGTGGTCTTGAAATAGCAGGCATCACCACCAACGGCTTTAAGCTATTCAATGTATCGGCTGTAAACCAAAGTGTAAATATCGATACCTACAGCAGAGTTATCATTTTGTGCAAACCTGCGTCCATCACATTCGGCCACGCTTTAATGCAATAAATTATGCGATTTATCATACTTGCACTCGTGCTCAGCCTTTCGGCAAATGGGGTTTTAGTAGCCGGAGGCGGCTGGACCCAACCAAAGAGAAATGGATATTTCAAGCTTAATCAAAGCACGATTTTGGCAAACAGCTATTTTGCACCTGATGGCAATGTAATTGATATTACCACCATTGGACTTTATACCACTTCGATCTACGGGGAGTATGGCTTGACCAATCGGCTTACGGTGATTGCCTTCGTACCTTTTTTCGTGAGAAACACCCTTAATACTGTTCGGTTTGTACCATCGGGACGCGAGAATCCCGGCGATGCGCTCAATGCATTTGGCGATACGGATATACAACTTCAATACGGCTTTTTGAAAACGGATACTTGGGTAGCCAGCGCAAGGATTTGGTTTGGTATTCCGCTCGGCGTGGTAAGTGGTGGTGAGTCGGGTATACTGCAAACTGGCGATGGTGAGTTCAACCAAATGCTGCGCATTGACCTTAGCCGCCCTCTGGGAAATAAAGTTTGGACTTCAGCATATGTAGGGTACAACAACAGAACGAACGACTTCTCTGACGAATGGAGATATGGGGCAGAACTGGGAATAAAATTCTCAGATAGGGTATACCTCCAAACCCGTGTTGATATCGTTCAGTCTACCTTTAACGGCACTGCCACTCCCGCAGAAGGAAATTCAATTTTTGCCAATAATGTTGAATTTGTAAGTCCTGCATTGGAGCTTGGTTTTCAAAACAAGAAAGGTCTCGGCTTTTCAGTTTCTGCTGCAGGTGCATTCTCAGCTCGAAATATTCTCGCGGCTCCAAATATTGCAGCGGGCGTGTTTTACAAATTGACGAGGTAGCAGAATAATCTCACCTGAAAATCAAAACCAGACTTAGCGTGCCAATCACTCTCCTTTCACCACGCGGTAAGTAGCAGCAGCGCCGCTTCCCTGCAATTGAACCATATAGAGCCCATTTGCAAGTTCACCCATTTCAAGCTCAATATTTGCTCCCGGGTTTACATTCTTCGATTTAACAATTCGGCCAGCCATATCGAATACCACTATCCGTTGTACTTTCATTTCCGGTGACGGTATTATTTTGAGCACTCCATTGGTGGGATTAGGGTACAAACTGGCTTGTGCTGCACTGGCGCTCACCGCATTTGTAAGGCCATCAGCATAACAAAGCTCAAGGGTCCAGGCGTTGAGAACGCCTTGGGCTTGTCCGCTCAAATTCACCACTTCAAGAAACCATGCGCCTTGGGCTTCTTCGCCCTCGAAAATTGAAAGCGTTTCTTGCGGCTGATAGGTAAATCCTCCAGTTGCCGGACACGTAATCGCACCGGTGGTGGCGGCATCATCAAAACTGAAGTTGAAATTCGTTGCACTTGCAGCCTGTGCATTTAGCAAAGCAGTGCCATTGGCAAGACTGATCATTACCGCAGAAATATTTATACCGGTAGCTGTGCCACCCATTGGTATTACCCCGGGGTTTTGGTTGTTTATTACAATTACGGCTATAGCGCCGGCATCCTGAGCATTCTGCACTTTGGTTGCAAAATTGCAACTTCCGCGAAATACCATTGCTATATTTCCATTGAGTGCAGCGGAGTTAATAGCCGGGTCGCACAGCTCAGCCGCTGCTCCGCCATCATCTGCAAGTACGGCTATACCTGATATCCCAAGGCTCGAGATACCCGGGCCGAAGCCCGCAGGAACAGATGCCACGTAGACACCAGCCACTGATGAAGGGCTATTTATCTGAATCGTTTCGTTTCCGAAGAGCGTGACGCCCAAACCGCAACTTCCTGATGCGAGCACCGCAGAAGTACCCACAGGACTAATTACTTTGAATACCAGATCGGCAATATTTGCATGCTGACCTTGCACACCGGTTACCTTCACCGCACCCACAGTGCCGGCCTGTGAAATGGCAATGCTGCTAATTGCTGACGTTTCAACCTCACCCTGTATAATTACTGGTACAGTTGCTGCTGCGCTGGGCAGGCACTGAAAAGTAGTAAAACTATACACTGCCGATGGGTTAGAAATACCACAATCTGAATTATTGAATACCCTCCAGTAGTACGTACTTTCATTGACCAGTCCGCTAGTTGCAACTGCATTTGCCGAAAGGCCGGCGCTCTCAAATACTATATTGCTAAATAATACATCGGTGGCTACCTGCACGGTGTATGTTTCAGTAAGCGATGCATTGTTAAGCCAGCCAAGGCTTGCATTGCTGTTGATTCCTATGGCACCATCAGCAGGACTTACAGGCTGAGCGGCTAGCGGAGTAGTATTAATTATACCGCATACAAAAGTAATTTCATTGCTGAATGAAGGCCCGTTTCCGGTGATGGTAAGGTCATAATTACCTCCTGGTGTATTGCCCGTATTGCTTACCGTTACCTGAACCACTTCGCCGGGCAGTGCGCTTTCCTGACTCAATACTACCGTAGCTCCTGGAGGTTGGTTGGCAATGCTCAGGTCAATGCTTTCGGCGAATGATCCAATGCCCAATGTTTCAAAACTAAAAATCAGATCATCGTTCTGGCACACCGTTTCATTCAGGTTGCCACTTTCGAACGCGAAGCCATCGCTTATTTGGGTGATGGTAAAGTTGGCATTGCTCATATCGAAGAAAGTACCTTCGGAGTTGATTACCACTACCCTGGCAAGCGTGGTGCCGATGTTTGGCACCTGCACGTTGTGCGCACCGGTATTTGGCACTCCTTGCGCAAGCAAAATCGGGAAGGTCGAACCGCTGTTGGTAGATAGATAAATATCCACCAGATCGGCGCTGATCGGCGCCGCTGTAGTATTTGCTACATCCCAGGTTACCGTTTGATTCGAAAATGCGGGCCAGGTGATTCCTGCGGTACTCGGGTAAAGCACCACAAAAGGTCCGGCATTGGAGTTGGTGTTCACTTCTATATCGGCCCACTGTGTGCATCCGCCGGCAGGCGAATTGTCGCGCACGCTTACGCGGAATGTCATCTGTCTTGATACGGACGGCAGTTGCTCCCAGGTAGTAGGCTGGTTAAAGGCTATGGTTTGCAATCTCGGAAAGTACCTTGTTGGAATATCAGCCGGTGTATATGACCTAAAGCTTGGTCCTGTGCTTGCGCTGGTCAGTGGTGGTTGGGTACTAATTTCAGCATCCATCTGCTCCCAGCACCAAGTAAGGGCATCACCTTCCAAATCGACCGCATTCGCTGTAAGCGCAAAAGGGGTGCTAACCGGAATAAAAATTTCAGCCGGAAGATCAGCAATAGTTGGCATCGTATTGCTTAGCGATGTAAGCACAGGGCAGTTGTCATTGCTTATTCGAATACCAATTTCTCTCATATTGATACCGTGAAAATGGTCGTCGCTATTGTTTTGAACATTGGGGTTGCAAATACCTGCATAAGCCATGATCGTGCTGCCGCTGCCAGGCTCCACAGCTTGTGCATCGCTTCGGTTGCCGCCGCATGAATTGTTAAAGCTGTGACTCCCCCCAAATTGATGACCTATCTCGTGTGCTACATAATCTACGTCAAAAGGATCGCCTATTGGAGCAGCACTGCCCGTAACACCCCTGGCCTTACTATTATTAATACAGGTAACGCCAAAACCTGCTACCCCACCGCTATTGGTGCCAAATACGTGACCTACGTCGTAATTGGAGGCACCAATAACGCTGTTTATATGGGCTTGGTTTTCGCCCAGCATCGTACCCGCGTTGCCATTGGTATAGGGGTCGGAAGCAGGGTTGGTATACACTATAATTTCATTGTTGGGTATCAGGGTAAAAGTCACAGAAAAATCACGTTCGTAAATTCCGCTCACCCTATTCATAGTAACCACAATTGCTGCCATAGCGAGCTGCTGTGTGCCTCCATGAAATATGGAATACTCTCCTGTGGCAGCCACGGCAAGGCGGTAAGTGCGCAACTGGCAACTGTTATAGGGTGCTCCTGATTTTGCTAAAGATGCTGCGGGAGCCTTAGGATCAGTTTCGGTAGTAAGGCAGTTGGCTAATTTATCTGTAAGAAAGTCGCTTTTGGCGTAAGCCACATGAAGATCGCTTTGCGGACCCATTGCAGGATCAACGAACCAGGTAGGTTTACCAGGTATGAAAATCATGGCATGGAAACCTTGCGGAGTGACAGATACCTTACCCCAATGGTGCGGATTGGAAACGCTTCGGGTATTAAAGGTCTTTATTTCAGGATAGCGACCCGCAAGCTCTTCATGCATGGTTGCATTTGCCGTAAGGTGGTAATTATCCAATTTGCCATCAGGCCCGGGTATTGCAATGGTCGGGTTTTCGCCGGAGCCTATAGCTGCATAAGCCATTGCTGCATCAAATTGAAACCAAGCGCCCTTCTGCACTTGCAGACGGGTGGTTTCAATTGGAATGTTTGATGGGGTCCAATACGACTGTCCAAAAACAGCCCCTGAACAAATCGTGAAAAGAAAGAATGCGGCAACTGCCGTAAATGGGCGTAAAAAAGATTTCATGGGCTTCAATTAATTCTTGCGGTGTAAAAATAGACCCTATAATTGGTTCTGCGGTAAAAATTCATTCTTAAGGATGGTTGTAATGGAAGAAATCTTGGATTCCCAAATAAACTTCAAGCAGTTTCAACCGTAATTCTTGATGGCTTAATATACTCAACGCAATCTTCTGTATGCTTCAATATTCTTGCTCACCTCACGCACTTCCATGGGTGCAAGCTCAATATATTTTTCGGGTAGTATGTCCATATAAGGCTGCTCTTCGCCGGGCATGGTATAGCCCATCACATAAATAAAAGCATACTCCAAAACAGGCATCGATGAGTATATATCGCCTTTTATATAGCTTATCTTTTCATTGCTGTGGGTAAGCCGGTTGAATATGTTCTTTACTTCGGCGTGTTGCCTGCGGTACAATCCTTCAAATGCAGTTAACATCACCACGAAATTGGGATCGGTAGAAAGGAGAATAAGTTCATCAGATGTAGCATCGCTCATAAGTTGCTGCCGTCGCGTCCATGCCGGCGATTCGCTTTGTATTCTTGCCATATAGCGGGTGCCAATGTAATTGTTGGCTTCTATTTCGGCTGCAAGTTTTTCTATCTGTGGGCTTATGCTTCCGGGTTGCTGCTCCATTTCTTTTTTGCTTCTGCAAAATGTTAATGTTACAATCAGCATCAGAGCCAGCATACTGCCAATATAGTTCTGGAGATTCATCCTAATCATTGCCGAAAGGTAAGAAGCATTTTTAATAGCGCAGAGATTCATTCTGCCGGGCTATTTTTGCGTTTGCTCAATGCAATAAACCTTAGATACATAAGCGTGTAATAACAATTGCTATTTTTTAGAAATTTGTTCCAAACATATTGCGCACCTAAAGCTATGAGAAAACTGAACATTTGCGCATTCCACTTATGGCAGTGACAACCCACAAGTAAATCATGTATGGGTTGCAAATATGGATGTTTCACCGGGTTCAAGTGCCCAAAAATCTTTTGCCATACATGGCGATAATATAATAATCGCATGGACGCATTAATTCGGCTCATTCTCTGACAGCAGCCTTCATTTATCAGCGCTGTCTTCTACGCTTGGCATATCATCAAATCAAAATTCCAAGTCGACGCTTTTAATATACCCAAACACGGTATCTGCAAATACTTTACGCCTTTCAGAAAAGAAAGAAGGGATAATTACAGATATTTCCGGAAGGGTGCTTTCAGGATTTTCGAATGCTGATTTAATTGACGTTGGCCATCTGTCGCCCGAAATTTATCTGCTTCAGCCTGCCGGCGAAAAGGCATTGCTGTTTGTGAAACAGTAGGTGGCTGGTACCTATGGCTATTTATGGTCATATTTCCATTAATAGACCATAAATCCACTTACGTAGATCATTTATTAGCTATTGTCTAAAGGTTGCGGACTCGCATTTGGGTTTGTCCTATATTTGATTTTTTCCATGTAGGAAGCTAATTTGGGCATACTAAAAAGGCTTTTGTGGATAAGCAAGCGGGCAGCTTAAACAAGTTGAATCAATGAACTAAGAATGGACAAGAACAAGCAAGCTGTATCGGTCTTCGATAGGCAGGCGAAAGTTTATCAGGCTAAGTATATGGACATATCCATGTACACAGCATCACTTGACAGCTTTTGCAATACGATTGAGAAGCCTGATGCAAAGATTTTAGACATAGGCTGCGGCCCAGGAAATATAACAATGTATATTTCACAAAAACTACCTGATAGTAAAATTACCGGTATCGATCTTGCTCCTTCAATGATTGAACTCGCTCAAAAAAACAACATCAACGCACGGTTTGAAGTAATGGATTGTAGGAGCATTGCCAAGCTTACGCAACGTTATGATGCCATTATTTGCGGTTTCTGCCTTCCCTATCTGAATAAATTGGAGGCGAAAAAGCTCATAAAAGATTGTCGTAATTTGCTCAAACCGGGAGGTCTGATCTATCTGAGTACCATGGAAGGAAATCACGAAAGTTCTACGCTGGTTACAGGCACCACAGGCGATCAAATATTCACCCATTATTACAGCGCCGATTTTCTTATTGGGCAGCTCGAGAGCAAAGGATTTGAAATAATTTGTATAAGCAGAATAGTGACCAATGCTCAGTCAAAAAGCCCAGTTACTGATCTTGTTATTATCGGAACGTTGCCGGCCTGAATCGATCATTATGGTATTATTCATATTTCTGAATAAGGCCCACTAAGCAAATAAAATTTGCCTTTATAACTGATAGAACAAATCAGGTATCCTTGCATTTATGCATTCAACTATCAAAATTACCAACGGTAATATTTTCCTTTTGCAGGTTGTTCAATCAATTACTTTTGTTGTGCATGTATCGCAAAGTAACTTCTGCTTGTTTTCATTTTCAGAAATGGCTTATTCCCTACTACCTGACATCTGAATGAGCAAAAAGAATGCTCCTTAAGACACATTGACTGAATTATTAAAATCAATAATTAAATGAAATCAATTCTTACCGCAGTTTTTGTAGTGCTGACCATGCTTTTGAGCAGTTGTCATTACCTGCCTTTTTTGAAATACAGAAACTCGAAAGGTGAAAACAACTTTCCAAAATTCAAAGAAAAGCAATATTTCAGCGGATCGCCCAATGCACTGCGCACTGCTTATGACATAACCTGCTATGACTGGACTGTGGATGTTCAACCCGAGAAAAAAAGAATTGACGGCACAATGGTAATACACTTCAGAGCCGACCTTGCTGCTGATTCAATTATGCTCGACCTTCAGGGAGCACTCAAAGTAAAAAACATTACATCGAGCAGCAAGCTCAAAAAATGGCAGCATAAAGCAGACCTGCTTTATGTGGTTTTTGAGCCTAAACTTATACCGGGAAATATGTATAGAATTGACATCGAATATGGAGGGAAACCTGCGAGCATCATGGGATTAGGCCCCGTATTCTGGTCAAAAGATTCCAATGGCAAATCGAGGGTCAGCACCCTTACGCAAGGCATCGGCCCTCACTTTGTAATGCCCTGCAAGGATTTGCTCTATGATGAACCCGACAGTTGTTTTATAAACGTTACATCAAGTCCTGATTTGCTGGCTGTGGCCAATGGAAGGCTCATGGGAAAAAGCCCTGCAGGCGATAAAATTACTTGGCATTACGCGGTAATGAATCCTATTAACGTATACAATATCTCCTTCAATGTTGGTGATTTCATCATTCATAAATATCCTTATAAAGACATATTAGGAATAGATCAGGTAATAGAGGCCGCAGTGCTATTTGAGAAGCAAACTGAAGGGTACGGCTTCTACAAGCAAACGCCTGCAGTAATGGCTGCACTTGAGCAATTGTATGGCCCTTTCCCTTGGTGGGATGATGGTTGCCGTTTTGTGCAATCCAATGTGCAAGGCGGTGCGATGGAGCACCAAAGTGCTATTTCTATGGGCGACATGATGTACTTCGATTACAAGAGCGATACACTACCCCACTACAACTCCACACTGATACATGAACTCGCCCACGAATGGTGGGGAAACAGCATCACCGCTACTGATTATGGCGATGCATGGCTGCACGAGGGAATGGCCACCTACTCAGAAGCGCTCGTAATGGAGCGCCTTTACGGCAAATGGACCTATGACAGGGCCGTGCAGAGAGGCTATTCATATGTAGGAAATGAACGGCCTGTAATCAAACCCTTCGGCGTGAGATACAATAGTTGGGCAAATAAAAATGACTATAATATTTACGGAAAGGGAGCCATATTTATGCATACCCTTAGAATGCAAATTGACAATGACGAATTGTTTTTCTCCACGCTGCGCAATGCAAGTCAGCATTTTGCGAAAAGCAATATCACCTCAGCCGATCTTGAAGCATATTTCAGCCTGGAAACCGATATGGACCTCGAGCCATTCTTTGAAGTATTTCTGAGGCAAAATGATGTTCCAACGCTTCAGTTTCACTACAATGAAGAAATAAGTACTTTCTACTACAAATGGAAGGAAGGACTTCCGGAAAACTTTAGAATGATGGTGCGCTTGAATGTCGGAGAAAATGAAATAGTTCTGATACCTTCAAATACCTGGCAGGAATTCAGAAACATTTATGAAGGCGAGCGCACGCTGGACAGATCAAAATCAGGCTACTACCAGATTGAAAAGCTTGAAAGCCCGCCAAAGGAAGCAAGTAAAATTTAGAATTTCGCCTTCTTTACTTTTATCATTGGTGAAGCACATACTATCTTCGCGACCAATGAGTAAAGTGGTGGCTACAAAAATTGGTGCGGTAATATTATTGCTTTCATTCATGCCACATTTCGCGAAAGCCCAGGTGTCATTTCCTAACAACATGGGCGCTGTATATACTGATCGCGCAATTTCTCTTGATGGAAATCTGGATGAAGATGTATGGCGTACAGCACCCCGTATTGCAAATTTTACCCAGAGAGAACTGCATGAAGGTATGGCTGCATCTGAGCGCACTGAAGTTGCCATTGCCTATAATGGTGACTACCTGTATATTGCGGTATGGTGCTTCGACAGTGAGCCTGAAAAGCTTACAGCAAAAGAACTGCGGCGTGATTTCAAATACGAACTTGACGATAACATCATAATCATTTTTGACACCTACCGTGATAAGCGCAATGGTTTCATGTTTGTTACAAATCCGAATGGTGCCCGCGCCGACTTGCAGGTTTTCAATAATGGCGGTTCTGTAAACACTTTTTGGAACGGGGTGTGGGATGTACGAACCACCCGCACAGAACAGGGCTGGTTTGCTGAGTTTGAAATACCCTTTTACACCCTGCGTTACAGCACCAATGTAGATGAGCAAATATGGGGTATTAATTTTGAGCGAAACATTCGCCGAAAGCTCGAGCAAAGCCGGTGGCAGGGCTGGAACCGAAACAACAGGATAGAACAAGTTAACCAGGCAGGTACGCTTACGGGTCTCGACAAACTGGTGAGAAAACCTTTTGTGGAAATAAAGCCGTATGGAATTGCGGGAGGTGAATTTACACCGGATAAGGACCGAGGTGTGGCAAATGCAGGGGGTGATATAAACTATCTGATCTCACCTGCCTACCGCCTCAATCTTACTTTCAATACTGACTTTGCTCAGGTAGAAGCTGATCAGCAGCAAATCAATATCACGCGTTTCCCACTGTTTTTTCCGGAGCTTCGGGAGTTTTTTCTTGAAGGCGATGATTACTTTGATATGGGCTTTGGAGGCAACAGGATTCTACCCTTCTATTCGCGGCGCATAGGCTTAAATGACTCCTTTGAAACGGTGCCAATCATAGCGGGTGCAAGGGTGCTTGGCAAAGAACAGAACCGTACGCTCGGACTTATGAGTTTGCAAACTGCAGAAACCGACACTGACCCTACCACCAATTATACTACCGCAAGCTGGCGGCAGGATGTTGGATCGCAAAGCATCATAGGTGCTATGACAACCAATAAAATTGAGAATGGCAGGTGGCATTCTACAACCGGAATCAATGGCAGATACAGCACGCCGCACTTTTTAGGCAACCGAAACCTTGACGTGGGTGGGGCATTTATCCAAACGTACAATACCGACGAGGTATTTGACCCGATGGCATTTGCCTACCGCGCATTCATCAGCTACCCAAACGATCGTATAAACATATTCGCAAGTACGCAGCGAAGCCCTGCGCCTTTTGAGCCTGAAGTAGGCCTGATGCGCAGAAGAAACTTTCGTGAAAACTTCGGACAATTCAACCTGCGTCCCAGGCCTAAGAATAAATTGATGTGGATAAGACAGTTTGAATTTACTCCAGCCGCTGTAACGTATGCGCAATATGACGACACAAAAGACATTCAGAGTTTTGAATACCAATTCCGGTTCTTGGGCTTTGATACAAGGAAAGGTGAACGATTGGGCCTGAATTACCGGCGTATTGCCGAAGGATTAATCAATGATTTTACTATTTCGCCTGGTGTAATTATACCCACCGGCACCTATTGGTGGAATCAGTTTGACCTTGACTTCGCAACTTTCACAGGCCGCACCCTGTCATTTAATACCCGCATTGTAGTGGGAGATTTTTATGATGGAACCTCTACTCAGAACCGTACTGAAGTGCTTTGGAGAGCAGGTAAAAATATTACAACCGGCTTGCGGTATGAGAAGAACATTGTTGCCCTGCCATATGGAAGTTTTGAAACCGATCTTATCGGTTCCAGAACCGAGTATTCAATAAATCCGAATGCCTTCGGATCAGTATTGGCGCAATGGAACTCTGCCCAAAATGAATTTAATTTTAACTTCAGGCTGCAGGTTATACCAAAAATTGGAACTGACCTATTTCTGATTGTGAATCAAGTTTACGACACCACCACCGGCAGTTGGATCGCCGAAAGAGGCACTATTCTCTGCAAGCTGATTTGGAGGTTTGTGGTCTGAAATCGCGCTGGCTGCAAACGCTTTCAACAACAGAACTATTTATTCGGGTAAATTTCGTGCATCATTTTTAGCACCGCCTCCCCTTTGGGCGTTATGCCTTTAAAGTTGGGGTGTAAGGATGCTTCGCCTTCATTTTTATAATTATTGTACAATGTATGGTCAAAAAGGTAGTCGCCGGGCTTAAGCTGAGCTGCCAGTTTTCGGTAATGGGCATATATATGTGGTGCCACTACTTCGTTAGCCTTATTTGCCCTTAAAAGAGTTTCATTTAGATTACCCGCTTCGGTGATGGCGATAGTAGTGCCTGCCGGGAGCTGCGCCCTTAGTTCAGCAATCTGTCCGTAGTCAAAGGGCTCTGCTTTTTCATATAAGTGAACTGCCACGCCGAGGTTATAGCTTTTGTACTTTTCGCGAACAGCTTTGGTAACCACTTGGTTGAAATGAGCATATTGCTGGCCCTGTTTACCAGTTCGTTTTGGTGCTACATGCACAAATATTGTCAGGCCAAGCTCTTTTATCACCGGCAGGTAAGCTTCGAGAATTTCTCCGGCATAATCTTCAGCAGTCACTTTGCGTGTTACTTCAGCTTTGTCAAGTTTGCCTTGTGCGAATTTTGGCAGGTAATATTCATTCATCATTTCAATAAATGAAAACTTTGCACCCATATTCATCCAGCGTTGTATAAACGCTTTTTGATTTTCAGGAGAGTCGTTGCCATTTACCACAAATACGAACTTGAATCCGTATTTCTTTTGAACATCCACCCACATTTTGATTTTGTCATCGCTCCAATCTTTTGATACTTCGCGTTGTGATCGCGTTCCCCCGGGTATGCGAATATGAAAATTGTCCATCAAATCCTTTCCATAATTGGCGAAGTACTTATCCGCCATTGCAATTTGCTCATCAATTTTGAGCGTGGCTTTGGCATTGGTTCCAAGTTGAATCTTTGGCAAACTTCCCATAGGTACAGATGGATCGACAGGAGTCGGAGTTTCCACTGTTTCCTGCAATGGCTTACAAACCAGTAGCATTAGGGCAGTAAAGGAGAAAAGTAGAAATTTCATAGCGAGAGTTTTGGAATGGCAAAAGTAAGCTAAATAGGTGATGGCAGATATCTGAATTCTTGCTCTTCTTTGCATTTTTCACATCTTGGTGTGGCAATAGGCATTATGCATATATTTAAGGACTTTATGAATTATAAGTGCCGGTTACGCATATACCATTAACTCAGAGTGAACTGCATTAAACAATCTCACGGTATTTTTGTCTTATGCTAGTTGGGTTGTCGATGCAAGTGTATTTTTGCCGCGAAAGGAGGGTATATCGCAATATCTTTGTATTACTTACTTCTAAAATGAATTCATTGCAAGAATGAAACCATTATTTACCAGAATTGCATTTGCTGCTGTTATAACGCTATATCTTTTTGCTACGCCTTCTTTAATTAGAGCTCAGGTATGCGACCCCGCAGGAAACGTAATAATTTACTCAAATTACGAAGGCGGCACACTGAATATCAACGTAAACGAAAATATTCCCAATCTGAAATTGGGAATTGTTACCTATGAGTCGCCGGTAGTGAATATTTCCGGACCGTTCGCAGGAAACATTACTGAAGTAATCTATGCGGGTTTTGGAGGCAATGGAAGCTGTACCGGCAACACAACTGTGCAAATTAATGGAGTAGATCCATCCATAGTTACAATATACACCAATGCTCAGCCGGCAATTTCACCCTATTTGGGCGATCCGATTTTCACAGGCTCTCCACCATTGGTTAATTGTATGACCAGTGGAGGCGATTGCTCCACCAGCAGCGCCGGTGGAGGCAATAGCGCCAATCAGATAGTGCAGTTTTTTCTATTTGAATTTGCCGCGCCTGCGGTATTCCGTTACCATTCTACCCAATACGATTGTTGGGCCAATGAATCAGCAAACGTTACTGCCGCGGGAAATTGCTGCATCAGTGCCCCCACTACCCCGCTCAATCCTATTTATCAGCCTGGAGCAACTTATGATCTGATTCCGGAAACAGAATTCAGCTTGTGCGGGGGTTCTGTTACGATCACGATCCCGTATGAAGTCCTGTTTCAACCACCAATTTATCCAGGCTATATATGGAGCAGCGGAGCCACCGGCGCAAGTGTTACTTTCACGCAGCCCGGCACTTACTCAGTTACGGCCGGTGATTATTGTCATTTTGGAGCAAACACTTTGCTGGAAGATCAAATTACCATTACACCATGCAGCGATGAACTGTTTGTAATCACTACACCTGCTCAAATTAGCTGTCCGAACACTTCAGTAAGTATTGGAGCAAATGCGTCGGGTGGTATCGGCCCATATATTTTCGACTGGACACCAAATATTGGTGCCGGCCCGGGACCATTTACCGTGAGCCCTACCATAACAACCACATACACTGTGGAAGTAATTGATGCTGCAGGTGCAAGTGCCACGGCAAGCATTACCGTTACTGTAAATACGCTAACAGTAAGTGTGAACCTTGGGCCTGATACTGATCTTTGCAACGGTACTGTTGTGCTGAATGCTACATCGGCAGGAGCCACGGCCTATAGTTGGAATACCGGACAAAGCACTCCTTCAATTACAGTTGCAAACCCGGGTACATTTAGCGTAACCGTATCCGGTCCATGCAATACAGCAACCGACCAAATAACCGTGGGTGTTTGTATACCTCCACTTATAGTCTCATTGGGCGATGATATTGTTGCCTGTTCAGGCCAGCCATTTACAATTCAGGCAACTGCATCAGGAGGAACGCCCCCTTATACATACAGTTGGTCTCCTTCTATTACCAACGGGCCAGGACCATATACCCAAACCGTAAATGCAAACACTACTTATATTGTAACGGTAACCGATGCCAACGGTACGATAGCCGCCGACCAGCTCAATGTAAGTATAGGTGCATCTGAAGTGACCGTCAATTTAGGGCCTGACCGCGAGCTGTGCCTAGGAATTAACAATGAACTGGATGCCTTTGGACCTAATATTATCAGTTACCTGTGGAGCAATGGGGCTGCATCTGAAAGTATAGCTCCGACGGTTGGCGGGTTGTTTTGGGTTACGGTTACAGGCGCATGCAACACAGATACAGACAGCATCGAAGTAGCAATCGTACCAAGTGGATTGCCCGAATTTGCCCGTGAGGTACAAATATGCGAAGGCAATGAAGTGCTCATCGGTATTGTGCTTCCCGATAGTTATCTGGTGGTATGGTTCAATGGGGAAATTGGCTCTCAAATTACAGTTGACGAAAGTGGGCTATACACTGCCAATGTTGTAAATACTTGCGGAGCGAGTACTTTTTCAGTTGAAGTAGAAACTATAAACTGTGCCTGCGATATATTCGTGCCAAACGCCTTTACTCCTGATGATAATAATGGCATCAATGACCTTTTCGGTCCTGTGTCAGAATGTGATTTTTCAGAGTATGATTTCGTGATTTTTAATCGCTGGGGGCAGCTCGTTTTTCGCACCAACAACCCAAATAAAAAATGGAATGGAGCATCAACTGACGAAGCTTTTTGGGGTCAGAACATGGCGTACGTATGGTTTCTAAAAGCACGCCAACGTCCCGGTTTGCTGGTTACCGGACCTATTGAACTCAACGGAATGGTGACTGTAATTCGCTGACAAGCCAATTTCAGTCCTACGCTGCGCGCTCTCCTTCTATATACTCATACACTCGTTCGTTGCAGAGATATGAGTCAACTTCAGGCAATCCATTTACTGAACCGACACAGGTCGATACCAATAATGAAGGCGAGCTTGGCATACGGAGTTGTTTCAGTGCACTCAACATTCATTAACTTTTAATAAATCAAAATCTATCTTAAAATATATACTATTTAACATCAACTACTTACAATTATAATTGATACTTTTGGGCAACCTGAAATCTTACCGTCGTCTATTTGGCACTTCGGGGAGTTAACCGACCGCCGAAATGAATAAAATGCTTCGTGAAAAAATTACCCTCGGCTTACCGGGGGTTTTTCATTTTAAGAATTTCATTTATCCCTAGCTGAATTTTTGAAATCAAATGGCCATTCCAAAGATCAAAGTGTTTTCTGTATAAAATAGTTGGACTTTACTTCACTTTGATCTTAGATTTTATGCAGTTCATAGCCGAAATAATCCTTTCTCCAAATCTTGTTAATGCAAAGAGAACCTGAATACCAATGTGGTAACTTTGTGGCGTCAAAAAAATCTAAAAGACAAACATGAAAATCTGGAACCTTGCCCTTTCGGGCGCAATCGTTGCTACAATGCTCGCTTCATGCGGCGGCAGCACCGAACAAGTTGAAACTACGCCAGCTCCAACAGGCGCTACCGGGGTATATGCTGTGCAAACTGACGCCAGCAATGTGAAATGGGAAGGCAATATGCTCGCTGTTGGCGGTGTATCGCTTTATGGCCATCACGGCACTGTTGCTGTTTCTAAAGGTGAGCTCACCTTGAACAATGGCAAGGTTGAGAATGGAATGGTAGTAATCGACATGAGTTCAATTAACCCTATAAACGAAGGATACCAGGATGTAGATGGCGGCAGGTCAACTGACTTGGTCGGTCACCTTTCATCTGACGATTTCTTTAATGTTACTGAATTCCCTACTGCTGAGTTTCTTGTTAAAGAACATACAGAAGCTGGTTTGGTAGGTACACTTACTGTACGTGGTATCTCTCAGGAAGAAGTTATTGAAAACGTATCAATCGCCGAAGTTGATGGCAATGTTACCGCTTCGGGCAAATTGGTTTTCGACCGTCAGCAATTCGGTGCAAAATTCGCAATGCCGGTAGCTGATAAAATCATCTCTGACGATATCGTTCTTAACATCACTGTTGTAGCAGCTAAAAGCTAATTTCAACAAATAAACGATTTAGAAAACCCTCTGTATCCGCAGGGGGTTTTTTTTTTCTTGTATACTATTGAAATACAAATGTTTTCTACCGTAATCTTTACGCTATATTAACATTATAATAGGTTTTTTGTTAGAATCGTTCAAAGGGGCTATTTTTACACCCACTTACAAATAATAATTAATCACAATGGAAATTGCAGAACGTGAACGGTTGTTTCAAGAGAAGATTGACGGCGGGCAGAAGATTGAAGCAAAGGAATGGATGCCTGAAAATTACCGCAGACAGCTCATACGAATGATTTCACAGCACGCGCACAGCGAAATTGTTGGAATGCTGCCCGAAGGAAACTGGATATCCCGAGCCCCGAGTCTTCGCCGAAAGGCTGTGCTTCTCGCTAAAATTCAGGACGAAGCAGGTCATGGCTTATACCTCTACAGCGCAGCAGAAACGCTAGGAATTGACCGCCAAACAATGATCAACCAATTACTTGAAGGAAAGGCCAAATACTCGAGTATATTTAACTACCCTACCCTCTCCTGGGCTGATATAGGCGCCATAGGCTGGCTCGTAGATGGTGCAGCAATTGTAAATCAAACCATGCTTGCACGTGGTTCATATGGCCCTTACTCCCGGGCCATGATCAGAATTTGCAAAGAAGAAAGCTTCCACAACCGACAAGGTTATGAAATAATGCATGGACTCTCAAACGGCACCCCTGCTCAAAAAGAAATGGCACAGGATGCCTTGAACCGCTGGTGGTGGCCGTCTATGCAAATGCTTGGACCGTCAGATGCAGAATCGGTAAACAGCAGCGAAACCATGCGCTGGCAAATTAAAGTAGAAAGTAATGATGCCGTTCGTGAGCGGTTTATTGACAGAACAGTGCCACAAGCCGTCGCTGCAGGATTGACCATTCCCGACCCTGACTTGAAATTCAATGAAGCTACAGGACATTGGGAGATCGGTGAAATAAACTGGACCGAATTTTATCAGGTGATAAAAGGAAACGGCCCCTGCAACAGAAAGCGCCTGAGCGACCGACGCAAAGCTGAAGCCGAAGGATTGTGGGTGCGAGAAGCAGCTGCTGCTTACGCCGAAAAACTAAAGAAAAGCGCTCAGAAAGCCGCATAATTACTACGAACCTGCTACTGCACTAAAATATCCTACTATGAACCAAAATAATTCGGGCGATCAAGGGCCGCTTTGGGAAGTATTTATCCAGGCAAAACCCGGAATATCCCATAAGCACGCTGGAAGCCTGCACGCTCCCGATGCCGAAATGGCGCTAACAAGTGCCCGTGATGTATATACACGCCGTGGAGAAGGCAACAGTATTTGGGTGGTACCATCGCACCTTATTGTGGCGAGTACTGAGCAAGAGGCCGACTCGTTCTTTGATCCGGCAGATGACAAAGTATACCGACACCCTACTTTTTATCAGGTACCCGAAGGGGTCAAGTACCTATAAATCATGACACGAAACGAAGCATATTTCGAATTTCTTTTGCGACTCGGCGATAATACGCTGATACTCGCTCAGCGACTTGGAGAGTGGTGTGGCCACGCCCATCAGCTCGAGAGCGATATTGCACTTACCAATGTTGCACTCGATCAAATAGGCCAGTGCCGGCTTCTGCTTTCCGAAGCAGGTGCAATTGAAGGCAAAGGACGAACAGAAGATGATCTGGCATTCTTCCGTACTGAAAAGGATTTTAGAAACAATCTGTTGCTCGAACAACCCAACGAAAACTTCGCCTTTACCATTACAAGGCAATACTTCTTTGATGTTTTTCAATTTCATCTCTATTCCGAACTTCGAAACAGCAGCGATGATTTTTTAAGAGGATTTGCCGCTAAGGCGCTTAAAGAAGTAACCTACCACCGCAAGCTAAGCACCGATTGGATGGTTCGCCTTGGTGATGGAACTGATGTGAGCCACAATAAAATGCAGGAAGCAGTAACAACGCTATGGCCATTCACAGGCGAGTTGTTTGAGAAAACTGATGCCGACACAATGTTGATTAAAGAAGGTGCTATATCTGACCTTGATACCATTCACAAAAAGTGGCTTGCAGAAGTTGAATCCTTGCTCGATGAAGCCACTCTTACTATTCCCGAAACAATGGGGTATATGGCCCGTGGCAGTAGACAAGGTAATCATACCGAATACCTTGGGTCTATACTTGCCGAAATGCAATATCTGCCGCGTACCATGCCCGACGCCAAATGGTAAAAAATGATTGAAACTAGATCACCGGAAATACAGAAAATATATGCGCTCCTGGAGCAGGTTTTCGATCCTGAAATTCCAGTGCTGAGTGTTATAGATCTTGGTGTGGTGAGGAGCGTTGAATTGAATAATTCAGGTGAGTTGACCGTTACCATCACTCCTACCTACTCAGGTTGTCCGGCTATGGACACCATAGAGCGTGACATTAAAACAATCCTTTCGGAAAATGGCTATTTAACGGCTGTAAAAACGAGCATTGCGCCTGCCTGGACCACCGATTGGATGAGCGAAAAAGGCAAGAAAAATCTTGAAAAATACGGCATAGCACCGCCCGCTGAGCGGACTACCGACAAAGGGTTCCTTACGGGAAAAAAGAAAGAAATACGCTGCCCCCGATGCAAATCCATGCAAACAGAAATGATCAGTAATTTCGGAAGTACCGCATGCAAAGCTTTGTACAAGTGCGGAGATTGTAAGGAAGTATTCGACTACTTCAAGTGCATTTAAAATCACTCATCTTCCTGTTCATCAGTTTAATATTATCGTGCATTTCTATAATTTCATTCTATATTTCTCTTCTAATTCAATATGCCGGTGTCAGAATACCATTCAGCGCTTCGCGAACTTATAAGCACAACAGTGCCGCTTTCCGATGTTGAATGGACCAAGATTTCATCCATTTGGCATATTCATACTGCAGGAAGAAAGGAAATACTCACCTCAGCCGGCGACCATGAGAAATACCTGTACTTTGTGGCCGAAGGAATTCAACGGGTTTTCTATTTAGACGATCTGAACCGCGAAGCTACAATTGTATTCACCTATCCTCCATCATTTGGCGGAGTAATTGACTCTATGGCTCTTGGAATAGTTTCTAAATATTATTTTGAAACGCTAACTCCATCCGTTTTTCTGCGCGCCAACTATAATGATTTTAAACAACTAAGTACATCAATTCCTACCATAAACACCTTCATCAATAAGGGAGTTATGCAAACACTTTCAGGAGTGATTGAAAGACTGGTAGAAGTGCAATGTTATACTTCAGAGCAGCGGTTCAAAACTTTGCTAAGGCGGAGTCCACATATTCTCAATCTTATACCTCATAAGTACATAGCCAATTATCTGAGTATTGATGCTACCAACTTCAGTAAGCTTTTGAATAAAGTGCAATTCTGAAAATCTTGGTTTTTACCAAGAATGGCTTCAGATTGGTGCTGCATCTTTGCATCAATCATTACACAACTCAAAATGTACAATATGAAAGCACTATTTGCCGAAAGGAAAACAACAAGCACGAAAGAACTTCTTCGCACCCTCAGCAACCGTGTTGAAGAACAGATAAAACTGGCAGTGGAGAAATTTCAAAATCTTCCCGAAGCAGCTTTAAAAACCCCGGCTGCAAATGGTGGCTGGAGTGCAGCGCAATGCCTGGAACACCTTAATACATATGGCGTTCACTATCTGCCTGCTATCGAAAAGGGAATCCTATCGAACCAGGGAATGCCCGGCAATGCAGCATTCAGAAATAGCCGGCTGGGACAGTACTTCTCCGACTTGATGAAACCAAACTCAGGAAGCAAAATGAAAGCAGCAGCAAAGCACGTTCCGGCATTTGACATCGATACTTATTCGGTAGTAGCTGAGTTCATCAGGCAACAAGAAACAATGCTTAGGCTTTTGCGAAAAGCAGAAAATACTGACTTAAACAACATAAAAATTCCGATCTCGATATCTACCCTGATTAAACTTCCGCTTGGTGATGTGTTTCAGTTTATTGTGGCCCACGACACAAGGCACATCCTACAAGCAATGAAAGTGTTAGAGTTGCAGCCTGAATATGCAAAAGATTTCGGAAACCCATAGCAAAGAGGGCTGTTTCCAGTTGGAAACAGCCCTGATTCTCCACACCAACGAAGCAGAGAATATCATAGTGCACGCTACAAAATTCTGTTTTTGAAAATGAGATATTATTTTGGTAAACCTAACGCACAAATTCCCGCAAGCCTTCACCCGAAAGGGTGATTTAATCAAGGATCATATTTATTTCTGGGGCTATTCGCAAAGCGAATTCAAATTGAATGAATGGAAGCCAATTAAATGTTTAAGTTCGCAGGAAATGGCACTAAAAGACAATCAGTTTATTTTCAACCCCTGGCATCAGGTGGAAACCGGCTATACGAAATCCGGTACTGTTAACGGGATTATCGAAATACCAAAGGGCTCCAGGGCAAAATACGAATTGCATAAAAACTCCGGAATGTTAATGCTTGACAGGGTGCTTTTTTCTGCCGTTTATTATCCTGCCAATTATGGGTTTATACCTCAAACCTACTGCGGAGATGGTGATCCGCTCGATATTCTGATTCTTTCGCAGATTGATATCGTACCACTGTGTATTGTTCAAGCCAAAGTAATAGGTGTAATGCAGATGCTCGATCAAGGCGAAGATGATGACAAACTTATAGCTGTTTGCGCTGGCGACCCAAGTGTAAGTCATATAAACGATATCAGCGAGATGCCGCCACACTTTATTTCAGAACTCAGAAGTTTCTTTGAAGACTATAAGAAACTGGAGAATAAGTCGGTGGTAATCGAAGAGTTTGGCAACAGCGCAAAAGCTCTTGAAATTTTGGAGGCGGCATTTGAACTTTATAATACTGCGATCAGAGTGCAAACCCCGTAAAAACCTAAGGTTTAATTAGTTTGCCAGGGCATTCTTCTGATTTTTTGAAGTTGTTACATCAAATCATGAAAATAGTATTACTTTTGCCACCCGTTATAACGGAATGGCTCCGTAGCTTAACTGGATAGAGCATCGCACTACGGATGCGAAGGTTCGGGGTTCGAATCCCTGCGGAGTCACTAATACACAACAAAGGTCCCGGATTTCCGGGACTTTTTATTTTCATACAAAAGCATGCGCGGAGCGTTTAGGCTTTTGTAAGGAAATAAAAAGTAAAGCGAAGCGGCCTTAGGTGTGTTGACTTCGGACAGCAGGGATCGTGAAACACTCCCTGCGGAGTCACTAATACACAACCAAGGTCCCGGATTTCCGGGACTTTTTATTTTCATACAAAAGCATGCGCGGAGAGAATAAGCTTTAGGAAGGAAATACAAAGGTGGTCAAGGCAAGCTACTTATGCCGTTCGAATTGGACTACGGAAGCAACCCATGTAAGGGCATTCCTGAGAATATCGTGCTCATTTTCGATATCCATCTGATCGAAATTCTCCGAACTTGAGCTCCGCGAATAAGCTGATTCATCTGCCCATTTCGGCTGTGGTCTTGCCGAATCCTTGCCCATAGAGCATATCGCGAATCTGAATTAAAGAAAACTGGCCGTTATTCATGTGGTAAAGATGAAATTTGTCTGTTTTGAAAGTGTATGAAAAAGGCGGCCAGCTAACAAACAACAAAATTATTGCTGTATGATAAAAATGGATTCTTGTATTCTTATGAAAATTGCAAAAATCAATTTCTAGAACCATCCCATGGTGTGTAGGTGCGAACATGGTTATATTTATCAGCGAATTACAAACATCATGATCCAAGTGGATGGAACTTAAGGCAGCGGTCTTACGACTACAGGGTGTAGACTTTCACGTAAGGTTCTCCCGCTCCTACACGACAAGTTACGGGAAGGAAGGGATGTGCCGAAGATCACCCAAACCAAATAAGACCAATAGTATGTTACTATATTCAAAAGCCTGACCCGATTATGCCGAAGGCTAGGAAACTTCAGATAATGAAAATACTTATACTTGGCTTGACTATGTTTTGCTTCGTGACAGTTACTCAAGGGCAAAAATATGGTAATGTCTGGCAATTTGGCAACCAAGTAGGTCTTGACTTTAATGGTTGCAATCCTGTGGTTATTGAAGGAAATAATTCGGGATTTGAGGGGTGTTCCACTATCGCTGATTCAACCGGCCAACTTTTATTTTACACCAATTCAGATAAGGTTTGGGATAAATTGCACAACTTAATGCCAAATGGAAATTTAATAGTCACAGGAGGATCACTGAGCCAGGTCATAATTATTCCCAATCATCTCTCTGTTGATCTTTACTATATTATAACTACGGATATTCAAGCCAATGGTAATTTATCGTTTCAATATCATGTCGTTGATATGACTCTTAACGGCGGATTGGGGGATGTGCTAAGTAGCAATAATATCCTTTCGAATCAAAATGTTACAGAACAAATCGCTGCAACTTACCACAGTAACGGAATAGATATTTGGCTAATGACGCATGAATATGGAACAAGTAATTTTTTGGCATTTTTGGTAACATCAACAGGTATTTCAACGACTCCGACAATCTCAAATATTGGACCTGCACACGTCGCTTGTACTTCAAATATTAATGCGAGAGGAGAAATAAAATTTTCTCCTGACGGAAATAAATTAGCCTTTAACGGAAATGGTATCGGTGGAAATGACCCCTCCAATATATTGGCTTTATTTGATTTTGACAATAATACAGGAATGGTTAGTAATCCGATAAACCTTCCATTTAGCAGAGGTGAATTCGGATTGTCATTTTCTCCTGATAATTCGAAACTCTATGGATCAACATGGAAGGCTTTTAATTTTACTTTGAGCGATTACAACTATTTGTATCAATTCGACCTTACTAGTGGAATTCCATCTACCATAGTTAATTCAAGGCAAGTTATAGATTCTACACAGGTTGGTTCCAATTATGGTACATTAAAAATTGGTCCTGATGGAAAAATATACGTTCGTTACACCAACTCGAGCTATCTTGGCGTAATAAATTCTCCAAATCTATCCGGAGCCGGATGCAATTACGTGCAAAATGGTATTTTTATCGGAAATCAAACCAGTCAGTATGGATTAAACAACTATATTGAATATGTCGAGTACTTTCAAAATGAAGGCGTCAGTGAAGCGACACTCGATGAATCGTATGCACTATGCTTCGGCGGGCAAATTGATGTAGGAGTTACTGAAGAAGAAGGCGCTACATACCTGTGGAGCACAGGCGCAACAACAGCCCAGATTGAAGTTGTCAATACAGGACCTTTAACTTTAACCGTCACTACTATCGATGGTTGCAGCACAATCTTACAAACGCAGGTGGTTCAGACCCCACCACCGTTAATTACAATTTCAGGCCCCGAGTTTTTTTGCCTAAACGACACCTCAATTCTCATTGCCAATGTGGATAATTTTGATGGAATCTTCACATGGTTTGACAACACCACAGGTCCGGAATTTACAGCGTTAAATGCCGGTAGCAACACTGTCAACTTTTTATCAACAGAAGGCTGCACTGCCAGCGAAACTTTTGTATTGCTTCAAGGCAACCTTCCAGAAATTGATATTGAGGGCTACGCAGGATGGTGTCCTGACGCGCAGGTGATTCTAGATGCTTTGAGCAGTGAAGCCGAGGGTCTGTTTACATGGTCAAACGGTACAATTGGCAGTGTGGTAGCCGCTGATACAATTGGCTTGCTCAGCGTTACATTCGCGCCTGTGTCAGGCTGTGATGCAACAGCATCGGTGTTTGTATTTCCAAATCTCCCGGTTGTTGCGGTGCAGGACACAACGCTTTGCGATGGGGAGTCTTTGATACTGCAATTCGAATCGCCTAATGCCAACCTCAGTTGGCCGGGGCTTTCGGACAGTTCTTCGGTGCGGATTGATAAAATAGGAACCTATATCCTGGAAGCGGCCAATGGTTGTGGGAGTATTTCTGTGGCTGTCGAAGTTGGCAACCGTGATTGTAACTGTCCTGCCATAATTCCAAACGTGTTTACGCCAAACGGCGACGGTGTGAACGACGTGTTTGAAATTGCTATGAGCTGCGATCCGCTGAACTACTCGCTCATAATATTTAATCGTTGGGGACAAGAAGTATTTCGAACCTTACGTAAAACTGAATTTTGGCAAGGCAACTTCGATAATAATCAGGGCGATCAGGCGGCTGAAGGTGTGTATTTTTATGTATTGTCTTATCAGAACTCATTACTGCAGTCGTTGAAGCAAGCGGTATTGAGTGGCAATGTGACCTTAATGAGGTAAGATGGAAGCAGTGGGAAACGCTGAATCCTTCTTCCAGTATGTGCTTCTATTCTTCCCAAATATTCTCTTTCACATGCAGATGGACTTCGGACGGAGGGGTTCGTTAAACAAAATATACGGAGTTGCACATTATGGCTTACTAAGTTACTTGTGCAGATGCTCTTTTAATAAATATGTATGCTGTTATAGCAAATATTATATAGGCACAATCCTGTTGTTTTCTTTATATTTGATTACCATGAATCTGCAAGAACATGACTTTGCCTCCCGTAAAGGAGCTGTGAAACCTCTATTGGTTCCAAAGGCTGTTTTGCAACAGCTTGAAGCCGGCCTGATGGAAACCATAAACCTTAGCGAATGGCTTGCCCTTAATCAACTTTCATTGTTGAAAAATGTTCTCAAAGAATATGGTCTTCAGCATCGTTTCGAAAAAATTGAGTCGGCAGTGGATTCTTTGAAGCAAAAAACCGCACCAAAAGTTATCGATACCATTAGCAAATGTCTCAGTGACATTGACGAAACGCGTTATGGAAACGATGTTTGGTTTGAGCTGAGCTCACATTCATCGGATATGGTGCGGTGTTGGGCTGTGGGTGGAGTGAGCACCACACAGCGCCTTTCCCTTCCGGAAATGTTGAAGGCAGTAAAACCATTTGCAGCTGACACTCACTTCGGAGTGCGAGAAATGGCCTGGATGGCAGCCAGGCCACATATTGCGCAATCCATATCTAAATCTATAGAAATTCTTGCGCTTTGGGCGCTTCATCCGAATGAAAATATACGTCGTTTCTCAAGTGAAGCTACCAGACCAAGGGGTGTATGGTGTAAGCATATTGACAGCTTAAAGCAAAAACCCGAAACTGCGGAATCGTTGCTTGAACCACTTAAGGCTGATCATTCAAAGTACGTGCAAAACAGTGTGGCCAACTGGCTGAACGATGCCGGCAAGACCCGTCCTGACTGGCTGCAAGGTACCTGTAACAGATGGATTCAATGCTCACCGACGACGCATACCCGGAAAATCGTGAAACGCGCTCTCCGCAACATGATCCCCAATGACCAGGCATCAGAATTTGATTCAGGCAATTAATCCATTGCTTTTACAAAAGGCATCGAAACAGGAGTAGATTCCGTTTGAATACGAAGGAAATACAAACCCGAAGGAAGATCATTTGTATCAATAACCGAAGTAACCTGTTGATTTTCGGAATGGATCTTCAATACCCCTCTGGCGTCAAATATTGAATAGCTAAAGATTGGGGGTAAATTGCAGTCAACGATTTTAAAACTTTGCTGCGCCGGATTTGGATAAAGGGTGCAATTATTTCTGAAATAATCACGAACACTAGTTATATCATATATTTCAAATTCAGATTCCTTCACACAATTATTGGAATCCATTACACTTATTTGGTGCACACCTGCTGGAAGCTCACTGATTTGGTTATTCTCTACCACCCCACTGCTGCAAGTATATGTGTAAGGTTGAATTCCTCCGACAACCGATATTATTGCACTACCAAAAGCACCTTCAACACCTATATTCTGTGTCGAAATTGAAGTACTGATCTCTTCAGGTTCAGTGATGGTATATATATATGATTTAACACAACCTGCACCATCTGTTATGATCACACTGTATTCACCTGCTGTCAACTGCGTGCTATTCTGCCCTTGCCAGTCAATTTGATGTGGAAACACACCACCAAAAACTAACACCTGAACCGTTCCCGTGCTTTCACCATTGCAGAATACTGGATTAGTCAAAATAAGCGATATGATCTCCTGAGCCGGTTCTATAAATGCTCCCCCAAAATAAGTACATCCATATTGGTCTTGCAGTTCATATGTATAAGCTCCGGGACTCAGGCCTTCAATAAAACTTTCACTGCTTCCGTTACTCCAATTTATCATTGCTATCTCGCCAGCAATATCATTGATTATTATAAGGCCATTATTGACCCCAAAGCAAGTCTCATTGGAGGAGATTATTGAAATATTCAGAACCGGTGCTTCTTCAACAGTGATGGGTTGGGTTTGCACTACAAGGCCACTTGCGGTTGTAATATTTGCCCAATATGTACCCGGCTCATCCACTTCAATTATATTGCCTGTAGACCCTTGGTTCCATACCACCTGCTCAAAATATGGAATAGAAAGTGAAACAATTCCACCTTCACAGAGATACTCTGAAATGCTGAGTGGCATAAGGTTTTCATAGTAACTGTTGCCTTCTATTATTTGCAGATGTTGGTTAATAGAAACATTGTAATACACATCTCTGGTTCCCATATTCCATTCAACCACCAATGAGTCTACCACTTCATACTGACCAAGACCGAAGATATATTTATCTGAATTTTGGCCAATCAGATTTTCACCACATAATGTAAATCTTACATACTCATTGCCACCGGCAAAGCATCGTATCCACGAACCTATGCCCTGCATATTTGATTCTATTCCTTTGAGACTTACGCTCAAATAGTTGTTATCGCCAGTAATGCTATTATACAGTTTAGGCACATATCCTTGCTTGTTGTTTAGTAAAATATCGTAGTACCCGTCATTATTCACATCGCCCATTGCACATACATAGGATTCAGTAACTTCATTGAGTATGCCTATCTCAGGACCTATATTGTTAAACGAGGTACCGTTATTATTGTGGTAGAAGTGATTTCCTATGTATCCCGGATGTCCGCCTGTAAGTGATACAAATAAATCCTGCCAGGTATCATTGTTATAATCAATCCAAAGCGACCCCCAGCCGATTTGTATTGCGTTGGTTCCCATTGCCGCTGCAACTTCAGTAAATGTTGAGTTACCATTATTTCGAAGCATCTTGCTTCCTACCGGTGGGCTGTTGGTAATATAAATATCCAAGTCTTGGTCATTGTCATAATCACCCACTGTGCCAGTCATGGAGCAAATCATAATACCGGCACCACTTTCGGCAGTTACGTTGGTAAAAGTGCCATTCTGATTATTCCTGAACAGGACATTCTCGACAAATACCCTGTCTGTAATTAAATACAAGTCTTCCCAGCCATCGTTGTCGTAATCAAGAAAAACAGGCTGAAATAAGGGCCTTTGAGGTAAATACAATCCTGCATCGACCGTATATTGCACAAATGTGCCATTGCCGTTATTTAAGTAGAATACCGGGGCTTTACCTGGCGAAATTCCAAGAAGCGGATGGTAAAACTTGCCTACATAAAAATCCAAGTCTCCGTCGTGGTCATAATCGCAGAAGGCTGCCCCTGTATAGTAATATTCCGTTTGATCAAGTCCGGCCTGAGCGGCAACATTTGTAAAATTATAACTACCATCATTCTGCCATAATTCCAATAGAGCAAACATTTTTGTGATAAGCAGATCGAGATCACCATCAGCGTCATAATCTACCCACATAATCATTTGAATTTGCTTTGCATTCAAATTGGGTATCGAAAATGGAGCAGGGGTATAGATGCCTTGATTATTGATGAGAAAAACCGGAGTTTGGGTGCCCCTTCCTATGGTAATATCGTCCCAGCCATCCTGGTTGAAATCATAAAAACTCAGACCATTGCCGTTGTAACTGGCAGCTACGGAAGTATTAATATTCAGTAAAGCACTCTGATCTGTATACTGAGCGAAACTTATTGAACTGCGCAGAAGCGTGGCTGCCAAAAACAGTATAACATGGCGACTACCCATAAGAGTTTGGTTTGGTTGTTTTAGTACTCTTTAAATCGTAATTCGCAGGTTTTAAATCAAAGGTATGTAAAAAACAAATGTTCTTGTTGTATTTTTTTAACAAATTATAAAGTATGACAATATTGGCCGCGAATACAGTGGATATTTGTTTGCCCATTTATCGTAAGTCGCTAATAATTACCAGAATAAATTGCCATTGAAAATAGGCATCTTGCTATAGTAAACAGGTAAAAAATTGTTTTATAAGCCGCTAATTATCAAAAAAAAACCGGCTGATAAGAGCCGGTTTTAGGATTCGAAAATTCTTTTCTCTTATCTAGTTGTCAGATTTAAACCTTGCCAAAGGAGCCATTTTAGCCTTGTTTAATGTAAGTAATCCATTTACCAATGTATAATTGTCGGCCTGTTCAAGAGTTATCAGGAATGATTCTTCAGCAGTCATATCCGGACAAGCCATAAGCGTTGCTCCAATTTTCCCGAAGTGAATGCGGCCCATACCCAGCAACTGATACTGTCCGAAAAAGTTGTTGCAACCAGTATTTCCTACTATTCGCGAATCGTGTGTATGAAGTTCCATAAATACTCCTGTGCTCTTTTGATTTACTTCAATTGGTTTGCCCATTAACTCAATAAGGTTCCACCTTTTTCCTTCAATCAAACTATCGCTCATCATTGATTTTACCAAACGATAGGATTCGCTTAATTCACCTGTAATAAGATTTCCATCGTTGTCAAGATGAATGAGCACATTCTCGCCTACCTTGTATTTCCTGTTACCTTCAGCAGCGTTTAGTATGAGCGTATTACCGTCATCCGCAAAACTGAAGGTTCCTGATTCAGAAAATGGCTCTGTATTCTTACCGTTGAATACTAGACTTCTTGTGTAGGTCTTCTCCCTGCTGAGTGAAATGGTTGTTTCAACGCCTTCACAATCAGCGCAAGGTAAAGTACCTCTGTAAGTACCTGTCCAGTCTGGGGCATTCTCACTGCTATGTGCCGGGTCGGCTACCAATGTATCTGCGAGAGCAACTGATTCTGCTGGAGGGTTACTATTGGTGCACCTCGAAAGGGCTAATAATACCATGCAGGCTATCAAAAGAAATTTTGTCTTTTTCATTCTTTCAGGGTCGATTTATATAAAACGCATTGGCTGCAAATGAAGCCATACCATTGGCAATAGCAGCTAAGGCATCATTTTTTCTTTCTTGTTGCCTTAGGGAAAGGACGGTATCCTTCGCCAAAAGGATCGCTCTTTTCTTTTACATTCACCTTAAGGCGCTTGCTACCAAACTGCATTCCATCCATCGCCTGAATTACCTCCTTGGCGCGTTTTGAGTCTATACCTATAGAGGTCTTATCTCCATAAATATCAATTCGTCCGAATTGGATTGACGTATCGCCGGTGATGTCATTAATGATTCCCATCAGCTTGTTTGGCTTCATGTTATGGGTGCTGCCGATATTGATTTCAATATCGGTAAATCCCGCAGATGATTCCGGTCGTCCTGACCTTTCGCTGCGGCTTTCAGAGCGGTCGTTGCGCTCGAAACGGTCATTGCGTTCGGTTCGGGCGCCTCTGATAGGCCTGTCATTGCGGTCACCGCGATCGTTGCGGTCACCTCTGTCATTGCTTCGGGTACGCTCGGCACCGTACTGCACACGTGGTCGCGAAGTATCTCTGTCTCTATTCGAGCGGTTGCTATCCCATTCCTTACGTGCCCCTCCTCTACCTGGTTCAATATTTATATCGTCATTGCTTGTGTCCGACTTTACATTCTTCATATAGCTCCACATGAGCCATTGCTCTATGATTTGCTCTCGGTCAAGGCCTTCGAATAGCATGTAGACATCAGCAGAAAGTTTACCCAATGATTTTTTCTTAGTATCGGCTTCAAGCAGGTCTTTGGTTTCCTTGATCACGTGAAATTGACCTATCTCTGATGCACTTGGTACCTTCTTATGCTCAAATGGTTTGCCCACGGTACGCTCAAGATCGCGAATCTTAGCACTTTCGCGGCTGTGAACGATAGAGACACAAGTACCCGTTTTGCCTGCCCTTCCGGTGCGGCCACTGCGGTGCACATACACTTCAAGGTCGTCAGGTAGTATGTAGTTTATTACGTGGGTAAGGTCGTCAACGTCAAGACCCCGTGCAGCTACATCGGTAGCCACCAGCATACGGAGGGCTCCGCTTCTGAAATCGCCCATTACCTTGTCGCGCTGACCTTGCGAAAGGTCACCGTTTAGTGCCTGAGCAGGATACCCTCTTCGGGCAAGTTTTTGGGCTATTTCTGTAGTCTCTATTCTTGTTCGGCAAAAGATTACTCCGTAAAAGCCAGCGTTTAGGTCTAGTATTCTGCTAAGCGCTTCAAACCTGTCTTTCGCATGTACCATGTAGTATTCATGCGTAATAGTTGAAGCACCTTCATTTCTTTTGCCGAGGCTTACCCTTTTGGCTTCCTTCATAAAGCGACGGGCTATACCATCAACGCGTGGTGGCATGGTTGCTGAAAAGAGCCAGGTGTTCTTCTCGGCTGGCATTGATTCAAATATAGTTTCGAGGTCGTCCTTGAAGCCCATATTAAGCATTTCATCAGCTTCATCGAGTACAAAGCAATTTACTTTGTCTATAATTAAGGCTCCGCGGCTTATCATATCCACCACTCGTCCGGGAGTACCCACTACAATCTGGGTTCCTTTAGAAAGTTGTCGCGCTTGTACGCCAATCGGGGCGCCGCCGTAGATCGCAGTGATGTATACCTGAGGCATATATTTGGCGTAAGCGGTAAGATCATTGGTAATTTGCAAACAAAGCTCACGCGTAGGGCAAAGAATAAGCGCCTGAGTCTCTTTGTTTTTCTGATTGATACGATTCAGCATAGGAAATCCGAAAGCTGCTGTTTTGCCGGTACCTGTTTGCGCAAGTGCTACCAAGTCTTCATCTCCCGAAAGGAGAATAGGCAAAGTCTGGGCTTGCACCGGCGTTGGGATAGTGAAACCAAGGTCAGCTATGGCCTTGAGTATCTCGGGGTTGAGACCCGAATTTTCAAATGATGTCATATTGTGTTGGAAGCGGAGCTACCCTACCCGGGTGTATCGCAGTCTGCTTGAGTTTTTGGAGTATGTTTAGGTCCCGGTGCAAATATAAGCCTGCATCTCGGGCCGCCTAGGCCTCCTGTGCAGAGTGGCGCAAAGGTAATGGTAATAATCGGTTTTTTGGCATCCATCAGTATTTTAGCTTGTAAGGGTTGATTTTACTGAGATTTGGGCAGTTAAATTTATAGAAACAATCCAACCTTTCGGGAAATTCCGGCGCATCGAACGACGTAAATTCCGCTTTGCAGGCCGCTTTGTTGCATAAACCGCATTTCGGCTTCTTCTCTTATACCTTGTATGGTACCAATTCTGATAAGTCTACCACTTAAATCAAATACTTCGATGGTCTGTGGACCTTCAATGTAATCGATTTCCAAAAATGAAGCAGCCTGTGACTGTGACCCTAAATTGCTGCAGTATGACGATGGCTTAGCCTTGTATCTTTCCGAACCATCAATCGGCTGCCCGGGATCATAATAGGGACAGCGCGATTTAGCATTTAGCTTTGCCGGGTAGCCTGAACAAGTTTTACAAAACTGGTTATTTTGTGGCCACAAATTTAAAAGCGCCTGATAGAAGCAATTATAATATTCCTTGGTACCCACAGGGTTCAGATTGGGTGGTAACGTAAGCGTATAGTCAAGGGTTATTTCTTCGGATCGCTCTGTATTTCCATCCAGAATATCTTTAAAGAAAATAGTTCGTTCAAAATCTACCATATCACTCTCAATGCCATGCTGCCCCCCGCAAACCCTGAAAATACGCGTCATAAAGGGTATGCTGCCAATAGGCTCCACTTCATCGCGAATATAATCTAGCACCGCCTGAGAACCGTAAAAGGTATAGTCGAACTCAGGCTCATAGCACGGAAAAATAGTTGTATTGGAAATGGGCGGAATAGGCAATCCTTCTGAAGCCAAGGTGGAACTTATAGTATTAATAAGCAACTGTCTCGATTGCACCTTATAGAAAGGAGCCAGCGGGTCGCAAGTACCATGGTAAAACATGATTGGTATTGTGTCATTCTCGTCAACCATACCAATATTTAAAGTGGGCATGGCGGTGCAGCTCACACCCTTTATCAATGATTTATCCAGCGTAAGGCATGAACCATTTACCGGCAGGTCGTCGAGATCATTGTAAAAATCGAGGGTAGAAACAACTTCATTCGCTGTGGCTGAAAAATATTGTACCCCAGTTACTGCAGTCCCATTGAGTTTCCACTCATCGCTATTGCTAACCGCAAGGCTATAGGCAGTACCGGCACCCCAACTGAATCCGAAAATGAAAATATGCGATGTATCGGCTACAGCCGCCAATTGATTGTCATCACGAACCAGGCTTATAAATTTTCGGATAGCACCACGTACATCAACCACAGAATGTTGGTTGGCAAGAGCCACTTGCATCGAATCCCTGCAAAGCGCATCACTATATATCGCGTCTCGTCCCGCTCTATAGTCGGGCACTATGGCAATATAGCCGCGTCTGGCATACCTGTTTGCCTGCCCCACAAGACCATTATCCAACCTGTTTCCATCACCTCCGTGCAATATGAAAACAACAGGCCGTTTTATCTGGCTTCCGGAATTGAAAAGCGGAGCGGGGCGCAAATAAATATCCATCAGGCTGTTGCTTGCACTATTAGGCCTTCCGTCAAAGGCATATTTTACCGTGTATTTTGATACCTGATTTGCTTGATGAATATAATTCAAGAAAGGCACATTGCCCGAACTGTGGGTAGGCAGTGCACTGTTAACCAGACATTCCTGCCTGAAGGGATCGTTTACGGGCTGTGAATAGCCACTCAAAGAAATAAACGATACTGCTGCCGAAGTGATCAGAATAATGGAATACCAAAATTGTTTCATAAGAGCTGTTGTGACTTTGAACTTTGTTGGGATACAAATTACAACGGTTTATTCCGAATTTCAAATGCCTTTGCAGTTGATGTGTCTGAAACTGTTGTGAAATTCTACATAATACAACATCATTATATTGAAAACTATAAAAAACTTAATTAAATGAATAAATATTCATTCATTTGCGCTCGAAATGGCGCGATCAAAAGACCCATATAAAACTGAAAGCATCTTCAATGCCACACTTAGTTTGATTATGAGAAATGGCTACGCACAAATGAATATTGCCGATGTAGCAAAAGAAGCGCAGGTCGCGACAGGCACCCTTTACAATTACTTCGAAGATAAAGCAGATTTGATCAACAAACTCTTTCTGCATCTCAAAGGAGAAAAAATGAGCCAGATGATGGCAGAACATGATCCCGATGAGAGTTTCTACAGCACTTTCAAAAGGCTTTGGAAAACATATATATGCCTGAGCTACAAAGAACACCACAAGATGTTATTTATTGAACAATATGTGTATTCACCACTTCTAAGCAAGGCAACCAGGCAAGAGTCAGAGTCCATACTGGCGCCTGTATTAAAGCTACTTAGCGACGCACAAAAAAGTGATATAATAAAAGCCATTCAACCTGAAGTGATGCTCTTTCACATTACCGGCGCAGCGCTGGAAGTAGTGAAATACCACATCAATAACAATTTGAAACTCACCGATGAAATAATTGAGAACTGCTTCGATATGACCTGGAGCGGGATTCGCAAATAAGTTGAACCAAATAATTAATAAACGGAAATTCACTTTTATGAACAAAACAGCCCTTATTACGGGTGCTTCTTCAGGTATAGGCCTTGAACTTGCGCACCAATTTGCCCAAAACAAAACCAACCTATTGCTTATTGCACGAAGCGAAAGCAAACTCAACGCCTTGGCCAAGGAGCTCGCCGGAAAGTACAACATCACTGCACATGTTCTCGCCAAAGACCTGAGTGCTATTAATGCTTCCAAAGAAGTGTTTGACTGGTGTGTAACCCAAAAAATCAGCATTGATTACCTGGTAAATAATGCCGGTTTCGGTGATTATGGAATGTTTGCAAAAAGCAATTGGGAGAAGCAACTCGAAATGATCAATTTGAATATTACCTCCCTCACCTACCTTACACGGCTTTTTGTGCCGGAAATGATAAATCGCGGTTATGGAAGATTAATGAACGTGGCATCGACCGCAGCATTTCAGCCGGGGCCTACCATGGCAGTATATTATGCTACAAAAGCTTACGTGCTTCATTTTAGTGAAGCAATTGGCAATGAACTTCAAGGTACCGGTGTCACAGTTACTGCCCTTTGCCCCGGAGCCACCGAAAGCGGGTTTCAGGCTGCTGCAGATATGCAGGAGAGCAAACTCATAAAGGGTAAAAAATTGCCCACATCAGCCGAAGTGGCCACATACGGATACAAGGCCATGATGAAAGGTAAAGCTGTTGCAATTCATGGTTTTATGAACTACGTTATGGCAAACGGTGTGCGTTTTAGTCCGCGAAGTATCAATGTGAAACTTGTAAGGGCATTTCAGGACAAATAATTCTCAAATTGCTTCTCAGCACCCTAAATACGTGATGAGCTGACAATCATGTATTTAATTTTATTTTGCAAAAATTCTTGACAAACCGGCAAATACTTATTTACTTCGCATCATGAAAAGTCAATCCAATCAGAGTTTCCTTGCGTGTATGGCATGTTGCTGCTGCAAAGCATTCAGCCGAAGGGAATATTGAACGTAATATTGCACAATAACCCAAACCCTTCGGCAAACACCGAAGGGTTTTTTTTTGATGTTTAGTTATGAAAATGAACCATTTACCCACCTGCTGTATGTGTTGTTGTAATGCTCCACGTGGAGAGGCAACCCCTATTGCATAGTCCCAAAACTTTGTGAAAGCCTTTCCGTAAGAATGAAAGGCTTTTTTTATGCCTGATAGTCAACTTATACAATCACAAAAAGAATGAAAAGTTATATTTCCGAAATTGAGAATCCACTTGTGCAGAAAGACATCATAGACCTGGGTGAGAAAATTCAGGCATTCCGCGATGGCAAGATGGATGAAGAGAAGTTCAGAGCCCTTCGCCTTGCCCGCGGCGTGTATGGGCAACGCCAGCCTGGTGTGCAAATGGTGCGCATAAAGTTCCCTTTCGGGAAAATAACCAAAGCTAAACTGCTCCGCACGGCCGCTGTATGTGATGAATACAGCACTGGCAACCTGCATATCACGACCCGGCAAGACATACAGATACACTTTGTAAGCCTTGACCGCACGCCTCAGTTATGGGCTGAACTCGAGAAGGATGATGTAACCCTTCGCGAAGCGTGTGGCAACACGGTAAGAAACGTTACAGCAAGTGCCTTGGCGGGTGTTGATCCCAATGAAGCTTTTGACGTATCACCGTACGCAAATCTCATTTTCAAATACTTTTTGCGTAAGCCTTTCGGGCAGGAAATGGGGCGAAAAATCAAAATTGCATTCTCTTCATCCGAAAAGGATGATGCCTTTACTTTTATGCACGACCTGGGCTTTATTGCAAGAACAAAATCCATTGACGGAAAAGAAATTAAAGGATTCAAGGTGCTGGTGGGCGGCGGACTTGGGGCGCAGCCCTTTTTGGCTGCCACGGCATATGAATTCCTTCCGGCTGAAGAAATAATACCCTTTACAGAAGCCGCCCTTCGCGTTTTTGACCGGCACGGTGAGCGCAATAGCAGGCATAAAGCGCGTATAAAGTACCTTATATCGGCCATCGGTATCGATGCCTTTATGAGCCTTGTAGAAATAGAGATGAAGGCTGTGCAATACGATCTTGACCACGATTTTGTGCTTGAGTTTGAAGTAGAAACCATAGAGCAATTAAGCAAGACTTCAACCTTAGCGGGCATTATTGAAAATGCAGCAGACGAAGATTACAAAACATGGTTGAAAACGAATGTAATAGCCCAAAAGCAGAAAGGCTACTTCGCGGCATTCCTTAAAGTGCGCCTTGGCAATTTCAGCACCGATACGGCGCGCAAGCTGGTAGAAATTGTAGAGCGCTATGCCGGCGACGATATGCGATTCACAATTGATCAGAGTATTTTGCTCAAATATATAAAAGCTGAAAACCTTGAAAATTTATACCTTGAAGTTCTTCCCCTGGGTTTGGGAGCGCCGGGATTTAACTCTGTAGCCGACGTAACTTCATGCCCCGGCACCGATACCTGCAACTTGGGTATTTCAAACAGCACCCACGTGGCCGCAGTAATTGAAGACGTGGTGCGCGATGAATATCCTGAACTCCTATTTAACAAGGAAATTAAGATAAAGATCAGTGGGTGTATGAACTCCTGCGGACAGCATGGTCTCGCGCATATCGGTTTCCACGGAAGCAGCATGAAGATTGGCGAAAACACTGCACCAGCATTGCAAGTGCTGCTTGGCGGTGGCGTACTCGGCAGCGGCCACGGGCGCATAGCCGAAAAAGTGATAAAAGTACCAAGTAAGCGTGTGCTCGACGTGATTCGTTACCTCCTGAATGATTACGAAAGTAAAAGAGAAGAAGAAGAAAGCTTTAACGAATACTACGACCGCCAAAGCAAAAACCATTTCTACAACCTGCTGAAGCCGCTGGCTGACACCACTGTGATTAAAGATGGCGAGCTTGTAGACTGGGGTCAGGAAGAAAGGTTCAAAACAGCAATTGGTGTAGGTGAATGTGCCGGAGTGATGATAGACCTTATCAGCACCCTGCTCTTTGATGCAGATGAAAAAATGACTTGGTCAAAACAATCATGTGAAGCCGGATATCCCGGCGATGCAATTTACCATGCCTACGCGGCCGGAATAAATACTGCCAAAGCGCTGCTGCTGAAAAATGAGATTCGCTGCAATACACACCACGGCATCATCAGCGACTTCGACACGCATTTGTATAAGGAGTTGAAAATAAATGGGTATGACACCTTCAAAGAATTCATCCTGCAGATAAACCAGAATCAACCTGAGCCACAATTCGCCCTGAAGTACATGGCCGAAATGGAGAAATTCATCAATCAGGCCAAGGACGTAAAATCAAATCAAGCCATAAAAGCCTAATCATGAAACACTTTAAAGAACCGAAAATAACCCTGGTAGGTGCGGGCCCCGGCGATGCAGAATTAATTTCCATCAAAGGGGTGAAGGCCATTCAGTCAGCCGATGTGGTACTGTACGATGCATTGGTAAATCCTGAATTGCTCGATTATGCCTCGAAGGAGGCCTTGCGCGTATTCGTTGGAAAACGAAAAGGATCCAAAGCGTATACGCAGCAGCAAATCAATACCATGCTAGTAGATTTTGCATTTACACATGGCCATGTAGTAAGGCTCAAAGGCGGCGACCCATTTGTGTTCGGACGTGGTATGGAAGAAATACAGTTTGCCGACGGATTCAATATTCCCACATCCGTAGTGCCTGGCATTTCGAGCAGTATATCTGTACCTGCCCTTGCGGGAATACCCGTATCGCATCGCGGCGTGGCAAATAGCTTCTGGGTGCTTACAGGTACACAGAGCGACGGCAGCCTGAACCCCGAAATTGCCAATGCAGCAAAGACTTCGGCAACAGTGATCATACTTATGGGCCTTGGCAAACTCAGCGAAATAGCCGCTGCATACATCAATGCCAACCGCGAGAGTGAAGCTGTGGCTGTGATAAGCAATGGCAGCTTGCCTACAGAGCGGACGGTAACCGGAACTATCGAAAACATTTGCCGAAAGGTACTTGATGACGCTATTGCTGCTCCTGCTGTGATTGTGATAGGCGAAGTAGTAAACCTGAAACAACGCAATAGCATTGCAACCGGCGAAACCGCTACCCTAGAGATATTAGAAAAAATCAAACAAGAACTTGGACTAAATCAATCACTTGGTAAGAGCACAGACCATGAATAGTATTTCCCCTGACGAAACCAATCCGCTATTTCCGGTATTTCTGAAACTGCACTCCCTTCACTTGCTTGTAATAGGCGGTGGGAAAGTAGGTAAAGAAAAACTTGATGCCATACTTGCAAACTCCCCACGCAGCCGCATAAGACTCGTAGCCAAAGAAATATCGCGTGAAGTGCTAGACAAAGTAGCGCCCTATTCGAATATTAATGTGATTGAAGCAGCCTTCAGGCCGGAGCATCTTGCGGAGATTGATCTTGTAATATGTGCCATTGACGATCCCGAAGTAAGTGAAGAGATAAGGGTGATTACCAGAAATGCGGGCATACTCTCAAACTTTGCCGATAAGCCCGGCCTCTGCGACTTTTACCTTGGGTCGGTAGTGCAAAAGGGCCATGTAAAAATTGGCATTTCTACAAACGGCAAATCGCCTACCCTGGCCAAACGCCTGAAGGAAATTATTGATAACGCCCTGCCCGACGAACTGAATGATATTGTAGGCAACCTTCATGCTATACGCAGCACCGTGGTAGGCGATATAGAAGCGAAGATAAAGGTGCTCAATGAGGCTACTCAGGCTTACCGCAAAAAGCGTTTTAGAAGCCCGCTTCAACGGGTACTGAAGGCCACAGCTTTTATTACAGTTATACTTTTAATAATGATTGCAGGGCATTTTATAATCAGCAATATATGGGATAGTGACAATGCTCCTTTTTCATCACCTTTCGGCAAAGCTCCATCAGAAATACAACTCACGAACCGATAACCGCCCCACACGAACTTATGACAGCCCACGACTACCAAGCCATCGAAGAATCACGAAGTCTGAACCTGCCGGCATTTCTGCGATTGCTTACAGAGAAGTTCAAGAATGTTTCTTTCTCAACCAGCCTCGGCATGGAAGACCAGGTGATAACACACCATATATTCACCAATAAGTTACCTATCAAGGTATTCACCCTTGATACGTGGCGGATGTTTGAAGAAACCTATCAGGTGCTAAGGCAAACGGAAGAACGCTACGGCAAAACCATTGAAATTTTTTACCCCGACAAAACTGCTGTAGAGCGACTTGAAAAAGAAAAGGGCGAGCATAGTTTCTATGAGTCTGTTGAGAACCGCAAGGAATGCTGCTTCATCCGCAAGGTAGAGCCATTAAAGCGGGCGTTGAAAGGCTCCGATATATGGATCACGGGCCTCAGAGCTGGTCAGTCGGCCAATAGAAAAAAGCTTGATATCTCAGAATACGACAATGACAATCAGGTAATAAAAGTTCACCCCATTATTGACTGGACTTGGGAAAACCTGAAAGCCGAGGTTGCAAAACACAATATCCCGTATAATTCGCTCCATGATAAGGGTTTCGTGAGTATAGGCTGCGCTCCTTGTACGCGTGCTATTCGTCCGGGCGAAGACTTTCGCGCAGGCCGCTGGTGGTGGGAGGAGAGCAGCAAGAAAGAGTGCGGCTTGCACCACGAGTAGAGTTGGCTAGGCTTCCACTGTGGCTCAGGCGCGCCTGTTGGCCAGCAGTGGTGGCGCACTTCCATCAAAAGGATTGCTGCGGGCGATGGTGCGGGCTTCGATGCCTGCAGCGCGTATCACAGCCCTATCGCCATACTTGATGCGCACCTTATCGAGTGCCTGATACAGGTGAATCATTTCTTCAGCATCATCAAAGAGATTTATTTGGTGGCCACCGCTCACCAGATGACTGAACCGTACGCCGATAAGCCTTACCAGAAGCCTGCGGTTGTAAAGCTTCTCAAACAACTCCTTCACACGGGGTATAATCACGTGGTCGGCAGCGGTATAGGGTATTGCAGTCTGTAGGGTACGGGTATCAAAATCGCTGTACCGCACCTTTACCGTTATGCAGGCGGTGAGTTTCTTGCCCCGCCTGAGTTGAAAAGCCAGATTCTCAGCCATGGCAATCAGAATGCTTTGGAGCTTCCGCACATCGGTGGTATCGCGGTCGAAGGTGCGCTCGGTAGAGATGCTTTTGCGTTCATTATAAGGCACTACGGGCGATGGGTCTATGCCATTGGCTTTGCGCCAAATGATGCCCCCGTTTTTCCCAAAGGTTTTCTCCATCATCTCCATCGGCATTTCCTGGATCACCCCTATCTTCTTCACCCCGAGATTGCAAAGGGTTTGGTAGGTCTTGTCGCCCACCATTGGGATTTTCTTTACCGAAAGCGGAGCCAGAAAAGGCTTCTCAGTGCCTTCGGGTATGTAGAGCTGATTGTTGGGCTTGGCTTCGCCGGTAGCCACCTTGCTAACCGTCTTATTTGCCGAAAGGCCAAACGATATAGGCAGCCCTGACTCGCGCATGATGGTTTGACGCAACTCACCAGCCAGCTTCAGGCTACCGAAAAACTTGTCCATACCCGTAAGGTCCACATAAAACTCATCAATAGATGTTTTCTCAAATACCGGCACCCGATCGCGAATGATATCGGTAACCAACTGCGAGTATTTGCTGTAATTGGCTGAGTTGCCCCTTATCACAATGGCTTCGGGACAGAGCTCGCGCGCTTGCCGCATAGGCATGGCCGAGTGTATGCCAAAGGCGCGCGCCTCATAGCTGCACGATGCCACCACGCCGCGGTCGGTAATACCCCCTATCAGTATAGGCTTACCATGCAGCCGGCTATCCATAAGCCGCTCTACCGACACAAAAAAGGTATCAAGATCGAGGTGGGTAATAACTGACATGGCCTGGAATATGCGTGAAGTATACGTTTAAGAACAGAAACACAAATTACTGATTTACAAGACTTATTAAAACATAAAGCCAATGTTGGCAACAGCGCCTGTTCGCTTTACGAATTTAGCTAATTTTATTAGCTTATAAAGTATTTACTGATATTTTTAGCAAATAAGATGAGACTTGCTGTTTCTTCGCATGGGCATCAAATGGTACAATATGCAGGAGGTTCTTTCTTGCAAAATCACAGTAGCGGGTTGTATGTAAGCTACAAGGCGTGCGCTATACCGGACATTGAGCCGGGAATGAAAGCCAAATTCTAGGAAAGGTTAATCCGTGGGTACTGAATTGATGACCGTGTAATCGCAGATTGGTGTTGACACAGGGTGCAAACCCACAGGAAAGGGACACAATGATCCTCACATTGAATGGTCAAGGATATGCCGCCAGATCCTGGCACTGATCCGCTCTTTACTATTCTTGTTGGCAAACTGATGGGATTGTATTCAAAGGTAACACCGCGGTTGCGGTCGTGTAAGGTGCGGGCGGATAAATCGTAGGTGTATTGGTCGGTCTGTGATGAGCCGTTGATGAAGTGTTTGTACAATATTGATGTGGTACCTATACTTCCGTCATTGACTTGCTTGAGTCGGTAGCCGCCATTATTGTAGGTGTATAAGTAAGATTGTCCGTTGGCGATGGAAGTCCGGTACCTCCATCATGTCTGCGCCAAAGGGTGCGTATATTTCCACCAAGATCGTAGGAAAGTTTTTCATCATACAGTTGAAGCCCAAGATTAAACACGCCCTGATTTGAAAGATCATCTGAAGCAAACAAGCCTTCCTTCATTCTTCCCAATTCGTCATAGCGGTATATGTATGCATACCTGTCGAGCAAAGTACCGTCTTGTTCAGGGGCTTTTGCATTCCACATCATGGCTGACACGTTGCCATTGTATTGTGGTATGCGCTGATTTATACTGCTGATGCTATATTCGTCGCTCTTTCCAAAATAGTCAATTTCCTGTCCAAATACGTCGAAGTTCTCTAAATTGAAAGGGGCTACGATCAATGCTGTGTTGTTAATATGTGTAAGCCAGCCCTGTGCGTTGTAACGGTAATTCAGGGTTTGCAGAAAATTACTCACACCGCTTTCCTTATGAAGCTTTAAGGATTTTGATTTTCCTGTTTCATCATACCATCTGCTGCTGACCCATACTTCGGGGTCATTGTCCAATTTGCAAAAGGTATTCTTCAGCGACCCGTCCTGTGCATTGTATTCAAAACGGGTTGTAAAGGTATGTTGGTCTGAATTGGCTTCGTACCTATGGTATTGCATGGTTTTCTCAACCTGGCCCAACTCATTGAAATAGGAGTCGACCCGATCAAAACCACCCGTATGGTTTGCGGTATACGCTTGTATGGGTCTTCCTTTATTATCATAGTAGCTCACTGTAGCGAGCATTGATAGAGATGCATCGTATCCAAAAACCCTGGTAAGGCTTCCTGTTGGCATTCCGCGAAGCATATTGGATGAAGCGGTGTTTTCACCAAATGCTGCAAAGTTGAAGTTTGCAGGCTTGGTGAAATTGTGATCATCGAAATAGTATACGTTGAATACATCCCCAGCAGCAACGCTTGGGTATGCGGTATTGTCATAACCAAAAACCCCGGCTGTTGAATCTACTCTTTTGGTTGCCCATTCAGCATCATCAGCGTTGGTTTGGTGCGCTGCTCTGTCGAGCACAGAAGTATACTGACCTTTTAAAACGACACGGTGTCTTGAGTCTTTCTTTACAAAACTCCATTTTGTTTGGGCTCTTTGTTGGGCATCTTGCGAAAGGATTAATTCATCATAACGGTTGTATACAAAGGAAGTCAACCCTTGTCCGGGGGTGTATTTTTCAGTAACCCTGCCTTTTTTGTCGTACACATAATGGGTGATGATTTCATTGAAAATGTCATTGGGATTTGATGGATTAAGCGCAAAGGTGTTACCCATACGTTCAGTGGCCAAAGCAGGTATTTCATACACCACCCTGCTAAAATCGTCATACACAGCGTAGCTGATAACCTTATGTGCTGTACCGGTTTGGATTCCGGTTTACAGGGTGACGGGGATTTTCTCTCCATTCAGTGTTTCGCAATGCACTTCCTGCATCGTTGCTACTATTTGTCCCCATGCATCAGTCCATTGCCAGGATGCAATACCATTCGGATCGGTTGCTTTAACGAATGAAAGGTGCCCTGCCAGATAATTGTTTGGTGCGTTCACCCATTTCCAAATTGATTAAAATCTTTTAAAGTAGGAACTTTGAATGCATTTCCCAGACCTAAACCGGCGGGTTTAATTAAGGGAATTCCAACGGTAGATTGGCTCATGCACGCAATCACACTTCCTGCAAGCATGAACACAATCAGTATATGGCTCCGAAAAAGCATGCGCTTAAATTATTGAAACAATTCAAAAAAATTCGTGATATTTTACATTTCCAAGACATCGGCTTAATGAAAAAAGCAAGTTTATCAGCCACTTTGCAATCTTTCACCGATAAAAGAATTTTATAAAACATCACATATTTGACATGGGCAAGTTACTGGATAAGATGAAATCGCGATTAGGGTGTTTTAATCCTTTTTTTATAGGTGTTTTAACCCTTTTTTAGAGTTGATTAGCTACCACTTATACTTCCCAATAATTTGAAAGAAAATTTTTGAGGCCACTTAACCCCTCACTGAAGCGTAATAAAAATGTTGAAGGTATTCTAATTGAAAGTGGGAATCTCGCTACTGCTTTGCATTGGCGGCATTCATCTCCTCCATAAGCGATTCAAAAAATGGAATATCGCGGTACCGTGCATTTTGCCAGCGGTCATAGAGTGTTGGATAGCTCTTAAAGAACTGACCCACATTGGCCGGACTAAGTGCCTGCATGCTTTTTTCATACCGGTCGAGAATGATATAATTGTATTGAATAATCATTTCGCCCTGGGCACTAAGGCGCGTAGGACTGGTAACCAGGTATTGATAGCGTTCGCTAGAACTCCCTTTGAAGGGCATAAAATATTGCCGCTCAGTGAGCGGAGTACCGGCGTACACAAGGCCGTCATATACCAGCAAAATGGCATTGTACACGTAGGTATCATTTACCAGTTCTACTTTCAGCGACCCTTTTTTGCCCCGTTTTATAATGTAATGATTCTCGTTTATTGACTCGCCCTGCATAAAGTCATCTATGGTGCGGTATAAGCCCTCGCTTATCGCAAAATGGTTCTGATTTTTGGTATAATAGTCGGCTTCTACATCCTGCGATATGAGTGCATTGCTAACGAGAAGGCAGCAAATGAACGTGAGAAGAAAATGGATTTGACTTAACTTCATTTCCCGAAAGGGGGTATATAAAGGCCAAAGGTACTTCTTTAGCCGTTTTGGGCTTTCGCCAAATTGCGAAATACTCACGGCAGGTATGAACGCAACAATTGCCCCATAAGTGTAAATTTGGCGGAAATGATTAAGAATATCCTGTCAAAACCATTTCCTGCACCGGCTGAACCGCGGCAAAGATTCAGCGCATCAATAAGTTTTGGTTTGTTCGTGGGGGTATTTCTATTTGTCTTCACTCCGTTTGGTCTGCACGGTGATGCCCTATCTCTTGCACTGATATGTGCCGGCTATGGCCTTATTACCGCAGCAGGAATGCTGACTATGCAATTTCCACTGATAAAGTTATTCCCGAATTTCTACCGCGATGATGGCTGGACCATAGGCAAGGAAGTGCTACAAACCATGGGCAATGTATTGCTTATTGCCGCGGGCAATGCGCTCTACTCAGCATGGCTTGGCTTTTATGCGTTTTCGGCGGGTTTGTTCCTGCTTTTTCTTGGCATTACGCTCGCAGTCGGTTTCTTTCCTGTTACCATTATGGCGCTTATAAAGCAGAATGGTCTTGACAAAAAATACCGTTCTCAATCGGCAGGCATTAATGAAAGCATAAGCCATCACAACGATGCTGCCCTTGCACCAAAGCACGCTGAGCTTGCTTTTTGCGATGAAGAGCTCCGGCCGGTGCTCACTACATTTACCCAAAGGCTCGTGGCTATAGAAAGCGCCGACAACTACATCAAAATTTACTGGAAGGAAGGAAGTTCGGCACAGACGCTTATGGTGCGAAATACAATGACCTATGCCGAAGAAATGCTCAAACTCTACCCTGGATTTTTTAGAACACACCGCTCATGGATCGTGAACACCTCAAAAATTAAAGGTGTGGAAGGCAATGCGCGGGGCTATACCCTAAGGCTGGATGGAATAAACAAAGACGTTCCCGTAGCCCGAAGAAGAATAGAAGCATTTGATGCAATGTTGAATACGGAACCATAAGTGGCAATTCGCTAATTTTCTAAAATTCAGCCATTGGCAGTGCAATAGCTGCGCATATACCCATGTTATTGAACCAAGTGGTGCAAACCTGCCAATAAAACTCACCCGTTCCATTTTTCTGTCGCGAAGGTAAGTATATTCATCGCGGATATTTGCACTTAGATTTCAGCTTCCAAAACCTTACTACCCATGAAAAGCATCAAACACTTGTTGCCCCTGCTCCTGCTGTATTCCTGCACCAGCCAGAGCCCTGACGAACACGTTATAATCGATCCTGCCTTTGGTGAATACATAAGCGCCTACACCGCCGGAGTGCTATCGGTACACGACCAAATAACCGTGGAATTGGCTACTCCTTATTCAGGACCTGAAACCTTGCCCGCAGAGCTATTTACTACCAACCCAAAAGTAAGTGGCACCTGCCACAGGGCTGATGCATATACGCTCATCTTCACGCCCGATGAACCCTTGCAAGGTGGTACCATGTACGAAGTGAGCTTTCATCTGGGTAAGATTGCATCAGTTTCAGCCGGGTATGAGCAATTTAAATTCACCATACAAACCATAAGCCAACAGATATCCGTGTATGCCAACGGCCCTGAAGCCTATGAATTTACTGATCTTACCAAAGTGCACATCAGAGGCGAAATACTTACTGCCGATCAGGTGGATGAAAAACTGCTGAACAGCGCTTTCAGCGCCGGGCAAAGCGGTAAAAAGCTAAACATCCTATACACCTTTATTTCAAATACCCGCTTTGAATTTGAAATTGAAAACGCGCTAAGAGGCGAGAAGGCTGGGCTTGTAACCCTGAAGTGGTCCGGCAAGGAATTTGGAAAATCAGCCGATGAACAACTCGAGATAGAAGTGCCGGCCCTGGGCGACTTCAAGGTATTGTCGGCAAAAATGAAATCGCAACCCCAGCAGTCGGTAGAGATTCGATTTTCGGACCCGATTGCCGAGCAGAAACTCGGCAGCATCATCAGCCTTGAGGGTGTATCTGGAATTTCATTCACCATTACAGGCCATGTGATAGAAGTATTTCCTGATGGTTTAGTAAATGGCGCCCGTTTACTCACGGTAAATGAAGGTTTGATGAATGCCGCCGGGAAAAAAATGCCCGAAATTTATACTTCCTCAATACTATTCGAACAAGAGAAGCCTTCAGTGCGGATGGTAGGCTCAAAAGCAATCATGCCAATCAGTCAGGGACTTATAATCCCATTTGAAGCAGTAGCGCTTCACGCTGTTGATGTGTACATCACCAAAGTATTCAGCAATAACATACTGCAATACCTTCAGGAGAATGAACTTGGCGGCAACTACACCTACCTCAACCAAATAGGCCGCCATATCTACAAACGCAAAATTGACCTGAGGGCAGCATCAGCAGGAAATATACAATCATGGCAACGCTACTACGTTGACCTTGCTGAGATTGTGCAACCAGATCCCGGAGCCTTTTACAGGGTTGAAGTCCGCTTCAAGCCGGAGTACGCCTGTTATCCTTGCGCCGAAAATGGCGGCATAGCCGCAGCCTGTAATGACCGCACTGCCGGAACTTCAAAAGTATCAGACAGAAGCGATGGCTCCACTGCTGATGGGCATCTGGACCCATACTATTTCGTAGATGATTATTATGATCAATTCAGCTCCTGGGACTGGGATAACCGTGACAACCCATGCGATAAAGCCTACTACAGCAGAAACGGGCAGCGCACTGAGCGTACATTTATGGCCACAGATATGGGCCTTACGGCAAAAATGGGTGGCGATAGACAGATGCACTTCATCGTAACCGATCTTGCTACGGCAAAGCCGATTTACGGCGCACAGATTGAAGTATTTGATTATCAGCAGCAGCTCATGGCTACGGCAAAATCCAATGAAGTAGGTTTCGCAATAGCCAAACTGCCCGGCGAGCCTTTTGCAGCAGTAGCCACCCACGGAAAACACAAAACCTGGCTTAAGCTGGGAGAATACAACAGCCTTTCGCTCTCAAAATTTGAAGTGGAGGGCAATGCGGTTCAGGACGGTGTGAAAGGCTACATATACGGAGAGCGCGGTGTGTGGCGCCCGGGCGATTCACTCTACCTCAATTTCGTGATGATGGACCGCGAAGGATTGCTCGCAAAAAACCACCCCGTTAACTTTGAACTTCGCAATCCTATGGGGCAAGTTGTGCAAAGCTTTAGCAAATCAAAAGCTGTAAATGGTTTTTACGATTTCCGCACCAGCACTGAGCCCGATGCCGAAACAGGCGACTACTCCGCCACCTTTCGCGTAGGAAACCGCACTTATGCAAAAACGCTGAAAATAGAAACCGTGAAGCCAAATCGGCTCAAAATCAATTTCGATTTTGGAAAGGAAATAATTACTGCTGCAAAGCAAATTACCGGCAATATTGAAGCCCGCTGGCTACACGGTGCCAGTGCAGCGGGCCTTTCGGCAAAAGTGGAGATGCGCATAGCACCTACACGAACAACCTTTGACAAGTGGCCCCGCTACCAATTCGATAATAACCTTGATTTCAGAAGCGATGGAAGTGAACAGGTGATCTTTGAAGGCAAGCTCGATGCTTCAGGCAAAGCCACCACCACCGCTGAAATGGGCGACAAAACCAAAAATGCTCCTGGCATGATGAAGCTCAGCTTTTTCACGAAAGTGTTCGAACCCGGAGGCAACTTCTCCGTTGACTACCACACGGTAAAATACGCGCCATATTCTTCATTTGCCGGAGTGAGAATACCTGAAGGAACCATGTGGGGCGGAGCGCTCGAAACCAACCAAAACCACACCATCGAGCTGGCTGTAGTCGACGCTGAAGGAATGGCAGTGGATCGCAAACAACTTGAAATTACCCTGTACAAAATTAACAGCCGCTGGTGGTTCGACCGCTATGACGGCGATGAATATGACTACCTGGGTAGCGATGCCTACAAAACCGTAAAGACTGAAATAGCCAATCTTTCAGGAGGCAAGGGTACCTACGCATTAAAAATAGATAACAATGATTGGGGCCGGTATATCATTATTGCCAAAGACCCTGTAAGTGGCCACTCAAGTGCCACCTTTATGTATTTCGACTGGCCTTACTGGATGCGCGCCAACAGGTCAAATAGCGAGGCTTCTACCCTGCTGACTTTCAGCAGCGATAAGCAACAGTACAATATCGGAGAAACCATCAAACTCACCTTTCCATCGCCCGAGAATGGCCGCGCGCTGGTATGCATCGAAAACGGAACCAAAATCCTCGAAAAATTCTGGGTGAACACCAAAGCAGGTGAAACCAAAGTGGAACTGCCCGTAACTACTGCAATGACACCCAATGTATTTGCTCATGTGATGCTGCTTCAACCCCATGCCCAAACCGAAAACGACCGCCCCATCAAGATGTTTGGCGTAATACCACTTAGCGTAGAAGACCCCAATACACGGCTTGAGCCTGTGATTGCAGTGCCTGTGGTACTAAAGCCTGAGAGCAAAGCAGAGATTACGATTAGTGAAGCCAATGGGCAGGCAATGACCTATACCCTGGCTGTGGTAGACGAAGGATTGCTAGACCTTACCCGTTTTAAAACCCCAAACCCGTGGAATCAATTTTATGCGAAGGAGGCACTCGGAATAAAAACCTGGGATATGTACGATCTGGTAATAGGTGCCTTCGGTCAAAATATAAGCACCCTGCTCAGCATAGGTGGCGATGACGAAGCACTGGATCCTTCGAAACAAAAAGCCATGCGGTTTAAGCCAATGGTGCGCTACCTGGGGCCTTTTGAATTGGCCAAAGGAAAAAGTGCAAAGCACAGTATAGATGTACCAAATTATCTCGGTTCGGTAAGGATTATGGTGGTGGCCGGCCAGGATATGGCTTGGGGAAGTGCTGAAAAAGCTGTACCCGTGCGCAAGCCGCTGATGGTAATAGGTACATTGCCCCGCGTGCTTGGGCCCGGCGAGAAGGTAAGCCTTCCGGCAAATGTATTTGCCATGGAAAACCACATCAAAAATGTGGATCTGAAAGTAACCACCAACGCACTTTTCAAAAGCAGTGGCTCCCGCACTGCCTCGCTCAGCTTTGCCAAAACCGGCGAAGCCATGGCCAACTTCGAACTGGAAACCACTGCGGTAACAGGAATTGGAAAAGTAACAATCGTAGCCACAAGCGGAAGCGATAAGTCGACCTACGAAATAGAGATTGAAGTGCGCAACGCCAACCCACCCTACACCACAGTGCGCGACACCGTACTCGAAGCAGGTGCCCAGTGGAAAATAAATTACAAAACCTTTGGTATGGAAGGCACCAACAAGGCTGCAATAGAACTTTCGAATATGCCACCCATCAATTTGGAGAGTAGATTGGAATACCTTATTGGCTACCCGCACGGCTGCCTGGAGCAAATTACTTCCGCGGCGTTCCCGCAGCTTTACTTAAAGCAGCTCACCACCCTCACCGCCGAAAAACAAGCCACCGTAGACCGAAATATTTCAGAAACGCTGAAACGCCTGCGCTCCTATCAGCTTTCGAGCGGTGGTATGGCCTACTGGCCCGGCAATAACTATTACAGCGACTGGTCTACAAGCTATGCAGGCCACTTTATGCTCGAAGCCGAAGCAAGAGGCTATGCATTGCCCGGTGGCCTTAAGCAATCGTGGATACGCTATCAGACCGATGCAGCCCGCAAGTGGAATAGTGAACAAAGTCGCAGCAATGCATGGGGTCAGCGCGCCCAGGCTTACAGGCTCTATACCCTTGCCAAAGCTTCTAAACCCGATATTGGTGGCATGAACCTGCTACGCGAACGGCAAGACCTCGATGCATCAGCAAAATGGATGTTGGCGCTCGCTTACGCCGAAGCAGGACAACCCGAGCCCGCGAGAAAGCTTATTGAAACTACCCCAAAATCGGTAGCTCCATATGTTGAACTCAGCAATTCCTTTGGCAGCGATATTCGCGATGAAGCCTTCCTGCTTTTGGCATTACTAAAACTCAATATGAAAGCCGATGCTGCCTTTACGGCAAAAAAGATTGCCGAAAAGATGGGCAATCTGGAATGGTATAGCACCCAAACCACCTCTTTGAGTTTGTGCGCCCTAGCAACGTTCATTGGCGGAAGCCCAACAAACGACGGACTCAAAGCCAAACTCATCAATGGAAATACTCCTTTGGAAATAACCACAGGCAAGTCGATGCAGGTTCAGAACCTTTCCGTAAATGGCGGTAAGGGTGCGATGACGCTCGAAAATAAGAGCAAACAAATGCTTTTTGCAAGGTTGCTGATTACAGGCCAGCCCCTGGCAGGGCGCGAAGAACGCAAAGAGAAAAATGTGAAAATGGAAGTGCGGTATATTGATGCCAATTTTAAAGATATTGATCCATCAAAACTCAAAGCCGGTACCGACTTTATTGCCGAAGTGAAAGTTTACAATCCTGGAACCCGCGGCGACTTAAGTGAAATGGCCCTTACGCAGGTATTTCCTTCAGGCTGGGAAATTCTAAACCAGAGGCTTAGTGATGCTTCAGGTGATAAAGCATCAACACCTGTTTATCAGGATATAAGAGATGATCGTGTGATGAGTTACTTTAACCTTGCCCGCAATGAAGCGACGGTGTACAGGGTGCGGCTTAATGCTACCTATGCCGGTAGATACTACCTGCCTGCAACATTATGTTACGCCATGTATGATGAAACCATTATGGCAACAGAGCCAGGCCGCTGGGTAGAAGTAGTGAAATAATAACCGGTAACTGCTTGAGATACTAAGATGACCGGCAGGAGAAAAATCGGGTTGGCTGCGGTGCTTGCAAGTGCAATTGCTGTCGCAATATGGTGGATATTCTGCCTGCCGTCATCGCTCTTCTCAGACCCCACCTGCACCGTACTTACTGATCGGGATGGTGAGTTGCTTGCTGCGCGTATAGCACCTGATGGGCAGTGGCGTTTCCCTCCCGGCGATTCGGTGCCGCAAAGGTTTAAGGAATGCCTCCTGCGCTATGAGGACCACCGATTCTACACGCACAGTGGGATGAGCATCAGGTCTTTGCTCCGCGCAGCCAATCAAAATCTGAAAAGCAGCACCGTGGTGAGCGGAGCCAGCACCCTTACCATGCAGCTTATGCGCCTGAGCCGAAAGCGCAGCGGGCGTTCACCCCTGCAAAAGACTGTGGAAATAGCATGGGCTACGCGGGCTGAATGGCGGTACAGCAAAGATGAAATACTGCTTCTCTATGCATCCAACGCTCCTTTCGGGGGGAATGTGGTGGGACTCGAAGCAGCAGCCTGGCGATACTATGGCCGGCCCCCGCACGAACTCACCTGGGCCGAAGCCGCTACCATGGCTGTGCTGCCAAACGCACCCGGACTGATCTATCCTGGTCGCAATCCGAAATACCTCCTCGCAAAGCGCAACCGCCTGCTGGAGCGCCTGTGTGGAGCCGGTAAAATTGACAGCATCACCTTGCAGCTTTCTTTAGCTGAGCCTTTGCCAGGCGCTCCGCTGCCGCTGCCGCAGATTGCTCCACACTTGATGGCTTTTGCAGGCGTATCGGGTTATGGAGGTATTAGGGTGGCCACTACCCTTTCGGCCGATGTGCAAGGCACCATGACCGATTTGGTTGACGACCATGTAAAACTGCTATCGCGAAACTTTATACACAATGCCGCTGTGCTGGTAGTAAATGTGAAAACAGGTGAAGTATTGGCCTACGCAGGCAACGCAAGTGGCAGTGAGTATACCCGCAACGAAGCCAATGATATGATTCGCACGCCGCGAAGCTCCGGGAGTATCCTGAAACCATTCCTTTACGGGCAAATGATTGGTAGGGGCTACATAACTCCCTGGCAGCTTGTGGCTGATATACCAACGCAGTACGCGGGTTTTGCACCGAAAAATTTCGATGAGAAATACAGCGGCGCATTGCAGGCGCACCTGGCCCTTGCCAGATCGCTCAATATTCCTGCTGTACGCATGCTCAAAGAGTATGGTGTACCCTTGTTTCATCAAGACCTGAACCGAATGGGATTCAGCACCATGAACAATCCACCGTCGCATTACGGCCTTAGCCTTATACTCGGTGGCGCTGAAACCACCCTTTGGGATTTGGCTTCGGCTTACCGAAACATTTCAGCACAGGTGCAGTGGCAGGGCGGGCTTGCAACCCTTAAGGCATTGCATTTTGCGAAAGCTGATAGTGCGAAGGTAGCAAGCACATGGCCTATGGATGCCGGCGCTGCTTGGGCTGTAACCGAGGCTTTGTCGCTGGTGAACCGGCCTGAGGCTGAAGCCAATTGGGATTCATTTGCAGGAGCGCAACGCATAGCTTGGAAAACCGGTACCAGTTTCGGCTTTCGCGATGCATGGGCAATAGGCTATAACCGCGAATATGTAGTAGCCGTGTGGGCAGGCAATGCCAGCGGTGAGGGCAGGACTGGAATTACAGGATTGAATGCTGCTGCCCCGCTCCTTTTTCAAGCTTTTAACCGTTTGCCCGTATCACCCTGGTTTGATGCGCCGTTGAATTCACTCGCTATGGCCGATATATGCCAGCAAAGCGGAATGCGGGCATCGGAGCGCTGCGCATCCACAGCCTTTCGGCAAATGCCTGTGCCATCTCTGGAAACAGAAGCCTGCAAATACTGTCAATGGGTGCATACCACCGTGGAAGGAAGTGAGCGGGTACACGCTGACTGTTATCCCACGGCTCATATGCAGCGCAAACAATGGTTCGTACTGCCCCCATTGCAGGAATGGTATTACAGACATTCCAATCCAAATTATGGTGCAATGCCCCCCTGGGCGGCTGGCTGCAAGCCCGATGGCGACGACGTGCCTATGAGATTGATCTATCCCCGCGAGGCATCAAGGGTTTTCATACCCCGCGAGGTTGGCGGCATTCGCGAACGAATAGTGCTTAAAGCAACCCATAGAAATGTTGATGCCGCGCTCTATTGGCATCTGGGTGGTAATTTTTTGGGTACTACTACTGTATTGCATCATATGGAGATACAGGCTGCTCCCGGCAAATATCTCCTTACCCTGGTGGATGATGATGGGTATCGGTATACGCGAGAAATTGATATTGAAGGGCAATATTAAGCCATGAAAAATCATATGTTAAGTTGGCAAGAATTGGCATGTTCATTCCTGTAACCGGGTGAACTTTTATAGCTTTTGGGCGTCACTTGTATTAAATTTGCACGCGTCAACCAGAAACCCATGAGAGTAGTTTTACCTATAATATTGTTTTCTTTTTTCTTGTCCATAGCCCCCGGGTTAAATGCACAAAACTGCAGCAACAGCGGTAATGTGGTCATCTTTTCGAATTATGATGGCGGGCCGCTCATAATAGATATCGATGAGAATATCCCCAATCTTAAAATTGGAATTGCGTCGTACGAACCCACCGCAGTAACCTTTACAGGAGCATTTGTTGGCAATATCACGGAGGTAATATACGCCGGTTTTCAGCCCCTGCTGCCTGGCAATGACCACTGCTCGGGTATTCTGACCGCGAGCGTTCAATCTACTCCCAATGCTACCGTGCAGATTCTGAATTACCCACCGGTTACATTGCTATCGCCAATAATCACCTATTTCGGAATACAAATAGAAGCTGGGAATAATTCAGGCATTTTAGGTTGCTATACCTGTAGTAACGATGAGTATCAGGGCGGGGCGAACACTTCGGCCCAGATCATAGATTACTTTCTAACAGCGTTTGGCGGGGAGCTGAAATTTTTAAAAACCCAATATGGATGCTGGTGCGGTGTGCAAAATCTCGATCAGCCCCAATCATGCTGCCAGGTACTCAATAGCGCAGAGCCAGGGGTTAGCATCACAGCCAATCCATCACTGAGTTTTTGTGATGCCAATGTGATAACCCTTGATGCTGGCCCAGGCTATACAAGCTATGAATGGAATACCGGTGAGAGTGGTCAAACTATTTTTGTGAGCGCACCAGGAACCTATACGGTAGAAGTTACTTCATCATGCGGGGATGCAACAACTCAGGTTACTATAACTCCATGCACCAATGAATTGAGTGTATTTCTTTCTGATCAAACTGTTTGTTTGAACAGCGAAGCGGTGTTGCAGGCCGTGATAACCGGTGGTACGCCCCCTTATAGCGCTGCCTGGAGTCCGAATATTGGCACGGGAGCAGGACCATTTTTCGTAAACCCAATGCCGCCATTTGAAGCTTACACCGTAACTGTAACCGATGCCGATGGAATTACAGTTAGTGCCACCGCCACGATAAGCATAATTGAAGAAGAAGGATTTGCCGGACTTGGCCCCGATCAGGATTTGTGCAATCAGTTTGTATTTCTTGATGCAACAGTGCCCTTCGAAGCCGAATATTTCTGGAGTACTGGAGAAACAGGATCAACCATTGTGGTAGCCGAGGCCGGAACATACAGCATATTTATTGAAGGACAGTGTGGTATCTACTCAGATGAAATAGAAATATTACCGTGTGTAGGTCCGCTCACAGTTACCTTGCCAAACCAACAGCTATGCAGCGGAGAGAGTGCTACCCTTACTGCATTTGCTCAAGGCGGCGCCGGGCCATACACCTATACCTGGAGTCCAAATGTGGGCAATACCGGCTCGGTGAACGTAACCCCCGCAATTACCTCCACTTATACCGTTGCGGTAACCGATGCCCAAGGAACACAGGCTACAGCAACAGCTATAGTAACAGTACTTTCTGAAAACCTTACAATCAGTTTGGGGCCTGATCTACAACTATGCACTCCCTCCATTACACTCAATGCATCCAACAGTGCTGCTCTCAGCTATGCATGGAATACTGGCGCTACAAGCGCATCAATAAATGTGAATGCACCCGGTACCTATAGCGTAACCCTAACAGGAAGCTGCGGCACCTTTACTGAATCAGTACAAATTGTGGAGTGCTCTGAACTTACGGTTTCATTGCAAAATCAGTCGGTATGCCCAAACCAGTCAGCTACCATAGAAGCAATAGTGACCGGCGGCCAAGGGCCTTTTCAATATATATGGTCACCGAATATTGGTAACGGCCCCGGACCCTACGCTGTAAGCCCTGACGCTACTCAGAATTACACTGTTACCGTAATTGACAGTGAAGGTGCGAGCGCAGCAGCTTTAGCTATTGTAAGCATTATTTTTGAATCCATAGAATTTGATTGGGAAGACAGCGTAGGCCTATGCCCCGGTGAAGGAGTACTGGTAAGCGCAGAAATTTCATCGGCTTTAAGTTATTTATGGAGCACTGGCAGCACCTTGCCGGCTATTACCATCTTTAATCCTGGGGTGTATACGGTGCAGGTTTCTACGCAATGCCTTACCCTTAGCCGAACAGTAGATGTAAACTCCGTGCCCAATGCCATACTTCCTGAGCACCAAACCCAGTTTGTAAACTGCATAGAAAACGGTCCTTTGGAAATAGGCTGGACACTGAATGAAGATTATTCGCTTACCTGGCAGAATGGGATTCAAGACAATGCCATCAGTGTAGAAGATACTGGAATCTATACAGCCCTTTACGATGGTGCATGCGGCATTAAGGAAGTAAAATACAGCGTAACCATCGAGCAATGCGAGTGCGATGTGTTCGTGCCCAACGCATTCACCCCCAATGGCGATGGGCTCAACGAAATATTTAGGCCTTTAATTAATTGCGAAACGTCGGCATATTTCTTTGCGATTTATAACCGCTGGGGAAACAAGGTATTTGAAACTTCAAACCCGAATGAAGGCTGGAGCGGCAGTTTTGACAGCAATCAATTCTACGGCTCGGGTGGAGTATACACCTACATTATAAGGATAGAGCCTCTGTTTGGTCAGATAGTCAAAAAGCCTATCGAAAAAGTGGGCAGTGTAACGATGGTCAGGTAAGAACTTGAAGGTTCGAAATTCTTAGTCTTTTAATTCAGCAAGGGTAGCCTTCAAAGCATCGATATTGGATATAGGGGTATACCCAAAATGTTTGTTGAATTTCGATGAGTCAAAAACATAAGTCCTGTCATACTGATATAGCATTTCGTGCAGCTCGCCCATGATGGGAATAAAAAGTCCGAGCGCTTTCACGAGCCACGCTGGCAAGGCGGATATCTTGTTTTTTACACCCATTTCAGCGGCGAATAGCGCGGCCCACTCTTTGCCCGAAAGGGCTTCTTTCGTAACCGGCAGGTTCCAGATTTGGTTGTAGCAAGCATTGTCATTGCCGAGCATCGCTGTACCCTTTGCAAGTTCAGGAGCATATCCGAAACTATGCGGCAAGTCGGCATTGCACATCCACTGCGCGCCCTTACCCTTCTTCATATTTTCATATATCATAATCATCAGCATGCTGGTATGCGGTACAGGTCCGAAAAAGTCCGGTGCACGGGCAATAATCGTTTCAATTTTTCCGCGCTCAGCGGCGTCGATCACCATTTTATCCACTTCTGCGCGGATGGCACCTTTCCGGCTGGGTGGGTCAATTGCCCCGGCTTCGGTTATCGGGTTCAAGGCATTTGCCGAAAGGGCATATATGTTGTCAAAAAACACCAATTTCGTCCCGTTAGCTTCACAGCCTTCAATTACTGCTTTCATAAATGGTGGCCAGCTAGCTTTCCACGCCTTTACGCTGTAGGGAAATCCAACGGTAAGGTAACAAATTTCGCTTCCGGAAATAGCCTTCTTCACTTCATCGGGTTTGGTAAGATCGGCCGGATGCAGGGAGTCAGTGCTGTTTACCTGCTTGGGATTGCGGCTTACAAGGCGTATAGCACTGTTTTGCTTTGCGAGTTCTTTTGCGAGCGGAATTCCTATTGCTCCACCTGATCCGAGTATTGTTTGCATAGGAGTTTTTTTTCGTAAATATGGGTAATCTAATCTGAATCCTTGCATCGCTGAAATCACGGCAATATAAGCTACAGCAATTATAGAGCGCACCGGCGCTGCCAATGAAGACCCTTTTGAAAACCAGATTATCGATGTGCCTATCAGGACGTTGTGTGTTACTATTGAACGCGGCTTGCGGGAAATACTGGGAGAAAATATCCTTCCGGAGAAAATGAAAGCAGAAAACGGGTACCTTTATTGACCAAACAAAACACAATTATAAATCTCTAATTACTTAAAAATGAAAAGATCAGGAACTGCCCAGTGGAATGGCACCGGAAAAGATGGAAAAGGACACCTCACATCACAAAGCGGTGTTTTGAAAAAAACGCAATACAGCTATTCATCGCGTTTTGAAGATGGCATCGGCACCAATCCCGAAGAGCTCATTGCCGCTGCTCATGCGGGCTGTTTCACCATGAAGCTCAGCTTTTTGCTCAGCGGAGCAGGCTATACTCCAGACAGTCTCGAAACCAAATGCCAGATTAGTCTGGTAAATGGAGCCGTAGTAAGTTCAGAGCTTACGCTGAATGCAATGGTGGAAGGCATCAGCGATGCTGAGTTCGAAACCCATGTGCGCGATGCAGAGAAGAATTGTCCAATTTCAAAACTCTTCAATACAGAGATTTCGGTAACGTATACCCTCAACGTCACTGTATGAAGATTGCTATTACTGGATCGGGTAACGTGGTCGCAGCGCTACGTAGTGGCTGGCTCAAAGCCGGTCATGAAGTGGTCTTTGGCATACGTGAGCCTGGTTCGGCAAAAGCTCAAAAGGCGGCATCGGTACTTTCCGGTGCCGCTTTTAAAAGTGTGAATGAAGCTGCTGCCAATGCTGAAGTAATTGTGCTTACCACTCCGCCATAAGCTGTATTAAATATGCTTCGCGAGCTTGGCCATCTTGCCGGCAAGGTGGTAATTGACGCTACCAATTCCGCAGGAACCAGGTACGAGCCCTACCCTACTTCATTTCACGCAGCGCGCGCACTGGCCCCGCAGGCTGAAGTGGTGAAATGCTCTAGCTCAACGGGTTTTGAAAATATGGAAAATCCTGTTTATGACGTAAAAGGCATCGATATGTGGGCCGCCGGCGACAGCGCAAAAGCCAAGGCTGTTGCCACCGCACTTTCTGCCGATCTTGGATTTGCCAACTGCTACAATTTTGGGGTCAAGTAAATTTTACGGGGAGAATGATAGATTTGTGTAAAATCAAATCATTTGAATACATCGTTGATCAGCCATGTTCTTCCTGAAGAACTGATTTTATATTTTGATCTTATCGGCATTTTGGAGCTGTGCGATT
>JBBQZU010000005.1:0-143777 GCA_038207425.1 Flavobacteriales bacterium | reverse complement strand
AAATTTTCTCTGCAAGAAAATTCATTAGGAAACTGCTCTGCAAATTCTAATATGTTCATAAACATTGTTTTGAACCAAAAGTAGAATGCCCGAACGTAACCTATTTACGTTGTGGTAACTTTGCGGAGAATCATATTGTTTGAAATACCACTGATAGTATCTTAGCCCTATAATTATAATTGTCCATGTTATGAACCGAGTCAATCTATTAACAATTGTTCTTATTTCAGTTATTTTCTCTTCCTGCGCATTTCACAGTGGCACCTACACCAGCAACGCACACCTTGAACCGGGTAAGTTTCAGGTATTGGGCTTCGCTTCGGGCACTGCTAAAACTACGCATGTATTCGGCATTGGAGGGCTTGATCAAACTGCACTTGTTCATCAGGCACGAATAGATATGTACAAAAATTATGTGCTTGATTCAGTAGAGGTTTTCGCAAATGTTTCTGTTGATTTTAAACGGTCATACTTTATAATTGTGGCAACCACAGTCGTAACCTTAACCGCAGATGTGGTGCGCACGGGTGAATTTGATACTAGCTTAGAGCGCAGCATTTTCGGTTCAAAGGTGGTGGAAGATGAACCAATAGGAATCAAACCAATACCTGGTAGAAATATCGCTTTCGTAAACAAGAATCGATTGGTAAGAGGTACAATAACGCATACTGATTATGTTGACAAAATTTTGGTGAGAAGCACGGGAGGGTATTCTCACAAAGTATTAAAAAATGACCTGTACTATACCGATGGCGAAATGCCAGCAACCATGAAAATAAAGCCGGGAGATAAGGTAATTGTCAAAAGTGGAGGACTCAGTAAAACCGGTACCGTGGTAGGGGTCAACAAAGCCAATTCACTCATTGAACTTCCTGATTTGATAATCTCAATCAGCACGGAAGATTTAATTCGCCAGAACCAGGAAAATACTTTGCCTGAAAAGAAATAGTACAGGCCCTTGCGCTTATTCGTTCAGAAGCCAGTTATACTGAAGGTATTGTGCTTTGGCATCCGGTTTTATTTGCACTGGTAGGTAGCGGTTTATAAATCCAAAAACAGTTGTTCCGGATTTTTCGAAATCGGCGGCAAAATCTCTGAATAACGGAGCCAGCGATGGCTGATTTGGGTTGATCTGATTTTTGTCTGGAAGAATAAGGAATTCGCGGGTGGATGCTTCAATCTGGGCGTTCAGTTTATCTCCGGTATAGGCTTCTCGCCGCAGCCGGGGTGCGCTTTTGGTGCCGTTGCACAGCGCAAAATGTATGCGCGGGTCGTTAAAGCTTTTTCTAATTTTCTCATCGCGAATTTCATCCAGGCTGTATTGGTAACCTCCAATAGTAATAAATTCAATATCATATGCCACACTTGATGCCTGCGAAATTACGGTGTAGTCAGGCCGGCTTATATCGGGCATTACAATACCAATATCGAGCGGAGATCGCAGCGGATAATTTCTGATGATAAGCCTTAACGTAGAAGCATTGTAAGTATTGATCCAAAAAGCCAATTCGTGCGCTTCGCTCCAGGCTGAATCATTCATATTAGCAGCTTCGAGGTGATCCAGATAAATATTCAGTTGCAGGCTATCGCGCACCAAGCCACGGTAATTCACTACTCCCCTGCGGCTTACATGGCGCAGCAGCAATCTGTTGTACACACCTTCTGGACTGAGATTATTTAGTTGTTCTGTAGCAGGGTAGGTTACCTGATCACCTGATGGTTGAGGTGCGTTGCAAGCTGCAATAAATGCGATGCATAAAATCAGAAAAATTTTCAGGTAACAAAAATTGTTGGTCATAGCGCAAAGTTAGCTGACATTATAGAAAAGCAAGCAGATTAATGATATATGGCTTACGGTTTAATACCTGGGCTATGATGTTATACCAGCGTAAACAAAAACCGTTTTAACGGTTTAGAAAATCATTGCTGAATCGCAGAAGATCAACCACAACCTCCGGTTTTAAACGTGGGTTAATGCCTACCCCCCTGCGCTCATCCCAGCCAGATAACCGCTGGTCCACGCGTGCTGAAAATTGAAACCGCCGGTAATGCCGTCCACGTTTAGCACCTCGCCGGCGAAATAAAGTCCAGGTATTTTATTTGATTCAAAAGTGTGGAGCTCTACTTCATCAAGCTCAACCCCTCCACAGGTTACAAATTCTTCTTTCCAGGTAGTTTTTCCAGATACATCAAAGGGGCTGCGAACGAGCATTTCAACAAGGCGGTTTATACTTTTGGCAGGTACCTCGGCATGGCGAACTTCCTGAACTATCCCCGCCTTATCGCAAAGTCGCTCCCAAAGCCTGGCAGAAATATCAAAGCAGGCATTTCCCTTCACGGTTTTGTTTGGGTGTATCTCACGCATTTGCCTCAAGGCTGCACGCACATCTTCTTCCCCTAACCCTGTCCAATTGATGAGAATCGGAAATTTATAACTGCGCTTATTCAAATCGATAGCAGCCCAAGCAGAAAGCTTAATCACCGCCGGAGCGCTAAATCCCCAGTGCGTAATGAGCACAGGACCTTCCTGTTTCCAGCCCGTGCCGGGTATTTGCACTGATCCTTTCGCAACTGAGAGCCCCATCAAGTCCTTCAAATCAGAGTCGGGAACATTGAATGTAAAAAGTGATGGCACCGGAGCGGCGATACTGATTCCCAATTTGCTAATAAAATCATAGGTCTCAGGCTTGCTAAACCCGCCTGAAGTTACAATGACCTTTCGGCAAATAATTGGCCCGCCCTGAGCAGTTTCAAGCTGAAACAAGCCGCCTGTTTGGGGCACTATGGCTTTTACTTCAGTTTTAATTTGGATATCAACTCCTGCGCGCTCTGCTTCATTCAAAAGGCAATCGGCAATAGTTTGTGATGAATTGCTAACCGGAAACATCCGGCCATCGCCTTCAGTTTTAAGACGCACACCTTTGGATTCAAACCATTTCACTGTATCGGTCGGGCCGAAAGTTTCGAATGCCTTCTTGAGTGAATTGCCTCCCCTGGGGTAATTCTTCACGAGCTTGTTTGCGTACATGCAATCGTGGGTAACATTGCACCGCCCGCCGCCGCTAACGAGCACCTTAGTGAGCAATTTTGAAGTTTTCTCAAGAATAGCAACTTCGCGCTGACCTCCTTGGGCAGCATGTATGGCTGCAAAGAAACCAGCCGCCCCTCCACCTATTACTACCACATCAAATTGCACCTTCATCGGGCGAATTTACATTCAATAAATACATTTACCGAAAGTTGAAACGCTACCCTGCCTGCGTGAGCGATTCGAAAATAGAAGCCGTAATAGCATGAAGGCGCAATTCGGCATCGCTTAGCTGAATTTGCAAAAGCGCAAACGATTCGCTGTTCCAGGGAGCGGAATTTGAAAATAGGTTTCTATAGTACATGGTACCACTCAGCAAGTTTTCGCGAAAGTTTTTGAGGTACCTCAACTGTTTGGCATCAGCGGTATATTTGCTTTCCTGAATTTTATCGGCCAGAAAATCTATGTAAATATTGAGCTCCTTGATAAACATGTGCGGTCTGTCGGCACGTGCCACCGAGTTGGTTTTGCCGTAAATATGATCGCTCATTGATTCAAGGGTATACTCACCTGTAAAATATGCAATATTTGGTCCGGGGCATACAGAAACTCCTGCTCCTTCTACCTTTGTGTCGAGTTCATTTACCAAAAGTGCAGCCGTACCAAGGCCTACGCAAATGCATGATTTATGCACCACTTCTTCATGGGCTTTCTGATACTCCTCGTAGGGAAGGCCTTTGCTGTATAGCTCTTTTAATTTAAGATGCTGGTATTGGCGCGAAGCCATGCAGATGCCCTGGTCGGTAAATTCGGTATTGAGCGCGATATACTTCTTGGGGCATGGGCTTCCGGGCCGGCCTTTTTGAATGTACTCCAGCTTCTCAAGATCCTTTGAATTTGATTTCAGATTATTGTATGGCACTCCGAGTGGAGAAATTTTGCTCAACTCGATATCTTCTTCGCGGGCGGCAGAAAGTTTATCGCGGGTGGCCTGATCAACATTGGTTACCTCGGGCACCAGCAAAAATGGTGTACCCCAACCAACACTATCAACCCCATAATGGCTTAACAAAAATTCCTGTTCTTCAGGGCTGCCCACTCCGCCCTGAGCAGTAATTTTTGCTTGAAGTGGTGATTCCGGGACAACCAATCCCTTTGCCGAAAGCGACTGCCGAATGGTTTCAAACAGCTCTGCATTGAGTTCGATTCTTTTCTGCCTGAACTCATTGAGAATTGGCCCCATCAGGTAGCCATCGGTAGCAAATGCGTGGCCTCCGCAATTGAGTCCTGACTCAATTCGGTATTCCGAAACCCAGATACCCTTTTTGGCCAAAAATTTCCCCTGTATCAGGGCCGAGCGATAATCACTAACCTTCAGAGCGATGCGCTTTTTAAAATTGCCGTCCTTATCGGGAAAGAAATCGGGAAAATGCTCCAGGTAGCCGTAGAGTTTGGGATTCATACCAGCCGAAAAAACTAAGGTGCCATGCAGACTGCTCTGTGCAAAACCGCGTAGGGCTGAGTGCGCATCATTGTACTCAGCCATTAGTTTGTTTCCATCTGCGCCAAAATTCTCCCTATCGAGTTTGGTCATGATATTCACGTCAATACTTCCCGAAACCAACTGTTTTTCAGCCCATTGATACAACGCAGCATCACTTGGCTTACCCGACATAAAAGCGTAATAGGAAAGCCGCAGTGGGGCATCTACCGGCAGCAGATTGATATACCGACGTATTTCTGACTTGTCTATTTTCAGATTCTGAAAATTTATGTTGGACAACTCTCCAACAAGATTCAGCCAGGCTGTGAAACGCTTTGCGCGGTGGTCATGACTTTTGTCTGAAATAGGCTCAAAGGGCAGATTGTGCTTTTCACTGTGTCGCTTTCGCATTTTTTCTACCAACACATCATCAACCATCGACATTACGGAATGAATTCCGAGGTGGGCAATTTTGATGGGAGTATCAATAGTAAACCCCGTACCCATTACAGGTATATGGAAAGTATGAGGTGAAGATGTACTGTTCATATAAGCCGAATCTTGTCCCGGTGGTGGGGAGTACCCTTAAACGAAAGTACCAATTTACAGCAGAATCTACTAAAAAACAAAGCTTCCATCGAAGAAAACAATCATTTAATAGCCTAATAACACAGAATAATCGCCAAAATAAGGATATTCATCCCGTAGGCGCTCAGAACTTCGCCTTGAGCACATAAGGCAGCATTTGCCGCCAGGTAGGCCAATCGTGGGTCATATCATATCCCCATATATCAAGTTCATTGGGAATACCTTTGCCGTGGAGCAGCGACGACAATTCGCGTGAAGCTTGAGGTGCTTCGTAGTCGCCCTGTCCTGATAGGATGTGTATGCGTCCGCTGCGAATCTGATTCAGGGTATTCTCATCATGCAAATTGTGGAGGTAGTGCATGGGGCTGTTGAAGTACACATCTTCATCCCAGTAGCCTTTGGTATATGAAGTAAGCTTATAGTCGCCGCTCATGGCAATACAGCCATTTATCAGCCAGGGGTTTTTAAAGAAAAGGTTGGCCGCATGCAATGCACCGAATGAAGCGCCAGAAATAATAACCGGAGTACTTTCGCTTGTACTTGTTTTGATATAGGGTATTACCTCGTTGTACACATAGTTGTTGAACTGAGCATGCCGCATGGCTTTATGCCGAGGGTTCATCTTGCTGTTTAGCCAGCTTTCATTGTTGATGCTGTTAATGCTAAACACTTTTATCTTTCCCGAGTTGATAAGTGGAGAGATGGCATCAATTAATTGAAAGCGCTCATATTCAAGATAATCAGCAGCGGCGGTAGGCAGCAGGAGAAGTGAAAATCCATAGGAGCCGTAAGTTACGATCTCCATATTCTTGTTCAGTGACGGACTGTACCATTGATCAATATGTCGGTGCATAGGGTGGTTTTAAAAGATTGCCTTTGATATAATTGGCAAAAGTAGCAAAGTTTGAGTGCGTTGGAAGTTTTACTTGTTGCAGAGCAATTGCTCGGGTGTATAAGTGCATGCGACGCAGTAAATTGAACACTCTCTGGCCGTGAGTGCACCAGCAATCCAGGTCTACAAAAGTCTTGTAATCTCCATTTCAAACCAGGGCTTTACATCTATGCCACTGCTTCGACTTTGCACCATGTCTCCGGCATAAATCACAGTTCCGCCATTGGTGCGGGTAACCTTATTCCAAAAATTGATTCCTTTGAAGTACGCTTGGGTTATGGTTTGCCCTGCTTTTATTTCAATCGGATACAAAGAATCTCCTTTATCAATGATCAGGTCTATTTCATTGCCTTTGTTGTCGCGCCAAAAATACAATTGACCTTGCTTTCCCGCGTTATACTGGGTTTTCACAAACTCACCGACGACAAAATTTTCAAAAAGATTCCCCCTAAGAGGATGAGTTTGAATTTGATTTTGACTTTGTATCCCCAGTAATGCACATGCCAACCCCGTATCGTGAAAGTATAATTTGGGCATTTTCACCAACCGTTTATTGAAATTTTGGTGATGGGGCTTTAACAGGTGGATAACAAAACTACTTTCTAAAATTGTCAACCACGCATCAATGGTTTTACTGTCAACTCCAACTTCTATCCCCAAACTGCTCTTATTCAATAATTGGCCAACCCTTCCGGCGCAAAATCTTAAAAATCGCTCAAAAGCACCCAAGTTGGAAATATTCTTTATCAAACGAACATCGCGTTCAATGTAGGTTTTGATATAATTGGGGAACCATTTTTCAGGATCGATACGCTGGTGAAAAACTGGGGGGTAACTTCCTTTAAATAACATTTCATTCAGGGTTTCGGGCAGCAAATTTGCTGATTTTAACTCGGCCACCGAAAATGGTAAAAGGTACAGATACGCTAATCTGCCAGCCAGACTTTGAACAATATTTTGTTGTAACAAAAAATTATTTGAGCCGGTCAAAATAAATTGGCCGGCAGCATCGCTTTCATCCAACATTTGCTGTAGGTAGGAAAAAAGAGCGGGAACTCTTTGGATCTCATCTAAAATGGCTCCACCCGAAAATTGACCTAAAAAACCCCGAGGATCTTGATCTGCAAATTGTCGTGTATCCGGATTTTCTAAAGATACATATGATTTTTCCGGGAACAGAGCGCGGGTTAAAGTGGTTTTGCCGGACTGTCTGGGCCCAACAATAGCGATAGCCTTAAACTGTTCCGACAAGATACGCAGTTCCTGTTCGGCTTCTCTTAATATCATAGCCTAAAGGTACAATTTCGGAATCACACTCCGAAATTGTACCAATTATTAGAGTTGCCAGCTTCAGTAAGCGTTGGCCAGCATGCGAATTTTTGAATTACCATTAACCCAGAGTATAATCGTTATCCTGGGCTTCAGAAGATTTTCCATAGTCCGATTTATGAATCACAATCAGAGCAATCACAAACCTTCTATTCCGATGACCATTTACCGTGATGAAATAAATATTGCTATTATTTCTTTGCAATAATCAGTTTCATTCTTTGCGCAAAGTCCGTAGTTGAGACTTCGACAAAATAGAGTCCGTTACTTAGAAGTGAAATATCCGGTTCTGAATAATATAACGTTTTTGGGGCATCTTTAATTCTTGCGTTAAGTTGCCTGCCATATGAGTCGTAAACCTTAATGTCGATAATGCTACTTCTCTGATCCGGAATTTCAACAAATATTTGCTCTGCCGCAGGATTAGGCCATAGTTTCAACATTTCTCATCTATCTTGAAATTGATTGATATCAGATAATGCAACAGGATTGCCAACTATTACACTAAATCCATCAGAACGTCCCAAAAGAGTTTCATCTACTTCCATGCAGAAAATTCCTGTACATGCACCCCCGGTAGTATTAAAATATGTAGAGTGTAAACATAGTGTAAAGGGCCCGTTGTCATCATAGGTATGCAACGCATAAAGATCAGAGCTGAAGTTGCCGTCTCCAAAATCCCAAAATACGCTATTACTGGAGAGCCCCCGCTGTATCTGTAATGAGCCAAAGTATATTTTCACCATCAGGAACAGGTTCTGCCTCGAAAGGCACAGCGCATGATTTGGAAATAATCCAGCAAGATCCATCATCAGTAACTGCCTCAGAGTCATAATTTAGAGCATCAATATTTGTACAACCTGATATGCTCTGAACGGGCTCACATCCATCAGGAATAAAGTCTATGCTACCACCTGCCACAACATCCGAAATGTAAATACTGGTTAAAATACTGTGTATTCCGGACTCATCGAAAGTAAGTTTAACTGCTTTGCCCCAGTAATGCGTTTGCTCAAAATTCAAAAGCCATGGAATTACATCATGAACAATAGAATGAGGTGTTTCAGTAATAAAAACAGCTTCGCAGTTCTAATCCAGTTCGCTGACCTGAATAATGGGATGAACAATATTGGCTTGAATTGGTCTATTACTGGAATATGTAAGACACCACATTGGAAAAGAGGGGCATTGAGCAGTTGGGGGTCGAGTAGTGCAAACTTCATATTCACCAGGCTGACTGCAATAAATACTCCCAAGATTAGAAGAAGTAGGGGGTATGTCAGGAGCACCATTTACAAACCAATTATAGCTATCGCTATAAAGATGAACTTGAAATGTGAGAAAACGACCACTAAGCGAATACTCAACAATTTCCATGTAACATTCATTCGTATAATAGCAACCACCGTCTTCTGTATTCGCTACAGGATTATAGTTCAAAGCCACGGGGTCAGTGTATCCATAAACTAGACCGGAACACGAGCCAATATCAAACTGCGCAATGTCCGCTTTATAGTAAAGCGAGCCGCTACGATCTTCGCCGGGTAGGCTTAATATATAATGATCATTATTAAGACTTTGCGATGTTAATGATATAGACAACATGTAACATCCCGCCGGAAGACATATTGTGTAGTTTCATCCCGGAGCTTGAAAGATTTCGACCGCAATAAAATTATCACCTTCATATAGATTCCAGTTAGTTTTGAACGGTGTTTCCGTTAATATTTGAAGCGTTACTAACGTTTCACCACATTCCTGCGCATAGTATGCTGATGGCAAAATAGCAATACTCAGTAGTGTGTGAACAAACAGACCTCTTCGCCTTGATCTCATAATAGGAAAATATTCAACTCAAATATAAATACGTTTCTACCCTTCCAATGCCATATCAGTTCAAAATATTTCAAATACTATACAATTCACAGTTAACCAAATTCAAAAAATCAAGGTATAAATAATCTGCGGGTAACCTTGTTAGCGGTATGATTGAACTTAAAAGATAGGCCTTACTGAAACTCCTTACTTTATCTACCAAAACCGCGGTGCAGTAAATTATTCAGGAATTCTAATCTTGGCTTTATTAATTTAAGTACGAGAACAAGCACTCGCCTGACCAGATAATAAAAATGCCCCCCAATTTCTGGGAAGCTTGTGCGGTCCGGGCAGGATGACAGGCAGGATAAAATGATAAAAAGCAGCAAAGCCCCCCAATTTCTGGGAGGCTTTTGCGGTCCGGACGGGACTCGAACCCGCGACCCCCTGCGTGACAGGCAGGTATTCTAACCAACTGAACTACCGAACCAAGGTATATCCGCTTCTCGCTTGAAGCGGTTGCAAAAGTAATCCAATTTCTGAACAGCGCAAATAGATTCTGCTTAAAATAATTTGTTTCGCTTTATCACATACCGCATCAGCACCTTATTGAAGCCTTCGGATATATCAGCAGGCACGAAATCAATGCCATACTGACCGCAGCGTATTTGCAGGTCGGTCATAAAACTGTTCATCTGACTAAGGTAAGTTTCGCGTATTTCTGCAGGATGGGCCTTCACCTGCTCACCTGTTTCGGTATCAATAAAGGTGTAAGGGCGGTTCTCAAAATCAAAATCCAGCTCGGTGCGTTTATCGGTAATATGAAAGAGAATTACTTCGTGCTTATTGAACTTAAGGTGCTGCAGCGCCGAAAAGAGTTCTTCGGCCCGCTCTGAATTATCAAACATATCGCTGAGAATTACTACCAGAGAGCGTCGGTGTATGCGCTCAGCAATTTCGTTGAGGGCACCTACAGCCGATGTATTCTTTACATTTTCGCCGACGCCGGTTTCTATGGCGCGCTCCATCTCGGCGAAAAGAAATTTATGGTGGGCGCTATTACTTTTTGCCTGGCTATGCATGAGCACCTTGTCGGCAAATGTGGTAATACCTACTGCATCGCGCTGCCGGCGCATCATTTCGGTAAGGGCAGCGGCTGCATATACTGCAAAAGTAAGTTTGCTGTTTTTATCATCGCCCAGCGGCTCAGGGTAGCGCATGGATGGTGAAATATCGAGCAGTATCCGGCAGCGAAGGTTGGTTTCTTCCTCGTAGCGTTTTACAAAAAGTTTGTCAGACTTGGCGTAAAGCTTCCAATCCAAGTGGCGGGTACTCTCGCCGGAATTGTAAAGGCGGTGCTCTGCAAACTCAACTGAGAATCCATGAAACGGACTCTTATGCATACCTGTGATAAACCCTTCTACTACTTGCTTTGCAAGAAATTCAAGTCGTGTTAGGTTTTGGTATTGTCGGCGGTCTATTTGTACGGGCATGTTTCAGTTATTCCTTGCTAACTAAGGTACGATGATTTATTCCTTATGTGAAACGGCGAACGGTACATCAAAAAAAAGCGCCAAAAGGCGCATTTCGAATTTGCTTGCAGGTTATTGCAATTGAGAGTCAAGTTTTCCCGAAAGGATATTCTTGGGCACTGCGCCTACCGACTTATCTACCACTTCTCCATTTTTAAGGAAAAGAATGGTTGGGATATTGCGGATACCGTATTTCAAAGAGATACCTGGATTTTCATCCACATTTACCTTACCTACTACAGCTTTACCTGCATAGTCTTTTGAAATTTCCTCAACAATGGGGCCTACAATGCGGCAAGGACCGCACCATTCAGCCCAGAAGTCTATCATTACGGGCTTGTCAGATTTTAGTGCAAGCTCTTCAAAGTTTGCTTCTGTGAATTCTACTGCCATGATCTATTTTTTATTGTTTGTTACTAAGGTATGCGTTTGGATTGAGATGGTATTGCTTTACGCAAAATGTTATCAACCAAAAGGTGGGCAAAGTTAGGCAATAAGACTGTACTTCACGCCGGGTATCGTATCTAATTGGCTTATGGTTTCATTACTTAAATCTATCTTGCGCGAGCGCGAAGGCATTTGTATAGAAATCTTCTGGTCAGAGTCCAACACCCTGAATACCACTTGACAGCTTGGTGCACCTTTTTTTGTTTTTAGCAATTCGTCAAATTGCTTTAAAAATCCATCGTTTAGGTCGTCCAGACTGAATTCAATACTCACCTTTTTGGTGCGCTTCTCGCGCAGGTCATTGAGCAATTCGAGTTGTAAAATTTTAAATTCTGGCTCTTTATTGTCGCCCCAAGGCCTGATGGCAATCTTTCCGCGCAGGTATATCAATGCCCCCTTGATCATCATATGGCGGAGCTTCAAATAATCTTCTGAGAATAGCATGAATTTGTGGGAGTCATGATAGTCTTCCAGTTCAAATGATCCAAAAGGCTTACCTGTTTTTGTGGTGCGGTGTTCTACGCTACTGATCATTCCAGCCAGAGCGAGTTCGCGACCAATATGCTGATCCATCTCTTTAAGCACACGCAGGTCGGCATTTTTTGTAGTAAAACTCCTTATTTCAAGTAAAAAATCATCAAGCGGGTGCGCTGAGATATAGATTCCCACAACTTCTTTCTCTTTGGTAAGTTGCTCAAGATTACCCCACCTTTCGGCAAATGGGGTCTCAGGGTTTTGAATGTCTACGCTACTGGCATTGCCAAAGAGATCAGGAGGCGCATCGAGCGCAGTTTGCACTGAACCGCCCCATTTGATAAGATGCTCAATGAAGGTTCCGACACCACCAAGCACAGGCTCCAGGTACTGGGCGCGGTGCATACCAGTAAAGCAATCGAAAGCACCGGCAAAAACAAGGCTTTCCAATACCCGCTTGTTCACTTGCCGCAGGTCAACTCTTTTCACAAAATCAAATATATCCTTGTACGGACCCAACTTTTCGCGCTCGATAACAATGCTTCTCACTGCGTACTCGCCCACTCCTTTTATGGCACCAAGTCCAAATCTGATCTGGTCCTTATCGTTTACAGTAAATTTAAGATTCGACTCATTCACACTCGGCCCAAGCACAGGAGTGCCCAACCTGCGGCACTCTTCCATAAAAAAGGTTACCTGCTTAATATCGCTCATATTATTGCTGAGCACAGAAGCCATATACGCAGCAGGATAATTTGCTTTCAGGTAGGCAGTTTGAAAAGCCACAAGCGCGTAGCAGGTAGAGTGTGATTTATTGAACGCGTAGCTCGCAAAAGCTTCCCAGTCTTTCCAAATTTTCTCTAAGGCCCCCTCCGGGTGTCCGTTTGCTTTAGCCTGCTCAATAAATTTTGGTTTCATTTTATCGAGCACATCCCGCTGTTTCTTACCCATTGCCTTACGAAGTACATCGGCTTCGCCTTTGGTAAAACCTGCCAGTTTTTGCGAAAGCAACATAACCTGCTCCTGATATACAGTGATACCATAGGTTTCTTTGAGAAACTCTTCGCTGGCCGGCACATCGTATTTTATGGGTTCCAGCCCATGTTTGCGCTTTATGAAACTTGGTATGTAATCTATTGGCCCGGGACGGTAGAGAGCATTCATAGCAATAAGGTCGTCGAATGTTGTGGGCTTTAGATCCTTCATGTAGAGCTGCATTCCGGGACTTTCGTACTGGAATATGCCGACGGTATCGCCGCGTTGAAAGAGTTCGTAGGTTTTAAGATCATCGAGAGGAATTGCGTCGGGATCTATATCCACTTCATAGCGTACTTTTACAATTTCTAGTGCATCCTTAATAAGCGTAAGCGTCTTGAGGCCCAAAAAGTCCATCTTTAACAATCCCGCGCTCTCTACCACCGAATTATCAAATTGCGTGCACCACATATCGCTGTCTTTGGCGGTAGCAACGGGTACAAAGTCGGTAATATCGCTCGGCGTAATGATTACACCACAGGCGTGAATGCCCGTATTTCTCATGGATCCTTCCATGGCCCTCGCTTGCAGCACCACTTCGGCTTCGGGACCGTTGCCCTTGGCCACTTTGAGAAGCTCTAACGCCCCCGTGTATTCATTGTCTCGAAAGGCTTCTTTCATAGCCTTATCGTCCATTGCAAAGAGCTTTTGCAACTTCGCGTTGGGTACGAGTTTGGCTATGCGGTCGGTATCTCCGAGGGGTAAACCAAGCACCCTGCCCGCATCGCGCACTGACGATTTGGCCGCCATAGTGCCGTAGGTAATAATTTGGGCAACCTGATTTGATCCGTACTTCTTAATTACATAGTCAATGACTTTTTGCCTTCCTTCGTCATCAAAGTCAATGTCAATATCAGGGAGGGATACACGGTCGGGATTCAAGAAACGCTCAAAAAGCAAATCGTATTTTATTGGATCAACATTGGTAATACCGGTGCAATATGCCACAACTGAGCCTGCAGCAGAACCTCTTCCCGGACCTACCCAAACTCCTTGTTTTCGCGCTTCGGCGCAAAAATCCTGAACTATAAGGAAGTAACCCGGATATCCGGTATTGGCTATTACGCTGAGCTCAAAGTCGATGCGTTCTTTTACCGCATCAGTAATGTCGGGATAGCGCTTTTTGGCTCCCTCGTCGGTGAGATGGCGAAGGAAGGAGTTCTCACCCCTTTTACCTCCATCGGTAGCATCATCGGGGTGTATGAATTTTTGTGGAATGTCAAATTTTGGGAGGAGCACTTCACGCTCCAGTTTATAGCGCTCTACCTTTGCAATAATTTCGCCTACGGTTGCTATAGCCTCAGGTAAATCAGCAAAAAGTCGCTTCATCTCCTCAGCACTTTTAATATAGAACTCCTGATTTCCTTCCGGGAAACCATATCGGTATTCTTTACCGAGCTTGCCTATGTATTTACGTGGTTTCTCTACAAGCACACCATCACGTACGCAAAGCAAAAGGTCGTGGGTTCGGGAATCCTGTTTTTCGGTGTAATAGGTATTATTTGCCGCAAAATATTTTACGCTATGACTTTGGGCAAACTTGAGTAATGTGGCATTCACGATATGCTCTTCTTCGATACCGTGCCGGCAGATTTCCACATAAAAGTCATCTCCAAATTGCTCTTTCCACCATAGGAAAGCTGCTTCGGCTTGGGTTTCGCCCACGTTGAGTATAAGGTGGGGCACTTCACCCCACAATCCGCCGGTAGTGGCAATAAGGTCGCTTTTATACTGACATAAAATTTCTTTATCGATACGGGGCACATAGTAAAACCCTTCGGTAAATCCGATGGATGAGAGCTTAGCCAGATTGTGGTATCCGGTTTTATTTTTTGCGAGCAGCACGGTTTGGTAACCATTATCCTGTCGCGATTTGTTCTTGTGATCGGCGCTTAGATTAAACTCGCAACCCACTATCGGGGTGATATCGTTTTTGAGTGCTTCCTTTACAAAGTGAAAGGCGGCCATCATATTTCCATGATCGCACAGCGCTGCGGCACTCATACCGTATTCCTTTGATTTTTTCACGAGGTCATTCACTGTGGTACTGCTCTGCAGTATGCTGAACTGTGAGTGACAATGAAGGTGTGCAAAAGGCAACTCCTTTACAGCCGATATATCGGAATGCTGCGCAGAAATGGAATCGGATTTTTGAGCCTCCGGCTCCGCCTTTTTACGAAAGTTGGCATCTGCAAGCACAGGGGCTTCATAAACGATGCTTCCCGTCGCGGTTACTTCTTCTACGGCAAACACATTGCGCTGCACCAATGCAAAAAAGCATCGTGCAGTGGCATCAACATCATAGGCGGCATCGTGGGCATCTTCAAAGGGAACGCCGAAAAGTTTTGTATGCAGCTCGGTAAGGGTGGGCCATTTGAAGCCACCACCTTTACCGCCGGGTATAGCGCAGTAATTTGTTGAAAGGTCTTTTGTGTCAAGCTGCTTCATGTCCATCACGGGCCAAGCTTGCGCCAAACGGCTGTTTTCGCTGGCAATCACATTGATGTCGAAACTTACATTGTGACCTACTGCATAGGTGGCTTTGGCACGGTCTGATTCAAACATGGCAAGGACCTCGTGCAAAGGTTGTCCTTCTGCCAAAGCCCGCTCTGTGGTAATACCGTGCACCTTGGCTGCATTAAATGGAATGGTGTAGCCTTGGGGTTTTACTATAAGGTTATTTGCCGAAAGTAGCTTGCCCTGAGCGTCGTGCAATTGCCATGCGATCTGCACCATGCGGGGCCAGTTGGTCGGATCGGTGATTCCGCCATTCCAATCACGGGGCAAACCGGTGGTTTCGGTATCGAATATTATAAACATAGGAAGGATTTCTATCGGGGACTCCAAATCTACCTAAAAGCTACTCTTGGAATGTTGCCTTGTGGATAACAATTGAAAATTATAGAAGGGTAGGTTAATTGCTCGGTTCGTCTAATCTGAGTCAATTTTTTAGTGTAAACTTGAAGGTTTTGCCCAAAATTTACTATTTGATTCGCTTGGAGTCCAACTTTATAACTAACCTGGGTTTCGATGCATACGAATCTGTGAATGAAACAGGTAATGGAGGTTCTACCCTGCACCCAGCAATCAGCATGGATTAGCAATAACTTGTGGATGCTCTATTGCTGCTTCAGCAAGACTAAATTGAAAAAATTTGAGAAGGCTGAATCAATCCAGGAAAAATGTCGTATATTTGGGACATAATTCTTGGTGATGGGATATTCAGATCAAAATGACGTAAGTATGGTAAATGACGCTATGGCAATTTACCTCACCGCTGTGAAGCCCGCGGGCAAGTCTATCCACAGCACCTTCAAGAGCTTTTTGCAAGATAAAATGCTCCTCATTCAATCCATACGAAAAGGGCTGTCTATTGCTTTCTTTGAAGCTATGGCCAAGCGTATGCCATTTACTGAGCGCGAGTGGGCTGATATTCTCAATATTTCTCAAAAATCATTACAGCGTTACAGGGCTGAGTCGGGTTACGTGTTCAAGCCTATCCATTCTGAAAAAATTCTCCAGATTGCCGAAGTTATTGAGTTTGGGCGGCAGGTATTTGATACCGATGAGCAGCTCTACCTTTGGCTGAACACTCCATCATTTGCCTTGGGTAATGTAAAGCCGGCAGTTTTGCTCCGTGATGCTTATGGCAAAGAGTTGGTTATGGATGAGCTAAACCGCATTGAGCACGGTATATTTGCCTGATGTTCATTTACCGTCTATCAAAAAAACTATACGGCCCGGTACTTTCGGGTGAAGGTGCTTCGCGCTCAGGCAATCGCTGGAATCCACGAAATGTACAGATGGTATATTGCAGCGAAAGTAGGTCGCTTGCTTTTGCCGAAGTGATCGTGCACATACAAATGGGCTTGCTCTCACAGGATTTTCAAATGCTTACTATTGAGTTGCCTGATGCAGCATCTATCGGTGAAGTAAACAGTTCAGATTTACCATCTGACTGGAGGGATTTCCCTCACCATGAAATATCTCAGGCTATAGGCGCGCAATTTGTCCGACAAGGGAATTTTTTAGCGCTTAGGGTACCTTCCGCTGTGGTAGAAGGTGATTTTAACTATCTACTCAATCCTTTCCATCCCGAATTTAAGCATGTAAAAGTGGTTAAGGTTTCTGATTTTCTATTTGACCGTCGACTCATGGGTCTCGCAGAGATTTTAGAATCTTAGATTTTGAACCCTGTTCGTTACTGTAATTCACCTCTTGCTTAAGTCGTAAAGATGCCTGACCTTTGCGGCCCATTTGACCAATCGAGATGAAAATACAACCAATACTAATCGCTTTTTTAATTTCACCTGGCTTCTTTGCTCAGGTTCAGTTTGTAAACCAACCCTTTGAAGCAGTAGTTGCCATGGCCGGTGAATCTGGTAAGCTTGTTATGGTCGATGCTTACACAGACTGGTGCGGATGGTGCAAAGTGATGGACAAAGAAACCTTTGCCGATAAGGCTACCGGTGAATACATCAATGATAGGTTTGTGAGCACCAAGGTGAATATGGAAGTAGGATTTGGTGTGTTGCTGGCAATGAAGTACAGGGTTTCCTATTATCCCCAATACCTCTTTTTTGATGGTGAGGGTCACTTCATAGGTCGTCTTGGCGGCTTCAGCAAACCTGAACCATTTATGAAGGATGTTGCAGCTTTGCTCAATGGCAAAGACCGGCTTGCTCCCTTGTCCGACCCGATGAACTTCACTGACGGCTTTCCTGATTTTTATATCAATAGCTTTAAAACAGGCAAGGAGAAAACCAATCCAACTCCAGAAGAAATTACAACCTGGCTTAGCAACCACCCTACTCTTACCGATGAACCGGGATGGGGCGTTCTAACCCGTTTCGTAGGTGGAGGTGAATTCGGTGGTAAGATCATTGAGTTCCGCGAGGAACTGATAACTAAGTATGGCCGGACAGAAGTGATTGACAAAATTTCATCCTTGCTTTTTAGCGATGTAAAAATGGCCATTAAGGAGCGCAATCCTGCTTACCTTAATGGCGCACTTGCTGCTGCCGACCAGGTAATGGGCGATGACGCCAAGATGTACAAGCAACGATACCGTCAGTATTATTATCAAATGACCGAAAACTGGGAAGCATTTGCCGATGAAGGCTTACTAAGGGCCCAAGGCGATATTAAAGAAAATGCATATGCACTGAACGATATGGCCTGGACGCTTTACCAAAAATGTCAGGATATTGTGTGCCTTGAGAAATCTGCAACCTGGATGCAAAAAGTAGCAGATGAAGCACCTCAATATGCGTATCTCGATACCTATGCATCGATTCTGTTCAAAATAGACAGGCGTGAAGATGCGCTTGTGATTGCGGAGAAAGCGTTAGAATTAGGAACGAAAGAAGAAGAGGACATTGCAGCTACTAAAGAACTGATTGATAAATTAAAAAAGGCTCAGTAGTTTGAACAGATCTACGACATTCAAAGAATTTTATCCATACTACCTCAGCGAGCATAGAAAGAAAGGCACGAGGATTACTCATTTTGTCGGTACATCTTTGTTTTTTCTGTGGGTTATTTCAGCCTTGGTCAATCTGAATGGATGGCATATTCTTTATGGAGCCATTACAGCGTATTTCTTTGCGTGGGTGGGTCATTTCTTTATTGAAAAAAACAAACCTGCTACTTTTCAGTATCCGCTTATGTCGTTAAAAGGTGACTTTCTGCTCTATTTCCAGATAATGACAGGAAAAGAAAAATTTTCAGTTTGAAGGAACCTTCCGGCATGTCGACTGCCAAATTCGAACAATTCAACGTTTGATGACAACCATTCTGGATTTTTAGCGAAACTTTGCCCTGCAAAAGAGGTTATAGCAATTGTATCTCCGGCGCGCAAATTCTATACCGGCAGATAATCACATTTGAACATCAGTAGATTCATATCCCGTGAGATGCTCAGCGGTCAGTTTGGGCTGCTTTGCCTTAGCTCAGCCCTGTTTATGGCGAGTGTGAATATGATCATTCCTGAACTTCCTGAATACCTTACAAGTTTGGGAGGGGCTGAATTTAAAGGGCTCATCATATCACTTTTTGCGCTTGTGGCAGCATTCAGCAGGCCATTCAGCGGGAAGCTCGCCGACATGGTGGGCCGAAAACCGGTAATGTACTTCGGGGCAATTGTATCTGTCTTCTGCCTGGCACTTTACCCGATTATTGGCGGATTGGTTGGTTTTTTCACGCTTCGGTTGGTACATGGACTCAGTGCAGGATTCAAGCCCACTGGCGATATGGCGCTATTAGCGGATTTGGTAAATGATAAAAACCGTGGCGAAGCCCTGGGCTTATTGGGTATGAGCAGCAGCATCGGCATGGCTGCCGGACCGGCTATTGGAAGTGCCATTGCAAACAACCTTGGTTTGGACGCAATGTTTTATGCCGGGTCAGTTGCTTCTTTGCTTAGCATGGCGACGGTGTATCGAATCAATGAATCTGTAAAAAACACCACTCGATTCACGCTCAGTATGCTTAAGGTAAAGTGGGTTGATGTATATGAAAAGCGTGTGGCACGCCCGTCATTGGTAATGGTGCTCAATGTATACGCCTTTGGTATGGCGCTTACTTTGATTCCTGACTTCAGCGAATTATTGGGCATCAAAAATAAAGGTTTATATTTTACGGTGATGCTGGTAGCTTCTGTGGTAGCGAGGCTATACTCCGGCAAGGCGAGCGATAGACTGGGCAGGGCCTATTTTTTGAAAGCAGGTACGCTTATTCTCGTTGTTTCAATGATTGTAACTGCCCTTTCGGTAAATATTTCCATGTTTATTGCAGGCGCTGTGCTTTATGGAATAGCTACGGGAATAAATTCGCCCACTATATTCGCGTGGACAGTAGATCTGGCAGACCCCGAAAGACGCGGCAGAGCAATGTCTACGATGTACATTGCGCTTGAGATAGGAATTCTGGCCGGCGCCTTGATTTCGGCATGGATTTACAATAACAACCCAGCAAATTTTAAATACGCTTTCGGTTCCGGCGCATTGTTGGCAGCAGTATCATATACCTATCTTTTCATTTCTGAAAGAAAATTTCGAGAAGCAACAAAAAGCTAATTTGGCTGCTTTATAAAGAGAATAAATTATTTTGAGAATTGTAAGTTCTCAGAATTCTATTTTCTTTGCAAGCCAAATTAACCAAAACCAAAAACAAAAGGGATGGGTTTTGATATAGAAAAGTATCTGGGAGAATTACAAGGGCTTGTAATAAACCATGGAATTAAAATTCTGATTGCCCTTCTCGTGCTATTTGTAGGGCTGCGAATAATCAAGGTAGTTTCCAATACGCTTAACAAAACAATGGAAAAAAGGGGGGTCGATGGCTCTCTTCGTCCATTCTTGACTTCGCTTATAAATGTTTTACTCAAAGTGATGCTTTTTATCAGCATCACTCAAAAGATTGGTGTTGAAACTACCAGTTTCATAGCTGTTTTAGCTTCTGCAGGTCTTGCTTTGGGGCTAGCCCTTTTCGGTACGCTTAAGAACTGCGCAGGTGGAGTGATTATTTTGCTCTTCAAGCCTTTCAAAAAGGATGACTTTATAGAAGCTCAAGGGTATACAGGCACAGTTCATGCGATTCAGATCTTCTCTACAATTTTGAAAACTCCCGACAACAAAACAGTCTTTTTGCCAAACGGCTCTTTATCATCGGGTTCGCTCGTTAATTATTCGGCTGAGACTACGCGAAGGGTTGATATGGTATTTGGCGTAAGCTATATGGCCAATATAGATAAGGTAAAATCTACGTTACAAAGCCTTGTAGATTCTGATAAAAGATTGCTTAAAGATCCTGCGCCAATGATTATGGTTTCCTCATTAGGTACCGACTCTGTAAATTTCACTATGCGTTTATAGGTGAATAGCACCGATTACAGGGATGTATTCTTTGATTATCAAGAGAAAGTGAAGGAAATTTTTGATGTTGAGAACATTCAAATTCCACATCAGCAAATGAATGTGCATGTATTTAAACAAAACTAAACCAATCCTTCAACTAAAGTAAAATGAAGAAACAACTTCTACTTATTGGAATTACCTGCTTGCCATTGATTTCGTTTGGGCAAGGTGAAACTGAAATATTTGATGACGCTGACAAGGCCAGAATTGAACAACTCAGAGCTGTAGCTGAAGCCGACTCTGTAGTTAAAATATGGGATTTCGGTGGTACATTCGGATTAAATGTTGGTCAGTCTTACTTCAGCAATTGGGCTGCTGGGGGTCAAAATTCAGCGTCGGGTACCGCAGTAACGAACCTGTTCGCAAAACACCGTAAAAACCGAATTGCATGGGATACGTCATTGGACCTTGCCTTTGGCTTACTGAGACAGGGTGACAAGAATCCGGTTAAAACAGACGACAGGATAGACCTCAATTCTAAATTTGGATACCGACTCAATAGTCCGCATTGGTATTACAGCATTCTTTTCAATTTCAGAACCCAATTTGCCCAAGGTTATGTAATTGAAGATGCGGTAAATGTTGGTGATCCAATTTCTGATTTTATGGCGCCGGCGTTTTCTATACTTTCAGCCGGTATAGATTACAAGCCAAACGCTAAGTTTTCGGCGCTGTTCTCGCCTGCTACTTTGAAGACAACGTTTGTAACAGTTGATCGACTTGCTCCCCTTTTCGGGGTTGAAGAAGGAGAAAATGTGCGTTTTGAAATAGGAGCTTTCGTGAAGATGGCTTACCAGAGTGATATCTTTACAAACGTGAATCTCCTCACCAGGGTTGATTTATTCTCGAACTACCTCAACAACCCTGAGAATATTGATATCAACTGGGAAACCTTCCTTACGCTCAAGATAAATTCATGGCTTGCTACATCCATCAACGTGCAGGTAATTTATGATGATGACATTCTTTTTGGTAGTGTACCTGCTGTTTTTGATGGGGGTGGGGTCTTGATTACTCCCGAAGTAATAGGCAGACCCCGCACCCAGTTAAGACAAATCTTTGCGCTTGGACTCAACTTCAAGTTCTGATTTTGACCGCTCATAATCCTTTAGAACCCCACAAGTATTTGCGGGGTTTTGTTTTGCCCCATGGCATGAAATTTGGCATATCTTCGCACACATTCTCAATTTAAAAAATCAAACCAATGAAAAAACAATTTTTCTTTCTTGGACTTGCACTATTGTCTTTCGCAAGCCAATCAGCAGCACAACAGTATGAATACAAAATTATAACAACGGTAGAGTCAATTGTACCAATGGGATTAGGTAGATCACGAATTGTGGAACATACTACTGAAGTAGATGCAAGCCTCTACACCACAGCACGCAATGAAGGTACCGATAGCGCTCAAAAAGGTGTAAAGAGAAAGGATTTAAAGATTGACGCGCTAAACGAAACCAAACTACTTAACTTCTTTAGTGTAGCAGGTATTAATTTCCAGAATATTGCATCTAATGACGCCATGATTTCATCTGCTTTGAATGCGCTAACCAACGAAGGCTGGGAGCTTGCATTTACAACCAGTGGTGTAGAAAGTGATGGCGGTCAAGGCGATGGGCAAGGTATATTCATAACCCGCTTCATTTTCAAACGGACGAAAAAAGAGTGATCCGTCTTTTGATTTGATAACATACGATGGTGGAAGGCCGAAAGCCTTCCACTGTCATTTTATTCTGTAATGATCAGATCGCTGAAGTTAAGTAAATAGAGTTGTACAGATGCCCTGGTTACCGCAGTATATAACCATCGAAGGTATTCTACATCGAGCATTTCTTCCGTAACATAACCTTGATCTACAAATACTACGGGCCATTGACCACCCTGGGCTTTATGACAAGTTACCGCGTACGCAAATTTCACCTGGAGCGCGTTGTAGAACGGATCACTGTTTATTGCCTTTTTCCGTTCTTCTTTGTCTTCTATATGACTGTACGTTTCCAAAACTCCCTTGTAAAGCTCATTCCAGGCTTCGGAAGGCATTGCAGGGCCTTCACTATCTATTGTATTAATCCACAGCATTACATCAAGTTCGGGCTCATCGGGATAATCGATAAGCCGCACTGTGGCATTGGCAAAATCAAATCCATACATCGTTTTAGACTTGCCAAGCCGAAGTACTTCCATTACATCGCCATTGGCAATAAAACCTGCCTTGCTATTCGGCCCAAGCCAATGATAATTATTCTTCACACTCATAAGAAGGTCACCGGCTGATACCCTTTCATCTCTGAAGTATACCCTGTTGCGTATTTCCTGATTGAAAAGGTTTGCTCTCTTATTGCTTCGGGTAATAATGGTAACACCTTCGGCGCCGTATTTGGCGAAAGCCGACTCAAGATAATCCTGCAAATCGAGCCCAGAGATTCTGCGCACATCGGGCAGCACCGGAGCTTTAAAAGGCAATACACTTCTTACATTTTGCACGCTGATGGCATCACGTATTGCTGTGGCAAGCTCGAGGATTCCTGAGCCGGCTTTCTGGCGGGTTACATGCACCAACTCGCAGGCTGCTGTAGTAATATCAAAATGCGATTTCAGGAATGATACATCCAACGCTGGGCTAATAGCGCTTCCCACAGGTGGCAACTGAGCACCATCGCCAATTAGTATGAGCCGGCAATTGGTGCCATTAAACACGTATTCAAACAAATCCTGAAGCAGATTGCCCCCCATAGGGCCAGTGTAGGTGTCCCAGCCAACCATAGAAGCTTCGTCAACCACAAATACTGCATTGCGATGAATATTTGGGGCCAATGCAAAAAAGGTACGACCATCTCTTGTGCGGCGTTGGGTATAAATGCGGCGGTGAATTGTAGATGCCAATGATCCTGTATAATTGGCCAAGACTTTGGCCGCTCTGCCGGTAGGTGCCATAAGTACCTGAGGCATATTCATCGCATTTAACGTTTTCACCAAACTGTTCACCATCGTGGTTTTACCGGTACCGGCATAGCCTTTTATAGCAAGGACACAGCGCACCTTCTCGCTTACTACAAATCGCGCGAGAGCATTGAGCAGTATATCTTGCGAAGGTGTAGGCTCAAAACCGAAGTTGGCCCGCAATTGCTCTTCTGTTTCTGCTATTGAAAATCTTTCCATTATCGGTGCCCGAAGCTACCGAAAAGCTGTCTATTTTAGCCTTTCGTTAAATAAGAAGTAAGGAGAGAACTCGGTTTGAAAAAAATTGTAGTTTTGCCAACAGTCAGCAAAAAACAAATTTTCCATGCAAGATATAGGCAACGTAATTAGTAAATACCTTTTCCCCTCATTGTTGGTAATCATTGGGCTTTTGCTTTTGGTCACTTCTACAGGTCAAAATTCACTTTTCAAAATAGGCGGAGTAGCGATTATGTTGGTCGGTGGACTCAGCGGTCTTTATGTGAAAGGCGTTGTGAACAAAAATCGAAGTTTGATCATAGGGGTATTGGTTTCGCTTGGTTCAGTATATTTCGCCTACATGGATTATTTAGTTATAGACCAAAAGCTTGAGTACGCCAAAAAGGAAAAGAGAATAAGCATGCACGTTATCCAGCGCCTTAAAGATATTAGGAAAGCCCAGATTGCTTACCTCAAGGAAAATGGCAAGTACGCATCGTCATTTGATTCGCTCAGCTATTTTCTAAAGCAGGGTAAGCTATCGCTTGTTAAGAAACTAGGCGCACTCCCAGATAGTGTGCCCACCGATGAAATGGCGAGAGAACTAGGTTTGATCAGCGTAAGGCCCAATGGCTGGAGCGATGATCAGGTAATTGATGCTGGTTTAATAGTGCGTGATACAGTACAGGTTGAAGTATTGAGCTATATTTTTAATGACAGCGACCTCAAAACGCGCAAAACTCCATTCTTTGTAGACTCACTTTGGAAAGTTCCTTTCACAAATCACCGATTCGAAATGAAGTCTGACATCGTTGAAATAAGCGGCATAAAGCAGCCGGTTTTCAAAGCGTGGGATCCGGCACCTTTTTCAAAACAATATCAAGTAGGATCGCTTACTGAAAACAGCACTGCAGGTAACTGGAATGAGTAAAATCGATATGGGTGAAATGGTCTTTTTCAGCCATTTCACTGAAAAAGATACGCAATCTGTTGGGCTCGTTTTCGAGCCCGACTCATTTATATGCTATCTCTTCGCAGGCTTAGATGGAGAAAGCCCCATTGGCTTGAAGCATTTGGATTCATCTACAGCTCAAACTTCTGAAATTCTAAAATCCACAGAACCGGTTTTCGGTATTATTTTCACAAAAGAATACACCTTATTACCGCCGGCTGTTTTCAGCGAATCTGAAATGGACTCATACCTTCAGTTTGCCACACCCGTCGCTGATTCCTCGCAAGTGGCATTTGAAAGGCTGTTCAGAAGTGAAACAGTACTTCTATACCGTGATGATGCCCAAGCGCAGTCGATCGCAGCACAAATTCACCCCGGGCTTCAACTCAGGCACGCTGCCGGGGTGCTTATAGAGACCTTGCACGAAATACAGGCTGAAGTTGGTCATGACAGCATTTACCTTCATCAGGCAGGTGAATTTTACACCACAATAGTATACCGAAATAAACAACTCCTTTTGGTAAGCTCCAATATTTATAAATATATTGATGATGTGCGGTACTACGTGCTTTACTGTCGTAAAATTCTCGGTTTGAATACAAACACTCCTCTTCATCTGCTCGGCGAGGCAGCCGCCTCAGCAACCTGCCGACAAGCCTTTGAGAATGTAATTTCTGAAGTGATTGCAGGGCTTCCGCCAAATAAAAGCATTGTGTACCCTCCAGAAATAGACAATCTTACAATGGCTGTGCATATTATACCTCTGAGCGCCGCCCGATGCGTGTAATAGGCGGTAAGTACAAGGGCCGCAAATTGTATCCTCCTGCGGGCATGAAAGCGAGACCTACTACAGATTTAGCCCGCGAAGGTCTCTTCAATATACTTGCAAATATTGCAACCATAGAGCATTCCAATGTGCTTGACCTTTTCTGTGGTACCGGGGGTATCTCGCTGGAGTTTATTAGCCGAGGCGCTCAAAAGGTGATAGCGGTAGATGTGGAAACCAAATCAAAGCTTTTCATAGAAGGAATCTGTAGGGAATGGGAAATCAAAAACCTGAGGGTAGTAAAAGCCGATATATTCAAACTCGTCAACAAAGCCAACGAGCAGTTTGAAATTGTATTTGCTGACCCCCCTTATGCCGACCCACGCTTTGCGCAACTACCCGATATGATCCTTTCATCAGGCTGGGTGAAGCCCGGTGGTATTCTTATACTTGAGCATGGAGAAAGCAATAACTACGAAAGCCATCCATCTCTTGAAATGCACAGAGCCTATGGGGGGGTGAACTTCAGTTTTTTCCGAAAGGATGAGTGAAACCCATCTAATCACAGAATAAAGCTAATTTTGGCATTACTAATTTTACTCCCTTGACCAAGGAAAGAATCAAAGAACTTATTGCCAAAGAAATAGAGGCAATTGAAAACATTCCGGTAGATGGCGCCATACTCGAAGCGGTGGATCTCATATACCGCCAGGTGCACCAACTCAATGGCAAGGTAGTGGTAAGCGGTATGGGTAAAGCCGGTCAGATAGGCATTAACATTGCCACCACTCTAAGCTCTACAGGCACGCCCGCAGTATTCATTCACCCGGCCGAAGCCCAGCATGGCGATTTGGGCGTAATACAAAGCAATGATATATTGCTGGCCATTTCAAACAGCGGGCGCACTCGTGAGGTGCTGGAGCTTGATTTTTTAGCCCGTCACCTATGGCCCGAAATCAAGATTATTGTCCTCACGGGAAATAGCGACTCCGATTTAACCTCCCGCGCTGACGTGGTGTTATTCACCGGTGGCCCGAAAGAAATATGCCCTTTGGGTCTTACCCCAACCACATCGACCACAGTAATGACCGTTGCCGGCGATATACTTGTGGTTTTGCTGATGGAAAAGATAGGATTCACCAAGGCCGAATATGCCAAACGCCACCACAGCGGATATTTGGGTCAAAAAGCAAAAGAATCATGAAACCGTTGTTCCTAATAGCCGGCCCCTGCGCCATCGAAGACCGCAATATGGCCTTCCATATAGCCCGTGAAGTAAAAGCGATTTGCGGTAAACTGGGTATTACCTACATTTTCAAGGGCAGTTATGAAAAAGCCAACCGCAGTAAATTAAACAGCTTTAAAGGGATTGACCATAAACAGGCGCTTGAAATACTTCGAGACGTGCGCAAGGAATTCAATATAGACAACCTTACCGATGTGCACGAGAGCCACGAGCCGGCTGAAGTAGCCCGATTTGTTACGCATCTTCAAATACCGGCTTTCCTCTGTCGCCAAACGAGCCTTTTGCTCGCTGCGGGCCGCTCAGGCTGCACAGTCAATATTAAGAAGGGTCAGTTTTTAAGCCCTGAAGCTATGGCATTTGCCGTAGAAAAGGTACGTTCTACCGGCAATGACAATGTATGGATATGTGAGCGTGGCACCACATTTGGTTATACCGACCTGGTGGTTGATGCCACGTCGATAGCGCGAATGAAAAAAATAGGAGTGCCCGTAGTAATGGATTGCACGCACAGCGTTCAGAAACCAAATCAAACATCAGGTGTAACCGGAGGCGACCCCGAAATGATAGAAACCATTGCCCTTTCGGCTATAGCCACAGGTGCTGACGGCCTCTTTATGGAAGTGCACCCCGAGCCGCATACCGCCTTGAGCGATCCCTTTACCATGCTGCAGCTCGACAAACTGGAACCCATACTCACCAAATGCATAAAAGTGCGAAACGCACTCGCTCAATAAACCCACGCAATGGCAAGAATTGCAGTTTTTCCCGGCACCTTCGATCCTATTACCAAAGGTCATGAAAGTATGGTGCGCCGCTCTTTACCACTCTTTGACAAGATTGTGGTGGCAATTGGCGTTAATGCTGAAAAGAAGTATATGTTCAGCCTCGAACAGCGTATTAAGTGGATCCAACAAACTTTCACCTTCGAAGACAAAGTATCGGTAGCCTCATATGAAGGCCTCACAGTGAATTATTGCCGCAGCATTGGTGCATCGTTCATCATACGCGGACTGCGCAATGCAGAAGATTTTCAGTTCGAAAAGGGTATTGCCCAAATAAACCGCGAGCTGGCGCCCGAAGTTGACACACTCTTTCTGGTTACCAACCCTGAGCTTGCAGCATACAGCTCCACCATAGTACGCGATATTATCCGCCACGGTGGCGACGTGAGCAAATTCATTCCTAACACAATACAGATTAATGACGATTTTTAAGTCGCTCATTTCTCTCTTCGTTTTTGCGCCGCTACTATCTGCCGCGCAGCCAAAAAATGCCACAATAGAAGGCATCGCCCGCGAATGGGCGGGCAGGGAAATCAGACTATTGCAATTTACCGATCCAATTACCAGCACTGAGGTGCAATTGGCAAAGACAGTAATTGCCGCCGATGGCAGCTTCAGCCTTTCTGCAAAAATTGACGCTACCACTTGCCTTCACCTATTTGTAAACAGGTACTCCGCACCCATTTGCATTGACCCGGGCCAAAAAGTCGAAATAGAAATCATGCCCAATGAGCTCAACAAACTGATAGATACCTGGCAAAAAGTAAATTTCGAGTACGCTTATATTGATCTTGACAGCAACAGCAATGCGGCCCTTATGGCAAAAGTTGATTATGCATACTACGGATTTTACAACGACAATGCTTTCCTGGTAGGCACCCGTGGCTTGCGGCAAAAGGTATTGGAATTTGAACAAGCCAACTCCGACCGCTATACAGACAATCAATTTATGAATACCTATCTGCGGTACACCATTGCCGAAATGAAGCTAAGCAATGCCCTGTCGAAAGCTGATTTATACGAAGTATATCTGAAAAATTCCACTCTGAGCATACACAATCCTGCTTGGTACGCATTCTTCGACCTTTACTACGCCTCTTACTTCAACGCATTCGATAGCCGATTTAGAGGCAAAACCCTTTATAATCGACTCACGGAAGGGATTTCCTTTGCTGAAATTGACAGCTTAATACTCAAGGATCAATTTCTTGAAAGAGAAGAAATCAGACAGCTTGTCTTGCTCAAATCAATAAGTGAGGTGTACACCAACAAAAAGTATCCTCTTACTGCGTTGCTGAGCATTACAAAAAAACTTGCCGAAAAGCCAGCCACCCCGATCATTTCAGAAATTGCAAAGAATTTGAATGATAAAATGACAAGATCATCCAAAACACTTTCGCTATTTGAGTTGGGTCTTGATATTGATCCCGGCATGCTCAAAACTGCCGATGGCAACAAAGAAAATGCCCCGTATTATCTTGCCATTACAGCTCCGTGGAGCACCGAGAGTTACAAAGAAATGCAGCTACTTGAAGGGTTGATGAAAAAATACCCTCAAGATTTCAGAATTGTTGAAGTGAGCCTAGCACAAGAAGGTATCGCTGCTCCGCCTGCTTACTGGACATCAGTAAATATAGGTGATGTACGCAAGTTTATGGAAAGTCTCGATGTGTATACCATCCCTTGTTTTGCTTGGTTTGATGCCAATGGAAATCTAACGGGACGCAACGCCGTAAAACCCGGCGCAGGGCTTGAAAACGAACTGTACAAGTTGAAAACGCAGCGCGAAGAAAAAGACAAAATCAAGGTGGGTCAGTGAAGTACTGAAGTGTTAAGCATATCTATAATGCTTTCATAGCTTGGCATCTTCTGCCAGTCTACATCGCCGCTACCTATCCATTTCACCAGCGTAATTCCTTCTTCTTTTTGTGCGGTAAAGGTTTTTTGTTCGCTGTGCATCTCATACCAATAAGTGCGTTTCAGATAGCGAATTCCATTCACGCTATACGTATGGTATGTATCGGCAATATGTTTTCCTGCCTGAAGATTTACAATACCACATTCTTCCTCCACTTCGCGCAGAGCAGCTTCCAGCGGCACTTCACCCGGTTCAATTTTGCCTTTCGGCAAATCCCACTTTTCAAGGCGGTGAATAAAGAGAATTTCTCCCAATTGGTTTCGCACTACCCCACCGGCAGCTTCTATTTCACGAAAGTGGGCTCTGAAATCAGCCCAAAGCAGGTCAAAGTCGACACCGTATATTACAGCACCCTTCAGCTCGGTATCTTCGAGCATTGAAATAAGAAAATGGAGCTCTTCAAAATCATCGTACCGAAGGTAAACCATGTGATTAGCAAGCAGCTCTAAATTGCAAGCCGGTGTTAAAAACACTGGCTTGTCGTTGATGAAAACTTTATACATTTGCAGCATGCAATCAATCAGTGATTCGGCCCCAAAAGTAGCTGAATTTCTACTAAGCATCAAAGCTGTAAAACTTCAACCAAAATCGCCCTTTACATGGGCCAGTGGTTGGAAATCTCCTATCTATTGCGATAACCGCATCACGCTTTCCTACCCAAAAATAAGGACGCATATCCGTCAGGAATTTGTGCGTATTATAGAAGATGTGTTCGGAAAACCTGACGTTATTGCAGGTGTGGCAACCGGAGGCATAGCACTTGGTGCACTTGTAGCTCAGGAATTGGGGTTACCCTTTGTATATGTGCGGTCAGAGGCCAAGGGCCATGGGATGCAAAACCTTATTGAAGGCCGCATAGATTCAGGCCAATCAGTAGTAGTAGTTGAAGACCTTGTAAGCACAGGCAAAAGTAGCCTCGCTGCAGTGAAAGCTTTGCGCGACGCAGGTTGCGAAGTGAAGGGAATGGTAGCAATTTTTACCTACGGCTTCGAAGTAGCAACCAAAGCTTTAGAAAAAGCCGATTGTAATCTGGAGACTATTACAAACTATAATGCACTTGTCGATCAGGCCTTAAAATCGGGTTATATTACTGAAATAGAGAAAGAATCACTCCGTGCATGGCGGGTTGATCCTGCAAATTGGGGATAAAAAACCGCATGAGAATAGAAAGCAAGAAGGTACAAGTGCCCGCCACCCCTAAGAGCGTTTTTCAGTTCGTAACCGACTTGAACAATTTTGTAAAGCTCCTCCCCGCCGAACGTATTTCTGAATGGGAGAGCAATGAAAACTACTGCAGCTTTAAGGTACAAGGCACTGCTACCATTGACCTTAGCGTAAAGGAAAAAACCAGTCCCGGCAGTATGCTACTCGAAAGTGGTTCAAGGTCGCCCTTTCCTTTTACACTTAACGTAAGCCTTTCGGCAAATGGCGACGGCACCGAAGCCGGTTTGATAATGGAAGCTGACATAAACCCATTTATTAAAATGATGGTAGAAAAGCCTCTTTCTAATCTCTTTAACTATATCGCCGAGAAGCTTGTAAACGAAGTTAAAAGCTGATTTTAATCTCTTTGGCGCGGTGGCTCAGTACACGGCCCGCCTTGTTTTTCATATATATTACGCCGCTATTGTCTACCTGGGTAATCATTGCTGCAAATTCAATTTCATCGGCTACCACATTAATCCACCGCCCATTTCCGTGCAGCGCAGTCATATAGTCCGCATCAATAAGCAATTCGAAACCCCCGATCAAAGCATCCATCCGTTGGTTTATATAACCCAACAACTGGTTTAACACCACCTGAATATTCACCTCTGCACCCAACTCCTGGCGTATGCTGGTAGCCTTGTAAGGTGCAGCAAAGTGCAACTGATTTACATTTAACCCTATGCCTACAATGCTGTATCTAGGATTGTGGCCAACAGTTTCTATAAGCAAGCCGGCTATTTTGGCGTCGCCGGCAAGTATATCATTGGGCCACTTAATATAAACTTCGCGGCCTATGATGCTTTTCAAAAAGTCAACAATAGCAATAGAAATAGCTTTCGCCAAAAGAAATTGGGTATGAAGTGCTAAAAAATCTGAGTTGACACCGAACGAGAAAGTGATGTTTTCGCCGGCATTGCTCTGCCAATTGCTGCCTCTTTGCCCCCTGCCCTGATGCTGAAAATGCGCCAATATTACAGTACCCTCCGCATATTGTCTGCTTTCTATGGCTTTGGCAATATAGTTGCTCGTAGAGTCAAGCTGATCAAAGGAAATTATCTGAAGGCCTATATCCCCCATTATGGTAGTTCTTTTAAAAAATTTGTAAAGCGTGAAAATGCGTAATTTTGCCGAATTCACTAATACGATTGAATGACAAAAAAAACCAAAAAAACTTCCGAACTTCTTTCTAAAGCAGTTATAAAAGGCATGCAGGAAGTGAAGGGGTTGGAAATTTGCTCCATTGACCTGAGAAAACTACCCAATGCAGTATGCGATTTCTTCATAATCTGCCATGGCACCTCAGATACGCATGTGGAAGCAATATCCAGATCAGTAGATAAAATGGTGCATCAGCTTACAGGTGAAGATCCAAAACATAAAGAAGGAACTGCGAAAGCAGAATGGATTTTAATGGACTATTTTGACGTTGTAGTCCATATATTCCGAGAGCCGGCCAGAAGATTTTATAATATTGAAAAACTATGGGCCGACGCAGATGTTAAAGAAATAGATTTTCAATTACAGGACTAAACAGAAAAATGGCCGAAGACAAAGAAAACAAGCAATTTAAAAGCCTAAAGGAGAAACTTACTCCAGGTAATCAAGGCGGAGAACAAGGCCCGAAGCGGCCTTTTAACTTCTACTGGATTTATGCAATTATAGTTGTAGTGCTTATATCACTCAATCTTTTCAACTGGAATGGAAGCATGGCCAGCATAAACCTTTCTGAATTTGAAAGAATGGTTACCAATGGTGAAGTGGAGCGCGTGATAGTATACAACAAGCAACTTGCAGAAGTATACATTAAAAAGGATGCGCTGAGCAATGAAACGCACCAAAAGCGTATTAAATCGCCAGTGCTTACCGGAGCGCAAAATACCGGTCCGCACTACAGGTTCGATGTAGGCCCTGCTGATAGTTTTCAGGAAAAGCTCGACAAATGGAACAAGCAATACGGCCTGGAGTACGATTATAAAACCCGCAGTGAGTGGGGTAAAGAACTCTTTACATGGGTACTTTTTATTGGTATTATGATCGCCGTGTGGATGTTCGTAATGCGCCGCATTGGCGGAGGAGCCGGAGCGGGTGGTCAAATATTCAACATTGGTAAATCTAAAGCTCAGCTCTTTGACAAAACCAAAGGTACCAATGTTACCTTCAATGATGTAGCCGGACTCGAAGGCGCTAAGGAAGAAATCCAGGAAATTGTAGATTTTCTGAAAAACCCAAAAAAATATACCACCCTGGGAGCAAAAATTCCAAAAGGAGCGCTACTGGTAGGCCCTCCGGGTACAGGAAAAACCCTTTTGGCGAAAGCCGTAGCAGGCGAAGCACAGGTGCCCTTCTTCTCTCTTTCAGGCTCTGACTTTGTAGAGATGTTTGTGGGTGTGGGTGCGAGCCGCGTGCGCGATCTCTTCAAGCAAGCCAAGGAAAAAGCACCAGCCATTATATTTATTGACGAAATTGACGCCATAGGCCGCGCCCGCGGAAAAAGCGCAAGCATGGGCGCCAACGATGAGCGTGAAAATACCCTTAACCAGCTTCTTACAGAAATGGATGGTTTCGGTACCAACAGTGGTGTAATAATACTTGCTGCCACCAACCGCGCCGATATCCTTGACAGGGCATTGATGCGCGCAGGCCGCTTCGACAGGCAAATTTATGTTGATATGCCCGACCTCAACGAGCGCAAGGAAATATTCAAGGTACACCTCGGCCCGATTAAATTCGATCCGGATGTTGACATAGGCTTCCTAGCTAAACAAACACCGGGCTTCAGCGGTGCCGACATAGCCAATATTTGCAATGAAGCTGCCCTGATTGCTGCCCGCAAAAGGAAAAAAACAGTAACCAAGGAAGACTTTCTCGATGCTGTTGACCGTGTGATAGGTGGCCTTGAGAAGAAAAATAAAATCATTACAAAACGTGAGAAAAAGGTAATTGCTTATCATGAAGCTGGCCACGCTACCGTGTCATGGTTACTTGAGCATGCGTCACCATTGATTAAGGTTACCATCGTGCCTCGTGGTCAGTCACTGGGTGCAGCCTGGTACCTTCCCGAAGAGCGGCAACTCAATACCAGCAATCAGATTCTCGACGAGATGTGTGCTGCTCTTGGAGGTCGCGCTGCTGAGTATGTTGCGTTCAATGAAATTTCAACGGGTGCGCTCAGCGATCTCGAGAAAATTACCAAGCAGGCTTACGCTATGGTAACCGTATACGGACTCAATGAGAAGGTTGGAAATATAAGCTATTATGACTCTACCGGATCATCAGATTACAGCTTCACCAAGCCCTACAGCGAGAAAACTTCAGAGCTTATCGATTCGGAAGTAAAAATGATCATCGAAGCTCAGTATGAGCGCGCTAAGAAACTACTCAGCGACAACCGCGATAAGCTCGATAAGCTGGCATTGCAGCTCCTCGAGAAAGAAGTAATATTCAAAGAAGACCTTGAAACTATATTTGGCGAAAGACCATTCAAGAGCGAAGAACTGCTCATACCGCACCCCGAACAGGATGCGGATGATGTAAAAAAACTTGACAATGCGGTACCAGCAGTTACCAATTCGGGTACCGAGGAATCTATTGCAGATGCCAATGCTGAAACCGATGCTGAAGAGCTTTCTGAGAAAGTTTAACCGCCCTATACTCCAATGGATAATAACTGGGTAATGGTGCACAGTTCAACCAATTTGCAAAAGGTAGAATTGCTTAAAAGCATTTTGCTCGACAATGAAATTGATGCAGTGGTTATGAACAGGCAAGACTCTTTTTATCCTGTTATTGGCGAGATCGAACTGTACGTAAGGCGAAATATGGTAATACCAGCAAAGAAAATCATAACCGACGCGCATCTGTGAAAGAACTTGCACTGCGTATATCAACCGGTTTGGTATTTCTTATAGTCGTGGTGGGCTGTATACTTTGGAACCCTTACTCGCTGGCATCTCTCTTCTATGTGGTGGGCATACTCGGTATGCTGGAGTATTACAGCATTTGCAAGATTGGTGGCGTACACCCTCAAACCATGCTCGGACTGATTACCGGTTCAGTATTATATCTCACCATAGAACTGGTGAAACTACAGGTTTTTTCGGGGTTCATCATAAGCCTGAGCATACCATTCTTCGTCGCTATTTTCATATACGAACTCTACCGCAAGCGGCCAGATCCTTTCAATAATATTGCCCATACCATTGTGGGTATCATCTATGTAATTGCTCCATTCGCCCTTCTCAACGTATTCACTTTTGAAGAAATAGTGTTGGAATATCAGCCAGGTGTGGTTCTGGGTTTCTTCATACTTCTATGGCTCAATGATACCGGTGCGTATGTTTTTGGCCGCCTTTTCGGCAAAAGAAAACTTTGGGAACGCATCTCACCCAAGAAAACCTGGGAAGGCGCCATTGGCGGCGGCATCGTTGCCCTGATTGGTGCAGCTATTATGACCAATTATACCGACCAGATGGGTATATGGCATTGGCTCGCTATGGGCACCATCATAGTGGTATCAGCAACATTAGGCGATTTGGTAGAGTCGCTTTTGAAACGCAGCGCAGGGGTGAAAGACTCCAGCAATATACTCCCGGGACACGGCGGCATCCTTGACCGATTTGATGGTGTGCTATTGGCCAGCCCTATGGTGTTCACCTACCTGATGGTTTTTGTACATTCGGCCTCATAATTAATTAACCGCATTGATGAAGTTTCATAAGGAAGGCCGTATTATCATCTTCACCACCATTGCAGCGCTTACAGCTTTTGTAGTGGTTTCGTACTTTTCAGGCGGTATCGTTGCTGTGTACTTTACCACGCCGGCAGCCCTTGTAATGCTGGTATTGGTACTTCAGTTTTTTCGCGTTCCCACACGTATACTCACCATTCATGATGGCGCAGTGGTTTGCCCAGCAGACGGCAAAGTGGTGGTGATAGAAGAAACCAATGAAGATGAGTACTTCAAAGACCGACGCATACAGGTTTCCATATTTATGTCGCCGCTAAATGTTCATATCAACTGGTTTCCAATTTCTGGAAAGGTAAAGTATTCAAAATACCACCCCGGCAAATACCTTGTAGCATGGCATCCAAAATCAAGTACTGAGAATGAGCGCACCACCGTGGTAGTTGAAAATAGCGCAGGTTCATTCGTGCTTTTCAGGCAAATAGCAGGAGCGGTGGCGAGGCGTATTGTATGCTACGCCAAAGAAGGCGATCAAGCCTCACAGAGCCGCGAGTTTGGATTTATAAAATTCGGTTCGAGGGTAGATGTATTTCTGCCTTTAGGAAGTGAGATCAAGGTACAGTTGAACCAGATGGTACAAGGTTCAGTAACTACCCTTGCGGAGCTTCCTACAAAAGGTTCCTGAGCTCACACAGATCGTTTATTTCATGGGTTACAGGCTCATTATGTAGCTGTTTTTCAGGATTAAAGTACACATGGTCTATCCACACAGCACGCGCACCGGCCATGTCGGTTTCAAGGTCATCGCCCACCATAATGGCTTCATGGTTGCGTGCATTAGCCAGGTGCAGAGCTAGTTGAAATACTTCGGGGCTGGGTTTTCTAGCGGCAGCCCTTTCGCTGGTTATCACTTCCGTGAAATAGAGTGACAAGCCGCTATTGTTCAATTTGGTATGCTGTACTTCTTCAAAACCGTTGGTGATAATGTGCAGTTTATATTTACCGGCAAGGTAATCGAGTGTTTCTAGGGTATTGGGCAGTAGGGTGGTTTTTTTTGGACTGAGGTCTATGTAAGCTTCACCCATCCGTTCACCCAGCAAAGTATCATGTATTCCGAAATGTTCAAGGGCTTTCGCAAAACGCAGCACCCGAAGTGTTTTCTTATTTACATTGCCCATCCGATAGGCCTTCCAGAGCATTTCATTGATCTTTTGGTACACCTTTATAAATTCTTCCACCGGAATACGTTCTGAAAGACCATTCACTGAGCAGATATCGATAAGCGCAGCCCGCGAATTGGCATCAAAATCCCACAGGGTGCGGTCTAAATCAAAAAAAACATGGTTGTAGCTTTTCATACACCAACGATATTTGCTTTAACCATCAGGCTGAAAGCGGTAAGGCCAACAGACCAGAGCAGCGTGCTGACAAACATAATGGGTATCACGTATGGATTGCCCTGATAAAACCTAGCCGCCAGTACCGAACCAATGGGAATACTGATTAGCGCAGGGGAGATAATTGCGAGTCCGATAAGACCAAAATTGAGTTTTACATTCACAATAATCCTGTTTCTTCGGGTGAACACTTTTTTGCCTGAGGGTTTATTGTCCATTTTCTGAAGCAGGGCAGCAATTTTTTCAATTACACAACTTCCCGCATAATAGAAAAACAAAACCCCTGCCATTCCGCCGAAAGTAGTGAGAGAAACAGTTTCCAAAAAATTATACCCTGCTGCAACTGCCGCGCTTGGAGCAAATAAGAACTTCACAGAGCTAAGGAGAAAAATTCCAAGTGCGGTAGCTATTTCGGTGAGGAGCATTATTAATTACTGTTTCTTTCCGAAGGCCAAATCTCCGGCATCGCCAAGCCCGGGCACGATGTATGCCTGCGCCGTGAGTTCATCGTCAATTGCACCTACCCAAAGCGTAGTATTATCCGGAAGGTTCTTGCGAACAAATGCCATGCCTTCCTGAGTAGCCAGGAGGGTAACAATATGTATATGCAGCGGAGCACCATTTGCCTTAAGTGCTTTATATACCAGCACCATACTTTGCCCTGTGGCCAGCATCGGGTCGGCTATAACCAGGTGCCGGCCTGTAAGCACAGGACAACTCATGTACTCAACCTTTACCTGAAAATCTTCGTGGCTTTTGCCATGCATGCGATAAGCCGACACGAATGCGCTCTCAGCATGGTCGAAATAGTTGAGCATGCCCTGATGAAAAGGAAGTCCTGCTCTAAGAATCGTAGCAAGCACAGGATAGCTCTCCGGCAGGCGCATTGAAGCAGTACCAAGCGGAGTAATTACATCTTCCGTTTTATAGTCAAGATTTTTGCTTAGCTCATAGGCAAATATCTCTCCCATGCGCTCCATGTTTCGGCGGAAACGCGCACGGTCTTTTTGAATGGTCTCGTCGCGTATCTCACGAAGAAACTGATTGAATATTGAATTGTTGCGGCCTATTTCGTGGATCATGAACTGCTCAGGTTTTTGATAAAGGTAGTTGTTTCACAATTTTCGGCGTTACAGGTCGCCACGATTGCAAAAGAATGTTGAGAAAATATGTAAAACTGAGTGCGGTGCAGTTTGCCCGAAACCATTGTGAATTATGCAAGAATTTAGGTTTTAGCCAATTCCGCAAATGATTTGTATACATCCCTCCACCCCTTCCACTCATCTCGTTCGCTCAGACTATGGTTGTGCCATAAGGTAATAAAATTTCCTCCGGTAGGTGTGGCTTTCGCCCAAAGGTCATTGAGTTTGGCCAATGCTTCCGCGGGTGTAAGTTTCATATAGTGCAGCATGGCGCTGTCCATGGCTATTAGCGGCACAAGTTCCAGTTCGGTAGTTTCATCGCGCAAAAGGTTGTAAAACAGGTGTGGGTGAGCGGTACCCGAGCGAAAACCTATTGCATCGGCGTAGCCCATGCTGTAGTCGCGCTTGATGCCCGCTGCTGCAAGAAGCTGGTATGTATCCGGAAGGTGGAATTTTAAAAAGTGCTGCCTGCTGCAAATCACTTCACTTTCCAATATTTCAGACAGCAGTGCCACCTCAGCCGCAAGTATTGACGCATCGGTATGCGAAGCATAAGAAGGGTGTATGCCCAGCACCGCCCACCGGTTCAATAGGGCGATCAGATTGCGCATTGAGCGGCTTTTCGGATTGAGGTTTATGTCCAAACCACCGCGCTCACCGCATAAAACGAAAAACACCGTTTCACCGGCATTTTCAGAAACAGTGCGCACCAATTCATAAGTATCATAGGGATCGGACTGTAATCCGGAGAGCACACAGAATCTTTCGCGAATGCGGCTCCATTTGCCGCCGAGCAGGTCTTTGCCATAAGCGCCAATACCGCGTAATACCCCGCGACCCCGGTATGCGTAGGCTATATCAATATCAATGGTATTGATCCATCGCAGGTTTCGCAAGGCAGGCTTTTCCATAAGGCCGCGGTGAATAAGCAGTTGCTCAAATGCCAGCAACCATTCATCTACAAGTGGCCTTTCGATGTAGGGTTTTAATACCGAAGCTGCTGATGGGTATCTTCCATGCGCATCGCGCTGTACTGTGCCATATTCCTCATACCGACTCAGGCAAAAAAATACAGCGGCAAAAAGATCAAATGGCAGGTCACCTTCCTTTACGGGAAATAGCACTGGCAGCTCATCCCACCGATCCCAAATGATTTCAACCGGATGCACACCCCTTTGGTGAAGCAAACCGCAAGCGGGTACATGCAGGCCCCATTTGCCATGAGCGACACCTTCATTACTTCCGTAAAATATTGCCATTTGATTGGGCTCAGCATCAGCGCTTAGTTCATAGAGGCTGTAGGGTATCCCTAGCCAAATTCTGAATACAAAGTCAGCGCTGTACTTCAATCGCGGAGTGATGTGAGCGGCTGCAATGCGAATCATACTAGAGATGTTTCAGCAGAAGTTCGCAAATTTTACTTGCGGCATCACCATTTCCATAAGGCGTACCGCTAAGTGTACCTCTGAAATTGCGCTGTGTGCTTACGGCATCTTTCAGTAGAGCAGTGCGATTGCCTATCAATTGCACAAAGCCTTGATCTACCAACTCCACCCACTCTGTTTCATCGCGCAGTACTACGGAAGGTGTGCCGAAATAGGCGGCTTCTTTCTGCAATCCGCCGCTATCAGTAATCACTACCGACGCGTTTTTGGCACACCAGATTATATCGCGGTATCCAAGCGGCTCCACAATGCGCAGTCCGGTTGGGGCATATATTTTATCAAGTACTTCAGTAGTGGCACCGAGCAAGTGGCGGGTACGCGGGTGCATGGGGAAAATGATGCTTTCGCCAAATGATGCGGCTACTTTGCACAGGGTGGCTAGCAGTGCTTCAACTGCGGTTTTATCGGCTGTATTCGATGCACGGTGAAGGGTGGAGAGCATGAACATTTTTGTCGAAAGATGAATTCCTCGCACCTTACATTCAGGCTCGCTGCCGGCGGTATAGTGTAGGGCATTGTCATACATCACATCGCCCACATTGGCCACAAGAGGATGGTTGATATTGGGTGTATTTGCGCTTTCGCGAAAACCTTCATTGCGCAAATTCTGCACAGCCGTAGCGGTGGGGCACAGTAGAAAAGTAGATGTGTGGTCGCTCAACACGCGGTTGAGTTCTTCGGGCATGGTTTTGTCGAAGCTTCGCATACCCGCTTCCACATGTGCCACGGGTATATGCATTTTGGCGGCAGCCAGAGCAGCAGCTACGGTGCTGTTGGTATCGCCGTATATCAGCACGCAATCGGGATTTTCTACTTCGAAGGTTTGCTCAAGTGCTGCGAGCATAGATGCAGTTTGCGCGCCGTGGCTTCCCGAGCCCGTTTCAAGATTGTACAGCGGCTGCGGTATTCCGAGTTCAGTAAAGAATTGTCCGCTCATGGCCGCGTCGTAATGCTGGCCGGTATGAACAATGATTTCATTGATCTGCTTGCCGAAGCGCGTTTGAACATTGCGTGCAATGGCGGCAGCCTTTATGATTTGGGGCCTTGCCCCTACTACAGTTATAATTTTTAGCATGAAATGGATTAAATCAGGCCTTCATCAGCAAAGCTGAAGTAACCGTGGTCGGTAAAGATAAGGTGATCGGTAACTGAAATGTCGAATACTTTGCCACATTCCACCAATTTGGCAGTGAGCTTTCTGTCGGCATCGCTGGGCTTAAGGTTTCCGCTGGGGTGGTTGTGGCAGAGTATAATGCCCGATGCGAGTTGCTCAAGTGCGGGTTTGAATACCAGTCGGGCATCTACCACAGTACCAGAAATGCCTCCCCTACTGATGCATACTTTATCCTTCACATTGTTTGATCGATTGAGGAGAATAATCCAAAATTCTTCATGGTCAATATCGGCAAGGGTGGCGCTGAGCAACTCGTATATATCGCGGCTCGATGTAATTTTAGATTTCTGTACAGCTTCTTCTTCGCGGCGGCGGCGTCCGAGTTCCAGGGCTGCCACGATGCTGATTGCCTTGGCTTCGCCTATGCCTTTAAACTTGCACAAATCAGCTACCTGCAAGCGGGCCAGGTCATTGAGGCGGTTGCCGGTGCTTGAAAGGATGTGCTTGGCCAGATCAACGGCGGTAAGCTCTCGTGAGCCGGAGCCAAGCAAAATGGCAATAAGTTCCGCATCGCTCAGGGCGCTGCGCCCTTTGAGCAATAGTTTTTCACGGGGACGGTCGTCTTCGGCCCAGGCCTTTATTCCGGAAGTTTCGGTGAGTGGTTTCATGGTGAGCGAAATATAGCCAAAAATGAAATTTGATCATGTACTCCGCTCGTACTTCTTTTTGGACACAAAAAAACCCACCGAAGTTGCGGTGGGTTTTGAACTATTTATATTCTGATGGAGTAATTAAGCTCCGATAGCGTGTACGTGTTTAGTAAGCTTTGATTTAAGGTTGCTCGCTTTGTTTTTGTGAATGATATTTTTCTTGGCGAGTTTGTCCAACATGCTGATTACGCTTTTCAGAAGCATATCGGCTTCTTTGCGGTCAGTCATACCGCGTAATCGCTTCAGGGCGTTTCTGGTAGTCTTGTGCTGGTAGCGGTTTATAACCCTGCGGGCGTTGTTCGCTCTGATTCTTTTAAGGGCTGATTTGTGATTTGCCATAGTGTCTTAAATACTGTATTCCAAAAATGGAGTGCAAATATAGGAATCTTTTGTTTTGTTGGAAGAAAAAATATTTAAAGACTCCAATGTATTTTGGTAGATTGCATTGAAGGGTGGTTGGATTATTGTCTCGGTAAAGATTGTGAAATCGATATCAACTGCAATTCACTTCACCACCACCACCCGCTTACTCTCCACATCGCCATTTTGGCAGGTGGACTTGCTACATTTGCCCGGACACCGAGTTAAGGTCAAATCCAAGAAACAATAAACCTTAACCCTATGAAAGAATCAAGAAAAACCTACAGAAAAGAATTTAAGCAGAAAGCAGTCGAATTAAGCAATGTTCGCGGTAACGTGCACCAGATTGCCAGAGAGTTGGACATTCTTCCAGAACTGATTTGCCTTTGGCGCAGAGAGTTTTCCAATCGCCCAGATCTTGCATTTAGCGGCCACGGAAAGAAACATCTCACCGAAGAACAGAAAGAGCTAGCTCGGCTCATGCGAGCACTGGAAGATATGACAATCGAGCGCGACATTTTAAAAAAGGCCGTGCGCATCTTCTCCGTGAGCGACAGGAAATCTGTCAATTCATGAAAGATTATCAAGAAGAATTTCCTGTTGGGATGATGTGTCGGGTCTTCAAGGTGAGCAAGAGTGCATTTTATAGCTGACGCAATTATCTGTCTTCACCACGCCATGATGAGAACCGCTTGTTACTGGCACAGATAATGCTGATACTGCTAGAAACCAAATCTAGGTATGGTAGTCATCGAATCGCTGAAGAACTCAGAGCCAGAGAATTTGCAGTTCCAAGACCGCGCGTAGCCCGATTGATGAGGTAACATGGGCTGCGTGCCGTGCATGCCAAGAAGTACGTAACGACAACAGACTCCAAGCATAGCTATCCGGTGGCTGAGAATAAGCTCAACAGGAACTTCAGCGCCCAGGGCCCAGGTCAAAAGTGGGTTTCAGATATTACCTACATCCACACACTCAAGGGTTGGCTATACCTCACAGTCATTGTCGATCTATTTGATCGCAAGGTGGTAGGTTGGTCTCAGAGCAGCGGTATGACCGCGCAAAATACCTCCATAGCTGCATGGAAAATGGCAGTGAAAAACAGACCACTTGAAGGCAATTTACTCTTCCATTCCGACCGTGTCGTGCAGCACGCCTGTAAGGCTTTCACTCACCTATTGAGCACCCACCAAGGGGTGCAAAGAAGTATGAGCCGAAGATGCAATTGCTGGGACAACGCCGTTGCAGAAAGTTTCTTCAAAAGCCTGAAGGTCGAATTGGTATATCAAGTGCGCTTTGAAAAGAAAGAACAGGCCTATCTGGCATTTTTTTGAATGGATCGAAACGTGGTACAAACGAACACGACGACATGCTGCAATAGCAAAACAAACGATCAACGAATTTCATGCTCAGCTAAACATTAGAAATGCCACTTAACTTTTTGTCTGGAAAATCATTGCAAGTCCACTCTTGCAAAGTCGTTCAACCCGGACTGGATGTGAGCAGACTACCGGATGGAGCTTACATACTACGATTGCTTGACGTTACTTGAGAGAAAATCGGATCGTATAAGTTTGTTAAACATTGAATTCGGAAAAGTCATTATTCGAACTAAGATTTTTAGCTTTACGCCCTGTTAAAAATCGATACTATGTCAAAACTCGTTATAGTGCGCCACGGACAAAGCGTGTGGAACAAGGAAAACAAATTTACCGGTTGGGTTGATGTTGACCTGGCTAAAAAAGGAATTGAAGAAGCCAATAAGGCGGGCGAGTTGCTGAAAAACTACGGTTTTGATGAAGCGTACAGCTCGGTGCTGATGCGGGCCAATAAAACGCTCGACAGAATTCTGAATGCCATCGGACAAGCGGACATACCTGTAACAAAAGACCAGGCCCTGAACGAGCGTATGTATGGCGACCTGCAGGGTAAAGACAAAGACCAGATGCGAGAAGAGTACGGCGAAGAACAGGTACATATATGGAGACGCAGCTACGATGTGCGCCCTCCCGGCGGCGAAAGCCTGGCCGATACTGCCGATCGGGTAATACCCTACTACCAAAAAGAGATTGAACCCAAACTCAAAGCAGGTAAAAACATTATTATCGCAGCACATGGAAACAGTTTGCGCGCGCTGATCATGTATCTGGAAGGATTGGCCAAGGATGAAATTCTACAAGTAGAAATCCCAACAGGAGTGCCCATCGTTTACGATTTGGATGGCGAAGCGAAAGTGGTGAAAAAGACAGTTTTGAAGCACTGAATTGAAATCCCAATTCTGTGCGGGCATGGATTGCCCGTTAAGACACCTTATTACGATCGGAATGCTCTTTTGGGCATTGTTATCGAGTGCTCAGCTACCTAGGACCCACCATGACGTGATTCTTAAGAAAGATGCCACCGTATTTCGCGGAGAAATAATTGACAGTATACCAGCAGTTTCCATAACATTTGAAACCCGCGATGGAGCGAGCATCGAAATTCCGCGTGCTGATATTGCTTTGATTACTAAAGAGCCAAGACCGCTTTCAAAAAAAGAACGAAAAGCCCTGCACAAATCAGAAGTGAATGAAATTAAATTTGGAGTCACATCAGCTATTGATTTTGGAGTCAGCCCGGATTCAATGAAAAAAGCCTTAGTTACTTGCGCATTCAATCTGCATTTGGAATTGGTAAGATAGGAATTTACATGTTCGGGATAGGTCCGGGCCTGCGTATTGGTTTCAATTTTGATGATCTTTTGATTCCTGTAATGCTCGACATGAAATTCGCTCATCTGATAGAAGAAAAGGTGTCTCTGATTATAGGTTTTGCATTAGTACCCAATTTTAATTTAGGTGCTGGCGAATTAGATGTCACTTCAGCTACATTCTCAGGTCATTTAGGTGTACGCATTGGATATGCAGGTTAAAGCTGCTTTATATTGGCCCTTGGAATGGAAACCTTCAGAAGCACAGGAGCATCTCGAAACAGTAGATCGAATCTAAATTCTGCGGCTCAATTTATTGTTACTGCTGGCTTTAATTTCTAAGCCTACTGCAGCATAGCGAGTATGTAATTTTTAAAATTTCAATTATGCCGTTTCGGGGGTTCATTCTTAGTGTCCATAAATCACGTATAAAGTTTGCTCTGAGCACAGATGGTTTTGCAATTGATTTAAAACAATCAATTGTCCGCCTTAAAAAAAGTGAGTGAGTAAAATCGTGTATCAGGCGATCATGGAGATACTTGCTACTGCCCATGTCAAATGTACTTCGCGCCATTTCCGCCATTCGTCCTTCGCCTAGCATATAGCATCAATCGCTAATGCGCCCCCGAATGGAAAGATGTAATGGTAAATGTACCTTGTCGGGCATTTCATTGCCATATAAAAGTTTGTATCCGGTCATCACACCGCGCTGTGCACTGAATCGCGGGTTTGCCCGGACATCTGCGATTAAGTGCATGGTTGATTTAAAAAATAATGAAGGAATGCTGTAAAAATCTGCTAACTCATAACTTTAACACTATCCGGCATACCAAATTCTATTTCTATTTTTTACTAAATTTATAATATAATAGAAATACATTTATCATAAATTCAGGCAAATCTTAAGCAAGTTTCCGGTTGTTACCTTGTCGGAAATCCGCAAATCACTTCCAGATTTTGACACCAAAAACCTGATCAACTGGCAAAAGAAAGGCTATCTCATCAAGCTGAGAAATGGGCACTACCTCTTTTCAGAAATGAAAACAGACGAATACTTCCTTTTTCAGGTAGCGAACCAACTGTATGGCCCTTCTTATGTGTCTATGGAATCTGCACTTAGCTATTACGGCATTGTACCGGAGGCCGTGGTCAGTATGCAGTCGGTCTCAACCCGAAAAACCTGCACTTTTTCAACGGCTGTGGGAACTTTCAACTATCGCACAGTCAAGAAACCGCTGTATTTCGGCTATAAGCTCATCACCAATGGGGATGTCACTTTTCGAATGGCATCGCTGGAAAAAACAATTCTCGATTTTTTGTACCTGCGCGCAGACATTACAGATGCGCAAGTCCTTGACGCCCTGAGGTGGAACCGCAATGAACTTAGGCTGATGGACGAAAACAGACTTCGTGATTATTTAAGCCTGTATAACTCGCCCACTCTGAATAAAAAAATCGAATGGCTTAAACGATATATGTATGCTTGATATTCAGGAAATAACCCAATACTACCCCGAAAATCTCCGGTCGTTCAAGCGCTTTATGCTCAGCGAATATCTTCAGTACAAAATCCTTGAGACAGTGTTCAATGGGCCTTTTGCGGAGAAACTGGTGTTCACCGGTGGTACCTGTTTGCGCCTGGTGCATGGCAATCAGCGTTTTTCGGAAGACATCGACTTTGACAATTTCGATTTGAGCAGGGATGAGTTTGATGAAATTTCGCAAAACATCGAAAAGCAATTGGTAAACAATGGCTATACTGCTGAAATTAAACAAATCGCCAAAGGGGCTTATCACTGCTACATCCGCTTTCCAAAATTGCTTTTTGAAGAGGGTCTTTCAAGCTATCAAGAAGAAAAAATCCTGATTCAATTAGACACTGAACAACAGCATTTGACCTTCGTGCCCGATGAGCCTATATTGAACAAATTTGACGTGTTCACCAAAATATTTTCGACACCCACGGATTTGCTCATGGCGCAGAAGTGCTATGCGATTCTGAACCAACCGCGCAACAAAGGGTGTGATTTTTACGACCTGGTGTTCCTTATGGGAAAAGATATTGCACCCAATATGGACTACCTCCAAAAAAAGGCAGGCATCAGCAGCATGGGTGAACTTAAAGTTCAATTGTTGAAGAAATGCAGCACATTGAGCATGGATAAAATGACTACGGACGTAGCTCCATTCCTTTTTTCCACTAACGACCACAAAAAAGTAAAGTATTTCGTTGAGTATCTTGAAAAGTATTCGTTTCACGAGAGTTAGCGCAAATCAAAATCTCTCAGCAATGCACTTCGCGTATTCCAGAACGGGGATGTTTTGTGCTTGGCCAACACCCATGGATTGGCAAGGGATAAGCATGCTGTTTTCAGACTAGTTTGAAGCTAAATCCTCACATGTTCGCCGGCTTATTTTCGAGAAGTATCCTATCGCGGAGAAATTACCTTTTGTTCATTGCTTCAGGCATTTACTGCGTATTTTATGGCCCTGCTCTTTACTGTGGAATAGAGCCATGCCTAAAACAGCCGAAGCTGCGCGCCTTTGGTAAATTTGCTGAAGTCATACTCTGGCATCACTCCATCGGTAAGGTATTGTTTGCGTGCTATGTCAAAAGTACTTCGCACCATCTCGGCCATGCGCCCTTCCCCTTTCATACGGGTACCAAAGCGGCTATCGCTGAGTGAGCCTCCGTGGGCTTCGGTTATCTGGTTCAGCACCTTATCGGCCCTGTAGGGAAATGCATTGCGCACCCAGCGCCCAAAAACTTCGGCAATTTCGGCGTTGAGCCGCACCATGGTGTAGCCAACTTTCAATGCTCCTCTCTCAGCAACTTCCTTTACCAAGGGGAGAATTTCATGGCTGTTTAATCCGGGAATAATCGGCGCCATCATCACCATAACGGGAACATTGTTTTGCGAAAGCAGCTCTACTGTTCTGAGCCTTTGAGCGATTGTTGATGTGCGGGGTTCCATTGCCCTGCGCAGGTCTTCATTCAGCGTGGTAATGGAGATGGCTACTTTCACAAGCCGCATGGAAGCCAGCTCTTTGAGCAAGTCCAGATCGCGTAATATCAAGGCATTTTTGGTGATGATGCCCACCGGGTGTCGGTATTCCAAAAAGGTGGAAAGCAGTGAGCGGGTAATGCGGAGCTTTCGCTCAATGGGTTGGTAGCAGTCTGTGTTTCCAGACAGGGAGATGGCATTTCCTTCCCATGACTTGCTCTCCAATTTTGACTTGAGCAAAGCCACGGCGTTTTCCTTTACCATAATCTTTTGCTCAAAATCGGCTCCGGCACTGTAGCCCCAAAATTGATGAGATACACGCGCGTAGCAATAGGCACAACCGTGTTCGCAGCCTTGATAGGGATTCAGCGAGTAGTCCATGCCTACATCCGGGCTGGTTACTTTGTTGACAATCGTTTTGGGAAATACCTTAATGAATGTGGTTTTGCCGGGGTCGGTGTCTTCGGGTAGATCGAGCGCTTCTTCGTGTTCACGAACGAGGGTATATCGCGCAAATCGGTTGTGAGGGTTGTGTTGCGCCCCGCGGCCGGTTTTTGGTTTTCCAGTATCGCCCATCAATAATGCGGTATTTTAAATAATCTTCTGCTGTCTTGCAAGAACAACCAAGGTACGGGAAATGGCAGGCTTAACTTATCTTGTTCAAAAATAATAGAGCAAACAGTCCGCGAATACGTCCTGCGGCCGTGAGACCGCTTATATTGATACTGCGGTCCGGGCAGTGATGGTCTATGCGCTAAGTTCGAACCCCGGGGTTCGATCCCCCTACTTATTTGGTGGAAGTCTTTAAAATTTTACCCAATAAAAAAAGCTACTGTTATAGTAGCTTCTTTCTTCGTAGCCCGTAGGGGAATCGAACCCCTGCTACCAGGATGAAAACCTGGCGTCCTAACCCCTAGACGAACGGGCCGTAATTCGTTACGGGGTGCAAATATAATACCTTTTTCAATTTTGCAAAACACTGAAAAAAGAATTATAAAATAGGGTCTTCATCGGTTTTAGAAAACTGAAAACCAAGTCGTTTGCCAGTTTTGTATGCAAGCATATCTTTTTGTTCGGTAGCATCTTGCACGGTAATTTCCGACAAACTTTGGTAAGTCGGGGCGTATAAATCAAACTGAAGTGTATAAACCACAATAGAAAGAAGAATTTCTTTCATACATGGCGGAGTCAATTTTGAATTCACAAAATCGTTGAACAGATACCCGAGTTGCTTCTTTCCTTCCACAAAAAAATGGTTTTCGTGGTTTATAAAGATTCTCGCCACAAGGTACCCCAAATCGTTTTGGCGCTGGTATCGGAAGCTGTCGGCCAAAAAGTTATACACTTGAATGGTGGCGCAATAGGCGCGCTCAGGGTTTTCTTGAAGGTAGCCGCTCTTCCAGTATATGCTTTGCTCATCGAATTTGAACACGTTGGTGTGCAGGGCAAAGAGAAGAATATCACCGGCTATGGTAAGCTGGCAAAAATAATGACCCTGATCCTTGAACGAAACTTCCAGTCGCGGATCAATGGCATGTATTTCTTTTTCCCATTCCTTACAAAGCGATTCGAGGGTATTCTTCAACTCGACAAACCGGATTTTGGCCAGTTCAAACACATCGCGCTTGAGCACCGATCGGGTACTGATAAGGTTCAATATTTCCTTATTGAGAGATTTCTTTGCTGCCATTAATACGCCCTTGCAAATAAAACCCGCTGCTCAGAATCTTTTCCCGAAAGGATGCACTTACCGGCTTCTTTTATATTATCCAGAGGAATACAGCGAATAGTAGCCTTGGTTTTTTGTTTTATCTGCTCCTCAGTTTCGGTAGTGCCATCCCAGTGAGCTGCGATGAACCCTCCCTTATCGAGCAGTGAGGTAAACTCATCCCAGGTATCGGCTTTGTGTGTATTAGCTTCGCGGTGAGCGAGTGCTTTGTTGAAAAGGTTTTGCTGTATATCCGTAAGCAATTGCTGCACGGTAAATAAAGCGTCGTCAAAGGATACGGATGTTTTTTCCATTGTATCGCGACGCGCTATCTCCAGGGTATTGTTCTCCAGATCGCGAGGTCCCATAGCGATTCGTATCGGTACACCGCGCATTTCGTATTCGGCAAATTTCCAGCCCGGCTTGCGCTTGTTGTCATCGTCAAAAACAACGCTCACACCCTGCTTTTTCAGTGCATCGACCAGGGGATTAAGTTTAGCTCTAAGCTGCTCCAATTGCTCATCTTCGCGATAAATGGGTACAATTGCTACTTGTATGGGCGCCAATTTTGGCGGAAGCACGAGCCCATTGTCATCACTATGCGTCATAATGAGTGCACCCATAAGGCGTGTAGATACGCCCCAGCTTGTGGCCCATACAAATTCTTCCTTGCCTTCGTTGGTTACAAATTTTACATCAAATGCTTTCGCAAAATTTTGCCCCAAAAAGTGTGATGTTCCAGCCTGCAGGGCCTTACCATCCTGCATAAGCGCTTCAATACAATACGTTTCTATCGCACCGGCAAACCGTTCATTGGCAGTTTTGATACCGCGAATTACCGGCATGGCCATCCATTCTTCAGCGAAAGTCGCGTATACATCCAGCATTTTTTCAGCTTCAATCACTGCTTCTCCGCTGGTGGCATGGGCTGTATGCCCTTCCTGCCAAAGAAATTCGGAAGTGCGGAGGAAAAGCCGCGTACGCATTTCCCAGCGCACCACATTGGCCCATTGGTTCACGAGTATGGGCAAATCGCGGTAACTCTGAATCCAACCTTTGTAGGTGTTCCAGATGATCGTTTCGGAAGTAGGGCGCACAATAAGTTCTTCTTCGAGCTTGGCGTCGGGGTCCACTATTATTTCACCGGTTACAGGGTCGTTTTTGAGTCGATAGTGGGTTACTACGGCACACTCTTTGGCAAAGCCTTGTACGTGGCTCGCTTCTTTGCTGAAGTATGACTTTGGAATAAACAATGGAAAGTATGCGTTTACGTGGCCAGTAGCTTTAAACATATCGTCGAGAGCGCGCTGCATTTTTTCCCAAATGGCGTATCCGTGGGGTTTTATTACCATGCAGCCACGCACTTCGGAGTGCTCGGCCAGGTTGGCCATACCTACCAATTCATTGTACCAGGCCGAATAGTCTTTTTCTCTTGTTGTTAATTTATTGCTCATCCTTTATAATGGAATGGTTTTTGTTGCGCTTATGTTGGAAATCCAAGCTACAAAGAAAGCTAAAGTACCGTAGTTGGAAATAAAGTTTTTAACTTTAGCGTTGGTTAAAACTTTAAAATTAGAAACCATGGAAACATTCAAATTATTTACGGCACTCGGCATAGCAGTATTGTTGGCTTCCTGTTCGGCAAATCAGGAGGTGGTTTCTATTGAAGAGTATGATGATTTGTACTACTCAGGCACCCGCAATAATCCCAATGCGTTTTCACCTCAAGCTGAAATGGCCTCGGCCTATACAGGTACTGGATCTGATGCTGAAATGAGTTACTATCAAAATTTGCCATACGATAACAGCAACCAGCAGGCACAAGCTCCTGGAAATAGAAACACTGCCAGCAACGAAAATTCAAATCCTACCCAGGCTGCTGCCGTATACAGCGAAGACGATTACTACAACGCTGACTACGCAGCAGAATACAATAATTTTAACACAGTTGGTCTCGGATCAGATTTTTCAACCCAGAATACCTCCCCAAGGGTGAACATGTCATTGGGATATAACAGCTTCGGAGGCAACTCCATGTGGGGCATGGGTATGAACCATGGCGCGCCGATGTGGGGAAACCCGTGGATGCATCCGGGTATGGGTATGGGAATGGGTATGGGAATGGGAATGGGAATGGGAATGGGAATGGGAATGGGAATGGGAACGGGAATGGGAATGGGTACAGGCGGTTTTTGTCCCCCTTTCGGTTCACCATTTTACGATCCTTGGTGCAGCCCGTGGGGCTGGAACAGTCCTTTCGCAGGCCCGGCGTGGCGATGGGGTTGGTCAATGAATTACGGTTGGGGTGGTAACCCTTGGATGAATCCAAACTTTATAAGCGGTATGAACGGATTTGGTACCCCTTGGATGCCCTATAACGGAATATATGGTTACGACCCATATGGATTTCATCCCTACGGCTTCAACCCCTACGGCCCTATGTACTACTCACCAAACCCTATGATTGGAGGAAATACGCAAAGCGGTGGTACCTCGGGTGCTTCAAACAATGGAAGAACCCAACGTGGTGGTTTGATAACAAACCCAACCGGAAATACAGGCGGCAGTGAAAACGGCAAAAGAGGCATTAACGAGGTAGCAACATACGGTACAAACAATGCAAGAAGTAACGCGGCCAGGTCGATTGCCCCCAACACTGCCATCAATTCGGAAACTGCCACACAGGAAACCAATAGGCAAGGTGGCGATAACCGCATGGCAACTCCTGCAAGCAGGATAAATCAGAATGCACGTAAGCCAGCACAAAGCACCAAAGATCAAGATAACAGACATGGGCAGTTAATTTCGCCCTACGGAAGGCAGCAACAAAATACCAAATCGCCATCGGAAGGCGGAAACATTAACCGCGGATCGGTGCCAAGGTCACAACCGAGCAAACAGCATTATAATCAGCCAAGGTATTCGCCGCCTTCAAATATGCCTTCGAACACCCCATCGCCTTCATACTCCCCGCAGCGCAGTGGTGGAGGTGCCGGTGGCAGCAGCGGTGGTGGAGGAAGTGTAAGCCCTACGAGAAGAAGGTAATCGCCTATATTCACATTTCAGAGGAATGAGAAGTTCGATAATTGTGATGATTGCCATGCTGGCAAGTTGGAGCGCTATAGCCCAAAACGAAGCTGATGTGCAGAGGCTTTGTTCCAACTACCTTTTTGGCACAGCGCGCAACAGCGCTCTCGGCGGTGCTATGGGGGCTTTGGGAGGCGATATGTCGGCATTATTCCAAAATCCGGCAGCCGTTGCGGTATTTCGCTTCAGCGAAGTAAGTGCAACGGCAGGTATCGAAAATAATTCGATCAATACCATACTAAATGGGCAAGATAATGTTGAATCTGTATCCAAACTGGTATTAAATAATCTAGGATTTGTGCTTGCTAATGAAACCAAAAATCCCAGTTGGCGCTCATTTAATGTTGGCATCTCATACAATAGATTAAACACTTTCAATGACCACCTGAACATTTCATCAGAGGTTCCTTATTTTGAATCGCTGGTAAATGACTTTGAGAATGAAGCGAATGGATTTGATCCTGGTGAGTTAAACCAACTGAGTGCAAGGTTGGCTTATGATACATTTGTAATTGACAATCCCGATTTTCCGGCCAACTACATAGGAGCGTACATTCCCGGCGATATTATAGAACAAAAGCAGGATGCTGTGCGCAGCGGTCGGCTTTCTGAAACATCACTTGTTTTCGGGGGAAATTACGAAGATGTATTTTATCTCGGAGGTTCCTTGAATATACAGTCCGTAAATTACGAGTCGGAAGTGGTTACCACCGAACGCTACATCTCTTCTACCAACCCTCCCCTTCCGGGCGACCCATTTATGACTTCATATTCCTTCACGGAAAACCTGCGCATTGAAGGAATAGCCTTAAACCTAAAAATTGGTGCTATCGCAAAAATTGGTGAAGTAATCAGACTTGGAGGTTCTATACAGACACCTACGACCTTCTCTCTAACCGACAATATTACCAATTCAATTGCTGCTAACTGGATCAATGACACCCAATCACAGCGGTTTGAAGAATATACGGGTTTTGGACAATACCGTATCCGCACACCGTGGAGATACATGGCTTCTCTGGCAGGGTTTATTGGCAAGAAGGGTTTCATTACCGGACAATACGAATATGCAAATTTTGCCGGAGGCGAACTTAAAGGTGCAAGTAGCAATTCGGGCAGTGAGTATGATGATGTGAATTTGCTAATAGCATCTCAGTACGCGGGAGTGCATACATTTAGGGCAGGCATAGAATTCAGGGCTACCAAAAGTTTATACCTGAGAGGAGGCTTTGCGAAATTCACCAATCCGGTACCTGCCAATGAAGCTTTTGCAGGAGGCGTAAACCTCGATCGAATTCAGTATAGCGGTGGAATAGGGTTCAAAAAGGCGTTATGGTCAATCGATGCATCCTACGTAGTGTCGCAGTTCAACGAATTGTATAAAGCCACGGCCGGAGGCAATATAGCCACGCTCGAAAATTCACTCGGACTGGCTTCGCTTACGCTAAGCTACAGGCTGTAACATATGGTTTCATTGCAGTAACTGAAGAGACTAGTATTGCAATATCTTTCTACTTCATGAATCATTGGCTTACTCAGCTCTTTGAGCTGTGGTGTGCGTTTCAATTATATTTTAGACATTCATGTTGCACAAATAATCAATTATTATGCTACACGCACACACACACTGGCTATCAGTTATTTAAATTTAATGATGGTGGATTGCGAAAGACTGCATTTGAAATATTGATTTCAATGCTACTCCTTGCATCAACCACATCCCAATCAATGGCTCAGGACTACACTTCCGATCTATTTGAAGGATGTATTTGGCCATCCACAGGAATATAATGCCATGCTTCCCGGATATACTTGCGCATTCTCAGCGCGTTGCATCTGCAAGATAACAGCAGGAGTTGAACCTGCTTCGAAATTGTCGTTTGATCTGAAGCTGAACAGCAGCCATTCCAACAACCTAGCGGGAAATAACAATGCATTTAAGGAGCATATCTTTAGAATAGGGAATCAACTGGCCTGGGTCAATGTGCATCAAAACACCGATGGAAGTCCGGCTGTCTTTAAGCGCGAAATGTCGAATGGTGACATAAGCCTATCAGACAAAATACTCTCTCCCGGCAGGTTCATATCAATATAATGGCTGAATGAAGACTTGGAATTTCTGGGTTTCTGCACCATTCCTTTCGAGACCAATAATGCCGCCCCGAGAATTGAATATATGGTTGATTATAATGGCGGTACTTTAAATGTGCAAGGCAATACCCACGGATTGACGTATTGCAACTACGACCCATCGGGGATGGCGCCTACAATAGAAACACCCATAAACTCCACGTATATAGCATTCTACTCAGGGCTCAACTCCCTGGGCAGCAAGAATGTGGAAAAAGAAACCGGTAAACTGAAGGTATATCCCAATCCTAAAGGAGGTATTGTAAATGTGTGGGCGCCTTTTCCCATTCACCGCATCGTGGTGAGCAATCTACTTGGGCAGCCCGTATTGATAAAAGCAGCAACGAGTCAACTTGCAACTGTGAATCTCGGAGACCTACCCGCAGGGATATACTTGCTTACTGCCGACGGTACTGACCATAGAAGTACTCAGAGAGTGATGGTGCAGCATTAGTGCGCGCTTCTACTCATCAATAAGCAACCAATCCATCATGTTTTATTATAAGGATTAGCCATGCAACTGAAACAAAAACTGCCTGGAGAAGAACAGTATTGTGAATTGGGCTGAAATTGAAAAACCCGCACCAATCGTATTGGTGCGGGTTTTTTGTATCACAAAAACGCTTAAGAAATTACTTCAAAAGCTTAGCTATCTGAGCATCCATTCGCTCCTGCTCTTCAACGGCAAGGGCTGCATCAACAAGTATGCGACCGCTGTGCTCATCTACAATTATTTTCTGGCGGGCTGCCACATCAAGCTGTCGCTGAGGTGGAATAGTGATGTATGAACCTGCTGAAGCTTCACGCTCAATAGGTACTACGGCAAGACCATTCTTCGAACCCTGACGTATTCTTTTGTAGGCAGTTACCAATCGTGCATCGATATTCTTCTCTGCATCTTTTGAAAGATTGATCAGCAAGTCTTCTTCACGGCGGGTTTCGTCAATGATTTCATCCAATTCCTTGCGCTTAAGATCAAGGTCTTTTTTGCGGCCATCAAGTTGATCTTGTGTAGCTTTATGCATTTCTTCCTTTGAATCAATCTTAGCCTTAAATTCCTTAATGCGCTTTTCGGCAAGCTTGATTTCAAGTTCCTGAAATTCTAATTCTTTGCTGAGCGATTCAAATTCGCGGTTGTTGCGAACATTGTTCTGCTGCTCTTTGTATTTCTTGATTAGCGACTTAGAATCGGTGATGTTGTTTTTCTTGTCAGAAATTTCTTTGTCAAGAGCATCGCGTTCCTCCTGCATTTTGCGCGAGCGGGTTTCAAGACCTTCTATCTCATCTTCTAGGTCCTGCACTTCTAAAGGCAATTCACCTCTGATGATGCGGATCTGGTCTACTCGGGAGTCTACGATCTGAAGGCTGTATAGCGCTCTGAGCTTGTCTTCGGTAGATATTACCGTTTTGGTTTTTACTGCGGCCATGTGTTACAGGTAGTGTATGGGATTTGTATTTACTTCCGTTAAACGGGTCGCAAAATTACTAAATTTTTCACTTAGTTTTTCAGCAATCAGGTTAATTGTAAATTGCTCACTTTCATAGTGTCCAATATCAGCAATGACAATCTTACTTTCTGCATCAAAAAACTCATGGTACTTGAAGTCGCCCGTAATGAAAACGTCTGCTCCGGCGCTAATGGCATCGCCAAGCAAAAAACTTCCAGAGCCACCGCAAATTGCCACGCTCTTTACCGGCTTATTCCTGAACGCGGTATATTTCACCACACCTGCTGCCATTGTTTTCTTTGTAAACTCAAGGAACGATAATTCGTCAACTTCCCCGGCGAGTTCACCGACCATACCTGAACCGACGTATTGATTTTCATTGGCCAATGAACTGAGATAATAAGCCACTTCCTCATAGGGATGTGCGCGCTTCATCGCATCTATCACCCTACCTTCAAGGTATGCAGGCAATAGCACTTCGGTGCGAACTTCAGCAGCAATGGATGGCACACCCACCTTACCTTCATAAGGATCAGAACCGGCACCGGGAGTATACGTTCCTGTGCCATCTATGTTGAAGCTGCAATCGCTGTAATGGGCTATCACTCCTGCGCCGGCTTCAAATACAGCGAGCCTTACCTTCTCAGCATCAGCAGTCGGTGTGTAGTAGGTGAGCTTTCGCAAAATGTCTATTTTAGGCTTGAGAATTTTGAGATTCATCAGTCCCAATAGCGATGCAATGCGGTGATTTACTCCCGTGGTAATACTATCGAGGTTCGTATGGATGGCGTAAAGCGAAACATCATTTTTAATGGCCATCATCACAGTACGCTCCACATAATTGGCCCCTGTAAGACTTTTTATACCCTTAAAAATTATCGGGTGGTGACTCACTATCAAATTACACCCCTTTTGAACGGCTTCGGCAACTACCGCTTCGGTGCAATCAAGGCTTACCAGCACGCCTGTTATTTTATTCAAAGGGTTGCCCACGAGAAGGCCTACATTGTCATAACTTTCGGCGTAAGCCTGCGGCGCCCATTCACCGAGATATTGTACCACATCTTTTATCAGCATCGTTCTATATTTGCGATCGAGCTACAAATGTAGGAATTGCGCAGACTACGCCTTTTATTATTACCCCTCTCGTGGATATACGCAGGGATTCTCACCATACGCAACCTGCTGTATGATAAGGGTATTATCTCATCCGCAGCGCCTGCTGTAAAGACAATTGTGCTAGGCAACTTATCGCTGGGAGGTACAGGTAAAACGCCTCACGCAGCGCTTATACTCAGTATGCTGCGGGGTAAAAAAGCTGCATTTTTAAGTAGAGGGTATGGCCGGAGTAGTGAAGGTACTGTGGCGGTAAATGCTGAAAGTACCGCAGAAATGGCCGGAGATGAGCCCTTGTTAATATCTCGGAAACATACTGAAGTGAGGGTGGTAGTAGATGAAAACCGGCTCAGGGGTATTGAGTATATCACGAAACGAAATCCAAATACTGAAATAATTGTACTCGACGATGCGCTTCAGCACCGCAAAATTAAAGGGGGACTAAACATACTTCTTACCACCTGGCAGGAGCCTTTTTTCAACGACCATGTTTTGCCTGCAGGCAATCTTCGCGATACATCGATAAGAGCTAAAGGGGCACAGGCGGTCATCGTTACCAAATGCCCCGATAATGCCACCGCAGCACAAAAAAAAATCTTTAGAAGCAGGCTGGCTTATTTGGGTATTCCGATATACTTCAGCAGCATTGCCTATGGCAAAATAAAACCAGTAAACACTTCAACAGTTTTGGAAAATCCGTTCGGCGAAAGCACTCCGCCCGAACTTCAATTGCTGCTTGTAACCGGCATCGCCAATCCCGCCCTGTTTGCTGAAAAAGTTGCTTCAAAGTACCATATTGCACAGCACTTTGCTTTTGGAGATCACCACCAATTCAGCAAATCAGATTTTCAGCGCTTTCGGGAATTTATTGGTAGTTTTGCGCCCGGCCGGGCAGCCCTGCTCACCACTGAGAAAGATGCCATGCGTATGATGAATACACATGGACGTGAAATGCTGGTAGAAATACCTGCATACTACTGGGAAATTGAAGCCCGGCTCAATGATGACAGCTCAGGCCTGATTAAATTGATTACTACTTATGTCGAACACCCTTGAGCTTCCACTTTCCTTTTTGAAAGAGAAGGCACCTTTTTTGCCTGAAGTGGGCATCATACTTGGCTCAGGACTTGGGGCCCTCGCTGACCATATTAATGTAGCAATGAAGATTGCTTACAGTGATATACCCGAATTTCCGAAATCTACCGTTGCAGGTCATGCCGGCGAGCTAATATTCGGGCATTTCGGAGGGCGAAAGGTAATGGCCATGAAGGGCAGGTTTCATTTTTATGAAGGCTATGGAATGAACCAGGTAGTAGCACCAGTGCGGCTTATGGCGCTACTTGGCGCAAAATACCTATTTGTATCAAACGCCTGTGGCGGTGTAAATGGCAATTTTGAAATAGGCGATCTGATGGTGATAACGGACCATATAAACCTGTTTCCAACAAATCCACTCATAGGGCCTAACAATGATGAATGGGGCACGAGGTTTCCTGATATGAGCGAAACCTACAATAAAAGCCTTATCGCCAAAGCCATGCATGTAGCAAGAGAAAATGGCATTGACGTGCAACGAGGTGTGTATGCAGGGTTGAGCGGGCCTTGTCTCGAAACCCCTGCAGAATATCACTACATACGTGTGATTGGCGCCGACGCAGTAGGTATGAGCACGGTACCCGAGGTAATAGCAGCGCACCATATGGGTATGCAATGTTTTGGCGTTAGCGTAATAACCGATCTAGGCGTGGAAGGCCGAATAGTAAAAACAACCCATGATGATGTGGTGGCTGCAGCCAATAAAGCCTCATCTAAAATGACAACCCTTTTTAAAGGGCTGATCGAAAACTTATGATCGAAGAGCGCACTGAAATATTAGATAAATACCAGCTCGTAGTAGGGCTCGAAATCCACATACAGCTTCTCACCAAATCCAAAGCATTTTCGGGTGCTATGAATGCATTCGGCAGTTTGCCAAATGCAAATACTTGTCCGCTTACCTTAGGGCACCCGGGTACGCTGCCGAGGCTAAACCACAAAGTAATTGAACATGCTATTCGACTAGGTATTGCTACCAACTGCAGCATAGCGCACAATATGTATTTCGCCCGTAAGAACTATTTCTATGCCGATTTGCCGAAAGGCTACCAGATAACGCAGGACAAAACACCAATATGTACAGGTGGCTATATGGTGGTGAAGAATGAAAAGGGAGAAAACCGCCGCATAGGAATTACTAGGATACATATAGAAGAAGATGCTGGCAAAAGCATACACGATCAGGAACCTTATAATACTTTGGTTGACCTGAACCGCGCCGGTGTGCCTCTGCTCGAAATAGTGTCAGAACCTGATATCCGTACGCTTGAAGAAGCCTATAACTACCTTGCCGAAATACGCCGCATTGTGCGCTACCTCGATGTATGCGATGGCAATTTGGAAGAGGGAAGTATGCGCTGTGATGCCAACGTATCGGTAATGCTTAAAGGGGCAAGTCAATTCGGCAACCGCTGTGAAGTGAAGAATATGAACTCACTTCGCAATGTACAAAGAGCCATAGACTATGAAATGAAAAGGCAAATTGCCATAGTAGAAGCCGGAGGCGCCGTTGAGCAACAAACTCGCAGCTTTGATGCTGTAAATGGCAGCACCTTCACCCTAAGGGGAAAAGAAGATGCCCACGATTACCGCTACTTTCCCGAGCCCGACTTACAGCCGCTGAGTTTGACTGAAGAGGCGATAGAGAAAGTAAAAAAAGGCATGCCTCCCCTTCCCTCACAACTATTTGAGCGTTATACTAAAGAACTTCAGCTCTCGGAATACGATGCTGCAAACCTCGTTGAAACCAGAGGCATTGCGTTATACTACGATGAGTTGATCAAGCATACGGGCAATTATAAGGCTGCGGCCAACTGGGTGATGGGCGACATAAAATCGCACCTCAACCAATTGGCTATCAGCATAGAAGAATTTCCGCTGAAAGCTGAAAAAATTGCTGCCCTCATAGCACTGATAGATGCCGATAAGGTAAGCAATAGCACCGCTTCGCAACAGCTATTTCCAAAGATGCTACAAAACCCTGATCGCTGGCCCGAAGAAATTGCGGAGCAGGAGCAACTCATGCAGAAAAGCGATGATCTTTGGATCGAAGAACTTTCAAAAAAAGCCCTTGCAAGCTATCCCGAAAAGGTAGAAGCTTACAAAAATGGCAATAAAGGGATGCTTGGCCTTTTTATGGGTGAAGTAATGAAGCTATCAGACCGAAAGGCAAATCCAAAAATGGCAACCGAAATAATCAAAAAACTACTCGAACAATGAAAAGAACTGTAGCCGCATTTTCAATGATCGCAGCATTGGCTGCAGCCTGCACAGGCGATAATAACAATGGACCCGAAGTGAGCGGAGTGATTACCAACGCCGATGGTAAAACAGTGGCACTGATTGGCTACAGCGCCAATAGAACCGATACAATTGGCAAAGCCACGCTCACGGCAAATGGCAAATTCACGATTCCTGTTCCGTCGGACAGGCTTACTTTCTATACCTTGCAGGTAGAGACCTTAAAGCCAATAGTTCTGGCTTTTGACAGCTTGGCCAAAATCGCAATAAAAGCCGACTTCAATACACTAGAAAAAACCTATGAAGTGAATGGCTCGGGCGACAGCGAAGCTATTCGCAACTATTTTATCGCAGCCACATCATACGAGCAAAAACTGGACTCCATGATGCGCATTATGCAAACCCTAGCATCAGAAGGCGACCGTGAAGGACGCGCAGTTGTAAGCAGCAACTACAAAGACATGCAGGAAGAATTCAGAACCTATAAAATCAATCTTATAGAATCTGATCCATCAAATGCAGTAACCTTCTCGGTATTGCAATCGCTGAATATCCGCGAGGATATTGCCACCTTCACAAAAGTGAGAGATGGCTTGGGTCCGCGCATGCAGGGCAATTTCTTCTATGATAATTTAGCTGAAGCTGTAGGGCAACAAGAGCGGCAGGCTAAACTTGAATCGATCCTCGCACCGGGCAGTATGGCTCCGGAGATCAGTTTGCCTGATCCTTCAGGTAAAGTTGTAACCCTTTCGTCGCTGAGAGGGAAATACGTGCTGATAGACTTTTGGGCGTCGTGGTGCAAGCCATGTAGAATGGAAAACCCCAATGTGGTTAAGGTCTACGAAAAGTACAGAAACAAAAACTTTGAAATATTGGGCGTTTCGCTGGACAAGGACCGCGAGCAGTGGGTGCAGGCCATCGAGACTGACAAGCTGAGATGGATACACGTCAGCGACCTTCAACTCTGGCAATCTGCAGCAGCGCAGCTTTACAATGTGCAGGGCATTCCATTTACAGTACTGGTAGATCCGGATGGTAAAATTTTGGAAACCAAGCTTAGGGCTGAAGCTCTGGAACGCAGACTCGAACAAATTTTCGGCGCTTAAGGCAGGTATCCGTCAAATTGAAAATGAGCAAAAAGTACTACTTCGCTTCCGACTTTCATTTGGGTGCGCCTGACAGGGTGTCGAGTCTGGAACGCGAAAAAAAGGTAGTTGCCTGGCTCGACGAAATTAAAGCTGATGCCGAAGAAATATTCATTCTCGGCGATGTATTTGACTTTTGGTTTGAATACCGAAAGGTGGTGCCCAGAGGGTATGTACGCCTGCTGGGTAAGCTCGCCGAAATCACCGATTCAGGCATACCTGTGCATTGGTTCATTGGCAACCATGATATGTGGATTTTTGATTATATCCCTACTGAAATTGGTGTAATCATGCATCGGTTGCCTATTGAGCGCACCCTTTCGGGAAAAAAACTTTACATAGGCCACGGCGATGGTCTCGGGCCAGGCGATCATGGGTATAAATTCATCAAGAAGGTATTCAGGGCCAAGTTTTTACAATGGCTTTTTGCCCGGCTTCACCCCAATTTCGGAATTGGTTTGGCGGATTATTTTTCTCAGATCAGCCGCAAATCAGGTCAGGAAGCCGACAGAACCTTTTTGGGCAAAGATGGTGAGTGGCTGGCTATTTATTGCGAGGAACTTGAACAGTCCGCAAAGCGTGACTTTTACATTTTTGGTCACAGACATCTTCCCATGCAAATAAGGCTTTCTACAGGAGCAATTTACTACAACCTGGGCGACTGGATACGGTATTTTACCTACGGGGTACTCGATAATAATGGCTTCAAGCTACTGGGCTATCATTCTGATCCCACAATTTACTCCAATATAAAATAAGGTCTACCAGCCTGGCTGAGTATCCCATTTCATTGTCATACCAGCCCACCACCTTTAACATATTACCAAGTACTGATGTAAGTTGCGAGTCGAATACGCATGAGTGTTTATTACCAACTATATCAGAGCTCACCAACGGCAAGTCGGTATATTGAAGTGTTCCCTTCCAATTGCCTTCAGTTGCAGCACTTCTGAAGGCGTTATTCACTTCTTCAGTATTGGTTTTATTCTTAACAATATAAGTAATATCAGTTAGCGATCCATTAGGCACGGGCACCCTGATACCTGCGCCGCCAAGCCTTCCTTCAAGTTTTGGAAATATTCTGGTGATGGCTTTCGCTGCGCCGGTTGATGTTGGTATAATTGATAGAGCTGCTGCCCTGGCTCTTCGAAGGTCGCTATGGGGCCTGTCATGCAATGACTGATCGCTGGTGTATGAATGTACCGTAGTAATGTATCCGTTCTCAATAGCAAAAGCCCTGTCAACAACGTCAACCAGGGGAGCTGCACAATTGGTAGTACACGATGCATTGGAAAGCATTCTTTCCCGGCCGTCAATAAGGTGCTCATTGGCACCCATTACGATGGTTTTTACATCTTCGCCCGCAGGAACTGCGCTCAGCAGCACCCTCGGAGCTCCGGCCCTGATATGGCTTTCTATATCTTGACTTGTTTTTAATCTGCCGGTACTTTCCAACACCAAATCCAAATTACTCTCATTCCATTGTATGTTGGCAGGGTCGGGTTCGCCAGTAAGTCTTATATCTTTGCCATTTACCGTGAGGAAATTTTTGTTGTAGTGTACTTCAGCCTGCCACATGCCGTGAATACTGTCAAATTGCAAAAGATGCGCTAAAGACGCAGGTGAGCCGATATCATTGATGGCTGCGATCTCTATCGGACTGTTCACATCGGCGAGTACCATTCTTGCAAATACTCTTCCGATTCGTCCAAAACCATTGATTCCAATTCTGATCTTTTTCATATAATAAAAAAGAGAGCCAAATGTAGGCTCTCTTTCGATACGTTTCGCAGATTAAAATCTTAGCGCGAAGTTTTTACAAATTTTCCGGCTTTCACATTATCACCTGCAGTAAGTTGGAGAATATAAACTCCACTTGGAAGTTCAGAAGTATCAAACCTCAGCATACGTTCGCGACCGGGCTCTACTCGTTGTGTGCTTAGCGTTTTCACGAGTTGTCCTGTAATGCTGAAAATCCTAATTGTTACATCGCTGCTTGCGCCAAGATCAAATTGAACTGCGCCTTGATCGGCCATCGGATTAGGGAATACTTTAAGACCAGCGAGGGCCGGAATTACATCAGCAACTTCATTGGTATTGGTGATGAGCGGCTGAAGGTAGTCGGTTCTAAAAATACCACGACCGTGGCTACCTGCATATACTACACCGCTATTAGATGCATTCCAGGGAGCACGTTTTTGCTGGCGAAGATCAAATATTGGAACACGGTTCATCTCTCCGTTATTGGCTTCGGTCCAGGTTTGTCCATTATCACCCGTATACCAAATACCATATTCTGTACCGGCCATTATTACGTTCGTATTATTTACGTCCATTACAACTGAGTATACCGGCATGCCTAGTAGAGTCGATTCTACATTCCAGATATTCATAAAGGTACCTGAACCTGGCGCTGTAGCGGCTGTGTTCGACACCCGAACCTTAGCGCTTCCACCATAGCCGCCATGGGTAATTACAACCCGCTGGCTTGCAGGCACACCATTATCACCCTGGCCTAAAGAGTAGTCAACTTCAATATCAGTAACTGCGCCAGGCCCGGAGTGTATTGTGGTTTTAGTGAGCACATAATTCGGATTATTGTTCGCTAAGGTATACTGTGCAGGCAACCAGGCACTGTTGAAGCCTGAGTAACGAATTACCGTACCAGCGGAGTAACCCACATAAAGGTGGTTTCCATCAGGTGACCATTCAATGCTCGAAGGCCAATTAGATTCAGCGGCCCCTATTCTGAACCATGAAGGTGATGCATTAGAAATGATTGGTTGACGGGTAATGAATACACCATTAGAGAGAGCAGCGGCAAGCGTGAACTGAGCTCTTTCCTGTATTTGAACAGTATCGCCCACAAAATTGATGATAATGGTTGATCCGCCAAGTCCGGGGCGTTGATAGTAGGAGTAAAAATTCAAGTCTTCTTCAAGAACTTTAACAACGACACTAGGACTTGTGTTAGCATCAGTTACAACTTGGGTTCCGGCGGGAATTCGGCCTATAATGGTATCGCCATTATTTGAAAGTTCATAAATACCAGTACCAAAATATTGAATGAAAGGTGAATCGGGGTCAGGAGTATAATTCACAAACACTTTTGATGAGTCGTTGTTTGGATGCTCATGCAACGCGATATCAGTAAAGAAATCGTTGCCCCCACCAGAAGAAACCTGAAAGAGATTTCCAGCACCGGTCACAGTATTTCCACCATTTGATGAGCGGAATACTTCACCGTTATATATGGTAGAAAACATGAACTGTGGGTACAATTGTGATATTTCGCAATCGAAACCATCGCCACCTGAAAACTGGACAGCCTGCTCAGGAGTGGAACCCTGAAGCGTAGTAAGCAGGGTACCATTGTCTTGCAAACCGCCAAGAACACGCCCGTTGGGGTCAAATGCAACTGCATAATATTGGGTAGTCCTAAAATTACGGTTGAGATTACTCCAGGTGAAGCCATTATTCTCCGAACGGAAAATTCCACCATCACAGCCTACGTAGAGTCTGTTTAGATTATCCCATGCATCAGTATGAATATCTGAGTGAACATAGAATGGATTTGGTGGACCACCAGGGAAGCTCGCAAAATTGGCATTTACTTCTTCCCATGCCGTAATACCCGGTACAGGTGTATTGAGCGTCCAGCGCCACATGCGTATACCACCTACAATTACCTGTTGCAAACCATCGGGCAAGTCAGGTATTACTGTGAGCATATTATCATAGTTTCCTTGAGCGGTTAAACCATTAAAAAATGGGTCAAACTGAGATGTGCCGCCTCCTGAATTTGGAGCAATAACATTCCATGACTGACCGGCATTTGTTGTAGCCCAGATACCGCGCAAAAATCCCGAAGGTGTTGAAACCGAAGCATACATGAAATTCTTGTTGTTTTTTGAAATTGCCAATTCTGTTGCAGCATTGCCAGTGCTTGGGAAATTATTGTTGCTGTCAGTCATCTGAGTAAAAGTGAGCCCTGAATCAGTTGAAACGAACAGACGCGTGCCAATCATAGTAAGAATATGGGTACCATCAGTGCTGATTACAACATCTCGCACTCCCTGGGCCAACAGACCAGTAGGCAGCGGGTTGAGCGTGGCTGAACCATGAATATACGGATAAAGTCCAAAATCAGTGCCTATCCATAAGCGATCAGGATTAATAGGATCAGAAACCATGGCATCGATGGTAATCCAGTTTGAGTTTAAGTTCCAAAGTTGGGGTGTGAAATTACTCACCAGGCTCCACGTATTTCCTTCGTCATTAGATACAAAAAGACCACCTCCAACAAAACCGGAACCACCTTGTCCGCCAATACCTTCTCTACTATTGCCGGTACCTACATAAATTGCTCCATTGCCCAGCATTTGAATACTTGACACAGCGAGATTCTCACTAAAGCCAGGCATGCGCACCCAATTCTGGCCTGCATCAGTGGTTTTAAAAATACCACCGGAAACGCCTCCTGCCAATACCGTGTTGGGATCATTGGGGAATGGAAGAATAGCACGAACCCTACCACCTACATTGTCAGGGCCCATTGACACCCAATTCACATCATTGTTCTTACTATTGCGGGCGGTAATTTTTCTCATGGCATCTCTCATGCCGTATATATCTTCCATTTCAATCTCTCCTGAATATACATTGGCCCTGATGGTCTTGTAATATTCAAATGCTCCATCAATACCCTGGGCTGAATGCTTATCAGTCCTAGCAATATATGCAGGCTCTACTACTGAGAAAGTGAAATCAAATGCCAACCAACCAGTCAGTGCTGAGGCTGCAACTACCAATGAGCTTCGTAAAAGTGTGCGGTTCATTCTTTTCGTTTTTTTTATTCAATTATTGTGTCCTTAACGGCAAAGTGGCTAAAATTATAAATTTTTAGCTTGTTAACTTTAATTAAAATAACATCATCCTTGAATTCTTTACACTTCAGAATAGATGCTTCTCGGCGTGATAGGACGACCGCACGAGCGGGCCGCTCTCCACATATCTAAAACCTTTTTGAAGGCCTATGGTTTTGTACTCTGCAAATTTTTCGGGGGTAATAAAATCAACAACCGGCAAGTGCTTGCGCGTAGGCTGCAAATACTGTCCCAAGGTAAGTATGTCAACTCCCACAGAAATAAGGTCATCCATTGTTTCGAGAATCTCTGATTCTGTTTCGCCCAAGCCGAGCATCACACCTGATTTGGTGCGCATACCACCTTTTTTTAGCCTGCGCAACACTTCAAGGCTGCGGTCGTATTTTGCCTGAATTCGTACTTGTTTGGTTAGTCTTCGCACCGTTTCGAGATTGTGCGATACTATTTCAGGAGCTACATCAATGATGCGTTGCATGTTTTCCCACTTACCCATAAAGTCAGGGATAAGGGTTTCCATGGTAGTATTTGGCGATTGGTATCGAATGGCTTTTACCGTTTGTGCCCAGATGTTGCTACCTCCGTCGGGGAGGTCGTCACGGTCTACACTGGTTACCACGCAGTGTTTTACACCCATTAATTTTACCGATTTAGCAACCCTACCCGGCTCGAACTCATCAACTTCAAGTGGTTTACCGGTATCAACTGCGCAGAAACCGCATGATCTTGTACAGATATTGCCAAGAATCATAAAGGTTGCGGTTCCCTCGCCCCAACACTCGCCCATATTTGGGCAGCTACCACTTTCGCAAATGGTGTGGAGCTTGTGCTCATCTACGAGGCTTCTTACTTTCCGGAAAGCTTCGCCTGTGGGCAATTTAACCCTAAGCCAGTGCGGTTTTTTGACTTTAGTTTGAACTTCTTGTGTTACTTCCAATGTATTATTTATTGAATCGGGCACCTAGTTGAAAGGTGACATAAAACGTGAGATAGGTCTGAAGGTTTTCGGCGAAAGCCATAATTTCTACATCGCCCATCGGATAAAAGTCTACTGTGGCGCCCACTTCGAGACCTTTGATGGCATCTCTGCGGGGATCATACTCAAAATTTAAAGCAAATGCTGCATGTACTCCAGGATGCACTTTGGTTTCATTCACTCCGCGCAGAATTCCGGCCCTTCCATAAATTACGTTGGCATCATGCACCAGCGGGTCGTATTTCTCAATCTCAACTGCAATAGTTTGATAGGGAGCGGTGGCATCAGATCGAATTATTTCAAGATATACAGGGCGGGTAAATGCAAATGAAGGCCCCAAGCGCCATGTGTAGCCCACCGCAACACCGCTTGGCCTGATTTTATCAAACTTTACATTTCGCGCTCCAATGGTTGGTCTTATTACCAGCATATAGTTGAGCTTACCATATACATAACTTCTGCTATCGTCAGAGAGCGGGTAGTATGAGCGCACCTCTTTAGGGTGCTTCATGGTAACTAAATCGATGGTGTAGATTCGTGATTTAAATGCAGTTATATTCTTTCCATACGTGAAATGAACTCCGTAGCCAAGGCTGTGAAGAGTTGCTCCACCATAGATCATTTCTTTATATACTATAGAAGCCTCGTCAAAAATGGTTGCTTTTTGCTCCTGCCCAAAAAGTTGAGCCGAACAAATCACCCCAATCGACAATAGAATAGCGCGTATTTTTATGTTAACTTTCACTCGCATTTCAAACAAAGTTAAAGATATATTAGTTTATGGCAACTTCTACAGTGGCATATATTGGCAATTTGCGCACCTCACTGCAACACGTGCAGTCGGGTAGCGTCGTATATACTGATGCTCCTGTAGACAATCAAGGGCAGGGCGGCAACTTTTCGCCAACCGATCTTATGTCTACTTCACTGGCATCATGCATGATCACTATTATGGGCATCGCGGCAAATGGTCACGGGTTTGATTTAGGCCCGGTGCATGCTACAGTAACCAAGCACATGGCGGCAAACCCAAGACGCGTATCTAAAATACAGGTAGAACTGGATTTTCCCGAAAGGACATTTAATGAAAAAGAGCAGGAATTGTTAAAAACTGCAGCGCTAAATTGTCCGGTGGCCAAAAGCATTCATCCTGAAATAGAACAGATAGTAACTTTCAGATTTGGCTGATTAAATCGAGCCTTCTTGTAATCTCAGCAGGGCTGATAGCCATATGCGATTTTACCTCAATAAGGCGATCTCCTTCAAATAAAAAAGCCTGTGGAGATTCGTGGGTAACATCCGTGAGTGAAGCGAGCTGATTGCTTACGCTCCTGCCATTTATCACATCTATAAGATAATAATGTACTCTGGGATCAGCTTCTCTTTCAATGCGTGACTTTATCATACTGCTCAAAGCACAGCGATAGCTATGCTTCAGTACGAGCTTGAAAGGACCATCTGATCCATTGCGAATCATGTCATTTAGCTCATCGGCATGTTGTATCTCACGCCACAAAACCATATTAACTAGGTGAATCTGTTATTACTGGCTGTTCAGCCTGACTGTATGCAGCACAAGCCTGTTTGGAGCTTCTGCAAGAACCGCACATAAGGGCCGTAAGGACTAAGATTCCAAAAAGCAGTGTATATTTTTTCATAATTTTGTTTGTCACCTGCATGGTGCAAATATAAACTAAACGCAACGAGTCGCCACTTATTTGCAAAAAGTTGTGCAATTTACAATACCAATCTGTGGTTTATATGACTCACTAATGCGATTTAATACAAACGCTTGTTGGATAACTTTTGTTTTGACGGTGTGCTTTGCGGCATCATTGCCAGCACAACCGTGGAAACTGGTCTTTGACGAAAATGAGCCCTACGGTAAGGCAGACGTCGGCAAGTGGGATATACCAAAAGAAATAGCCGACAGCGTAGCTCTGAATAAATTGCTCTTATCACTTCGAAACGAACTTGTAAAAAGAGGACACCTAGCGGCCAGCGTCGACAAAATTATTTTCAATAATGATACCGCAATAGTTTTCCTGTGTGCAGGTCAAAAATATCAATGGGCCTATCTAAACCGCGGAAATGTACCCGAAGAGTACCTCAATGAAACAGGTTACCATGAAAAATTATATGCCAACAGGCCCTTCGATCCTCAAAGTCTGAGCAAATTCATTAAAACCCTTCTCGATCATTGCGAAAACAATGGGTATCCTTTTGCTGAATTTAACCTTGACAGCATATTGATAAATGAACGTTCTATTAGCGCTCAGCTTTCGCTTCGAAGAAACGAATTTACCGCTATAGACAGTTTAATTGTAAAAGGCAACATTAAAACCAGTCGCAATTATATAGAACGTTACCTGAGTCTCAGCAAAGGTATGGTGTATGATCAGTCACTGCTCAACGATATTCCTTCACGCCTTCGCGAAATTCCTTTTGCCACCGTGATAAAACCTTATGAGATTGGAATGAGAAAGGGCAAAGCCGATGTATACCTGTATCTTGATAATCGTAAGGCAAGCAATCTCGATGGAGTATTGGGCATACAACCCGACAATTTAACCGGCGATGTGGTAGTGACGGGTGATGTTCAATTCAATATCATGAATGGATTCAAACAAGGCGAAACGATAAACCTTCGCTGGCAGAGGCTGCAAACACGGACCCAACAGCTCGATGTTAGGTTTGAGTACCCGTACATGTTCAATACCCCAGTTGGTACAGAATTTAAGTTAAACGTGTTTCGCAGCGACACGCTTTTCAGTCAGCTCAATCTATACGGTGCGCTCAGTTACTTCTTCAAAGGGCCAAACAGTATAAAGTTATATGTAGAAAATGCCCAAAGCAATGTGATTTCTGCTCAAGCATTTGATATCAATCGATTTGCCGATACACGGAGCAATATATTCGGTGCCGGATTTAATGTGCGCAGTCTTGATTACCGATTCAACCCGCGCAAGGGCTATGATGTGCAAGCTTCAGTGGGTGCCGGATACAAGAAAGTACTCATCAATCCGGCCATTAATGATTCATTTTATGAAGGGCTCGATTTAAATACTGAAATTTTCAACGCCAATTTTCTTGGAAGGGAGTTCATAGCTATTGGTAAACGTTCTACTGTACTTTTAGGTCTGAAGGGCGGGGCGTTTATAAATGCCAATATGTTTCGCAATGAATCTTACCGTATAGGGGGTCTCAAAAGTTTGAGAGGTTTCGATGAGCAAAGTATTTTCGCTACCAGCTATGCTATCGGCACCCTTGAGTTCAGATATCTTCTGGAGCAAAATTCAAACCTTTTTCTGTTCTTCGATCAGGCTTATTACGAAGACCGTTTTGGTGAAGAAGTTACCAGAGATACTCCTTTCGGATTTGGAGCGGGTATAAATTTCGAAACAAGGGCAGGTATATTTTCGTTGACCTATGCACTTGGCAAGCAGTTCGACAATTCGATAGATTTCAGGAGCAGCAAGGTGCATTTCGGCTTTGCAAGTTTCTTTTAGGTATGAAAAAGAGCACACTCATATTCATCATGCTTTTTACCTGGTCACTCAATGATGCGGGACTAAAGTCATTTGACGATGACGAGAATATGGTCGATTTTCTTGTAGAGTACCTTAGCATCAAATACAGCGACAAACAGTTCAACGAATTTATTTATGTTGCCGCAAAACGTCAAAAACTCTACCATATAAAGGATCGAATTATAGTGCAAACCTATACCGTATCAACATCTAAAAAAGGAATTGGAAATTTAAGTGGCACCTATTGCACACCACAGGGTCTTCATGAAATAGCCGAAAAAGTGGGCGGAGATTTGCCGGAAGGTGCAGTAATTAAGAACAAAGTGCCTACCAATGAAATTGCAACAATTATCAAATCGCATAAATCAACCGGGCAGGATTTGTTAACCACACGCATACTCCACCTACGTGGAATGGAAGATGATATAAACCGCGGCGGTGAGAATGACTCTTATAGCCGAGGCATTTTTATACACGGTACGCACGAAGAAGGGCTCCTAGGTACTCCTGCCAGCAAGGGTTGTGTGCGTATGGCAAATGCTGATATTGCCGACCTTTTCGAAAAGGTAGAAGTTGGTACATTTGTCGTGATACTCAATAATTGAGTACATGGCTTCATGGATACGTCTTTAATACTCATCATTTCTATAATTGCGCTGGCTTGCGGAGTGGTGGCAGGTTACTTTGCCGGGCTAATGAAAGGCAGGGCAGGCGGAGCATCGCATGAAGCAGAGCGGGAAGCTGAGAGACTTCGAGCAGAAATAATTTCAGAGCAGCGGCAAGTTGAAACACTTGGTGGTGTAATGAACACGCTACACCAAGAAATAGCGTTGATAAGATTAGAGAAAGAAAACGAAGCGCGGTTGGCGAGCAGGCTACAAGCCGAAAAGGAAGGGCTCGAACACCAACTGGCTACGCAAAAACAACAACTCGCCGAAATGCAGGAATCGCTGCGTAAAGATTTTGAAATTCTAGCCAATAAAATATTTAACGAAAAGTCAGAAACCTTTACACGGCAAAGTCGCACCTCAATAGACCAGGTATTGGAACCGCTGCGCGTAAAGCTCAAAGAATTTGAAGCCAAAGTAGACGAAACCCATAAGGACAATATTCGTGAAACAACATCGCTCCGCGAAGAGATCAAAGGCCTGAAGGAAACAAGCCAGCGAATGAGTCTTGATGCAGAAAATCTTGTGAAGGCATTAAAAAACGATACCAAAACACAGGGAAATTGGGGTGAGATGGTGCTGGAAAGGATTCTTGAAAGCTCAGGACTTGTAAAAGGAAGAGAGTATTTTCTGCAACAGAGCTTCACACAAGCAGACGGAAGCCGGCTGCAGCCTGACGTATTACTTCAACTTCCTGACAACAAGTTTATAGTAATTGACAGCAAGGTATCGTTGGTACATTATGAGCGCTACTCATCTGAAGAGAATGAAGATGCCAGGAAGCTCCACCTGCGGCAGCATATTCAGTCTATGAAAAACCACTTCAAAGGGCTTTCTGAAAAGAAATATGAAGAACTTGCAAGCGGCCAGAATCTGGATTTTATCCTCATGTTTGTACCTGTAGAGCCGGCGTATATTACAGCGCTAAATGCAGAACCAGGTCTTTTTAACGAAGCATTTGAGCGAGGTATCCTGATTGTAAGTCCTACCATGTTGCTTGCCTCTCTAAGAATAATTAACTCATCATGGAAACACGAATACCAAAACCGCAATGCGCACGAAATAGCAAACCGGGGCCGCGTTCTTTATGATAAGTTTGTGAGCTTTACAGATGATATGAAAAAAATTGGCGACCAGCTTGAACGCACCCAAGGAACCTACGGTGATGCAATGAAAAAACTCACCGAAGGCAAGGGCAACCTGGTGCGCCAAGCCGCAATGCTCGCAGAACTTGGTGTAAATGCCAAAAAGCAAATTGACGGCCGATTGATTAGCGAAACTGACGATTCAGAATGAGGAAACAAATCTGGCATATTTCAGCCACAGCCGCTTTTATCGCACTCTTACTGGCAAGTTGCAGCAGCACCGAGAAAAGCACAAATAAACCCGTTGCCGTAAATCCGTATAGTGCCGGCGATCTTGATGTAGACGCAGCTTTCACAATATTTCACCTGCACAGCGATTCATCCCGCTTGTTTGTGAGGTTAAACACTAAAAACCTATTGTACAACAGAGCGGGTACGGATGAATTTTCAGCGAAAGTGCAAATAAAAATATCGCCTGTTGCGACCAATCAGGGAGCCAACTTCAACGCTGAAATGAAAACCATCCAAGCTATGGACTACGACAATAACAAGGAGCCTAAAACAATGGTGCTGAGCACCAGCATAAGACTGCCCGCTGGCAACGACTATAAGCTCAATATCGAAATCATAGATGCAAACAGGAAGCGATCAACCAACAAAGTGTGCGTGGTTGAAAAGTCGAGTCCCAACAAAAGACAAAATTTTATTGCCGCCTCTGATGACTTGCGAAATCCATTTTTTAACGACCGGATTGCAGCAGGCAGCAGGGCAATTGTAGGTACCAATGCAGCACCAAAAGGGCAAGTGTATGTGAGCTACTACAAACGAATTTTCCCGCTCCCTCCACCCCCATTTGTGCTTCACGAGCAGAAACCTTTTGACTATAAACCTGATTTTAGATTTACCCTTGACCTTGATGAGAACAATCGCTGCAGTTTCATCACTGAGAAAGAAGGTTTTTATCACGTGCAGAACGACACCCTTCAGCAAGAAGGCTACACACTGTTTGTTTCAGAACCTGAATTTCCGGCAGTTACTACGGTACAAAATATGCTTGAGCCCTTCAGGTTTTTGGTAAGCAGTAAAGAGTTTAAAAGTGTAAGCGAAGCAACTGACGTAAAATTGGCGGTCGAGAAGCAATGGATAGAATGGAGTGGGGATAAAGAACGTGCGCGCAAGAGTATAAAGTTATTCTACAGCCGCGTGGAAGATGCCAATATATACTTCAGTTCGCATACCGACGGTTGGAAGAGCGACAGAGGACTGATATTTGTGATATATGGCAAACCGAATAAGGTGTACCGCACAGCAATCAGCGAGTCATGGATATATGGCGAAGAAAACAATCCACTTTCTATTACTTTTAATTTCGTGAAAGTGATAAATCCATTTACTTTAAACGATTACCGACTTACACGCGAAGACTACTACAGGCCCTCATGGTATAGAGCCATAGAAGCATGGCGAAACGGCAGAGTACTTTAATAAACAGTAATGAAAAAAGAGTCGATCATCTACGGAATTCACCCATTGCTTGAAGCCATTGAAGCCGGCAAGACCATTGAGAAAGTTTTGCTGCAAAGAGGCCTAAGCCCTGAAACCCTAAACAAAATTGCCCCACTGCTTCGCGAGCATAATATACCTATGCAACAGGTGCCAAAAGCAAAGCTCGATTTTGTAACCACAAGAAACCATCAAGGGGTATTGGCATATATATCGCCGGTAGAGTATTACGACCTAGCTTGGATTATACCCACCATCTATGAGCGTGGTGAAGTACCGCTAATATTGGTACTTGACAGAATAACCGACGTCCGAAATTTTGGAGCAATATGTCGAAGTGCTGAATGTGCGGGTGTGCATGCGGTAGTTATTCCAACCCGCGGTGCAGCTCAGATAAACCAAGATGCAGTGAAAACCAGCGCAGGTGCCATGCTTCGTTTGCCTATCTGCAAAGTAAATTCACTTAAAGAAACTCTCCACTATCTCAGCGAAAGCGGCATGCAGATTATTTCATGCGAGGAGCACGGCACAGAAACGTATTACAAAGCTGATCTTACCGTGCCCATGGTGCTGGTAATGGGCTCAGAAGAAGATGGGATAAGTTTGCCGATAAGGCCATATATTGACAAGGCTGTGCGTATACCAATGACCGGCCAAACCGAATCGCTCAACGTGTCGGTAGCCGCCGGTGTAGTGCTTTTTGAAGTGCTCAGGCAACGTGCAGTTTAGTCTGGTATTACCAAAACATTTTAGCTAAAACCCGATTTTCTTATTTGGCGAAAGCATAACTAAAAGTTATTCAAACAAGTTTCTTAAAAACTTATTTCGCTGCTTCATTACGAGCCACGTTGAGCAGTTACCTTTAACAGTGTGCTGAACCCTAAAATAGGCCACCGTGTATGATGAATCATCCTAAAGCATATGCCCTCATTTTGGGTATCGTATCCTTGTTTATTTGCAGTACAGAATTGCGTGCACAAAATGCAACTGATCAAAAATTCTACCGGTATTTTGTTGTTTCGGCTCAGGATGTGAGTGAGCTCCAAATGAAGCAATTTGCAAAATCAGCTTCTGAGAAATCATTCTACACTCCACCACAGATATGCCTTTCCGAAAATAAAATACTCGTGGCAGTGGATATCAATTACCCGAAAAGGGTAGACGAAATAAAGGAAGAGATCGCGGCTTTGTTCACCGCAAATACTGCCGTATCAAAATTGATTCAAGTGGAAAAAACGGATATAGAATCTTCTAAAAACTTCTGTAAATGAGAGATTTTTACAAAACGAGATACTTTAGAAAGGCGATTAACAGCGTATTGATTGGTACGGTTCTGGTTATTGCTGCATCACCACTTAATGCCCAGGTAGTTTTACAATCTGGCGGCGATTTACAGTCGCTCGCAAACCTCATTACCGGAAATGGTGTACAAATACTCAACCCGGTAATCAATTGCCCTACAAATGCCTATGGCACATACTCATTCACTTCAGTAACCGGGCTTGATGATGGCAATGGCCTTATTCTATCCACTGGAAATGTAAGTGGAATAAACGGACCCAACCTTAGCGCAAGCACCACCACCGAGTGGGGAACTCCCGGCGATCCATTTCTCACATTTATTGCAGGGAGTACAAGTTTTGATGCGTGCACTTTTGAGTTTGATATAGTACCTGTGGGCGATACCCTTAGGTTCAACTTTGTGTTTGGCAGCGAAGAGTATCAAGAATACGTAGGCACGCCTTTTAATGATGCTTTCGGATTTTTCATCAGCGGCCCAGGCATTTCCGGACCGGCGGTATTTGGTGGGGCTGAAAATATTGCATTGATTCCAAATACCACAACGGCCGTAACTATCAATAATGTAAACAACGGCAATCCTGACATTGGTTACCCTGCATTCAATTCACAATATTTCTTTGCCAACCCGCTAAGCTTCACTTCGCTTATTCAGTATGATGGCTGGACCCGCGGTCTATATGCGCAAAGGGTAGTAACGCCATGCAGTACCTACCACCTTAAGCTTGTAGTCGCTGATGTAGGCGACCGCAAGTGGGATAGCAGCGTGTTTATTGACGCTATTGAGAGCAACAGCATCACGCTGAGTATAGCCACAGATGGGGGTATTGACAATATGATAGAAGGCTGTAATAATGTTACGGTAACCTTCACCCGAACCCCGGTAGCTGCACAACCTGTTACGGTAACCTACTTTATTGACGGCACTGCAACCAACGGAGTCGACTACCCGCAGATTGGCCCTAATCCCGATCCGCTGGTTTCTAAAACGATTGTTATTCCAGCCAATGCAGCATCCGCTTCCATCTATATTGAAGCCATTGCCGATGGATTGGATGAAGGCCTAGAGTATATCGCGTTTTATGTCGGTAATCCGCTTTGCGAAGGCAGCATTCAAGACAGCATATACTTCTTCATTCAAGATTTTCTTGAAGTAAGCATTGACCCTCCCCTCTCCTATGTATGCCTTGGCGAAAGCCTTACTTTCAATGTGGAAGACGGTGGCGTAACCTTCAACTGGAGCCCGACAAGCTTTCTTGATAATCCGGCAATAATGGAGCCCACTGCCACGCCACTGAGCAACGTAGTATATACCCTTACTACCACCTTGAGCGCCTGTATTGCCACCGCTGAATCTGATGTGAGAGTTACCAATATGAGCCTTTCGGCAAATGTGGGCAACGTGCTTTGCGCGGGAACTGATGATGGAACCATCACCCTGAATCAACTGGGTGGCGAAGAACCTGTGGAATATCTTTGGACAGGTCCTGGCGCATTTACCTCAACAAATCAAAGTTTGAACGGCTTGGCTCCCGGTTCATACAACGTAATTGCTACCGATCGCGATGGATGCACGGCAACTCTAACCTTGAATGTGATCGAGATAAGCCCTGTACTGATTAATCTAAATAGTCCTGTATACCTTGGTGGAAGCAATATATCATGCTTTGGCGCTGACAATGGACAGGCTACAGCAACTGTAACAGGCGGTACATTGCCTTACACAGTGATATGGAATGATGCGGACGCTCAAACAACGCTTACAGCTACCGGCCTAGTTGCAGGAACCTATACCGTAACAATTACCGATGCCAATGGCTGTGCGGCAAATGAATCGATCACCATTACGAGCCCTGCAGCAATTTCCGGCACGCTCATCTCGCGCATCAATGTGGCTTGCTTTGGCCAAAGCACTGGTACTGCCACTGTGGGCGGCGCGGGAGGCAATGCGCCCTACTCCTATCAGTGGAATACTATACCACCACAATCATCGGCTTCTGCAACAGGGCTGGCAGCAGGATTTTATGTGGTAACCATTACTGACATTAATTCATGCACGGGAAATGTTGAAATACAAATATCACAGCCTTCAACTGCCCTTTCGGCAAATGTGACAGTAATTGCTCCTGCTTGCAGCAACTCAACTAACGGATCGGTATCAGCCAGTGTTTCTGGCGGAACCCCACCCTACAGCTACGCCTGGACAATACCCAATGCAGGCAATACTCCAACGGTAAACAATGTACCCAACGGGATATACACACTTACTGTAACCGACGCCAATCTGTGCCTTACGCAAGTGTTCTTCAGCATTGACGCACCCGCACCACTCGCAGTAAGCTTTCTCAATATTACCGGCGCAGCCTGCGCAGGTGAATCAACCGGAAGTGCGCTGGCGGCTGCAAGCGGAGGTACCGGACCCTATGTTTACTCTTGGAACACCATTCCACCCACCGCAGGAAACCAAATAACCGGAGTGCCTGCCGGAACATACGTTGTAAATGTTACTGACGCGAATGGTTGCACAGCGCAGGCTACCGCTATTATTACCGCGCCGTCAACGGGTTTAACAATCCAAACATTATCAACCCTAAACCCAACTTGCAATAATACCAACAACGGAGAAATAGTGGTAGCAGCGCAAGGTGGTACAGCACCATATATTTATCTCTGGAGCGACATTCCGCCTACAAGCGGATCTTCAATTACCAATTTGCCATCAGGCACCTACAACCTGATAGTTACCGATGCCAACGGTTGCAGTGCCAATGTAAGCTATACCCTCACAGCACCTGCTGAATTGATCATTAATGTTTCCAATATATTGAATGTGCTATGCAATGGCGAAGCAACGGGCGCAGCGACTGTGAATCCTACCGGAGGTACAATTCCATACAGCTATTTCTGGAACGATCCCGGTGCACAAACCAGCGCCACTGCTTCAGGACTTTTGCCAGAAACCTACAGCGTAGTGGTAACAGATGCCAACAATTGCATCGACTCGGTGCAAGTATCAATCACTGAACTCAATTCGCCTCTTTCTGCATCAATCACAGCCCTGCAGAATGTAGCCTGCTTCGGTGAGAACACAGGGCAAGCCACCGTAACCGCTACAGGCGGAAGCGGATCATATAGCTATCTGTGGAATGACGCGGCTGCACAGCAAACTGCAACTGCATCAAGCCTTGCAGCCGGAAGCTATAGTGTAACCGTATCTGATAATAATGGATGCGCAACTACCGTGATTGTTAACACCGCAATTACTTCTCCTCCGGACGCACTGGCAGTAGATTTAAATCCATCAGTATATGCAGGAGGATTTAATATTTCATGCGCCGGTGATACTACAGGTACCATCGCCACCGATGTATCAGGAGGGGTTGGGCCATATACCTACCTGTGGAATCTCCAGGGTCTCGAAACAAGTACCATCTCATCAGTAATAAACCTCGGTGCCGGGGAATACTCAGTGGTTGTTTCAGATGCAAATGGGTGCAGTACCGAAGCATCAATACAGCTCACAGAACCAGAGCCACTAGCTATTACATATCAATCAACACCGAGCAGTTGTTTTGGCATCCCCAACGGAGGCATCACATTACAAATTACAGGAGGGGTGCCTGCTTATGGTGTGGGCTGGCTTGATCCGGGAGGGGCGTTCATTGGCAGCAGCACTTCACTTACCAACCTATTTGGTGGCAGTTATATTCTTACCATTCAAGATGCCAACGGATGCACCTATGATGATGCAGTAACGGTAGTGCAACCTGAAAACATTATAATTACGGTTGATTCACTCTCAAACTTCAACGGATTCAATACCCGATGCAGCAACAGCAGCGATGGAGCGATATATATTACCCCAAGTGGAGGTCTGATCCCCTATTCTTTCCAGTGGAATCGCTCAGGATTTCCGAATTACAGCAACCAGGAAGATGTAGAGAATGTACCACCTGCTGCACATGAGGTGGTGGTAACTGATGGAAATGGCTGTGTGCAAAATGCCTTTATCACCCTTAACGGACCACAGCCTATCACGGCAACTTTCAACGTAAGTCTTTACCCCAACGGATTTAATGTGAGTTGCTTTAATGCCGCCGATGGAAGTATAGAGGCACTTCCGCAAGGTGGCACCCCCGACTATACGTTTACCTGGCTAGGCGAAAACGGCTACGGCCCCACCTCCGGCAACCCGATCAATAATCTTGCTCCGGGAGAGTACAGTGTGCTGATTGCGGATGTAAATGGCTGCTTCACTACACCCTCGCTGAACATTTCATCGCCTCCTCCATTCAGCATTTCGCTTCAAGCATCCATTATAAATGGAGGGAATTTAGCATGCAATGGCGGAGCAGATGGGGCGATAAACCTTATTGCAACAGGCGGTGCCGCGCCATTCGCTTATAGCTGGTCAGGGCCTTCAGGGTTCGCAAGTACGCTGGAAGATATTTTTGGATTGACCGCAGGTGAATATTGTGTTGATGTAACCGATAGCAATAATTGCATTCAATCAGCTTGCATAACACTGAGCGAACCGTTGCCTATTTCAGTTTCTCTCGCTGCGGTAACACTTCCAAATGGAGCCAATTTAACTTGTGCAGGAGGCAATGATGGCGCCATCAACTCTAATGTAGTTGGAGGGTCATCTCCTTACAGCTTCATTTGGAGCGGACCGGGAAATTTCACAGCATTCACACAGAATAATTCGGGCCTGGCGGCCGGTACATATTGCCTCACTGCCACTGATGCCAACGGATGTAGTGTTCAACAATGCACAACTTTGATTTCGCCTGACGCAATTATCATTATGCTCACCGCCTCCGGAAATATACTTTGCTCAGGTAGCGAAGCATCCTCAATAACAAGCGCAGCAAGCGGTGGCACTTTGGGGTACACCTATTCATGGACCGGGCCCGGTGGATTTTCATCAACAGATCCCGACATTTCGGGCTTAACCCTTGCAGGTGCCTATTGCCTCATTGCAAGCGATCAAAATGGATGCAACGCTCAGGCTTGTATCAATGTTGCAATAACACCCGGAGTATCGCTCAGCCTTGAAGTATCAGCTTATAATGGCAGTTGGGGAATTGATTGCAATGGCAACCCAACGGGCTTTGTGGCTCCACTTGTAACAGGCGGAACTGCACCCTATCTATATTCATGGACAGGACCAAATGGATTTACAGCAAATTCTACCTTGATTGAAGGGCTTACTGCAGGAACCTATTGCCTCCAGATTACTGATGCCAACAACTGCGTGGCACAGGAGTGTGCAACCCTGACCGAGCCTGATGCCTTAATGAATAATCCTGTTGTTAACATCCCGAACTGCAGCGATGGAGGCCTCGCCAGCATTGACCTTAATACTTCAGGTGGTACTGCGCCTTATGCAATAAACTGGTCAACAGGCGCTACTGATGGCAGCATTTCAGCAGGCAATGGAACCTACACCGTTTTCGTAGCAGATGCAAACGGTTGCAGTATAAGTTCAGAATTTGACATTACCTTACCAGCGCCACTGCTTATAGCTGCAACGAGTCCGATAGTAGCAGGCGGCGCCAATATAGGCTGTGCCGGTGGAACGAGTGGAATTGTCAATCTGGGCATTTCGGGCGCTCAGGGAATCACTTCTGTCAACTGGAACGGACCAAACGGCTTCACATCAACTGCACAGAATCTTACAGGACTCGCTGCAGGGTTGTACTGCGCGGAATTAACTGATGCGCAAGGCTGCGAAGCACAAACCTGTATAGCGCTTACAGAATCACAACCACTTAGTGCAACAATTGATGCTACTGATCTGCCTTGTCCGGAAATTCTCACCGGAAGTATATCCGTATTGCCGGCAGGCGGAGTACCCACATACATCGTTGAATGGAGTGGACCCAATGGCTTTTTCTTTACGGGAAATAGCATTGCGAATCTCAGTGCAGGTGAATACTGCGCGGAAATAACTGATGCCAATGGTTGCGTTTTCAACATTTGCGAAACCATCTCAGAACCAACGCTTATAGCGATAGGTCTCAGCAGCCCCGAAACAAATGGTGTCAACATAGGCTGCTTCGGGGCATCAACCGGAAGTATAAACAGCATAGTCACAGGCGGCACAGGCACTTACAACTTTCAGTGGAGCGGGCCCGACGGGTTCAGCTCTTCAGATCAGAATATCACCAACCTGATCGCAGGCGAATATTGCCTGGTACTTACTGATCAAAATGGATGCACAGAAGAATCATGTATCACCCTCACTGAATCTAGCGGAATAGATGCTACACCAGTTATATTTAGCTACACAAACGGTTTCAACGTAAGTTGCAACGGCGCTTGCGATGGTTCCCTGCAAGTGTTATTGAGCGGAGGTACCGGAATCATCACAACATCCTGGACCGGGCCCAGTGGATTTACTTCAACCGACTTGGTGCTGACCAACCTCTGCGCCGGAGATTATTTCCTCACTACAGAAGATGAGAATGGCTGTGTTCAGGAAACGCTGATTGTGCTTATGAGCCCGGCTGAGCTTCAATTGGAGCTCACAGCTCCCACATTTGCCGGAAGCACAGAAATAGCTTGCAATGGCCAAAGCAATGGAGCTATTTTTATGACAGTGAGCGGTGGCTCACCAGTATACACCTATAGCTGGACAGGTCCAAATGGCTTCAGTAGCGCCGCTCAAAGCCCTGATAATCTCTTTGCCGGCACGTATCAGGTGGTAGTAACTGATGCGAGCGGTTGCACGGCGCAGGGCAGCATCAACATGAATGAACCCGCAAGTACACTTAGCGCTGTTTCCTTAGCGGGCACTTATCCTTCCGGAAATAATGTGGCTTGTCTGGGAGGTTCAAATGGTTCGATTACTACAACCACAACCGGTGGTATACCAGGTTATGTATACAATTGGCTCGGGCCAAATAATTTCAGCGCTTCTACTGCCGATGTAAACAATCTTATGGCAGGAGTTTATGTACTCGTTGTACAAGACTTGAATAGCTGTGTGTATACCGTATTACTTGAACTGGACGAACCTGAAACGGAAGTTACAGCATCAGTCATAGTTGAATCCGAAGTTCTTTGTTTTGGCACCAATACGGGAGCACTTACCGCTTCGGCTGCCGGCGGCTCACCGGGATATACCGTTCAGTGGGTTGGCTCAGGTGGCTTTCTTTCCAACGATTTCTCAATTTCGAGCCTGCCTGCCGGCACATACACTTATGCCGTAACCGATGCAAACGGCTGCTCGGCTGGCGATGCCTATGTACTTATTAACGGCCCTGCATTGGTAGTAGATGCTAACATCATAAACCCTCAGTGCGATGCTGCCGACGGCTCAATTACTATTTCGGTATCAGGAGGTTTAGAACCATATAACATTACATGGAGCGATGGCACTACTGGCGTGAGCATAAACAACCTTACAGCCGACATCTATACCGCTACAATCGTTGACTCCAACGGCTGTGAACAAGTTGAAACCATTGTGGTAGAGTCTACGAATTCACTGACACTAAATCCGGTGCTTTCTGAACCCACTTGTTTTGGTGAAACATCTGGTACCATTGACGTTGTGGTGATACAAGGCGAACAGCCTATTGTATACGCGTGGAGCGGACCTGACGATTTCATATCTACCGGTGAAGACATTAACAATGTACCCGCTGGCGACTATCAATTGCTCGCCATTGATGCCAATGGTTGTATTGCCGAATTCGATCTCACACTTGGGCAGCCCGATTCACTATATATCGTTGATTTGATCAGCCCCCTATTTCCGAATGGATTTAACGTATCCACTTTTGGCGGAAGCGACGGTAGCATTTTCAACCCGGAGATATCTGGTGGTAGTGGTGAGTATACTTTGTATTGGACAGGGCCTAATGGTTTTGCCTTTGAAGGTAGCGGCGATCTCGGAGGGTTGCGCGCAGGAATATACCGCCTGGCAGTGCTTGACGAGCTTCTTTGTGGTGACACGGCATACATTACCCTGAGGGAATCAGTACCGCTTGAGTTGCCCAATGGTATTTCGCCAAATGGTGATGGATTTAATGATGCACTCACAGTGCGCGGGCTTGACAACTTCCCGGTAAATACCGTGTATGTATACAACCGATGGGGCAATTTGCTGTATGAGGAAGATAACTACAACAATGCCACACCCTGGTTCGGCACCAATGAAAGTGGGGAATTACTTCCGGAAGGAACCTATTTTGTAATTGTAGAAATTCCCGACAGGGACAATCTGAAAGGCTATCTTGAACTAAGGCGATAATATGTACACCATGAAAAAATACGCAGGTATAATTGCAGTGCTTTTCCTTTCGGGAAATGCATACAGCCAGCAAGAGATACTGAAAAGTCAATACATGTTCAACGGGCTTTTCCTGAACCCCGCTTATGCAGGGTCGCACAATTTTTCGGAAGCAACTGCTCTATATCGCAATCAATGGGCAGGTTTTGAAGGAGCACCAAAAACCCAAACTCTCGGCGTAGATGGCCCAATATCTGATGGCCTGATGGGAATGGGGCTAACGGTAATTAATGACAAAATAGGCGACACCAGGCAAACTGAAGTTTTTGCAAACTGGAGCTACCATCTCATGCTGGACTCAGAAGGCAAAACCAAAATGAGCTTTGGAATAAGGGCAGGCTTTGCCGATTACAATTCAAACCTGAGTGAAACCAAAGTATTTGATGCCAATGACCCCATCTTTTCACAAAATGTAAGAAATGCATTTGTTCCAAAATTCGGTGCAGGCGTGTACTTCTATTCCAAGCTCTGGTATGCGGGTATTAGCGTTCCTACCATCTATGCGGCCGATAAGAATGTTAGGTTTGCAATAAATAATGGGAGCGACAGATACTTCGAGCCCCATACCTATCTTACCGCAGGCTATGTATTTCAACTTAATGATGACCTTGCACTTAAACCATCATTTATGCTGCGATACCTGAACACCGCTCCGCTACAGGGTGATATCAATTGCAACTTGCTGATCAAAAATTCGTTTTGGATTGGTGCATCCTATCGCACAGGCGATGCAATTATTGGTATCATTGAGTACCATATTTACAACTTACTGGGAGCCGACATGAGAATAGGTTATTCATATGACTTTACCACCTCACGCCTCAACGACTACAGCAACGGCTCGCATGAGTTGATGCTGAGTTTCCGTTTCAACAAAGAACCGATCAAAACCAAATCACCACGTTATTTTTAATACCCTATAAACCATGAGTTCTTCTCTCACACCAAAGATGTTTTTATATGTTACGCTGGTTGCAGCTTTGGCTGCATGTACCAATGCGCGCATCAAGTCAGGCGACAAATACTACGATAACCTAAGCTATTCAAAAGCTATATCGAGTTATCAAAAAGCACTCAATAGCCAACCTGACAACAACGAAGTGAAGCTGAAACTGGCCAGCTCACTTCGCAACCTGAACAACTCAGCCGATGCTGAAATATACTACCGCGAAGTGGCCGAAGCCGGTGCATTGCAAGGCGAAGACCGACTGCACTACGCACAGGTGCTTATGAAAAACAATAAGTACAATGAAGCTAAAACCTACCTTGAAGCATATATCGCTGACAATCCGGATGACAAACTAGCGCAGGGTCTATTAATATCGACCAAATCTACCGCCACTTTGAAGGAAGACACATCGGCATATATACTCACTGCACTTCCACTTGATTTTACCGTATCCATGTTTGGCCCTGCGCATTATGGAAAAGGAATTGCGCTTGCTGCCGAAACTGAAATAACCAGCGCGGCCAATACCAACCCATGGACCGGATACGCTTTTTTAGACATGTATTATATGGAAAAAACCGGCGACGGTTCATGGACCACACCAAAAATATTTTCCGACGAGCTAAATGGCCGCTACCATGATGGGCCGGCAACATTCAATGCTGCTCAAGACATGATTATTTACACCAGAAGTGCCATGCGCAATCAGAAGAAGCAATTGGTGAATGAAAAAAGAGAAAATCAATTTTACTTGTACCAGAGTAAAAAAGTGGACGGCAAGTGGGCCGAATCTGAAGAAATGCCTTTCAACAATCAGCGCTACAGCGTAGGCCATCCTTCGCTCAGCCCCGATGGCAAAACATTGTATTTTTCAAGTGATATGCTTGGAGGATATGGCGGATCTGATATTTACAAAAGTACATTTGATGGCACTTCGTGGAGCCAGCCTATAAATCTTGGAAGTAATATCAATACCGCAGGCAATGAAGTATTTCCATATATCTCCAAAACAGAGAAACTTTATTTTTCAAGTGAAGGGCATCAAACCCTCGGAGGGCTAGACGTATTCTTATCAGAAAATGTAGCGGGCAGTTGGGCAAAGCCTGTGAATTTGGCTTATCCGTTAAACTCAAGCCGTGATGATTTTGCTATTATTTTTAATGACAATGACAGCACCGGATATGTATCTTCCGACAGGAGCGGTGGCGATATGATCTATGAATTTCAGAAAGTAGCTCCAAAAGTAATACTCGATGGTATTGCGGTGCTCAAAACTACCGACACCCCGGTTGAAGGAGTGCTTATTACCTTAATAAATCTTACTGATGGCGACACAGCCCGCATCAGTACCGGCACGGATGGAAAATTTAAATTCAACCTGCTTACTGGCAAAAGCTACAAAGTAAAGGGCGAAAAAGAAGGGTTCTTTAATGTATCTGAAGAGTTTAAAACAAGTAAAAAAGATATCAGTAAAAAATTGAGTCTTAGCCTTGTTATTGAAGAAATTATTTCGGCCGATAGCGGCACCGGAAGCGGTGTAGCGGATGATGGTTCTTCTGCGGCACCAAAAACATACAATATTGGCGAGGTGTTTTATGACTATAATGAAGCCAGTATAAGAACGGATGCAAAAAGCACGCTCGATAAGTTGGTGACATTGCTACTCGATAACCCGAAATTATCGATCGAAATTCACTCACATTGCGATAGCCGTGGAGGAGCTGCATACAATCTCGCTCTTTCCAAGCGCAGAGCCGAGTCAGTGGTTCAATACCTGGGTGAAAATGGTATTTCAGATACCAGACTTCGGTCAAAAGGATTTGGTAGCTCACAGCCGGTAAACCGCTGTAGAACCGGCGTACAGTGCAGTGAAGAAGAGCACCAGGCTAACAGGCGAACGGAGTTCATAGTATTACCCACAAAGAATTTGTAGTTTGAACTGACATCTTTATACAACGTAAAAAGCCATCCGTAAAGATGGCTTTTCACATTTATAAATATTGGCTTTATGAAACCGCTAAAAGCTGCTGGTTGTAAATTTGTTTTACAGCGTCTTTAAACGGTATACCACTTATCTTGCTTTCAATCCATGCATGATAATTGAAGTGCGAAAGAATAATTTGATCAGACTCTGTGATAATGCTTTCCCGCAATTCGACTGCAAACGAAGCGAAGATTTCCTTCTCTGCTTCTTCACCGGCATTTTTCGCCAATTTCTTCAGATTATTAAGTATGGTAACCTCCAACTGATGATCGCGTTGACGCTTGTTCAAATACCGGAATGTTGACTTTATAATGTATTCAAGTAAATCATAGTTGCGAAGTTCAAAATGAACAATAAGGTTGAATAATCGGGCATAGCTGTAAATGTCCTGTCGAAGATTCGTTTCATTATCATTCATTACGCGGTTGAGCCATTGCAACGATTCTTTGAACATGCCCATACCAAAGTATACCGACGCAATCGCATTAATGAATACAAGCTCATGCTCTTTATTATGCCTCGACATGGGGTCTTCCATGTATACAATAAGTTGCTCAACAATTTCTACTGCCTTTTCAAACTCTCCTTTCTTCTCAAAAATTCTCAACTCAGCAAGACTCGCATCTCTAAAAATCAGAGTGGTAATATCTTCCGTATCATAAAATTGGCTACCGGAAAGCTCCTTCATCGTTGCCATCATCTTCTCACCTTCATCGAGGCGTCCAAGGTCTATGTGCAATGACATGATATTGCTCAAAGCACGCATATAGCGCTTAGGCAAATCTTTGCGGATAGATGGATTATTGTCTAAAATTTCTTTGACCCGTTGAAATTTCAATATGGCTGTTTCCTTATCGGCTTTGGCTGTAGCGCAAAATCCCTGAATGTAATAGCAAATGGTGGCTGCGCGTTTGCTTTGAGCAGTATTGCGCCCTATAATCAGCGGATGGTGTGAAATTTCTTCAACCAGCAAGCGATCGGCTTCACTGCGTACATAGCCTCCACTGCGAAACACATAGTTGATTTTAGAATAAAGCACATGATACGCTGCAAGGTTTCGAAGTCTTTCAATTACTTCTTGTTCTTCTTTGATAAGGGCGTCAATATCTGTAGTAAACTCGCCTGCTTCATAGGCCTCTTCGAGTAGTAGCTTTTCCCAGCTAAGTAGTTCGAAGAGATAATAGAATTTTTCATATTCAATTGCAACCCTTTTGACCCTAATGAGAAACTTGTTGCATTCTCTGTAAAGCGCCTTTTTGTAAAGAATTTCAATATTCTTGAGTTCGTGCTTGAGTATACTGCTCACTGAGTTGTCTGCATGAAATGCTCTAAGGCTTTTCATGATGAGCCGGTATAAGTGATTTTTTTCGGAAGGAAGATGCTTTACGAATGTAGCGTTCGCAAAGAGGGTTTTTATTTCCTCTTCATTGTATTCCGATTGCTTGTCGATTACATCAAATATTTTGAGGTAATTCTTATCACCCTGTTGCAAGGAAGATGATAGTTTAAAGAAGCGCTTCTCAGACTTGGTAAGCGATTTTATAAGTTCAAAAAGCTCCGTAGATGGCTTCATGGGAATACAATCTTTTATTGTGATTTCGGTTGCACTTGAACCAAATACAAACGAATGGAGACTTCCCCCCCTTAAAAGTACAAAATAGCTTTCCAATAATGAAACATAAACAAAAACTCCCGCTGATAGAGCAGGAGTTTCAGAGTAAAATGAAAAGTAAGCGCGATATTATGGCATGTACTTGAAACTTTTGCCGGGGTAATATGCCATTTTGCCCAATTGCTGTTCAATACGCAATAGCTGGTTGTACTTTGCTATCCTGTCGCTACGTGAAGCACTTCCAGTCTTTATTTGGCCGGTATTGAGTGCTACTGCAAGGTCGGCAATGGTGCTGTCTTCAGTTTCGCCGCTCCGGTGACTCATTACAGAAGTATAGCTATTGCTTGTAGCCATGCTCACGGCTTCAATGGTTTCGGTAATTGTTCCTATCTGGTTTACTTTTATAAGAATTGAGTTTGCAATTCCCTTGCTGATTCCTTTATGGAGTCGTTTGGTATTCGTTACGAAAAGATCATCACCAACCAATTGAATTTTCTTGCCGAGTTTGTCTGTCAATGATTTCCAACCTTTCCAGTCGTCTTCATGCAAGCCATCTTCTATACTTACAATGGGATACTTGCTGCTCCACGATGCAAGCATGGCAATCATATCATCAGCACTCAACTTTTCATTGGTAGAGCTCAGATGGTATGTTTTGTCTTTTTCGTTGTAAAATTCGCTTGCAGCTACATCGAGTGCAATGAATACATCGTGTCCGGGTTTGTATCCGGCCTTTTCTATAGCCTTCATTATTATTTGAAGTGCTTCTTCATTGCTCTTGAGGTTTGGTGCAAAACCGCCTTCATCGCCTACATTAGTCGACATGCCCATTCCCTTAAGAACCGACTTAAGGTTATGAAACACTTCCACTCCCATACGGAGTGCTTCCGAGAAGCTTTGTGCGCCTATTGGCATGATCATAAATTCCTGAACATCCACGTTATTGTCGGCATGCGAGCCGCCATTTACGATGTTCATCATCGGAATTGGCAGCGTATTGGCACTTACTCCACCAATGTATCTGTAGAGTTCCTGATTCGATTCCTGCGCTGCGGCTTTGGCTATTGCCATTGAAACACCCAGAATTGCGTTGGCGCCCAATGCACTTTTATTCTCCGTGCCATCTATGGCAACCATCGCCATGTCAATAAGATTCTGATCGAAAACATATGCACCGTTCAACTCCTTATTGAGCGTAACATTTACATTGTGCACAGCCTTGAGTACCCCTTTGCCCATGTATCTCTTTTTGTCTTCATCGCGGAGTTCAGCAGCTTCATGTGCTCCTGTAGATGCTCCTGAAGGTACGGCAGCCCTACCGATTATTCCGTTTTCGGTCATTACATCCACTTCTATGGTTGGATTTCCCCGCGAATCGAGTATTTCCCTTGCTTCAATTTTAGCTATGTAGCTCATTGGGTTTTGAATTATATGGTTACAGATTGTTTTACGTGGGTAAGAGAAGCTACGAACTCGTCAAACAGGTAGCGCGAATCATGCGGGCCGGGTGATGACTCCGGGTGATATTGCACTGAGAATACGTCGCGATTTACAAGTCTGATACCCGCAAGGGTGCCATCGTTCAGGTGCACATGGGTAATCTGAACCTTATTATTGCTTTTGGCAGATTCCAAATCTACTACGAAACCATGATTTTGAGATGTTATTTCACCCCTGCCGGTAATGACATTTTTGACCGGATGGTTAATTCCCCTGTGGCCATTAAACATTTTTACCGTTTTCAATCCTTGGCTTAGCGCTATTATTTGATGGCCAAGACAAATACCAAAAACAGGTTTACCGGATTCTATAATTTGATTCACTTCACCAATCGTATCCTTCATAACGGAAGGATCGCCGGGGCCATTGGTAATAATATATCCAACAGGCTTCCACTTTTCCATTTCAATATAAGTGGTATTTGCCGGAAATACCTTTATGAGACAACCTCTATCAAGCAGACAGCGAAGAATATTCTTCTTCACCCCCAGGTCAAGCACAGCCACTTTCAGTGGGCTGCTCTCATTGCCCAGCTGGTAGGGTTGGCTACAGGTAACTTTCGATGAAAGTTCAAGGCCGTCCATACTCGGTGTAGCATCGAGCAATTCTCTGAGCTTAGCAATGTCGCTTACATCTGATGAAATAATGCAGTTCATTGCACCCTTTGTTCGGATATGCCTTATAAGTGAGCGGGTATCAATATCGCAGATTCCCACTTTTCCATCTTTTTCAAAATAAGCCTGAAGCGAAGAACCTGCCCCAGGCCTGCTGTAATACTCCGAAAATTTTTTGCAAACAAGTCCCGCAATTTTGATCGATTCAGATTCAATCTCGTCCGGGTGCACTCCGTAATTTCCTATATGGACGGAAGCCATCACTACCACTTGTCCGAAGTAAGATGGGTCCGTAAAGATTTCTTGGTATCCAGTCATACCGGTATTGAAAGCAATTTCGCCGGTTGTTGTACCGATGGCGCCCGCGGCTTTACCATGATAAACGGTTCCATCCTGAAGCAGGAGTATTGCAGGTTTTGATAGTGAAGATTGCATGGTGCAAAAAGATTAAAAAAAAAGGACAATGCCAAAAGCACTGTCCTTTTCTACTGGTGTATTTTTAAACAACTTACTCTTTTGTAGTATCCTCAGGATTAACATCAGCCGTATCGTTACTTTCTGTTGGAGCATCAGGAGCAATCGCTTCTGGCGTTTCAGCTACTTCTGCAGCAGCAGTTTCAGCTTTCACTTCAGCAGCGGGGGCTGCTTCGGCTACAGTGCCTGCCTTTTTACCTCCTCGGCGGCTACGTCGGGTTTTCACCTTTGATTCTTTAATGAGCAGCTCATTAAAGTCAACAAGCTCAATCATAGCCATCTCAGCAGAGTCACCCTGGCGAAAACCAAGTTTGATAATGCGGGTATAGCCGCCTTCACGCTCGGCCACCTTAGGCGCCACATCGCGAAATAGCTCGCTTACATGGTCTTTGCTTTTCAGCGAACTGAACACTGTGCGACGCGAATGGGTCGAGTCAGTTTTCGACTTCGTGATAATAGGCTCCACGAACTTACGAAGCTCCTTTGCCTTGGCCACGGTGGTGGTAATTCGCTTGTGCTCAATGAGCGAGCAAGCCATATTCGACAGCATAGCACTTCTGTGGGCTGTTTTTCTGCCAAGGGCGTTATTTTTATTTCCGTGTCTCATTTTATTTCGTGTTAGGCTTTCGCAAAAAGCTCGGCTAAGCCAAATTATTCCTTATCGAGTTTGTATTTAGCTACATTCATCCCGAAGTGAAGTCCTTTCGTTTCGATCAGGTCTTCAAGCTCTGTGAGTGATTTTTTACCGAAATTTCTGAATTTCAACAGATCGTTCTTGTTGAAAGAAACCAAATCACCAAGGGTGTCAATATCAGCGGCCTTCAGGCAGTTCAGCGCCCTTACAGAAAGATCCATATCAACAAGCTTCGTTTTAAGCAACTGACGCATATGGAGCGATGTCTCATCAAATTCTTCAGTTTCAGTTTTTTCTTCGTTGTCGAGCGTGATGCGTTCGTCAGAGAAAAGCATAAAGTGATGAATCAGAATTTTTGCCGCTTCCTGCAGTGAGTCTTTAGGATTAATAGAGCCGTCGGTAACTACTTCCATGATGAGTTTCTCGTAGTCAGTTTTCTGCTCTACCCTGAAGTTCTCTATGGTGTAATTCACTTTGCGGATCGGGGTGAATATGGAGTCAATGAAGATGGTTCCAATTGGAGCGTTGCTCACCTTATTTTCCTCAGAAGGGCGGTATCCGCGTCCTTTACCTATGTTCATCTCAATTTCGAGCTTTATAGATTTCTCCATATTGCAAATTACTAAATCAGGATTAAGAACCTGAAAAGCTGAAGTAAACTTTCCGATATCGCCGGCTGTAAATTTATCATCGCCATTGATAACGATGTTCACGCGCTCATTGTCAGTTGAGTCAATCTGTCTCTTGAAACGAACTTGCTTCAGATTCAGCACTATTTCGGTAACATCTTCAACCACCCCTTTGATAGAAGAAAACTCATGATCTACACCTTCTATTTTCACAGAAGTGATTGCAAAACCTTCGAGAGAAGAGAGAAGGATTCGGCGTAGCGCATTGCCTATGGTTATGCCATATCCTGGCTCCAACGGGCGGAATTCAAATTTTCCGGCTTGATTATCGGATTCGATCATTACGACCTTATCCGGTCTCTGAAATTCTAGAATGGCCATTTAGGTTTCCTTAAAGTTTAATTATTTCGAGTATAGCTCGACGATGAGTTGTTCTTTGATGTTTTCAGGTATCATCTCGCGGCTTGGGTTCTGAATAAAAGTACCTTCAAGCGTAGACTTATTGAAATCAACATATTCCACTCTTTTCGACGATGAGGCAGTAAGCGAGTTGCTTATTACTTCGAGCGACTTAGATCGCTCACGAACTGCAACTTTATCGCCAGGTTTTAGTGAAAACGATGGAATGTTTACCACACCACCATTTACAGTAATGTGACGATGACCTACCAACTGACGCGCAGCACGGCGGGTTGGTGCAAGACCCATACGATATACAACATTGTCAAGACGGGCTTCACAAAATTGCAAAAGCAACTCACCGGTAATACCGATTTTGCGTGAAGCTTTATCAAACATCTTTGCGAATTGGCGCTCAAGGATACCATAAGTATACTTAGCTTTTTGTTTCTCAGCAAGTTGCACTGCGTATTCCGACTGCTTTCCACGGCGCTTGTTAGGTCCGTGAAAACCGGGAGGGTAATTCTTTCTTTCAAGCGCCTTATCAGGACCAAAGATTGGTTCTCTAAAACGACGTGCAACTTTTGATTTGGGGCCTGTATATCGTGCCATATCTTCGTGTAAATTTTGTCAGGTGCTGACGGGGGATTATTAAACTCTTCTGCGTTTTGGGGGGCGACATCCATTGTGTGGAACCGGGGTTACATCCACAATTTCAGTGACTTCAATACCTGCGTTGTGAATAGACCTGATGGCCGACTCACGGCCGGCACCCGGTCCTTTAACATATACTTTCACCTTTCTTAACCCGGCTTCAAAAGCAACTTTTGATGCGTCTTCGGCGGCTACCTGAGCAGCGTATGGTGTATTCTTTTTTGATCCGCGAAAGCCTTGCTTTCCGGCAGTTGACCAGCTAATAACCTGACCTGTGCCGTTGGTGAGCGAAATAATGATATTATTAAAAGAAGCCTGGATGTGCGCTTCACCGGCAGCATCCACCTTTACATTGCGCTTCTTTTTAACGTTTGTCTTGGCCATAATTCAATCAGTTTTGAATGGTACAATCAGCTTTTACTTGGTTACCTTCTTCTTGTTGGCAACAGTTTTACGCTTACCTTTTCTTGTACGTGAGTTGTTTTTAGTTCTTTGTCCACGGAGCGGCAAACCTGAACGGTGACGCACACCTCGGTAGCAACCAATGTCCATAAGTCGTTTTATATTGGTTTGGATTTCTGAACGAAGTGCGCCTTCCACTTTGAAAGACTCATTGAGATAAGTACGAATTTTTGAAAGTTCGTCATCATCCCAATCCTGTACGCGCTTATCTTCGCTTACATTGGCTTTCGCCAAAATTTCTGATGCCCGCGACCTCCCTATTCCGTAGATATAGGTAAGTCCTATTACACCTCTTTTGTTTTTTGGTAAATCTATACCAGCTATCCTAGCCATAGTAATGAGTTTTCTTATCCTTGACGTTGTTTGAACTTTGGGTTCTTTTTGTTAATCACGTACAACTTTCCTTTTCGTCGTACTATTTTGCATTCTGCCGAACGCTTCTTTATGCTTGCTTTGGTTTTCATCGTTCCCGATTATTTGTACCTAAATGTGATTCTACCTTTTGAAAGATCGTATGGTGACATTTCTACTTTCACTTTATCACCAGGAAGGATTTTGATGTAGTGCATCCTCATCTTTCCTGAAATATGTGCTATTATAACGTGTCCATTTTCCAACTCGACTTTGAACATTGCATTGGACAATGCTTCCGTGATTGTGCCATCTTGTTCGATCGAGGATTGTTTTGCCATACGGTACTTTCAATTTTTTTTTTAACCAGCCATTCCGAAGCTTGCTGCACGACCTGCAATTTTGCCGGTCTTCATCAAGCCATCATAATGACGCATGAGTAAATAACTTTCTATTTGTTGCAATGTGTCGAGCACTACACCTACCATAATAAGGAGGGAAGTACCACCAAAGTATATTGAGAATGCCTGCTTCACACCTGCCTGAATAGCAAATACCGGAAGTATGGCAATAAACCCTAGGAATATTGCTCCCGGAAGTGTAATTCGAGATAGTACATTGTCAAGAAAGTCAGCAGTAGATTTGCCTGGTTTTACACCGGGTATAAATCCACCATTTCTTTTCAGGTCATCGGCCATCTGATTTGGATTCACAGTGATCGCAGTGTAGAAATACGTAAATGCTACTACCATTACAAAGAACAAAACATTGTACCAAAGGCCAGTGAAGTTTGCCAGCTCTACAATAATGCCTGACTGTGAGTCGCTGTACTGCGCAATGTAGAGCGGCACGAACATAATAGCTTGAGCAAAAATGATAGGCATAACTCCTGCACTGTTTACCTTGAGTGGAATGTACTGACGGGCACCTTCAGAGTATTGACGATCGCCTACTTGACGTTTCGGAAATTGAAGTGGCACCCTTCTCACTGCTTGCACCAGTGCAACAGTGGCCGCAATAACAACAAGGAGCGCAACGAGTTCAATAAGAAGTATGACAAGTCCATTGCCCTCAGAGCCGGTGGCTGCAAGTACTTCCTGAAAAAATGCGCTTGGAAGCCCAGCAATAATACCGATCATAATGAGAAGAGAAATTCCATTGCCAATACCTCTATCGGTAATGCGCTCACCCAACCACATCACAAAAAGAGTACCTGCGGTGAGTATGATAATTGAGGTGGTCCACCAGAGTAAAGAATCATCGAGACGTGCTTCGAGCGGAACAGAAGCAGCAATGTAGCCAGGAGCTTGAAAACAAGTAATAACGATAGTCAGAAAGCGGGTATACTGATTTATTTTCTTGCGTCCGCTCTCTCCCTCTTTTTGCATTTTCTGAATAGTAGGTACTGCAATACCCATCAACTGCATGATAATAGATGCAGAGATGTAGGGCATAATACCAAGACTAAAAATAGAAGCTCTATTAAATGCACCGCCGGTAAATAAGTCAAGGAGACCGGCAAGACCGCCACCGCCATCGTTGGCAGCAGCCAACGCTGCAGAATTAATACCGGGAAGTACAATGTAGGAACCTATTCTGAACACCAGCAATAGCGCCAGGGTATTCAAAATTCTGGTTCTGAGTTCTTCAATACTCCAGATATTCTTTATAGTTTGGATGAAATTCTTCATGCCTTGTGTTCGTTCAAAAAGCTTTTATAATTGAGTTATTTCGCCGCCTTTGCTTTCAATGGCCGTTTTGGCTGTAGCAGAAAAGGCATGAGCAGTAACCTGTACCTTGGCGTTCAATATTCCACGTCCGAGTACTTTTACCAATTCTCTCTTGCTGCAGAGACCGTTGCCGGCAAATACTTCAGGTGAGAAAACGGTAATATTCTTTTCAGTAGCTAATCTCTCCAGTACATCCAGATTGATTGCTTTATATTCCACCCTGTTTGGGCTGGTGAAACCAAATTTGGGCACACGTCTCTGCAAAGGCATCTGGCCTCCTTCGAAACCACGCTTACTTTTGTAACCGCTTCGTGATTTGGCTCCCTTGTGGCCGCGACCTGCTGTGTCGCCAGTTCCGGAACCTTCACCCCTACCGAGGCGTTTTTTGGTTTTTGTCGAGCCTTTGGCAGGCTTCAAATTACTCAAATCCATTTTATTGTCGTTTTGCGCTAGGCGCTATTTATACTTCTTCAACTTTTAAAAGGTGCTTCACCTTATTGATCATTCCAAGGACCTGTGGCGTAGCTTCTTTTTCCACGGGCCTGTTGAGTTTTTTACAACCCAAAGCCACAAGAGTAATTTTCTGGGTCTTTGGCTTGTTAATGGCGCTGCGCACCTGGGTAACAATTATTTTTTGTGCCATTTCTTTATGGATAATTAACCGTTAAATACACGTGAAAGTGTCAAACCTCTGTGTTGGGCTACTGAACGGGCGTCTCTCATATTGGTGAGTGCGTCCATTGTAGCTTTTACCACGTTGTGCGGGTTTGAAGATCCCTGCGACTTGGCAAGTACATCCTTTATACCTACACTTTCAAGTACTGCGCGCATCGCACCACCGGCTATTACACCGGTGCCGTTTGAAGCAGGCTTAAGAAGTATCTTGGCACCTGAGAATTTACCCATTTGATAGTGAGGTACTGTACCATTTACAATTGGCACTTTCACTAAATTCTTCTTGGCATCGTCAATTCCTTTGGCGATTGCAGTGGTTACTTCTTTGGCTTTGCCAAGTCCGTGGCCTACCACTCCGTTTTCGTTTCCTACAACAACAATTGCAGAAAAGCTGAATGTTCTACCACCCTTGGTAACTTTCGTTACCCTGTTGATTGCAACGAGTTTGTCTTTAAGCTCTATTTCGCTTGACTTTACTCTTTTTATATTTGCTTTTGACATAGTCGATTAAAATTTTAAGCCGCCTTCACGTGCTGATTCAGCAAAGGATTTCACTCTGCCATGATACAAATATCCGTTGCGGTCGAACACTACCTGGGAGATGCCGGCTTGAACCGCTTTTTCAGCGAGTTCTTTACCAACAATTTTGGCTTGCTCTACCTTTGCAATCTTTTGAGCTGAATCGTTCTTCAGCGAACCGCATGACACGAGGGTTTTACCTGAATTATCATCGATAATCTGTGCGTAAATCTGTGTGTTGCTTCTGTATACAGATAGTCTGGGCTTTTCAGCAGTTCCGAAAATATTCTTTCGGACACTTCGCTTAATTCGTGCTCTTCTATCAACTTTTGTGTTTGACATAACGCTAACTTATTTTCCTGCCGATTTTCCGGCTTTTCTTCTAACTTGTTCACCTGCAAAACGGATTCCTTTTCCTTTGTAAGGTTCAGGTTTCCTGAATGATCTTATTTTCGCCGCAACCAGTCCGAGAAGTTGCTTATCATGCGACTCCATGGTGATGGTTGGGTTTTGTCCTTTGAGAGCTTCCGAACTGATTTTTATTTCAGATGGAACCTCTAGAACAATAGGGTGCGAGTAACCCAGAGAAAGCTCCAATTGCTGACCTGTGGTTTTAGCGCGATAACCAACTCCTACCAACTCCTGCTTCACCGAGAAGCCTGTACTTACTCCCTGTACCATATTATTGATCAGAGACCTGTACAATCCATGCTTGGCCCTTGTATCCTTTTCTTCATTGGCGCGAGTAAGGGTAACAATTCCCTCTTCAACTTTCACCTGAACGGCAGCGTCTATGATTTGCTTAAGTTCTCCTTTGGGTCCTTTCACAGTTACTTCATTACCCTCAATAGCGATGGTAACTTTGGCTGGTACTGTAATCGGTGCTTTTCCTATTCGTGACATTTCTGTGTTCTTTCTGGATTAATATACGTAGCAAATTACTTCGCCGCCTACATTCTGGGTGCGTGCTTCTTTATCGGTCATCAGTCCTTTAGAAGTGCTGATGATAGAAATTCCGAGACCATTCAATACCCTTGGTAGCTCATCGGCTCCGCGATAGTATCGCAAACCAGGACTTGACGCCCTTTCCAGCTTCTTGATAGCTGAAGCTTTGGTAACAGGATGATATTTCAACGCGATTTTAATGCTGCCCTGAACGCTGGTATCATCAAACTTATAGTTTAGGATATAACCTTTCTCCATAAGGATTTTGGTCATTTCCTTTTTGATATTCGATGCTGGAATTTCAACGACGCGTTTTTTAGCCATTATGGCGTTGCGCAATCGTGTGAGGTAGTCTGCTATTGGATCTGAATACATTGTGATCTTTCTTTATTAAGTTACCAACTGGCTTTTTTGATACCTGGTATTTTGCCATCAAGAGCCATTTCCCGGAACGTTACCCTGGAGAGACCAAACTGACGCATATAACCTCTGGGTCTTCCAGTGAGAAGACACCTGTTGTGAAGGCGAACTTTAGATGAGTTCTTGGGTAGTTTCTGAAGACCATCCCAGTCGCCTGCAGCTTTCAGTTCTGCCCTTTTTGCAGCATATTTAGCGTGCATTTTGATACGCTTGCGCTGACGGGCTTTCATTGATTCTTTTGCCATGGTAGCTCTATTATTTTTTTGTGAATGGGAAACCGAATTCTGACATAAGCGCTTTGGCTTCTTCATCGCTCTTAGCGTTGGTCACGAAGGTGATATCCATTCCATTGATTTTGTTAACTTTTTCAATATTAATTTCCGGGAAGATGATTTGCTCTTTCACGCCCATGGTGAAATTGCCTCTTCCATCAAATCCGGTAGCTTTCACACCGCGAAAATCGCGTGTGCGCGGTAGGGAAATCGAAATGAGCCTGTCGAGAAATTCATACATCCTGTCACCGCGAAGGGTGACTCTTGCTCCGATAGGCATTCCCTTGCGAAGTTTGAAGTTTGAAATATCTTTCTTGGAATTGGTCGCAACGGCTTTTTGACCGGCTATATTCGACATCTCCACGATGGCAGCGTCAACCAGTTTCTTATCGGCAACTGCGTCGCCAAGTCCTTGGTTAAGGCATATTTTTTCCAACCGTGGAATCTCCATTGAAGACTTGTATCCGAACTCTTTTGCGAGTGCAGGAATTACTTCTTCCTTGTATTTTGTTTTAAGTCTCGGTGTGTGCATAATTAAACCTCCTGACCTGTTTTTTTAAAGTATCTAACTGACTTTCCTTCGGCATCTTTCTTGCGACCTATGCGACCGCCTTTGCCTGATTTTGGGTCTACCAAAAGAAGATTGCTGATATGAATCGAAGCTTCCTTCTTTATGATACCACCCTGTGGATTTGCTGCGGTTGGTTTTGTGTGACGTGACACCAGATTCACTCCTTCCACAACTGCGCGGTATTTCTGAGAGTCAACCGAAACGACCTTACCGGTTTCACCTTTGGCGGTGCCACTCATTACCTGTACGTTGTCGTCTTTTTTAATGTGTATCTTCATTGCTTGATGCATTGTTCGTTTTAAAGTACCTCTGGGGCCAATGAAACAATTTTCATAAACTGTTTATCTCTAAGCTCGCGTGCTACAGGGCCGAAAATACGGGTACCCCTCATCTCGCCAGTATTGTTCAGCAGCACCACTGCATTGTCATCAAATCGGATATATGACCCATCCGGACGGCGTACTTCTTTGCTGGTGCGCACTACCACTGCTTTTGAAACAACTCCTTTTTTGATGTTACCTGAGGGCATTGCATCTTTAACAGATACAACGATTTTATCACCCACAGAGGCGTATCTTCTGCGTGTACCACCAAGTACTCTTATACAAAGTACTTCTTTGGCTCCACTATTATCGGCTACTTTGAGCCTGCTCTCCTGCTGTATCATCTCAGATTATTTTGCTCGTTCTACAATCTCAACAAGACGCCAGTTTTTGCGTTTGCTAAGCTTGCGGGTTTCCATAATGCGCACGGTATCTCCAATATTGCAGTCGTTATTCTCGTCGTGAGCTACGAACTTTGAAGTGTTCTTGATGAACTTTCCGTAAAGCGGATGCTTCACTTTTCGTTCCACGACAACAGTGATCGATTTGGTCATTTTGTTGCTCGAAACGACCCCGATTCTCTGTTTTCTAAGTTTTCTTAATTCTGTTGACATTACTGTTTAATGTTTCTTGTAGACTACCACTTAATTTCTTTTATTCAACTCTGTTTGAAGGCGAGCCACTGTGCGACGCCTTGCGCGAAGCTGTATTGGATTCTCCAGTGTAGATATTGCATGGGTATGCTTCATCTTCTGTAGACCTTCTACTTCGATTTCGAGTTTTTCCTTGAGTTCCGCAGTCTTGAGATCTGCTATTTCTTTTGCCTTCATAACGTTTATCATTCTGCGTAATCTCTACGCACTACAAATCTTGTTTTTACCGGTAATTTCTGAGCGGCCAGTCTAAGTGCTTCTTGCGCAACGGCGAGTGGAACTCCATCAGCTTCGAAAAGCATTCTGCCTGGTCGAACTACAGCTACCCAATGACTTGGAGCTCCTTTACCTTTTCCCATCCTTACTTCAGCTGGCTTTGCGGTGATAGGTTTGTCAGGAAAAATTCTGATCCAAACTTTTCCTTCCCTTTTCATAAATCGTGTTACTGCAATACGTGCGGCTTCGATTTGTCGGGCAGTGATAAAAGCTTCTTCAGTAGTTTTGATTCCAAAAGATCCGAACGCAATGGAAGTACCCCTGGTGGAGTTGCCTTTCATTCGGCCCTTCATTGCTTTTCTGAACTTCGTTCTTTTCGGTTGTAACATCGCTGTTTATTTATTCGCGTTTCTTAATATTATCTGCGTGGACCGCGTCCACCGCCCTGTCCTCCTTGTCCGCCTTGATTACCTCTTGGCTTGCGCGGTGCTGGTCTGTCGCCCCCGCCGCCCTGTTGTTTTGGCTGAGCAGTTTGCACTTTTCCGGTTTCAATGCTTGGTGAAAGGTCTCTTTTACCGTAAACTTCTCCTTTGCAAATCCATACTTTCACTCCGATTCTACCCATCTTAGTGTGGGCTTCGGCAAGAGCGTAATCGATATCTGCGCGAAAAGTATGCAGTGGTGTACGTCCTTCCTTATAGCTTTCGGTACGAGCCATCTCAGCACTGTTCAATCTTCCTGAGCAAGTAACCTTGATACCTTCTGCACCCATTCGCATGGTTGATGCGATGCCCATTTTCACTGCTCTCCTGAATGAAATACGTCCTTCAATCTGACGTGCGATGCTATCTGCAACCAGGCGTGCGTCAAGCTCAGGGCGCTTAATTTCAAAGATGTTAATTTGTACATCTTTACCGGTAAGCTTCTTAAGTTCTTCTTTGAGTTTATCAACTTCCTGACCCTGACGTCCTATGATTACACCGGGACGGGCAGTTTTAATAGTTACAGTAACAAGTTTTAGCGTACGCTCAATAATGATTGTAGAAATACTGGCTTTGATGAGACGCACTTTCAGGTACTGACGAATTTTATCGTCTTCAACAATTTTATCTGCATAGTCATTACCTCCAAACCAGTTGGAATCCCAACCGCGGATAAAGCCTAGTCTATTTCCTATTGGATTGGTCTTTTGTCCCATCTTACTTAGTGCTGTCTAAAATTATTGTTACGTGATTTGAACGCTTGCGAATTCTGTGAGCTCTTCCTTGCGGAGCCGGGCGAAGTCTTTTCAACATACGACCGCTGTCTACAGCCAATTCTTTGATAAATACGCCTTGCTCATCAACATTTTTGCCTTCATTCTTCGCTTCCCAGTTTGCAACAGCCGAAAGGAGAAGTTTCTCCATTCTGCGCGCTGCTTCCTGCGGCATAAACTTCAGCATATTCAGTGCTTTAACTGCGCTTTCACCGCGCACTACATCCGCCACAAGTCGCATTTTGCGCGGTGATGTAGGTACATTATTCAGCTTGGCAATGGCGAGTGTTTTTCTCGCTTCCTTGCGCGCGTCGGCTGCTATTTTTTTCCTTGAACCCATAGTTGTTCAGTTTATCGGGTTTAAATCCGATTTATCGTTTTTTATCTTTTCGGTTACCGGCGTGGCCACGGAAAGTTCTCGTTGGAGAAAACTCGCCCAATTTATGACCCACCATATTTTCGGTGACATACACCGGAATAAATTTATTTCCGTTGTGCACTGCGAATGTAAGCCCTACAAAGTCGGGAGTAATAGTACTGGCTCTTGACCATGTTTTAATTACGGCTTTCTTGCTGTTAGCCTGAGCATCATCTACTCTTGTTTGCAGCTTATAGTGCACAAATGGCGGTTTTTTCAGTGACCTGCTCATAATTCAATTATTTCTTTTTGCGTTCGATAATGTATTTGCTCGACGCTTTCTTTTTATTTCTTGTTTTGAATCCTTTAGCTGGAATGCCTTTTCTTGATCGTGGGTGACCTCCGGCGTTTCGGCCTTCACCTCCACCCATGGGGTGATCAACAGGGTTCATAACAACTCCACGCACTCTTGGACGGCGACCTTTCCAGCGGCTGCGTCCTGCTTTACCAGAACGCTCCAAGAAATGCTCTCCATTCGAAACAGTTCCAATGGTAGCCATGCACGTAACGAGAACCATTCTGGTTTCGCCCGATGGCATTTTAAGAATTGCGTACTTGCCATCACGGGCATTGAGCTGGGCATATGAACCTGCACCACGTGCTATGATTCCACCCTGACCCGGACGCATTTCAATATTGTGAATTACCGTACCAAGAGGCACCTCTGAAAGGTAAAGCGCATTGCCCACTTCAGGAGCTACACCTTCACCGCTTCGCAATACCTGTCCCACTTTTATACCTTCAGGTGCGATAATATATCTCTTCTCACCATCGGTGTACTGAACCAATGAAATGCGGGCAGTTCTGTTCGGATCGTATTCGACAGAAGAAACAGTAGCGTCCATTCCATGTTTATCGCGTTTGAAATCGATAATTCTGTAACGCTTTTTGTGTCCACCACCGATGTAACGCATGGTCATTCGACCTTGGTTATTACGTCCACCAGACTTGTGTATGGTAGTGAGAAGTGACTTTTCTGGCTGATCTGATGTGATCTCCGAAAAGGTATTTGCTACTTTATGTCGTTGCCCCGGGCTAGTAGGGCGAAGTTTTCTAACTCCCATCGCTGTATTCTTTATATGTTGCCGTAAAGGTCAATTGTTTCACCTTCGGCCAGTGCAACCATTGCTTTCTTGTAAGCTGAAGTATTTCCCTGAACAAGTCCTTTCTTTGTAAACTTAGACTTTGACTTTCCGCTGTAACGCATCGTCCAAACATTGCTAACATTTACGCCGTAGAGCGACTCGATTGCGTTTTTGATTTCAATCTTATTGGCACCACGCTTTACTATGAAACCATATCGGTTCATGTTCTCAGAAGCTGCAGTCATTTTTTCTGTAATGACCGGCTTTATAATAACCTGACTCATCGTTGAAATCTATTTAAAACGTTCTCAATAACAGGGATGGCACTTTCAGAAATAACCAATGACTTGTGTCGCAAAATGTCGTATGTACACAAGTCGCTGGCTGACACTACTTTATGCCCCTCGCAATTACGGGACGACAAAGATAGTACATTATCTGTTTCAGCCAACACCAAAAGTGGTTTTTGATCTGCAACTTTTAATGCACCCATTATTTTAAGGTACTCTTGGGTCTTTGGAGTTTCGAGTTTGAAATCTTCAACAATCGTAATCATGTTACCCTGAGCCTTGTATGCCAAAGCCGATTTGCGGGCAAGCACTTTCAGTTTTTTGTTGAGTTTGAAACTGTAGTCTCTAGGACGAGGTCCAAACACCCGTCCACCACCTCTGAAGAGTGGGTTCTTGATGCTACCGGCGCGTGCACCGCCCGTACCTTTTTGCTTCTTGATCTTTTTGGTACTACCAGAGATCTCGTTTCTTTCTTTTGACTTGTGTGTACCCTGGCGGTTGTTGGCGCCGTATTGTTTCACGTCAAGGTAAATGGCGTGGTCATTAGGCTCGATCCCAAAGATTTCATCATTGAGTTTAAGCTTCTTTACCTCTTTGCCTGCGATATTATATACTGCTAGTTCCATTAGTTTTTCTCAAGGATTACGAATGAGCCTTTAGGGCCTGGTACTGCGCCTTTAATAACCATTAGTGATTGCTCAGGCATCACCTTTAGCACCTCTATGTTTTCGATGGTTACCCGGGCATCACCAGTTTGGCCGGCCATGCGCATACCTTTAAATACACGTGATGGGAATGAAGCTGCACCCACAGAACCTGGGGCACGCAGCCTATTGTGCTGACCGTGTGTGGCCTGCCCTACTCCAGCAAACCCGTGACGTTTTACAACACCCTGGAATCCTTTACCCTTGCTCTTGCCGATTACTGAAATAAATTCTCCTTCGCTAAAGAGATCTACACCTACGTGGTCGCCCAGTTTCAAATCTTGCTCGAAGCCAGAAAATTCAACCAACTTCTGTTTGGGAGTCGTTTTGGCTTTTTTGAAATGCCCTTTTAGTGGAGCGGGAGTATTTTTCTCCTTCCTTTCGCCGAATGCGAGCTGAACAGCGCTGTAGCCGTCTTTCGCATCGGTCTTCACTTGCGTAACAACGCAAGGACCAGCCTGTATAATCGTGCACGCAAAGTTTTTACCGTCTGCGCTGAACGTGCTGGTCATTCCGATTTTTTTACCTATTAATCCTGGCATTTTCTTGGTTTGTAAATGATCAAACTTTTATCTCCACCTCTACACCGCTGGGTAGCTCAAGTCGCATGAGCGCATCAACTGTTTTAGACGAAGAACTGTAAATATCGAGCAGTCGCTTGTAAGCGCACAACTCAAATTGCTCTCTTGATTTCTTGTTCACGTGGGGTGAACGAAGCACTGTGTAAATGCGCTTGTGTGTGGGAAGTGGAATTGGACCACTCACTACAGCACCGGTGCTTTTCACTGTTTTCACAATCTTCTCAGCTGATTTGTCTACGAGATTGTGATCGTAAGACTTAAGCTTTATGCGGATTTTCTGACTCATCGTTATGAATACTGGGGTTAAGCTGTTAATTTCTTTCCTTTTGCCTTAGCAATTACCTCTTCAGCTATATTGCGCGGGGCTTCATGATAATGCGAGAACTCCATAGTAGAAGTAGCACGACCTGATGACATGGTGCGAAGCGAAGTAACATAGCCAAACATTTCAGAGAGCGGAACTTTCGCCTTGATAACTTTCGCTCCGGAACGATCGCCCATACCTTCAATAGTACCACGACGACGGTTAAGGTCACCAACTATATCTCCCATATTTTCTTCAGGGGTAAGTGCTTCGAGCTTCATGATGGGCTCGAGGAGTACCGGTTTAGCTTTTGGCAATGCCTCGCGGTAAGCCATTTTAGCAGCCAGTTCGAAAGAAAGCGCGTCTGAATCGACAGCGTGGAACGAACCATCGAGAAGAGAGACTTTAAGGCTATCGAGTTGGTAACCCGCCAGCACACCATTCTTCATTGCTTCTTTAAATCCTTTCTCTACTGAAGGAACAAATTCTCTTGGGATGTTACCACCCTTTACCTCGTTAACGAATATAAGTCCTGGTTTCTCTGGATCGCCCGGCTCTATTCTTACAACTATATCCGCAAATTTACCACGACCACCGGTTTGTTTCTTATACACTTCTCTGTGTTCAACAGTGCCAGTAATTGCTTCTTTATATGAAACCTGTGGAGCTCCCTGATTTACCTCTACTTTGAATTCACGACGTAGACGGTCTATGATAATTTCAAGGTGAAGCTCACCCATTCCGCTAATAATGGTTTGCCCGGTTTCTTCGTCGGTACGCACCTGGAATGTTGGATCTTCTTCGGCGAGTTTAGAAAGACCTACACCAAGTCTGTCAAGATCAGCTTGAGTTTTAGGCTCAATAGCAAGACCAATTACAGGCTCAGGGAAATTCATTGACTCGAGTACAATTGGCTTGTTTTCAGCACAAAGCGTGTCTCCGGTTTTAATATCCTTAAATCCTACAAGTGCACCAATATCGCCTGCTCCAAGGCTGTCGATTTGGTTTTGCTTGTTGGCGTGCATTTGGAAGATGCGCGAAATACGCTCCTTCCTGCCAGTGCGTGCATTGAGAATGTATGAACCCGACTCCAATACGCCTGAGTAAGCTCTTGTAAAACAAAGACGGCCTACGAAAGGGTCAGTAGCAATTTTGAATGCGAGAGCTGCAAAAGGCTCATCGAAGCCCGGCTTTCTTCTTTCCTCGGCGCCGGTGTCAGGGTTTGTGCCAATGATTGCTTCGATATCAAGCGGCGAAGGAAGAATTTCCATAACCATATCGAGCATTGCCTGCACGCCTTTGTTTTTGAATGAAGATCCGCACATCATTGGTACTACTTTGCCGGTGATGGTAGCTTCGCGTAAAGCGTCAAGAATTTCTCTTTCGGTAAGTGATTCCGGATCAACGAAATATTTTTCCATGAGGGTGTCGTTGAATTCAGCGACAGCTTCAAGAAGTTTCTCGCGGTACTCGCGCGCTTCGTCAAGTATCTCTGCGGGAATAGGAACTTCACTAAAAGTCATTCCCAAATCATCTTCATTCCAAACGATTCCACGGAAGTTGATCAAATCAACCACACCTTTAAAATGCTCTTCATCACCAATTGGAATCTGAAGTGGTAGCGCGTAGCTTCCGAGCATTTCTCGAACTTGTTTGCAAACGCCAAGAAAGTCAGCTCCCTGACGGTCCATTTTGTTTACAAAACCGATACGAGGTACATTGTAATTGTTGGCAAGACGCCAGTTTGTTTCAGATTGTGGTTCAACACCATCAACAGCACTAAAAAGAAAAACGAGACCATCGAGAACCCGCAGAGACCTGTTTACCTCAACAGTAAAGTCAACGTGACCTGGAGTGTCAATAATGTTAACGTGGTATTTCTGACCACGATAATCCCAGTTGAGAGTGGTAGCAGCCGAAGTAATGGTCATACCGCGCTCCTGCTCTTGCTCCATCCAGTCCATTGTAGCGGCACCGTCGTGTACTTCACCTATTTTGTGGCTTACGCCTCCATAATAGAGGATACGCTCAGTGGTAGTAGTTTTACCGGCATCGATATGGGCAGCGATACCGATATTTCTTGTATATTTTAAATCTCTCTTGGCCATTGTAGTTTTCTTTCAGCTCTGTTTTCTATCACTTAGAACCTGAAATGAGAGAAAGCTCTGTTAGCTTCTGCCATTCTGTGGGTATCTTCCTTCTTTTTGAATGCTGCACCTTCTTCACGGGCGGCGGCGAGAATCTCAGCAGCCAATCGCTGACTCATTGTTTTTTCGTTGCGCTTGCGGGCATAGCCTATAAGCCACTGCATGGCCATTGCTGCCTTCCTGTTGTCGCGCACGGGTTGTGGAATCTGAAATGTGGCACCACCTACACGGCGGCTTCTTACTTCTACAGAAGGGGTAACATTGTTCAGGGCTTTTTTCCAAACTTCCAGGCCCGCCTCTTCACCTTTACCGTCTACAATGTCAATTGCACCGTAGAAAATATTGTATGCGAGGTTCTTCTTACCCTGAAGCATCATGGTGTTCACAAACTTTGTAACGAGTACATCGTTAAACTTTGGGTCTGGCAGTATGATGCGTTTTTTCGCGGTCTTCCTTCTCATGACTTATTCTTTATTTCTTCTTGGCTGGAGCTGGTGCACCTGGTTTAGGCCGTTTGGTGCCGTATTTAGATCGGCGTTGGGTACGACCATTGACACCGGCTGTGTCAAGAGCGCCGCGTACTATATGGTAGCGCACACCCGGCAAGTCTTTCACCCTTCCGCCACGTACAAGCACTATACTGTGCTCCTGAAGGTTGTGGCCTTCACCGCCAATGTAGGCGTTTACTTCTTTGCCATTGGTAAGGCGCACACGGGCTACCTTTCTCATGGCTGAGTTTGGCTTCTTGGGTGTAGTGGTGTACACACGTACACATACGCCGCGGCGTTGTGGACAAGAGGCGAGGGCGGCAGATTTGCTTGGCTTCTCTTTGGTAACCCTACCCTTGCGTACAAGTTGCTGGATGGTTGGCATAATACAATATTGCTCTTTATCAGTTTATTCGCGCGTTAAAACGGTCCCGAATCTTTAAATTGGGGGTGCAAATGTACAAGAATTAATGAATAATCCAACATTGAAAATCAAGAATTTTCATTGATTTTTAGTGAAATATTGAACAGGCAGCAGAAAGCCCATCATCGCGAACGTAAAAATGTATTGATACCTTGTTTATATTTCAGTTTGAGAAAGAACAAACCCATTTGCCGAAAGGTGTATTTTTGTGCAAATGCAATACCTTAACTCACTCAATGCCGCTCAAAGGGCAGCAGTAGAGCATACCGACGGACCGTCCATGGTTATAGCTGGTGCCGGCTCTGGTAAAACCCGTGTTTTAACCTACCGGGTAGTACACCTTATAAATAAAGGCGTTGATCCCTTCAATATACTTTCGCTCACCTTTACAAATAAGGCAGCAAAAGAAATGAAGGAACGTATAGCCCAAGTGATTGGTGGCTCTGAAGCCCGCAATATCTGGATGGGAACCTTCCATAGCATCTTCGCACGCATACTGCGCATAGAAGCTGAAAAGCTCAACTACCCTTCGAACTTTACCATATATGACAGCGCTGACAGCAAAAGTCTACTCAAAACCATTATTAAAGAAATGGGCCTTGACGACAAGCTGTATAAACCTGGGTTTGTACAAAGTCGTATTTCAACAGCAAAAAACAGTTTGATATCACCCAAAGCCTATGCCGCCAATCCCGAAATAATGTCGGATGATGAAGTAAGCGGGCGCGGAAAGACTGTTGAGATATACCGCGAGTATAATCTGAGGCTTTTTAAATCGTCAGCAATGGACTTCGACGACCTGCTGTACAAAACCAATGTATTGCTTCGCGATTTTCCTGATGTACTGCACAAATACCAGAATAAGTTTAAGTATATAATGGTGGATGAGTACCAGGATACCAACTATAGCCAATACCTTATTGTAAAAACACTTGCTGCGCGTAATGAAAATATTTGCGTAGTGGGCGATGATGCGCAAAGCATCTATGGTTTTCGCGGAGCCAATATCCAGAACATTCTGAATTTCAAAAAAGACTATCCCGACTTTGAACTTTTTAAGCTTGAGCAAAATTACCGCAGTACCAAAATGATAGTTGCTGCCGCCAATAGCATTATAGAAAAGAATAAAGATCAGATCAAAAAGGTGGTTTGGACTGACAATGCCGAAGGCAACCGCATCAGGGTTAGCAGGTCGCTCAGCGACAATGACGAAGGTAAATTCGTGGCCGGCGATATATTCGAAACCCGCAGCAATGAACAGGCGAAGAACAAAAGTTTTGCCATCCTATACCGCACCAATTCACAAAGCCGGGCAATGGAAGAAGCCCTGCGCAAGAACAATATACCATATAGAATATACGGTGGTATGTCCTTTTACCAGCGCAAAGAAATCAAAGACCTTCTGGCATACTACCGCCTTACGGCAAATCCAAAAGATGAAGAAGCCCTCAAGCGGGTAATAAACTACCCTGCCAGAGGAATAGGCAAAACAACGCTTGAGAAAATGGGGGTGCAGGCCGCAGCGCTGAACACCAGCCTTTGGGAAGTTATCACTAAACATATCTCCACGCTTGGAATCAATGCCGGCGCACAGAAAAAACTCGAAGAGTTTGCCACCATGATCAGAAGTTTTGGTGTAGAACTCAACAAAACCGATGCTTTCACATTGGCAGAACACATTGCGAAAAGTACAGGACTGCTGCGCGAACTTTATACCGATAAAACGCCTGAAGGATTGAGCCGGTATGAAAACGTGCAGGAATTATTAAATGGAATTAAGGAATTCAGCGACAGCGAGCGTCCTGAGCTGGAAGGCCGCAAGCCGGGGCTCGCTGATTTTCTCGTGGATGTGGCGCTGCTCACCGATGCGGATCAGGATGATGGGAACGACGACAAAGTGAACCTTATGACCATTCACGCATCAAAAGGACTCGAATTTCCATACGTATATATAGTGGGTATGGAAGAGAATCTGTTTCCATCGCAAATGGCCCTTGGTGAAAGGAGCGAACTGGAAGAAGAGCGACGTCTATTTTACGTGGCATTGACAAGGGCAGAGAAGCAGGTAACCCTCAGCTATGCACTGAGCAGGTATAAATATGGTACGCTCAACAGTTGCGAGCCAAGCCGGTTTATTGAAGAAGTTGATGCCAAATACCTTGATATGCCCGCCGGAAAAACACAAAAGCCCTATGAAGAGCGCTATTCTGATTTTGGCAATAATTCTTGGGATCGCGGATTTGGAGGCGGCGGCTATGGCCGAAAAACGCAGCCGGCAGAAAGCGCTACCAAATTGCCAACCATGGGCCCAGCACCGCGAGCCAATATGAAGCGGGTAAGCTCCGAGACGCCATCAGGTAGCGGGCAATACACCCAGGTACAGGTAGTAGCCGGCGATGAAGTAGAACATGAAACTTTTGGCAAAGGCAAAGTACTCAATGTGGAAGGTAGCCCGCCGAATGAAAAGGCCACTGTATTTTTTCCCAGCACCGGACAGAAACAGCTATTGCTGAAATACGCCAAATTGAAGCTTATTCGATGACCCTTTTGGCATATTGAATAATCTTTACCTTTGACCAATTATCAAAATGGGAGCAAATGCCCTTTTGATGGAAAAATCGTTTGGCGAAAGCCAAAACCAGACTAAATCATACAAATGAAAATAACTTATAACAGCTTGCGACCTGACCTGGCATTGCCAGAGTATGGCAGGAACATACACAATATGGTAGAGCATGCTACAACAATAGCCGATCGCGAAGAGCGAAACCGATGCGTACGCACTATCATCAGCACCATGGGCAATCTTTTTCCTTTGCTCCGCGATACGGAAGATTACCGCCACAAACTTTGGGATCATATCTACATTATGTCAGATTTCAAACTTGATGTTGACTCACCTTACCCAAGACCTTCACGCGAAACATTTGAAGAAAAACCAAAAAAAGTACCATACCCACAAGGTGAAATTAAGTTCGGTCATTACGGCAAGACCATAGAGCGGATCATCAACGATGCTTCGCTGGAAGGAAATGATGAGTTGCGGGCCAAAATGGCTCTGAGCATTGGCAATTTGATGAAACGCACTTACGTGCAATGGAATCCAAACGGGGTGCGCGACGAGGTGATAGCTGGCGACTTAAAGTTGCTTTCAAAAGGTAGGTTGATCGTAGAAAACCCGTCCGAATTTACTTCTCTCAACCAAATTTTGCAAACGGTTGGGCCGATAAATACCCCGGCACAACAGCAAATCCAAAACAAAAACAGGAAAAACAAAAAGATCAAGAAAAAGCGCAAATAGCACATGGGATCATTTGAAATAATAGGAGGTAAAAAACTCAAGGGTGAATTGGTGCCCCAAGGCGCAAAGAATGAAGTACTGCAAATACTTTGTGCGGTATTGCTTACTCCTGAAAGGGTTGAAATAGAGAATGTACCCGACATAGTTGATGTAAACAAACTCATCGATTTACTTGGCGATCTAGGTGTGAAGGTTGAAAAACTTGGCCCGGAGCATTATGCATTTACCGCCATACAAGTAGATATTGAATACCTGCACAGTGAGCAATTCAAGACAAAAGGTGGCAGCCTTCGAGGCTCAGTAATGATTGTAGGACCACTGCTGGCGCGCTTTGGCAAAGGATACATTCCTAAGCCCGGAGGCGACAAAATAGGTCGCCGAAGGCTTGATACCCACTTCATAGGTTTCCAGAAGCTGGGTGCCAAATTCAACTATGAAACCAAAGAAAGTTTCTACCGGGTTGAAGCCGATAAGCTCATGGGTACATACATGCACCTTGATGAACCTTCAGTAACCGGAACAGCCAATATAGTAATGGCGGCCTGTATGGCAAAAGGCACTACCACCATATACAATGCTGCCTGCGAGCCTTACCTGCAGCAACTCTGCGGTATGATAAACCGCATGGGCGGAAAAATAAGCGGTGCAGGCTCAAATATGCTTACCATAGAAGGGGTTGACTATCTCGGAGGCTGCAAGCACCGTGTACTGCCCGATATGATTGAAGTGGGTAGTTTTATAGGCCTTGCTGCAATGACCCAAAGCGAGATTACCATCAAAGATGTAAATTACCCCATGCTTGGAATTATACCTGAGACTTTCTCGAGATTGGGTATCAAAATGGAAAGGCGAGGCGACGATATCTATATTCCCTCTCAGGATTACTATGAGATTGATACCTATATTGACGGTTCAATCATGACCATCAGTGACCACCCCTGGCCGGGCTTTACACCCGACTTGCTCAGTATAGTACTCGTTGTGGCCACGCAGGCCAAAGGTTCCGTGCTCATCCATCAGAAAATGTTTGAAAGCCGGCTTTTCTTCGTTGATAAACTTATAGATATGGGGGCACAAATAATTCTTTGCGACCCTCACCGCGCAACTGTAATTGGACTGAACAGACAAGTGGCATTGAGAGGTATCAATATGACCTCGCCCGACATAAGGGCGGGAGTATCTCTGCTTATAGCTGCACTGAGCGCCGAAGGCAAAAGCACTATCCACAATATAGAACAGATAGACCGCGGTTACCAGCATATTGACACACGGCTCCAGGCGCTAGGTGCAGAAATCAAGCGTATTTCGTAACTTGGAACGGATTTTGACAACATAACCACCAAAATAATTACCATGAAAATCCTCAAAGTAACCATCGCGTCATTTGCAGTAATGCTAATGGCATCATTCACACCCCCAACAAATTCAGCCCGCACTGAAAGTTTCGACTTCGATGATATAAAACAAACCGGCAAAGTGGGTCTGGAAATCGGTGATACCGCTCCTGACCTGGGCTTTGAAGGGCCTGACGGAAAAACCTACAAACTCTCAGCGCTCAAAGGCAAAGTTGTTCTTATAGATTTCTGGGCTTCATGGTGTATGCCTTGCCGAAGGGAAAATCCTAACGTGGTTAGTGCTTATGAAAAATATTCAAAAGCCAAATTCAAAGACGCAAAAGGTTTTGACATATACAGCGTGAGCCTTGACAAGAGTAAAGACAAATGGGTAGAAGCCATTGCGCAGGACAAGCTTACCTGGAAAAATCATGTAAGCGACCTTGGAGGTTGGGCCAGTAAGCCTGCTGAAGTATATGGAGTGCGCAGCATTCCGTACAGCGTATTAATAGACCAAAACGGAGTAATCATTGCCAAGAATTTAAGAGGAAAAAACCTTCACCTCGCGCTCGACGAGCTTATAAAAAGTCTCTAACCATCAGCGAAAAGTAACTGCTTATGGCGCGGGTATCCTACTCACGCCATTTTTATATATTCGCGCTGCATCATTAAAGGCATGGGAAACTATTTTGAACGTCTAAAACAGCGATTCTTACACTCGGCGTTTGTACGCAAACTCGTCTTCATACTGAAGAAACTGGTGCTTCCCGGTTTTCAGGGACTCAGCTTATATCAGGTATTAAAGTTTCTTTTAGCAGGTATAAAGCAAGGCAGAATTACTACCAGAGCTTCTGCTGTATCATTTAGCGTTCTATTGGCAGTTCCGCCCCTTCTTATCGTTTTGCTTACGCTTATTCCGTTCATACCGATAGAGAATTTTCAGGAAAACCTCTTTAACAATATAGCCAGACTTCTGCCCGCAAGTGCATTTGAACTTGTTGAGCAAACCCTTGACGATCTAATCAATAAAAAGCAACAAACGCTTATTAGCCTCTCATTCCTGCTTGCTTTGTTTTACGCTTCAAATGCAGTTACAGCTATACTCGACGGTTTCAGCCACAGCTACTATACTACACGACGCCACAGCACATTGGTGCAATATGCAATTTCGGTGGGGCTCATGTTTACCCTTAGCTTCATAGTTATAATTGGTGTTGCGCTCATTACCTTTAGCGGGCCTGTGTTAAGTTACCTGCGGGAAATTGATTACATAGGGCACGATTTATTCATCTTCCTTCTGGAATTGGCGAAATGGATTATTGTGGTGTTTCTCTTTCAGCTTGGCATATCACTTTTGTACAACGCCGGGCATACCGGCAAGTTTAGGGCATTCAACGCCGGCGCCACCTTTGCAACTATAGGCTTGATTGTAGTTTCTTTACTGTTTGCTTGGTATGTTAATAATTTTGGCAATTACAATAAGCTCTACGGCTCCGTTGGTACCATACTCGTAGTGATGCTCTGGTTGTACTTCAATAATATCGTGCTTCTCATAGGCTTTGAAATAAACACCAGTATTGAGCAGGCAAAAGACAAAGCGATTGAAAAAATAGATCCTGAAAAAGTATTGAAGGAGCACGAAATATGAAATTAGTTCCGATGCCAATTTGACACCTCAAAACCTGTGGCGCGCTATTTGAAAACAGGCAGACCAGAAACCTTCAATGAACAATACCGTGAATACTGAAGAACAGAGTATAAATGACAATAATACAGATACTTCCGAAGCAATAGATGGTACTGTAAATGACGCTGAGAATGCAGCTTTAGGATCAACCGCAGGCACAACCGGGCAAGAAACTGCCAAAGACCCACTGACGGAATTGCAGGAAAAGTGCGACATGCTCAATGACAAGTACCTGCGGCTTTACTCTGACTTTGAAAATTACCGCAGGCGCACAGCCAAAGAAAAGCTCGATACGGTGAGACATTCCGGGTCGCAGATTTTTAAAGAATTGCTTCCGGTTCTCGACGATTTTGAAAGGGCAATAACCGCAAACGAAAACGACAATGATATAGAAAGCATCAAAGAAGGCTTCAAACTCATACAGAATAAACTACAACATATACTTGAAACCAACGGCGTAAAGGCAATGGATGTGATGGAAAAGCCATTTGACAGCACTTATCATGAGGCAATTACAAATATTCCTGCTCCAAGCAATGACTTAAAAGGCAAGGTAATTGACGTGGCTGAGAAAGGGTATTTCCATCATGATGCTGTATTGCGTTATGCCAAAGTCATCGTGGCTCAATAACAATGACAAGAGGCATTAAAGATATTTGATCCCACAAATGGCGAAGAAAGATTATTACGAAGTGCTTGGCTTATCGCGAAATGCCGATGCAGCAGAAATTAAAAAGGCCTACCGAAAAATGGCCCTGAAGTACCATCCCGATAAAAATCCGGATGACAATGCAGCAGAGCATAACTTCAAAGAAGCGGCTGAAGCTTACGAAGTGCTCAGTGATGCTGACAAAAGGCAGCGTTACGACAGGTTCGGGCATGAAGGCGTGCGTGGCGCAGGAGCCGGAGGCTTCGGTGGGGGCATGAGCATGGACGATATCTTCTCTCAATTCGGCGACATATTCGGCGGTGCTTTTGGAGGGGGTTTTGGTGGAGGTAGTTTTGGCGGTGGTGGCCGAAAGCGCTATAAAGGCAGCAACCTTCGCATCAAGGTGAAACTTGAGCTAAATGAAATTCTGAATGGTGCCACCAAAAAAATAAAAGTAAACAAGCTTGTTGCAGCCGAAGGCGCCACCTTCAAAGGATGCCCCACATGCGCGGGCAGCGGGCAGCTCCGCAGGGTTACCAACACTATTCTCGGGCAGATGCAAACCGTATCAACCTGCCACATATGCCAGGGCACAGGGCAGGTGGTAGATAAGCGGCCTGCCGGATCAGATGAAAACGGACTGGTGAGAAAAGAAGAAGTAATCAGCATTGATATACCCGCGGGTATGGAAGAAGGACTGCAACTCAATATAAGCGGTAAGGGCAATGCAGCACCCATGGGTGGCGTACCTGGCGATCTGCTTGTGGTAATTGAAGAGGTGGAGCACCCTACTTTGAAACGCAACGGCCAAAATTTGCACCACGACCTTTACGTGAGTTTTGTAGATGCTGCTCTTGGCGCAGAAGCTGAAGTGCCTCTGATAGAAGGCAAAGCCATGATACCGATAGAACCAGGTACTCAAAGCGGAAAGCTCGTGCGGCTTCGCGGCAAAGGTCTGCCTAGTGCCCAAAGCTATGGCAAAGGTGACCTTTTGGTAAATATCAATATTTGGACCCCGCAAGATCTCTCAAAAGAAGAGCGCAAGTTGCTGGAATCACTTCGCACAAGCCACAACTTTCAACCCAATATTGACCACAACGAAAAGAGTTTTTTCCAGAAGGTAAAAGACATGTTTGGTTGAAGCATTGACAGAACCACAATGAATTAAAAGTACTTTAGGCCCACCCAACAGCGGGCCGTTTATTTTTACCAACTTTGAAAAACAATTACATCAAATGACTGTAGACGAATTTATAAGAAATGCAGTGCAGGAAGATGTTGGAGACGGAGATCATACGTCAAATGCCTGTATCCCATCTGACGCCGTAGGTCGTGCAAGAATAATGGTAAAAGAACCCGGAATCATCGCAGGTACCGGAATAGCCGAACATGTATTTTATCACATAGACTCAAACCTACAGGTACGCATTGAAAAGAATGATGGAGAGACGGTGAATCCTGGTGATATTGTACTGACCGTAAGCGGAAAAGCCAGGAGCATACTCAAAGGCGAGCGCCTTGCACTCAACTGTATGCAGCGCATGAGTGGTATAGCAACGCTTACGCGAAAAGTAGCCGATTCCCTCGCCGGAACAAACTGCAAAGTACTCGATACCAGAAAAACCACCCCGGGGCTACGGTTTCTCGAAAAAATGGCAGTAATGATTGGCGGTGGTGAAAACCATAGGTTCGGGCTGTTTGATATGATGATGATAAAGGACAATCATATTGACTATGCAGGAGGTATTCGCACAGCCATAGAACTTGCCAATGAGTACCGTCAAAGCCATGACTTGCCCATAAAACTTGAAATAGAGGCACGCAGTCTCTCTGAGCTTAATGAAATACTAGCTATAGGTGGCGTAGACCGAATAATGCTCGACAATTTCAGTTTTGATGATTTGCGTGAAGCGGTAAAACGTATTGGCGGCAAGTATCAAACAGAGGCCAGCGGAGGGATCACCATTGCAAATGCCAGACAGTACGCGAATTGCGGCGTAGACTATATATCAATGGGATCGCTCACCCATAGCGCCGGAAGCCTTGATATAAGCTTGAAAGCATTTTAGTAAATACGCACTTGTACTTTATTAATTAAAAAAACCGGGGAAATTCCCCGGTCTTTTACCCTGTATTACAGAGGTTTTGGTTGTTTTCTACTATGAATTTCCTACTTCACCTTCAAGAACTTTTCGGTGTAAACATGCTCTGAAGTGGTGAGCCTGTATAAATAAACTCCATTGGGTAGCGCAGATGAATCAAACTGAATTTTGTATTGCAATCCGCCCTGGACAGCTCCATTCATCAGGGTGCTTACAAGCCGCCCACTCATGTCATATACCTCCAGCAACGCTTCTGAATCAACTGCCGGATTGAAAGAGACGTCAGCTATGGTGGAAACAGGATTAGGGTTGCTGTATAGGTTGGCCGCACAACTATTGAGTGTTACAGCTATTTGGTTTGAAGCTGCTACACATTCAGGAAGCAGTGGTGGTACTATGGTGCCTAGATTCACCCCATTGCCAAAGGCTATGTGTACCACCCTGTAGCTACCTGCAGGCAACGCGCTAAAGTTAAAGGTGCCCGAATTATTTTGCGAAATCACAGTTGTACCAGTTTGATTGAGTAAGGCCCATCTGAAATTAGGCCCCGCTTTACCAACGACAGTAAATGAAAGACTGCCTCCGCAAATACCAGTGCTTCCAACTGCCTGAATAAGGCCTCCATTGAGCTGAATGCTTGTTACGGCAAGCTGGTTTGATAAATCAAAACAACCTGATAATTGGTCTACGTTGATGGTTCCCTGTATCTGGACAAGCTCATTTACAGAAACATGCCCGGCAAAATAATTTCCTGCAGGTAAATTTTCCATATTGAACACCCCGGTAGCGTTGGATGCCACCACTGAAAGGTCCGATTGCTTTACCAGACCAAATCTGCCAAGACCCACGTTTGCGGTTACGTTGAGCACCACCTGATTTGATTTACCATCACCCACACAAAGGTTGAGTCTCGGGCTTGATGTAGATAGTACACCACCATTTACGGAGCAGCCGGCGCAGGGCTGCACATTGGTAGTACCACCTGCGCACGTATCACAATCATCAATAAAAGCGGTACCGCCAAATACTCCCGCACAATCTTCCACACAGGGCTGCAAGCCGGTAGTGCCGCCTACGCAAGTTCCACACTCGTCAAAGAAAGCACTGCCTCCTGCTACCCCAATGCAATCTCCTGACACAATGCACACTGAAAACTGTCCGCCAAAGAGACTACTAACCCTATAAACCCGCAAATACAGTGTTTGTGATGACAATGATGGATCATTTAAAACAATCTGATCACCATTAGATGCACAGTCAATTTCGGTAAAGGCCCCGCAAGCGCCTGAATAAACCACGGCAGCGAATTCACCTCCCGATATTACTGCAAGATTAATGACTGCCTGCCCTGATGCTGGTAGATCAAATACAAACCACACATCGCTGCCACTGAATGGGGCACAACCCGGTGCCGCTGCAACTCCTGGTTCTGATGACGTATTAAAATTGTCAAATGTCACAAGGTTGCACGAACTGCCAACTCCAAGCGAAATAGCATCAACACAATTGTTGTTTGCCGCAGTATCAGTGGCGCGAATACATAGCGTAAAGTCAGAACCCTGATCTGAATTGAATCGGTAGACCCGAATGTAGACTACCTGGCCACCAATTAACGGGTTCGTAACAGTAGTGATATTATTTGAAGAGCATAGCACCTCTGTGAAATTACCACACCCACCGGCATAGAGTGCAAGTGCTGAAATTCCGTTGCCCACAGAGGTTTTTTGGATTGAAAAATTACCTGAAGCGGGGGCTGTAAATTTAAACCAGACATCGCCACCGTTGAAGAAACCACAGGTAGGGTTTGGCGCTGAGCCCGGTTCGGCAACGCTGTATTGGGATGAAAAAGCGGTTGCAACGCATTCATCATTCACCGTTAGGTCAATCGCATTTACACAGTTGTCGTTTACCGGTGGTTCAATTTCCCAAATACAAAGTGTGAAGTTATTGCCTTGTAGGCTGTTGATTCTGAATACACGCAGGTACAGCACCTGACCTGCCAGGTCGGGTCTTACATAATTTTTATTGGTGCTGGAGCAAAACAACTCGCTAAAGTTGCCACAAGACCCGGTATAGACCACAAAATTGGCAGCCCCTGCTGAAGTATTTGCCAGTTCGATGCGGAAATTGCCTGATGCCGGCACTTCAAATGTAAACCATGCATCGCCACCCTGGTAGAAACCACAACTGGGGTTGGCCGCAATACTTATTGGCTCTGCTGTGGTAAGTTGGCTGGTATAAGGCTGCGGAATGCACGAAACCCCAACACTCAAATCGATGGCATTGGCGCATAAGTCGTTTGTAGGAGGAACTACGGTTTCCCATATACAAAGTGAAAAATCATTGCCCTGATTACTGTTAATCCTGTAAACCCGAAGATAAAGCGTTTGATTTGCCCAGGTCGGCTCTACAAAATTGGTGTTGGTTGATGAGCAAAAAAGTTGGCTGAAATTGCCGCAGGAACCACTAAAGATTGCCCAGTTTGCAGCTCCTGCTGAGATATTGGTGGTTTCGAGCCGGAAGCTTCCCGAAAGTGGAATAACAAATTTAAACCATACGTCGCCGCCTTGGTAGAAGCCGCACGTGGGGTTTGGGGCCACAGATAAAGGTTCAGCCGTGGAATATTGGTTTGAAAAATTTTGTGGTGTACACTCTAATGGGACAGCCAGCATTATTGCATTGGAACAAAAGTCATTCGCGGGTGGCGTGGTTTCCCAAACTGAGAGCGAAAAGTCAATTCCTTGGTTGCTGTTGATTCTGAAAAAGCGTAGGTAATACGTTTGGCCGCCGAATGCAGAATTATTAAAATTTGAATTGGTAGAGTTGCAAGCTACTTCCGTGAAATTGCCGCAAGTACCGCTGTACATGGTCCAGTTTGCCGCGCCGGCGGAAAGGTTGGCAAGCTCAATTCTGAAATTTCCCGAAAGGGGAGCTGTGAAAGTAAACCATACATCGCCGCCCAGATAAAAGCCACAAGAAGGATTTGGCGCCACAGAAGCAGGCTCAGTTGTAGCCAATTGGCTGGAGTAGTTTACCGGAGCGCTTGTGTTTGTCACTCCGAGCGGAATTGCATTTGCGCAGGCATTGTTGGTGGGTGGTGTGGTTTCCCATACGCAAAGCGAAAAATCATTTCCGGCTGCGCTGTTTATTCTGAATACACGTAAGTAAAGCGTTTGGCCACCCAATGGCGGATTGCTGAAATTACCATTGATTGAATTGCAGGTAATTTCAGTAAAAACACCACAAGAGCCCTGATACAAAGTCCAATTTGCACTTCCCGTAGATAGGTTATTGGTTTCAATCCGGAAATTACCGGATGCAGGTGCCTGAAAAGTAAACCATACATCGCCGCCCTGATAGAAGCCGCACGATGGATTGGCTGCAACAGTGGTAGGTTGGGCCGTTGCGCCGATGCTGGTATAATTTGAAACTACGCATGTATTACCCAAAGAGATGACGACTGGGTTGGCACAATTGTCATTGCCTGGTTGGGCTGTGGTGGTGGTGGCGAAAAGTGCGAAAAACACTGCCAGGATGGAATAAAACTCTTTCATTTCGTTGGTTTTTTATGATCGATACTAAACTTCACTACAAAAATCCAACAAGTACCTGAAAGGGTTCTCACCCGAATGGGTGATTTTAATAGTAAGCCTAAAGAAATATGGGCAATATGAAATGCCAGAATGCGGAAAGGACTATGCCATTCCTTTGCCCTTCATAAGCTCGCTGATGCGAAATATGGCTTCTGTTCGGTTTTTCGAATCGAGTTTTATAAAGAGATTCTGTAAGTGCGTTTTCACAGTATTCACTGATATAAATAGGGCGTCGGCGATCTCACGGTTTGCTAGGCCCTGGCGTAAAAAAAGCATCAACTCAAACTCACGAGCACTCAGCTCTACGGGCAATTGTACATTAATTGCGTCCAGTTCAGGTTCCTGATCGAAAGCGCCTGTTGTGTGCATATGGTTGAATATGGCAATCTCGAGAGATGTCATGAGGTCATTGCCGTTAAATGGTTTTAGCAGATAACCCGCAGGCATCGTTGCCTTCGCCCGGTCGAGTGTTGCTTTATCGCCGAAGCTGGTAAGAAATACGAAAGGTATTCGAAACTGGCCGCGTATGCTTGCGGCAAGAGAAATACCGTCGGGGCCATCGCCAAGATTTATGTCGAGCAAAACGGCATGGGGTGATTTGGTTGTCAAATACATCATGGCCAATTCACTGTTGCTTGCGATACCCGCTACTTCAAAGCCATATTCTTTCAGGTATCCCGCTATATCTTCTGCTATAAGCGGCTCATCTTCTACTATCAGTACGCTATACTTATTGCTCATGCTCTTTTGTAGGTAGCAATTGAATAAATTACTTCTGTACCTTCCTTTCCATCAATGAATATTTCGGCATTGAGCTTGGATTTAAAGGCATTCAGTAATTTCATTCCGAATGAAATATTTGAAGGTTCTACCTTGTCAATGCCAATTCCGTCATCCGCTACGCTCAGACTTAATTTTGCATTGTTTTCTTTGAGGCTTATAGTCAGGTTTCCTTCTCGCCCGTCGGGAAAAGCGTACTTAAGACTATTGGTAATTAATTCATTGATAATTATACCCAAAGGAATTGCAGTATCAATATCAAGAAGAATATGCTCCACATACACGTGCAATTGCACCAGATCGTGGTCTACCTTGTAGGTATCGAAAAGGCTTTGGCTTAGCTGACTTACATACTGCTGCATGTCAATGCTTTTCAGATTGTTTTCACCATATAGAAATTGATGTATCAGCGCCATTGATTGCACCCTGTTTCGGCTTTCATTTACTGCTTCGAGGGCTTTCTCGTCGGTAATTTCTCTTCCCTGAATACTCAAAAGGCTGCTCACTACTTGCAAATTGTTTTTCACACGGTGGTGAATTTCTTTAAGCAATACTTCACGGTCAGCAAGTGCTGCTTCAGTAATTGCTTTTTGGGCGGTCAGCTTTCGGTTGTTTCGCATCTTTGATAAGCCGAATAAAACCGCGCCGCCAAATAGTAGCACTGCAAGTGCTGTGGCAAGATAGAGTACTTGCTTTTGCCTGCTGCTCTCGGCCAATTCGAGTTTCTGAAGTTTTATGATACTTTCCTTTTCACGTGTTTCAAACCGTGTTTGCATTTCTTCAGCAAGCCGCATCTTGGCTTCACCGGCATCCTTTTCAGCCAGCATGGTATAGTTTTGACTGTGAAAATATGCCCGTTCGTAATTCTTCAGGTCGGCATAGACATAGGCGAGCTGCTTTTCAAATGCTTTCCTTGAATCCAGCCTGTCCCATTCCAACACCGCATCATAGTATTCCAGCATAATGTTCAACGCAGTTTGTGGTCGTCCATCTATGCGCTCAACCGCAGCAAGCGACGAAACGACAATCATAAGATCCATCGAAATTTTTGATTTCAATACTTCATAAGCAGGTCTTAGATAGCGACCTGCTAATTCAGTATTGCCCATATCGAGAAAGGCAATTCCCAATCCAGCTTCGCAAACAGCAACATTAATGCTGTCGCCTTTCATCTCGTAATATATAGAAGCCGTTTCATAGGACTGAATGCTCTCATCCAATTGATCAGTGTAGTAGTATGCCCTTCCCAAATTCACGTAACTGTTGGCAAGACCAATGGTATCATTCAACTGTGTTTTGATTGCCAGGCTGCGCTGGTAGGTATTAATGGCCTTCTTATAGTTTTTCCGAACCCGGTATACAACGGCCATATTGTTCAATAGCTTGCTCTGACGGTCCAGATTGCCCAAACTTTCGAATCCGGCAAGGGCAATGTCATAGTATGCTATAGCCCTCCCAAAATCATTCTGGTAGAAGCACGCAATCCCCATGCACGTGTAAAATTCATAAACACCTGTTGGATCATTAAGCCTTTCGGCTACAAGTCGCGAATGCTCATAGTATTGAATTGCACTATCAAGTATTGACCGGTATTCATATACAAGACCCAAGGAATAACCTGCCCGTTGCAGGGCTTCCGAATCACCAAGTTTGAGCGCCATACGATACGCCTCAATTGCAATTTCGAAAGCCACGGTCGTGGAATCTTCAGCCAACAATTCGGCTCTTTTGGCCATTTGAAGGACTACCTCAGCCAATTCAACTTGTTTTTCGCTGGCGCTGCCACCTGCAGTATCTTGACCCTGCGCGCAAAATGGGGATATGCCAAAACCGAAAAGTATGAAGATGGGAATTCTTAGAAACACTATTTTGCCAGAAAACCTGCACCAACACTTAGAAGGAGCGAATGGCGCGCAAGCGCGCAATGAAATGAAGAAAAAAAATAAGCTGAACGACCCAAATCTTGGTTTACTCATTGCTTTTGCCGTGTAAATTGGTGTACAGGCAAATATAGTGTGCTTTACAAAAGTGAACTATAATAAATACACCCGACTTTAGCTTTAAACATCAGCGAGATGTGAATAAATCAAGTACTTCTTGCAAAATAGGCGTATGCCGCAGAGTTGCGTGCAGTCATATCGCAAGTAAGATATCCATCTTCAGCAAAAATATTCCAGACAAGAAATATTCGAAGATTACCGAATTCTAACACTGCATTTTCTACGTTGGACTTCGGTGAGTGCTGCGGCTATTTCGGTTACAGTTGAATAAAAACGAACTTATCGCTGGGTGGTGTAAGAACTTCCAATGATATTGGGCACCTGATAGCAACTGTGATGGGTCACATCACAGCGCTGATCATCACTTACAATATGCTGGAAAGAAACCCTTGCATAGTTGCTATAAGTATGAAGTTGGATTGATTGCAGGCATCGTGTTGCCTCCGGTTCAATTACTTCGCTATACGACGTATTTCGCGGATCGTTATTGCCGTAAAATATGTCTACGACTAACAAACTCTCATCACTTACCGGCATTATTTGCAAGGCGTAAAGCAGATCAACTTCTGCTCCCGGTAAAGGTTCTGACAATTCAGCTACAGCCGCAATTCGTATATGGCATTCAGCGTAGGCCACTGGTTGCGAAAGTGAAATTGCGGGAAGTAAAGCCTGGCTTGAAAACAAGATGAAAGGGACAATTCCAGAAAGAGAGCTGTGGTAATTCATAGACCTAAATTTAAGGTGGTTAGCGCTTTGAATAGCCGCACTAAGGTATACATCTCATTCAGATTCGGATTATACAAACACAACAAAAGGTGTTTTTCACGGTGTTTTGCCGTGAAAAACACCAGTTTCTCCTATCTATTTCTTAGCGGCTTTTGCTAGCTGGTGCAGCTCTGAGATAATCGCCTTTTTAACTACTTCTTTCCTTTTCACTTTGCCCGAAGGGGTGTAAAGAAACTTATCGACATCAATAATTTTGCGCGGCTGCCAGAAAGGAGTGTCGGCAAGGGCGTGCTGCACATCAGGGAGCGAAACCTGATGCGGTTCATTGCGGGTTTCCACAATTAGCGCTACTTCTTCACCCAAACGTTTATGTGGAATTCCCGCTACGAAATAGTTGCCGTGAATCAGGTGGGCCAACCTCTTCTCCACCCTTTCGGGAATAACTTTCACCCCACCTGAATTGATAAGGTTGTCGCCGCGGCCGAGCCATACAAAGCCGTCTTTTTGTAAATCCACCAGATCATTGGTCGCCAGCCACCCATCGGTAATTCCTTTCCATTTCACGCTGAGCTGCCCATTTTTCTTTGTTTTAAGGCTTACACCTTTTAGCGGTACGTATTTTATGTCGGGCTCACTACTCAATTTGGCAATTGCAAAATGCGATAGTGTTTCGGTCATACCAAAGCTTACGTAGGCCTTCACACCCAGCATGCTCAACCTGGTCTGAAGCGCTTCACTCATCTGCGCACCACCTATCAGCACGGCGTGCACATTTCTGAGTGAGGCCGGGGTTTCTTCAGCGCTCTTCAAGGCCTGAAATGGCGTTACGGGCATGAAATCGAGATGGGTTCTGGCTAAATTTTTTAGGGGAGCACCTGCAGGGTCTATAGCCAGTAAGTTATACCCGCCAGCCATAGCGCGGGCTACCATCATCTTTCCGGCTATGTAACGCATAGGGAGTGCCAGCAGGACTACACTTTCTTCAGTAAGTTCAAAGTAGCTATTCGTTGCCTTGGCGCTCACGGCAAATGCCGACTTCTGAAACTTTATAACTTTAGGTTTCCCTGTGGAACCCGATGTTTCTACCTTAATTTTATCCTTGTCATCGAGCAGTTTCGAAGCAAAATCGAGAATCTCTAATTCAAATTCACTCAACCCTTTCATATTTAAAAGCGGCAGCAGATCGGCACTTGGATAAAATATGCCATTCAGTTTTATTCCTTTACACGATGCAAAATCTTTCATAGTAATTGATCGTAACTCCAGGGGAACTCTGGACGATAAAAAAGGCGCCCATTGGATATTTTCAACGGGCTGTCAAAGTTATTGTAAAAAAGCATGCCCGTGCCAAGACCCTGAGGCATATTAATTGGCTTTGACGCGCAGTATTGCGCTATGGCACTCAGGCCTATATTGCTTTCAAGAGCTGATGTGAGCCACCATCCTACGCCGTATTTTTCGGCAAGATTTATCCACACATCGCTCATGGCAAAGCCGCCGACTAGGCTCGGCTTCAAAACCACATATTGAGGCCTAATTTTTTCCATAAGGCGCTCGCATTCATCAGGATGAAAAAATCCTATCAGCTCCTCATCAAGGGCTACGGGTACGGGGCTATTTGCCGAAAGCTCGGCCATATGCCCCCACTGCCCTGCGCTAATGGGCTGCTCAATGGAGTGGATATTGAACTGGGATAGCTGCTTTAACTTGCCGGGTGCCTCTGCCGGTGTAAAGGCTCCATTGGCATCAACACGAATGGTGACTTGCTCCGGCGAAAAGCGCTTCCTGATACCGTCAATAAGTCTTAGCTCATCATGCCAGTTTACCGCCCCTATTTTGAGCTTTATGCAGGTATATCCCTCAGCGAGTTTCTCATCAATTTGCCGCGCCATTTCTGCAGGGATGTTCATCCATACAAGGCCGTTGATTTCTACACCCGCTTCGCCATTTGTAAAAGAAGAGGGCATCAGCACACCGGCTTGGGGATTCTTTAAATCAAGCAGCGCCATTTCCACCCCAAATCGAATAGACGGCCATTCAGTCAGATCGGGAAGTGGTGAATTATTGCCGATAGCACCGCATACTTCGTGTACCTTGGCTTCATATCCTTCACGGTGGTCGGCACTCAGCCCTGGCAATAAGCCGCACTCGCCAATACCGGTATTTCCCGAAAGGGTATCGCGAATGGTTATGAACCATGATGGCTTGGTGGTGAGCATGCCCCGCGAAGTGCCCGCAGGCTTAATGAAGCGCAAGGTATGGCAGGTGGCCTTCGAAGTTCTCATCTCAGTAAATGAGTCCCAGACCCATGGTGATTGAAAAAATCAGTGTGCCGAATGCGAGTTTTTTCAGTTCTCCGTCAAGCTCTGAACTGCGTGAAGTGGTATTCACCACCCACATATTTTGTATCAATATAGGGCTTGCCACAAGAAACAGAAACTGGTAAGGGCTTTGGTAATTTATAAGTGTGTAGGCTACCGCTGCCAGCAACGCACCCGAAATGAGAATGGTGTGGTAAATGCGGGCATTTTCAATACCCATCATTACAACAAGAGAGCGCTTACCTGAAATGCTATCGCTTTCTATATCGCGCATATTATTGAGATTGAGCACACCGGTAGCAAGCAAACCAAGCGCTGCTGCGGGTAGTAGCTCCGGCCAGGCAATGGTGCTTGTGTGTAAATAATACGTGCCGGCCACCCCTGTAATTCCGAAAAACAAAAATACAGCAAGGTCACCAAAACCCTGATAACCGTAGGGATTCTTGCCAATGGTATACTTTATAGCTGCTCCAATTGCGAGCAAACCTAAAATGAAAAAAACAAGAATTACTGTACTTTCCATTTGCCTTGATGCGATAAGCAAAAGCCAGCTTCCGGATACAAATGCCAAAACGGCGCAAATAATAATGGCGTTGCGCATTGCCGTACGGGAAATAGCACCCGAAGAAACCGCCCTTGCCGGCCCAGACCTTTGATCATTGTCCACACCGCTCACTGCGTCGCCATAGTCATTGGCAAGGTTGCTGAGCACCTGCAAGAAAAGGGTGGTGATAACGGCCCAAAGGAGAATGTAAGCATTGAACATTCCTTTGTGCAAAGCAAGCAAACTACCCAAAATAACACTCGATAAAGAGAGCGGCAATGTGCGCAACCTGAAGGCGTGAAACCAAGCTTCTATATTTGACATGTCGGGTACAAATTTCGCGGTTTTCAGTTAAAATTCAGCATTACATCTCAAAGTTCATCACGGAGATTACAAACAGCGGCATGCTTATCAAAAGTCGTTTGTGAGCAATGCTGCAATTGGGCAGGTATCACGACCCCCTGCCTGGCATACATTTGGCATAGATGAGCCGCCCGCTAAAAAAGTATCACAGCAAATCGCTAGAATTTTACGAAGACGCACGCGGATTCTACTTTCTCCGTATGCTCGAGGGGGGCGAAGTTACACTCGGTGAAGCACAAGATCTCAACGATTGGGTGCTGCAAGAAGCATCGGGTGAGCGTAAACCACTGCTTGTAGAGCTCGCTTATGGCAGCACAATTGTACCGGGTGTCGAAACTTTTTTTGCCCAAAAATGGCATGCCTTCTCCACCGCTGATGCAATATTAATAGGCACAACCACGCATAAATCTATGGTGACCTTCTACATCCGACATTTCAAGCCTTCACTTCCAACCAGAGTTTTCAGTGATGTATTTGATGCTTTGGCCTGGATTGAAAAAGTAAAAGGTTGAGCGATAAATACGAGTATGGAAGTATTCCAACCGGTATTACACACTATGTATAAGCAATTTGCATAGCAATCCTATCATTCTGCAAACAGTAACCTGAATACTGCAATACGAAATCATAAATTTGTGCACTTTCAAAACCTAAACATTGAAAAGTTCCGCAAGCATGCTTTTCAGCAAAAAGCTATTTATCCACCTTTTTCTTATAGCCTGCACAGCAGTGTTTATCATCCTTGGTACCATGTGGTGGCTCAAGGCATATACACAGCATGGCGAAGCGGTAGATGTACCTGATCTCACTGGGCTATCCATGGCCCAACTGAGCGAAGCATTGCAAAACACTTCACTGCGCTACGAAGTTACCGACAGCATTTACAGCGATGAGCAACCGCGTGGCGCCGTGATTATTCAAAATCCTTTGCCGGGCATGCAGGTCAAAGAAGGGCGTACCATTTTCATTACCGTAAACAGCTTGCTGCCAGAAATGGTAATCATGCCCGACCTTACCGGTAAATCGAGGCGCGTGGCCCTGCCGATGCTCGAAATCTCAGGCCTTAAGCTCGAAGCAGCGAAATATGTACCCGATGAATCGTGCACCGATTGCGTGGTTGATCAGCTTTACAAGGGCAAACCTATTGCAGCCGGCGACCTGATAAGAAAAGGCGAAAAAATAACCTTGATGATAGGTCAGCAAAGCAATGAGATGATCATCATGCCACGGTTTCTTGGGCTCACTTACGAAAAAAGTCTGGAGCTCATTGCCTCTTACCGACTCAATGCAGGCGCCATACTTGAGTGCAGCGGATGCAGCACTGCCTACGACAGCACAGCAGCGATAGTGATAAACCAACTCCCTGCTGCCGGAACGCGCGTGCCTTTAGGTACCTTTGCAGACTTATATCTTACTACAGATACTGATTTGGGGAACACCTTCGTTATACCCGTAGATACAATTGATTATGAGAATCGTTAGCGCAGGCCTGCTACTGCTCCTATGCCTTTCGGCAAATGCCCAGGAAACCGTAGTGTCGCCAACCATCAATACCTACCTGCTTACCCATGGCAATCCGAAGCAACTCAGCATGCGCATGGCCAAGTCGGGTGAGCAAATTGAACTGCCTTTTGTTGATGATTTCAGCACCGACAGGTTTCCCGGAAATGCAAATGGCCGAGAAGTGCTCTGGATGGGACGTCAGGCAACACGAAATTATACCTGGGCAAAAAATCCGCCCACCATTGGTGTAGTAAGTTTTGACGGTGCCAATGAAGTGGGCTTTCCGTATCAGTGGTCGCAAGGTAGCGGCTCGGCCGATACGATGGTATCATGCCCCATAAATCTCGATGGCACATCGGCTGATAATTTTGGAATCAGTTTTTACTTTCAGCCCAAGGGTTTTGCAAACTTGCCTCCCAACCCTACCACCGACTCGCTGATACTTGAATTTTATGCCCCGGAGCTCGATCAGTGGTTCTGGGCATGGAGCACCGTGGATATAAGCGATACCGAGAACTTCACGTTTGTTTATATCCCCATTACCAACGACCGCTTTTACAAAGAGAACTTTCAATTCAGATTCAGAAACTTAGCAAACCTTCAGGGAGCTTTTGACCTCTGGCATATTGATTATGTATGGCTTGACCGCAACTCAGTAAATGCTACGAATATTGTAAATGATGTGGCATTCACACGGCAGGAACCATCCGTTTTAAAGGACTACACAGCTATACCATTAAGCCACTTCGCGCTGAATCCTGCTTCGCATATGCGTGAAAATATCTCGGTGCTTATGCGCAACCTCAACGACGGTCCGAGAACCCTTGAAGGTAACAGAATAAGAATACTAAATGAAGGAGTGGAACTGGGTAATTATCTAAATAGCAATAGCCCTGCTATTTTCGCTCAAACTACCTTGGAATATGGACACAGCTTCGGAGTATTGCCAAACCAAATAATTCTGGATCCAACGCTCGACCCTGACCGGTTGCTCTATGAAGTAGAATTCACCCATGCCGTGAGCGATTTTGTGCCAACCACAGGCAATGATACCATGCGGGTATGGCATGAGTTCTTCACGCACTACGCCTATGATGATGGCAGCGCCGAAGCCGGTTATTTCGTAGCAGGCACAGGTTCAGAAGCTGCTATACGCTATACCAATCTGAAGAACGATTCTATTTGGGCTCTACAAATTTACACCATGCCCAGCGGCACCAATTATGAAAACACCCCGATGAGCATTCGACTCTATCAAGATGCAGGTAGTAGCCCGGGAGCCGTAATTGCCGAAGCGTTGCTTTCGGTGGTTTATGGTCAAAGCGAATTTCAAGAGCGCATTATCTACAAATTTGATGAGCCCGTTTATATGGAGTCGGGTACTTACTTTGCCGGATACAGGCAGTCAAACCAATCAAACTCCATCATCATCGGTCTCGATTTTAATACAAGTGCCAATCCGGGCCGTTTGCATTTCAAGCAAGGCCCTTCATGGGCGGCATCAAGCGTTCCGGGTTCTATAATGATCAGGCCGATGTATACCACCCCTGGCTATCAGGATATCGCAAGCTCAAAGCAGCCTTCATTTGCCGAAAGGCTAAAGTTGTACCCCAATCCCGCCGGCGAACTGGTTTACCTCAACTTCGCTGATGATAACCAACCCCTCGCCGTGGAAGTGTATGATGTGGGCGGGCGCATGGTGATGCGCACTCAAAGCGGACCATCAGGGTCCTTTGGCGTGGCAACGCTCCCGCGAGGCGTTTATGTAGTGAAGGTGATGCACCATAGTGGAGCAACAGCCGCAAAAAAACTGGTTGTAACCCGCTAAGATGCAAGAAGAAACCGAAAATCCCGAAGAAGAGCTTTACGAACACTACCGAATAAAAGCCGACCCGGGTCAGGACCTGTTGCGCATTGATAAATTTCTGATGGATCGTATTCCAAATACATCCAGAACCAAGCTGCAACTGGCCGCCACCAATGGCAATATAAGGGTGAATACCCAAACTGTAAAGCCCAACTACCGCGTAAAACCCGGCGATGATATCAGCATAGTCCTCCCCTATCCTCAGCGCGAAATAGAGCTAATACCGCAGGATATACCGCTTGATATTCTCTATGAAGATGATACCATCATTATTGTAAACAAGCAATCGGAAATGGTGGTACACCCCGGCTACGGTAATTATTCAGGTACTCTGGTGAATGCTTTGGTTTACCATTTTGATCAGCTTCCGCCAAATAAAGACGGCATGCCACACCGACCCGGACTGGTGCATAGGCTCGACAAAAACACCACCGGAGTAATGGTAATTGCCAAAACCGAACAGGCACTTACCAACTTGTCGTTGCAGTTTTTTGAACGCACTACTGATCGCCGTTATGTAGCACTTGCCTGGGGCGATATAGGCACCGACGGTACCATAGAAGGACATATAGGCCGCTCATTAAAAAACCGCAAGGTGATGGGTATTTACCCCGATGGCGAGTTTGGCAAACCCGCAATAACTCACTACAAGGTATTGGAGCGGCTCAACTATGTAACGCTAGTAGAATGCAAGCTTGAAACGGGCAGAACCCATCAGATAAGGGCCCACTTTCAGCATATAGGTCATTCATTGTTTAACGACCCCGAGTACGGCGGAAACCGTATACTTCAGGGCACTGTTTTCAGCAAGTACAAACAGTTTGTAATGAATTGTTTCGACATGCTGCCCAGGCAGGCACTGCATGCGCGTACACTAGAACTCACGCACCCGGTAACCGGGAAGCGCATGAAATTCGAATCGCCCATACCGGCTGATTTGGAAGGTGTGCTGCAAAAGTGGCGTACCTATATGGCCGGTAGGCAGGAGTAGCACTTCAGGCCTCTACCCAGCTTCAGATTCTTCTTCGAGCAAAATTTTGATTTCGTCGGAAAGGCGGCGCATATCCGCATCGCTTGTGCCATCATAGAAGCCCCGGATGCGGCGCTTGGAATCAACAAGAACAAAATTCTCGGTATGTATAAAATCCTGAACGCCCCCGTCGCCTTCGTCGAGCACGACGAAGTAGCTTTTGCGGGCAAGTTCGTAAATATGTTGCTTATCGCCTGTGGTGAGCATCCATACATTTGGGTTGGCACCATAGCGTTCAGCATACTCAGCCAGCACCGGCACCGAATCCATAATGGGAGTTACTGAGTGAGACAGAAACATTACCCCGGGCTCAGATGCGAATGTGTTCTGTAATTTGGCAATATTGCTGCTCATAATCGGGCAAATACCCGGACAGGTAGCAAAGAAAAAATCGGCAACATAAATTTTTCCTTCAAAGTCGCGCTGTGTAACTGCTCTACCCTGTTGGTTTATCAAACCAAAATCGGAGATGGTATGGTCTTTTGCCACTGCCTGTTTTGAGCTATCAACAAGCTTTGGGTTTACATCGGCTGGCTGGTATATTTTTAGGGTTTTGGTAGCCCTAAGCAGCGGATATGCCATAAACATACCCACCGACAGAATGATGAGAAACAGAGCAACCGTAATAAGCCAGGGTTTAGGTTTCATAGTAATTTTGGTAATAAACAGCGATGTATTGCTTAAAGTTGATGCAAAGATGGCAACTAAAAGTCAGTTAGAATAAATTGGGAATTTACACACTCAGTATTAAGAAACTTCAACAGCCACGTTCTTCTCTTGTTTTGGCGTAAGCAGAAGCAGGATAATGCCTACAACAAAAAACACCCCGAGTGCGAGTGCCGAATTGCGAAGACTTCCGGTAAACTCATAGATAAGTCCGAAGGTAAGGGTACCCATTACAATACCGACTTTATCGCATACATCGTAGAAGCTGAAGTATGAAGCATGGTCAATGGTATTGTCAGGAAGAAATTTGCTGTAAGTGCTTCGGCTTAGCGATTGTATGCCCCCCATAACGGCACCCACAAGCCCCGCAAGCAAATAAAACTGCACAGGAGTAACGATGCTGTATGCAATAATACATACCAAAATCCAGGTAGCCACAGCAATAAGAAGTGAATTAAGATTGCCGTATTTCGCGCTAAGCCAAGCGAAAAGATACGCGCCTGCTACAGCTACAAATTGAATGATAAGTATACTGATGATCAAGCCGCCATCGGGCATGCCTGCAATTTCTTTTTTGGCAAAGCTCACAGCCATGTACATTACGGTTTGCACGCCCATATTGAATACAAAGAATGCAATGAGATATTTCTTGAGTCGCGTTGTTTGGTGCATCTGTATCCATACTTTTCGCAATTCGAGGTATCCACGGTATAGGTATTCGCCCTTCACCTTTCGCTTGTATACATTTCCCGGAAGGTAGGCGAAGGTAATTTGCGCAAAACCCACCCACCACAAGCCCACCGTTACAAAGCTAATGCGCGCCGCCACGTCGCCATTGGCCACGCCAAATAATTCGGGGTACAAAATCATGCCGAGGTTAAGCACCAGCAAAATCACACTGCCCACATAGCCCAGCGCGTAGCCGCGGGCACTTACACGGTCCTGATTTATAGGACTCGAAATTTCAGGAAGATATGCGTTGTAAAACACCTGACTGCCGGAGTATCCTATGCTTGCGAGCATAACCATAAGCAGGCCTATGCCAAGCTGCGAAGGCTGGAAAAAGTATAGACCCAGGCAGGCCATCCCACCCAGATAGCAGAAGAATTTCATGAAAGTTTTCTTGCGCCCTGCATAGTCAGCAATGCCTGAAAGCAACGGTGTGACGATGGCAACCACCAGAAAAGATGCCGACAAAGTGTAGGAGTATAAAGCAGTGCTCAGGTAAGACCTGCCGAGAAAATCAATCCTGTCGGGAACGAGATTTTCATAGAATATAGGAAATATAGACGATGTGATTACCAATGAATACACCGAGTTGGCCCAATCGTACATTGCCCAGGCATTGATCGTTTTGGGATTGTCTTTGCGGATTTTCCCAAGGACCGCAACTCTTGATTTGTCCATCGTCGAAAATTAGACAAAAATTCTTTTGTGAAATGGCAATGTCATGATGCGCTACGTTGCTCGCAATCGGCTATAAGCATGCTGAGGAGCTCCGGCTTGTCAATACCTAGTGCCGCGGCCTGCTGTGGCACGATGCTGTGCTCAGTCATACCAGGCACAGTGTTGATTTCTATTACATAGAATTTATCGTCCATCAGCTTGTAGTCTATTCGCACTACTCCCCTGCAATTGAAAGCTTCGGCAATGCGCTCTGAAATGCGCTGGCATTCTTCGTATTGTTTTTCCGGCAATTGAGCGGGTGTAATTTCTTCGGTTTGGTCATAGGAGTATTTCGCAGCGAAATCAAAAAACTCCCGTTTGGTGCTGATTTCAGTAATGGCCAATGCCATGAACTTACCAGCGGTGCAGAGCACTCCGCAGGTAAATTCCCTTCCGGTGATAAACGATTCAATCAGCACTGCCGAACCTTCGGCATGGGCGGCGGCAACTGCGGCAGGAAGCGCTGCGGCTTCCTTCACTTTTGAAGCGCCAATGCTCGAACCACCTTCATTGGGTTTTACAAACAATGGCAATCCAAGTTCAGCCACTACAGCATCGGCATTGAGATCATTTGGATTTGCAACCACAATACCACCCGCAGCATAGAAGCCCATTTGCCGGAGCAACCGCGTTGTGAAAACTTTATTGAATGTAAGGGCCATATTCATAACCCCACCGGTAGTGTAAGGCATACCTATCATTTCAAAATAACCTTGTAGTTTTCCATCTTCACCCGGGGTGCCGTGTATTATTATGAAGCATACGTCAGGCCGGCGGGAAACTCCGTTTTCGCGAAATGAAAAATTGTTGCGGTCAATGTCGGCTTCACCATTTGTGGTAAGGGCATACCAGCGGTATTTTTCCACCACGATCTGAACTACATCATACTTGTTGCGGTCTATCTGACTCATCACCATTGTGGCACTTTTCATTGATACAGCCGCTTCGCCCGAGTAGCCGCCGCATACAACTGCAATAAGTTTTTTCATGGGGGGATATTTCCGTCAAATTTAGCGCAGCAAATATGCATTTTATTAAATCGTATACTGAAGTATGAACAAGGCCGAATGAATAATTTATAGGGCAGATTCTACCACGGCAGCAACGGGCTAATGCAACCTTACTGAAGCCGGGCAGGCATGCAATTCGCAGTGCATGGAAGCACCAAGTTATTGAGTATGCAATTGCCGTTTATTCAGCGGTGAATTTCATGTTCGACCACCAAAATTAAATCATCCCAAAAATTTATTCTACATAAGGTCCTCCTTCCGCAAAAATAGCATCGGCAACGCTCTTGGAGCCAGCTTTATTCTGCTCGAGCTTGGCAGCAGCCGCAGCAAGTTCAGTTTGTAGAGTTGCGAGCACTTCCATAATAGCCGGCGTAAGGCCATAGGTCGATCTGCTAAGGCTGAGATATAACTTGAAGAAGCGATCGCTGATGGTGGGGTCATTTTTTCACCGATTTTGTTTTTCGCCTTATTGCCTTGAAGTTCTGTGCTAAGCTTTTTTACCGAATTGGTGATTTCTCTCAGCGCCGGTGCGAGAGTCTTTTCCTGGGCGGGTACCCTATTGAGTGCCGTGCGAAGCGCAGTAGTGCGATTCACAGCCCTTTTAAAACGTACCGATACGGCCGAGTAGTCGCGCGTTATAAGCTGGTATGATTCCCACATGCAGGAGGTTTCGCTGGCAAGGGGGTTGTCTATACTGCTTTTATGAAGGGGCACCACATTAAACTCAGTTTTTGGCGAAAGCGCTCGCAGCGTATCATTTTCAGAAATGTAAAGTTGTACGCTATACAGGCCGGGCGGAACGAGTATACCGCTTTCGCCGCTTTCCTTTGGATTGTTGAACCTGATGCCCGAAGGTGTTGCAAGCCTTAAATCCCATGCCACGCGGTGGAAGCCTTTGCCGGCAGGCCCCGCTACCCTGCGCACTTCAGTGCCTGATGCATCGCGCACAAGGACAATGATGGTAGGTGCAGTTTCATCGGCTTAAGCCTGGAGGGCATCCCAACCGGGAAACGATTTTTGACCTTCTTTCTCAGCTTTTTGCCTCTTTTCGCTGAGCGACATAAATTCTTCGCTGAGGTGGTATGTAACAACCGCACTGAAGGGAGGATTTTGCGCCATGAAGTATGATGCGCCCTGAAATCCTTTTGGATCACCGAAGTCTATATCACCGCGTTGTACATACCAGAGTGCATCCCTTACGGGAAATACAGAAGCTTCGGCGCGAAGGGTTTCTTCATCGATATTCCTGAACACTTCTATATTGTCAAAAACATAAAAGCTGCGGCCGAACGAGGCCGCTACCAGATCGTTGTCGCGTCGGTGGATGGTAAGGTCACGGAAAGAAATAACGGGTACGCCGCCTTTGATTTGTGTCCATCGCTTGCCGCCATCGGTTGTAAAGTACAATCCGAATTCAGTGCCGATAAAGAAAAGATCGCGCACCTTATGGTCTTGCATAATACGCCATACGAGGGTGCGCTGAGGGAGATTTGCCGTAAGACTTACCCAGCTTTTGCCGCGGTTGCTGCTTTTGAAAAGGTAGGGTTTGAAATCTCCTTCCTTGTGGTTGTCAAGGGCTATGTAGACTGTGTTTTCATCGAAGATGTCGGCTTTGATATCGTTGATGTACGCTGTTGATGGCACGCCGGGCAGAGATGTTGTTTCAATAAGCGACCAGCTATCGCCCATATTATCAGTAACTTGTATATTTCCGTCGTCGGTGCCTATGTAAATAAGACCTTCCTTAAGTGGCGACTCGGCTATGGAAGTGATGGTACTGAAGTTGCTCATAGCGAGCAAATCCCAGGCATTATCCCAGCTTTGCAGATCGCCCATAATGGGCATTTCCATGCGGCTGCGGTTGTTGGTGAGATCTCCTGATATGGCTTTCCATGAATCGCCGCGGCTGTCCCTGCGCCAAAGCCGCTGTGATGCGTGGTAAATTCGCTTTGGCGAATGTGGACTTACCAATGTGGGCGCATCCCAATTAAAGCGTTCGTAGGGTTCACCTTTAGCGGGATGGGGTTGAATATCGGTTACTTCGCCGGTGCGCATATCGATGCGCGAAAGGGTTCCTTCCTGCCGCTGTCCCTACATAATGTCGGGATTGCCCGGTTCGGTGGCAGGCTGATGTCCGTCCCAGTCGAGTACCACTATCCAGTCCTGGTTGCGTATGCCATGTATATTGTCGGTGCGAATGGGCCCACCGTGGGTGTAGTTGTCTTGGGTACCGCCATACACGTTGTAGAATGGTTTGCTGTCGTCAAGGGCTAGTTTGTAAAACTGGGTTACAGGCAGGTTGTCAATATACCTCCACGTTTCAGCCCGGTCAAACGATTCGTAGAGCCCCGCGTCGCTACATACAAGAAGGTAGTTGGGATTGTCCTTCCTGAAAGCGATAGCGTGGTTGTCGGAGTGTTTGTGGTCTTCCTTCATTTGGCGGAAGGTTTTGCCGCCATCATCGCTGATTTGTATGCGGTAGTCAAGAAGGTATATTCTATCGAACTGATGCGGGCAGGCATACAGTTCCTGGTAGTAATGAGGGCCGGTAGCTCCTGCAACTGCATCAGATTGTTTTGTCCAGTTGGCACCGCGGTCTGTGCTTTTGAATACAGCACCAGTGCGTTGATCGAGCTCTATGGCTGCGTATACCGCATCAGATTGCTGCGGCGATACAGCGATACCTATTTTGCCCGTGCGCGATGTGGGAAGTCCGGTGGTAAGTTTAGTCCATGTATTTCCCCCATCGGTGCTGCGGTATATACCTGAACCGGGGCCCCAGCCCATATAATTGGCTACGGTTCTGTGGCGTTGCCAGGTGGCGGCATAGAGCACGTCAGGATTGCGCGGATCGGCGGCGAGGTCGGTAGCGCCGGTCCATTCATTTACCGAAAGGGTATTGACCCAGGTTTTGCCTCCATCGGTGGTTTTGTAAACACCCGGTTCGCCGCCCTTGCTCCACATAGGGCCTTGGGCAGCAACCCATATAATGTTTGAATTACTGGGGTGAATAACGATTTTTGAAATATGCTCTGATGTTTTCAGCCCCGTATTGGTCCACGACTTACCACCGTCGTTGCTGCGGTATACCCCATCGCCAAAGCCCGCATGGCGGCCTCCCACATTTTCGCCGGTGCCCAGCCATATAGTTGATGGATTTGAAGGATCAATGCTGATACAACCGGTGCTGTATGCGCCGTAATTGTCAAAAATGGGCGTCCAGGTAGTCGCGGCATTTCCGGTTTTCCAGACCCCTCCTGAACCGACTGCGACATACCAGGTATTGGGGTCATTTGGGTGTATCGCAATATCGGCTATCCTTCCGGAAAAAAGCGCCGGCCCGATACTGCGCATGGCAAGGCCGCTGAAGTTATCGGCTTTCCAAAGGCTGTCTACAGGTGTGGGTTTTTTGAAATGTCGGTTTTTGAGCGGTTGCTCCGGCCACGCAAAGCGCTGCCGCAATAAAGGCTACAAGTGGTTTCATGGCTGTGAATGTATAGAAAAATGAATTTAAAAGATGCGAGCAGTAATACGAATGAAAAATACTTTAACCGCAGCAGCGATGCTGGCAACTACTTAAGCCTGCAGAACACCAAAAGCGAATCGGATGATTATCTGGAAATCACGATGACAAACGCAACTTATCAGCGATCTCAAGTCGCCATTTTTTGAATAAATTAAAAACCCCTTCAGCTTGCGCCAAAAGGCAATTCATATCGGTTTTATAAAAAATTACTTCGCTATCAAAAAGCGTTCGGTGAGTACTTCGCTGTCTGTAGTAAGGCGGTAGATGTAAACTCCGTTTGGAAGATAACTGCCATCAAAAGTGAATCGGTATTGCTCACCGGCTTGTGCTACCCTACTCATAAGTGTTTTCACTAGGCGGCCCTGCACATCAAATACTTCCAGTGTATGCCATTCATCGTTTACAGCGGTAAATGATACGTTGCTTTCACCCGGTGTAGGGTTTGGCTGGCTTTGAAGCGAAAGGGCACAGCTCGTAATTATTACCGTTATAGTATTGGATTGCGCCACGCACGCAGGCAACGTTGGTGGTATGATAGTACCTAAGTTTACGTTTGAGTATACAATGCGTACTACTCTGTATGCACCCGGCCCGAAAAGATCGAAGTTGAATATACCTGTGGTATTGTTGGCCAGCACTGTCGTGAAATTCTGCGTAAGCACCGCCCATCTGAAGTTTGGCCCTACAGCTCCTGTTGATGTGAAACTCAGATTGGAAGCAATGCCATCGTTGCCGCAGGCGGTAGTACCGTTATTAGCTGAAATGGTGCCTGCATTCAACGCGACAGTGGTGATGACTAGAAAATTGGACAGTTCGTAACATCCGCTTAGGCCATTGACGTTTGTGACGCCCTGAATGTCTGAAAGATTGTTTACCGATATATATCCAGCCACATAAGTCACCGCAGGATAATTCTCCATATTGAAAGTTCCTGTACCGTTGATGGCTACAATCTGCAGGTCAGATTGGCGGGCTATCCCGAACCTTCCCTGCCCAGTATTGCCACTCACAGTGAGCTGCACAATATTCGGTACCCCATCGCCAATGCACAGGTTTTGTCGCGGGCTCTGTGATGCGACTGTTCCGCCAACAACGGTGCAAGGAGCGCAAGGCTCAAGTCCGGTAGTGCCGCCCACGCAGGTGCCGCAGGCATCTATGAACGCACTGCCGCCAAAAACACCGGCACAATCCTGCACACAGGGTGAGAGACCCGTGGTACCGCCTACGCAATTGCCACATAGGTCGAGAAACGCAGACATTCCCGGAAATCCTGCGCAATCAGGGGGGCTCCCGCCGCCAATGATTACGGTGGCCGACGGAATAAGACCTGTTACGTCAAATCCTGCAAAAGCCATAATTGTAGTAGGGAAGCCCTCAATAATATGCGATACGGAAGTGCTTCCGCTACCTATTGCCTGAAAGTTGATCACTACATGATTGAATGCTGTACTTGCCGCTGCAAAACCAAAACCACCGGCGAAGAGCGTGCCGGCAGCATTATCAAATGTGATAGGTGCTGAAGGGAAATTCAATAATGAACCGGGTGCCAGTGAAACTGAAGTAACCTGAAGCAGAGCCGGATTGAACGACATGGACACGTCGGCTACAGATACCTGTGCCCCGGCTTCGGGCTCTACGCGTATGGTGAAGGTGAAGCTTTCACCTTCTTCTACTTCAGTAATTGCAGGTACAGGTACCACATTTACCAATTGCGCAGTACAAGGCATGGCTGCGAAAATGACCATTGCAAAAACCTGGTATCTCAAAATATCCTTCAACCTGAAAAAGCCATTACCAATTCGCATAACCGTGCTGTATTAGGATATCAAAAATAGAACATTTACCTGCTCACCGCCAGTCTTTTCACAAGGGTGCCGTGTTCGGTAATAAGTCTGCACATGTAGAAGCCATTGGCGAGATTGCCTACATTCATCTGCACCCTTTGTTCTGCTCCGGGCGCTATATGGCCATGAAATAGCGTAGCCATCACCTTACCCGATATATCGAATAGTTCAACTGTGGCCTGTCCACCTTTTTCAGTGCTGAATGTTGCAAAACTTACTTCATCTGTAGGGTTGGGCGATACGCCGAGTGAGAGACCATTCACCTCAGCATCGAAAGTCGATAGCGCTCCTGCCCCGGTAATAACTACATTCAAGGGCTGTATGCTGGTATTGAGCTCCGCTCCGGCAAATGCCAATATGGAGCGCGGAAAAATGATCTGTGGTTGACTTACCGAAGTAAGTTCTGTTTCGGCCAGTGCGCGGAAGGTTACTTTGAGCAACTCGAAAGCAGGAACCACATTGACATCGCCAAGTTGGAAAGCACTCAGGTCCACACTGCCTTCGGCGTTGTTGAACATGGCAGGCATTACATTGAATCCGGATGCCGACAGCGCTTCTACCTGAGTTACTTCAAGGTATGCATTGTTAAACCGCAGGTGCAGATCGGCCACTGCCAGGGGCTGCCCTGCAGGGTCTACATGCATGATCACTTCAAAGGTTTCGCCTACTGACACCTCCACTGCTGCGGGCTGTGGGGTGATGGAAGCCTGCTGGGCATTTGCCGAAAGGCTTGCAATACCGGCTACAAGAATGCAGAAACATAATTTTACGGTAATGGTTTGGATGTTACTTTTCATGGTATTTCGGTTTAAGGAGTGGGTTGATCACCTGAGTTAAAGTAGAAGAATGAGAGGAAAGAAAGGTCGAGCGCATCAACAAATCCGTTGCAGTTGAGATCGCAACGAAGGTTGTATCCGCTTGACGGCGATGCTGTGTTGTAATGCAGCAGCATGAGCGAAAGATCGACCGTATTGATAAAATTATCATTGAAGCTGCCGTTGATTCCAGTATTGGAACCTCCGCCGCCGCTTATATCACCGGCCTTGAGGCCTGTAACGCTTATAGTAGGGCCCGATGGTGTTACGGCTACGTTTGCAATCCGTCTCTGTAGGTAGCCTTCGGGTTTTACATAGATGTCGTAGTTGCCGGGGGCTACCAGCGGCATGTAAAGGCTGAAGTTACCTGAACTATTGATGGTGCCTGTGTACTCAGCTACAAGTGAAGCAGTCGTACCTCCAGCAGGGTACACCCTTACCCGGACAGGTCGCGGAGCACATGATGCTACCATACTCACGCTGGCGCTGATGCTTATTGGTATGATCTCGATCTGAACGCTGCAGCTAGCCGCATTTAAACTGCCATCAATTGCGGTGAAGGTAATGTTATGCACACCTATTGGCAACTGCCAGCCCGCCAGCGAACTGTTGCTATTGGAGGTGATTGCCCCGGATATGCCTGCGGCATTATGACTTACTGTAAAACCGCAGTTGTCGGTTGCCGTTGCGTTAAACTCTGAGCCACTCACCAGGTATTTGAGGTTTAATTGGTTGAGTGTACGGGTACCAGAAGCTGCGCAGGTGATGGTTGGTGACAACAAATCTACTGCGGTAACATTTGCGGAGCAGGTGCTGCTGTTGTCGTTGATATCGGTAACGGTTAGGGTTACCGGATTTGATCCCACCTCGGAGCAACTGAAGTCTGTTTTACTCAGAGCAAATGAAAGTGGGCCGCAGGCATCTGATGATCCGTTGTTTACAAGCGCAGGATTCGCGGTGGCCATTCCCATACTGTTCAGCTCAATAGTAATATTCTGGCAAAAGGCTATTGGCGAAATGGTATCCAGTACCATTACCAAAGCCGTGCATGAGTTTATATTTCCGTTGATATCGGTAACGGTAAGTATTACAACATTGCTTCCTGTGTTGGCACAACCGAATGTATTGACATCGATACCAAGTGAATCAATACCTGCATTGTCAGTAGAGCCACCATTAACTTGAGCAGGGGTAATAAGGGCATCGCCTAATGCGTCGAGGTATACGGTAATGTCCTGACACAGTGCAACCGGGAGAACCAAGTCGGTATTGCCGCAAGCATCGCTCGGTTGGAAACCTGGCGCAAGTGAGCTGTCCAAACCTCCGAGAAGTGCCTGGTTAAAAATTGTGCTGCCAATGATGCGGCCGGATATGTCGTTATACACAGCCACACCCCACCAGTTGCACGTCGCATCAATAGGCGCGTCAAGCACGGTAGCCGCAGGGTCGATTTCGAGGGTTGCTCCGGTGCTTGACCTGATGAGGCTGTTGTTGTTGATGGTAAAGTTCGCATAAGAGTCGGCAGTACCACCACCTGCAAGTCCTGATTGCAGGAAGATGCTTCGGTTACTGCTATTGATATCGTTGTTGGCAATGTTGAAATTGATGAGTGAGCCGCTTGGCACATTGGTGCCAGCTTGTGTGCGCACACCAAGTACCACATCGTGTATGGTGTTGTTGGTGATGTCCACATCGTCGAAAACGCCATTGCCCAGGGTGATGATACCGTCATATGATCCACCGACATCATTGCCGTCGATCTCCACGTTGAGCGTGCTTCGGTCGCTGCTGCTTAGCTGCAGGAAGTAGCGTGCAGCGGAAAAGGCACCGTCTGAGTTGTCAAAAGCTGGTGTGGTAAGCCCGAGGTCCACCGTGTTGTCATTTACCGTAAGATTTTGCAATCCATCCGCGTTTAGTCCCCGTCTTCCGGCAGAAGATGCATTGGTGTGGCTGATGCAGTTGTCGTTGATTGCGGCACCGGTAATGTTAAACAGCACAATGGCAGTGGCATCGTTGGCCTGTATGTCTTCGATGCGGTTGCCACTTACGATCCAGTCGATGCTGCCAATTCCACCACCAGAGCCGAAACCGTGAAGAATTGGCTGCTGGGCAGTGGTGGCGTGGATGTAGTTGTTTACGATTGAAACATTGCTCCAGGTGGCACCTGCTCCGGAAGAAGCGATGCGTGCACCGGTTCCGGTGAGTTCAAAACCGTTGATGGTCACACCGCTGGCTGCAATATTAAAGCTGCCTGAGAGCGTTGACTCATCACCACGGGTGTCGCATCCGGAAATTCCGGCATTGGCACCGAGAAGGGTCACACCCACATTGATGGTCACATTTTCAGGGTAAGTTCCCGCAGCTGCTTTAATGGAATCATTGGCATTAGCAGCATCTACAGCTATCTGAATCGTATTGTAAAACAAGTCTTGTGTAATGTTGTGTACAAACCCACCTCCGCAATCCGGAGTTATAAGGTTGTTGCTGAGCAGCCAGGGGGCGAAGGTTACATCACCTACGATTTCTGCGGCATCAGGGCCGGTAGCTTGGCCATACCAGTTGCAGGTGGCATCCATGGGAGCGTCGTTCACGATAGCCGTAATGTCTACTTCCAGTATGGTTCCAACACTCGACCTGATGAGGCTGTTGTTGTTGATGGTAAAGCTCTCATAAGGGTCGGCGATACCACCGGCAGATCCTGATTGCAGGAAGATGCTTCGGTTACTGCTATTGATGTCGTTGTTGGCAATATTGAAATTGCTCAGTGAGCCGCTCGGCCCGTTGGTACCCGCTTGGGTGCGCACACCGAGTACAACATTGTGTATGGTGTTGTTGGTGATGTCCACATCGTCGAAAGCGCCATTGCCCAGGGTGATGATACCGTCATATGATCCGCCGACATTATTGCTGTCAATCACTACATCGAGCGTACTTCGGTCGCTGCTGCTTAGCTGCAGGAAGTAGCGTGCAGCGGAAAAGGCACCGTCTGAGTTGTCAAAAGCTGGTGTGGTAAGCCCGAGGTCCACCGTGTTGTCATTTACCGTAAGGTTTTGCAATC
>JBBQZU010000004.1:0-198169 GCA_038207425.1 Flavobacteriales bacterium | reverse complement strand
TCCGCACTGGTAGTTTCGCACTTTCCATCATGGTTCCACTTCGCAACCCAGTCCTGAAGCCACAAGCGGCACATTGCCATTGCCATTTCGCCTTGAGCCAATAATGCTTTTTGCCTTGACACTTTTTGCAAATTACACCTTATTTTTCGCGCAATAAACGGAAATTTTCTCTGCAAGAAAATTCATTAGGAAACTGCTCTGCAAATTCTAATATGTTTATAAACATTGTTTTGAACCAAAAGTAGAATGCCCGAACGTAACCTATTTACGTTGTGGTAACTTTGCGGCGAATCATATTGTTTTTTAAATGGATTTTAAGTGTGCATCACATGCTGCAAATTGGCATTTAAAATTGAACATAAAATTCTTTATATCAATTCATTAACATCTTTTAACTGCCTATTACGGTGTTCGCCCTTTCAATATTATGACTTTTGCGTTGTGCTTTAAGGAGGGAATAATGTATTCCCGTTTCTTTAATTGATGGTACTGTAATACATTCGCAGCATGAATGATAATCTGACAAATTCGTCGTTTGGCGCTGCTTCGGGCGGCACCATGACCGGAACACAAGGCGACATACGCGCGCTGAATGCAAAAATTCAGCAGGAAAGTGCATTTCTTGATCTGCTCACCCTTGAAATGGAAAAGGTGATAGTAGGCCAAAAGGATATGGTGGAAAAACTGATCATAGCCCTGATGGCAAATGGCCATATACTGCTCGAAGGGGTACCCGGACTTGCCAAAACCCTGGCAATAAAAGCGCTTAGCGACTGCATAGAAGCCAGCTACAGCCGCATACAATTCACCCCTGACCTGCTGCCCGCCGATGTGGTAGGCACCATGATTTACAATCCTAAAACCCAAGACTTTTCTGTAAAGAAAGGACCCGTATTTGCCAATTTCGTGCTGGCTGACGAGATAAACCGAGCCCCTGCGAAGGTGCAGAGCGCCTTGCTGGAAGCCATGCAGGAAAGGCAGGTTACCATAGGTGGAGAAACATTCATGCTGCCTGAACCATTTATGGTGCTGGCCACGCAAAACCCTATTGAACAGGAAGGCACCTACCCGCTTCCCGAAGCGCAGGTTGACCGTTTTATGCTAAAGGTAGTTCTTGACTATCCCCACTATACCGAAGAAGGGTTGATCATTCGCAATAACGTATCAACCACCCCATTTCCGAAAGCCAAACCTGTGGTAAATGCCCAGGAAATAATAAAGGCGAGGGCAACAGTGCGCGAAGTGTACATGGATGAAAAGATAGAGCGCTACATCGTTGATCTTGTATTTGCCACCCGTAAACCTGAAGACTACAAACTTCCAAAACTTAGAGGCCTTATTGGTTTCGGGGCGTCGCCACGCGCAAGTATTAGTATGGCTATTACAGCAAAAGCTTACGCCTTCATGAACCGCCGTGGCTACGTAATACCCGAAGATGTGCGCAACGTTGCACACGACGTAATGCGCCACCGTATTGGCCTTACTTACGAAGCTGAAGCGGAGAATGTGAAGGTTGAAGACATCATTAATCAGGTTTTAAACGCTGTAGAAGTACCATAACCCAAAGCAATGGCTACCGATACCGCTGAACTCCTCAAAAAAGTACGACGCATTGAACTCAAAACAAAAGGTCTCTCCAACCAGATTTTTTCAGGAGAGTATCATTCTGCGTTCAAAGGCAAAGGCATGGCCTTCAGTGAGGTGCGCGAATACGCCATAGGCGATGAAGTTCGCACCATCGATTGGAACGTTACAGCGCGGTTCGGTCACCCTTTCGTGAAAATTTTTGAAGAAGAAAGGGAGCTGACTGTGATACTGCTCGTAGATGTTTCGGGCTCTGATAGCTTTGGTACCAAAGTGCAGCTAAAAAAATCAATGATTACCGAAATTTGTGCAGTGCTCTCTTTCTCAGCCATTACCAATAATGATAAGATCGGCATCATTTTCTTCAGCGATGAAGTAGAAAAGTTTATTCCGCCGAAGAAGGGTAAATCACATATACTTCGCATCATTCGCGAACTACTTGAATTGACTCCAAAAAAGCAGGGAACCAATATTTCCGCAGGACTGCGCTACCTCAATAATGTGGTGAAAAAACGCAGTATCGCCTTTCTCATTACCGACTTTATGGATGATGGGTATGAAGATGCTTTGAGGCTGGTTAACAAAAAACACGACCTTGTGGCACTTCGCATTTATGACAATCGTGAATCTGAAATGCCCAACCTTGGTTTGGTTCAGTTTGCAGATCCGGAAACCGGAGAAGTGCGATGGGTAAATACGGGCAGTAAAAAAGTGCGCGATAAATATGCGGCGGCTGCGCGATCGGTGGCAAGCAAAGCGACCAATGCCTGCAAAAGAGCCGGAGTAGATATGGCTTCCATAGCCACGCATGAATCATACATTACCCCTTTGAGAAATCTCTTTGCTAAACGTTCATAATGAAAAGCTTCTGTTGCCATTTGGTTGTATTGCTTCTTTCGATTCTCTGCGGGGTAATCGCTGTGGCACAAACACCCGATGTGGTGATAGATAAAAGCACAATAAAAATCGGAGAGCAGGCAATAATTAGGCTTTCTGTTCCCTTTGAAAAAGACCGCATACCAAAAGTAAAATGGCCTGCCATTGGAGATACCATCGTAGGCAATGTGGAAGTAATTTCTAAAACTGAAATTGACACCCTGAAAACCGGGCAGGAAGTACCAGATGCAAGGCTTGAGCAGCGTATCACCATCACCAGTTTTGACAGCGGGTACTATGCCATTCCACCTTTTAAATTCCAAATCAACGACAGTATTACGCAAACCGATGCATTCCTCTTCACGGTGCAAACTGTAGAAGTAGACACCACAGGTGGCATGATGGATATTGTGGAAATTGAAGAAGTAAGCCTCAACTGGCGAGACTACCTGATGGCTTACTGGCCTTATGCAGCGGGCTTTGCAGGTGGTTTAATTTTGCTTGGTACCGTAATTTATTTTGTAAGACAAACACAAAGGAAACGCAAAGCGAGAGGGCCGGTTAAATTGCCCGAAGCTGAAAAACCTATTCATGTCATTGCCATAGAACGCATCGAGCAGTTGCGGCGCGACAGGTACTACACAGTTGGAAAAGTAAAACTGCACCATACCATCATTACGGATACACTCCGCGATTATATAGAAGTGGTGTATAAAATTCCTGCTCATGAGCTCACTACTGCTCAAATGCTTAACAGTCTTCGATATAGTGGAATTGAAACCATTTGGCTTAACACCTTGCGGAGTATTCTTGCCACTTCCGACCTCGTAAAATTTGCCAAAGAAAAACCCGACGAAGTTGAAAATGAAACGGCAATAACCCGCGCCATTGACTTTGTAAGGGCCACCTGGGAAGTTATTGCCCTTGCACAGGCAGAGGTAGCCCCTGCAGAAAATGAATCAAGGGCCGAGAAAAAAGCATGAACAGGACTCAATACATAGCGACTATTTTTGCGGTATCAGGTACCCTGATTGCTGCAGGCATTTGGTTCTATTTTCGCGAAAGCTACAGCTATAAGGCTCCTGAATGGTTTTACCTATTGCTCGCTATACCGCTGGCCGGAATATACCATGTATGGAGTTCCGGGCGCAGATTTCCTAAAGTGCAACTGACGGCGCTGAAACAGTTCCCTAATGAAGGTGATGTATTCAATGAACTTGTGGTTCAATTGCCATTTTTGTTGAGAAGCGCAGCTTTGGCCTTTACGTTTGTAGCTCTGGCAAGGCCGCAATCGCAAACCAGTTGGCAAAATGTAACCACCGAAGGGATTGATATTGTGATAGCATTGGACGTTTCAACATCGATGCTTGCGCAGGATTTTAAACCAAACAGGCTTGAAAGTTCAAAGGAAGTGGCTACTCGCTTCATAAAAGGAAGACCCAACGACCGCATAGGTTTGGTGATTTATGAAGGCGAAAGTTTTACGCAGTGCCCACTTACTACAGACCATCAAGTGCTTATTAACCTGTTCAAAGACATCAAGAGCGGGCTCGTGCAAGGCGGCACAGCCATCGGTCTGGGCCTTGCCAATGCCGTGAACAGATTGCGCGAAAGCGAAGCCCAAAGTAAGGTGGTAATACTAATGACCGATGGTGAAAACAACACCGGTGCAATAGCTCCACTCACCGCTGCTGAAATTGCTAAAAGCTATGGAGTGCGCGTGTATACCATCGGAGTGGGCACACGAGGCATGGCACTCTCGCCGGTTGCCATGTACCCTGATGGGCGCTATAAATATGAATTGGTTGATGTGAAAATAGACGATGAGCTGATGGAAGAAATCGCCAAAATGACCGGCGGCTCCTACTACAGAGCGACAGACAATGACGCTCTGAAGCAAATTTTTACTGAAATAGACGAGCTGGAAAGAAGCAAAATAAATGTAACCGAACACAGCCGCCGGGCGGAGAAATACTACTGGTTTGCTGCAATTGCTTCAGTGTTTTTTCTGATTGAATTTTTATTGAAATATCTCTTTTTACGCACCTCACCATGATAAAAAACCCCAAATACAATTTCTGGGGTATGTTTACAGCAGCCCTGATTCTTGAATTAATTTTCTGGATAGGCTTTGTAATACTGTTCTTTTTCGTCCTTGACAATGTACCCGGCCTGCGGCTTCAGCGGCCTGAACTCATCTGGCTCTTTGGAGCGGGCTTTGTCATGTTTTTGATTTTTACAATTGTTACCTGGGGTAAAAACCGCAGCCTGGACCGGTTTTCTGAATCAGGTTTGCTAGGCTACCTTGTTGGCGATATTTCAAGTACAGCCGTTGCCGGTAAATTTCTACTCTGGCGGCTTGCAGCATCATTTCTGGTAGTGGCACTTGTCAACCCACAAATGGGCTCTAAAATGGCAGAGTCAAAGGTAAAGGGTATCGAAATTATGCTGGCGCTGGATGTAAGCAATAGTATGCGTGCTGAAGACTTAAAACCCAACAGGCTAACCCTCTCCAAGCGCGCCATGGAAAAATTTCTTGACAACCTAAGCGGCGATAGAGTGGGCATCGTGGTATTTGCAGGCCAGGCTTTTGTGCAGTTACCAATTACAAACGACTACGCTGCGGGCAAGCTTTTCCTTTCAGCAATCAAACCTGAAATAGTATCGGTACAGGGCACTGCCATAGGAGCTGCCATAGAGTTAAGTCTCGAAGGAATGGATTTCAACAACCCTGCCCAAAAAGCCATTATCGTAATTTCAGACGGCGAAAATCACGAAGATGATGCCATAAGTGCAGCCAAAGTAGCAGCCGAAAGGGGTGTGCGAGTGTATACCATCGGCCTTGGATCACCCACGGGAAGTCCTATACCCGAATACCGTGGCAGTGAACAAATAGGATTTAAAAAAGACCCGTCAGGCAGTACAGTTATCACCAAACTCAATGAAGAGATGCTTCGCGAAATAGCCCTTGCCGGAAATGGGTCCTACACAAGGGCTTCGAATTCAGAAATGGGACTTACGCCGCTTCTCGAAGAAATCAACGCCCTTGAAAAAACTGAAATGGGTACCGTTTCGTTTGCGGAATATGACGACCAATTTCAATTATTCCTTTTGCTTACCGCGCTTTGTATGTTGGTTGAATGGTTTATCATAGAGCGAAAAGGAAAGCTTTCGCAACAAATAAAAATCTTTGATTGATATGGAAAAACGAGCTATAATCCTATTTGCGCTCATCTTGCCTTTGGCGGCGTTTTCGCAAAAAGAAAAATTGCCCATAAAAGCAGGAAATGACGCTTACAAAGAAGGTAAATTTGACGCTGCGGCTGAGAATTATGAAAAAGCACTGGGCATAAAGGACGATTCCAGGCAGGCGCTTTTTAATTACGGCAATGCCATGCAACGAAAAGCGAGAACCATGCAGGAAGCCGCCATGCAACAACAAAGCGACTCACTCAAGAAAGCTGGGCTGATGCAATCTGTAACCTATAGTAAGAAAGCTGCCGAAGCCTACGAAAAGGTTGCGAAAGTATCTGAATCGAAGGCAGAGAAAAACAAAGCGAACTATAACCTTGGCAACGCCAGGCTGATGGGTGGCGAAATTGATCCGGCAATTTTGGCGTATAAAGAATCGCTGCGCAATAATCCTGAAGATGAAGATGCCCGCTACAATTTGGCTTATGCACAATGGCTGAAAAAACAACAGCAAGATCAGAAACCTGATAAAGGAGAAGACGAAAAAAACGAAGAGCAGCAGCAGGATAAGAATGAAGAGCAACAGCAAAATCAGGAGCAGCAAAAGCCAAATGAACTTTCACGCGAAGAAGCTGAAAAAATGCTGGATGCCATGATGAAGCAGGAAAAAGACCTGATGGATAAAGTGAATAAAGACCGACATAAGGCCCAAAGAATAAAAATTGAAAAAGACTGGTAAATACCTGCTTGCAATATTGACTTGCATCACTTTTATAATAGAAGTGTCATGTCAGGATGTTGTGTTCTATGCTTCGGTTGATAAAAACCCTGTGGCTATGGGCGATATATTTACGTATCGCACCACGCTCGAAAATGTAAGAGGCAATGTTGAATCTCCTGATTTCAGTGATTTTGACGTGGTTTTCGGGCCATCGCAGTCGTCAAGTATGCAAATAGTAAACGGCCAACAGTCAAGCACCCTTACCATAAGCTATACACTCAAACCCCGTAGTGTGGGTAAATTTACCATTCCTGCATCCAAGGCCAGTGCCCAAGGGAAAGTATACACCTCAAGGGCCATAGAAATTGAGGTAATCAAAGGCAGCAATGCACAAACACAGCAACAGCAGAAGGGTACTACACAGCAACAGCAAAAATCCAGCGCCGATGACGGGTTGAAAATGCAAATTCAAATTTCAAACAACTCAGCGTATATCGGTGAAGCCATCACCGTGCAATATGTGCTACTGAGCAGGTATATGAGCCTTGACCTTGGCGACACGGAATTTCCGAGCATCAAAGGTTTCTGGAGCGAAGATATTAAAATAGGCCAGGTAAACTGGGAACCTAATTATGAGTATATCAACGGGGTGCCTTACCGCAAAGCCGTGCTCAAAAAGTATGTGCTTTTCCCGCAGATTTCCGGCAAGCAAACAATAGAAGCAGCAACACTTACTGCCCGAGTAAACAGGAATATTTTCAGCCAGGGTACAGAAGTAAAAGTAACGAGCAATAGTGCTACTATCGACGTGAAGCCATTGCCTGCCGGAGCTCCCGAAAGTTTTCAGGGTGCAGTTGGTGTTTTGCAGTTCTCTGCAAAACCCGAAAAACTTGAAGTAGATGCCAATGATGCCATAGACCTTGTAGTCACTATTTCCGGTAAGGGAAATCTTGGACTATTGAAAACCCCTGATATAAAATTTCACGAAGATTTTGATGTATACGACCCTGAAGTAAAAGACAAGCTCAATGTATCATTAGGCGGCGTAACAGGTAGCCGCACCTGGCAGTATCTGGTAATACCCCGATACCCTGGCGAATATGATATTCCACCTATTGAGTTCACTCATTTCAACCCGACTACCGGCAAGTATGTGACCAAGGCAGAAGGTCCATTCACGGTAACAGTGAAAGGTGAAGAATCAATGCTCACCGAAGCCGGTGCAGCAAGAGCCAAAAGCATTGTGAAACAGGCGAAAGACGATATTCGATTTATTGTTTTGGACACTACAAAGCTTACGCTGCGACGCAATACTTTCTTCGGCTCCAGCGGTTATTATGCGCTCCTTGCATTGCCATTTATAGCCTTCGCAGGGTTTGTAATACTGAGGAAGAGAAGAGCCACCCTTATGGCTGATGTGGTGGGAATAAGACGTAAAGGAGCTTCAAAAGCGGTGCGCAAAAGGCTTAAAGCTGCTGAAAATGCAATGAATAGCGGTGACAGCATTTTATTTTATGCGGAGATATTCACTGCTATTTATGGGTATCTCAGCGATAAACTCGGGCTTCCAGTCGCGCAGATTACCAAAACCGTAGCAAAAGATCGCTTGAAAGCAGTGGAGATTAAGGAGCCTGTAGTTCAAGAGGTGATGTACATTATTGAAGTTTGCGAAATGGCGCGCTTCTCGCCGGTTACTGAGCAAAGTGACAACGTATTTTATCAGCGTACAGTTGAATTGATTGAAAAACTAGATGAGCTGCTGAAATGAAAATAAAAACCTGGATAACGATTGCAGTTCTTGCCATTGCGTTTAGCGCAAAAGCTACAGACAGTGCTCCTGCCACTGATTATTTTACGCAGGGCAATGAAGCGTATAAAACCGGTGACTATCGCACTGCTCTTGATCATTTTTTGGCTGCTGAAAACACCACCGAGGGTTTTGCCATCAATTACAATCTTGCCAATTGTTATTATAAATTGAGTAAAATTCCGGAGAGTATTCTCCACTATGAGAGAGCGCTCAAATTTGAGCCAGACAATGAAGATGCGAGATACAACCTGCGCCTGGCCAACGAAAAAATTGCCGACAGAATTGAAAATATACCGGTTTCAAAAATTGCCATTTTGTGGGATGAGCAGCGATATGGCATTGGGCCTGATATATGGGCTACAATGGCTCTTGGGCTTGCACTCATCAGCGGATTGTCACTTTTCCTTTTTATTCTTGCTGGGAGGCCCGGTAATAAACGACTTGGTTTCTTCTTAGCATTGGCGGCGCTGTTGCTCGCTATTGCCATGCACCAGTTGGCCCGCTCTTCATTCGAGCACCGCTATACTGAATCTACCGCAGTGATATTTGCGCCAAAAATTGATGTAAAAAGCGAACCCCGAGCTGAGAGCATCAATGTATTTGTGCTTCACTCGGGGACTAAAGTAGCTTTATTGCAGCGCGATGGCGACTGGTACGAAATTGAAATTGGCAGCGGCAATAAAGGTTGGATCAAGGCCGATGATGTTGTGGAAATCTAATCCTCAAAAACTCAGTACAAATCCAAGTAGTGCTTTATAACATCAGTGGTTGTAACTATGCCTGTAAGTTCACCATCATGGGTAACAGGTATTGCGTGAAACTGCTTGTTGGCAAATATCTCGGCTACTTCTCTTACTGACGCATCCTGATCAATCACCAATGGCTTTTCAGACATTACCTGCCTGATATTTAACATCTCAAGCACTGCTTCATCGGCTCACTCCTGCCCTTCAAAAAGCCCGCTGAAAGTGAGGCGGTTCAGGTCAGTACTGCTGATAATTCCCGCTACGTTTTTACCTTCAATAACAGGCAGATGGCGAATTTTATGGTGCTTTACCATTTCTACTGCTTTGCGTAACGACTCATCCACGCGAATGCTATGCACATTTTTTGTCATAATGCTGCTTACAGGTTCTCTCTTTTTCATCTTAATTTGATTTTATATCCATTGAGAACAGGTTATTAGATTCAGGAAAAGGATAATGTAATATTGTATGAAAATCAATTCCTTTTCTGGCAACTAAATTACCACAGACAAGTTCTTAAAATAATATGATTATCCGTTTACGTACCAGTATTGCGTTCCTAAAGCTATTAAAACTCTGTCAAATAGGTACTTGCCGAAGTATCTCCTATTGATTTTATAACAGAATCGGTTCAAATAGAGCTGCAGGTTCTTGCCGCTGATTTTGTGATAGATACCTAAGAAATTGCGCTTTGCATTACTCATATTGATATGCACCCATTGAAGGGTAGCACGCGCTGATTTCTTATCCGACTCTACGGTATAATGTGCCTCGACAAAATCAGCAATATCCACATAGCTTTTGCTTTTGTCTGAAAATACGATGCTCAGCTCATCGAGATTCTTTTCAATGGTCTCATTGATGCTTTCCGCTCGTTGAGTTTGAAGGGCTTTCATTTTTAAATACCTGAAATGTTTACTCTTATGGCCTGTCGTTGGATCTTCTAAAGGAGTTGATTCAGCCATCACAGCAACATTGATCTGTTTCTGGCTTCCTTTACCACGTTTACGTTTGGTGTGTTTTGATGTGGCCTTCTCAAAGTGCCCTTTGTCGAATTCAATCATGCCTTTTAATTGGTATAAATCGTCTCGCTTGCCCATCGCATCGCGTATGCGATGCATCATACTCCAAATGCTTTCATACCGCTTATGGTTTAGCTGTCTCTTGAGTTCACATGCCGATACGCCTTTCTTGCTGAAGGACATAAAGGCCATCGCTAAATACCATTTCCGCACTGGTGGCTTCGCACTTTCCATCATGTTTCCACTTCGCAACCCAGTCCTAAAGCCACAAGCGGCACATTGCCATTGCCATTTCGCCTTGAGCCAATAATGCTTTTTGCCTTGACACTTTTTGCAAATTTCACCTTGTTTTTCGCGCATTAAACGGAAATTTTCTCTGCAAGAAAATTCATTAGGAAACTGCGCTGCAAATTCTAATATGTTCATAAACATTGTTTTGAACCAAAAGTAGAATGCCCGAACGTAACCTATTTACGTTGTGGTAACTTTGCGGAGAATCATATTGTATTTAGTGCGATACTAAACACCAACACCAAAATTGAGTACCACCCTAGTGACAACGGATGAATTATTTCAGATAAGAATGGCAAAAGAAAACAAAGGTTGATTATAGCCATCAACAGCCCCAATCTGCTGAGCTTGCACCCTGATGAAGGTTTTACTGGAATACTATATTCCGTTATTTAATGACCGCGAATTGGTGAAAGGATTTTTCTGGCTATATATTTCTCCTTAAAAACGATATTCCGTGATTTCCTCTTCGTGCATTCGTGGCTAATTTTTTACCCTATAAGCGACAATCTAGTTCCTTAAGGGTACGCTCCACAAACCTGCGTTGACGGCGGGTATGTTGTTTCTGGTTACAGAAAGGGCTTGAAAAAGAAAGGGCTGCCCTCGCGGGCAGCCCTTCAATTTGTGGCGTATTGGTTGATTACCTTACAATTAACTTTTCAATATGCTGCGCTTCACCTGAAATGATATGCAGGAAGTAAATCCCTTTGGCAGCATTGTACAGTTCTATGTCGATCGGAGTACCTGCCATTCCGGCTGGGTACTGCTTGGCGTATATTTCCCTTCCGGTAATGTCGTGGATAGAAAGCTTAAAGTTTTCAGAAGCTCCATATACCACTGCTGAAAACTGACCCTGGTTGGGGTTGGGGTACACTTTGGATTGCAATACAGATGCATCTACTCCCCATATACCTTCAGATATGCCTGAGCCTGCAGTAGTAAAGAATGTGGACGCTGACCAAGGTGTAAGAATGGTCTTGGCCTGGTTGCAATAGGCGCGAACCTGAATTTCATAATTCGTTCCCGGGGTAAGGATATTACCTGAATTGAGTCCCGTAACGTTTTGATTGAATTCATACACTTGCCATGGACCACCTACTACCCTGCCGCGCAAGCGGTATCCTGTTGCAGAACTGCTGGCGCTCCATGTTATATTCACACTTGTAGCACCCACGTTATTGGCGGCTAAGTTTTGAGGAGCGGCACATCCTGTAGTAAAGGCTTGCAGCGGGCTCCACTCGCTTACTATACCGCCCTGATTTAGGCAGTTGGCCCTTATCTGCCACACATAATTTGTGTTTGGATTCAGGTTAGGTGCGGTATATGATGTGGCACTTGGATTGTTAATTTCTATCGTTGCGAAATTGGCAGCAGTCGCTACTTTTCTTCTTATGGTATATGAAGATACATTGACAACAGATGCCCAATTAAACTTAGCTGAAATACCGGTAATATTGGTAGTAGATAATCCACCTGGGATGGCACAATTGCCCGGCACTATGTAGTCTTCATCAAAATAGAAAGTGTAATACCCCTCAGGAGCTACGATAGGCTTAGAAAGGTTCTTTCCGTTATTGCTGGTTGCATTGAGGTAGTAAATGATGGTGTCGTTGGTGGTAAAGGAAAGGTTAGGGATAGCGCCTACGTAGTAGCCAGCGCTATCAGACAATGCAATTGAATTCCAAGGACCAGGAGTTCCTTTCTTTTTCCAGAAGCAGGTTGCGCTGGCAATTCCGCTTTTGTTTGAAATTTTTGAAATCAGCGGATAGGTTGCGTTTGCAGCCTGAAGGCCTTCAACTTTAGGATGCCAGTACCTGATAGGATTTGACGAAGGAATTTGCATGGTGATGCAATGCAGGGCACCTCCTGAAGGGGTGATTACCCTTGAGTCAATTCCTATTACATTGTACCCTGGCATAATTGCTCTGATCTGATCCAGAGCAGCTTTATCCCAATTGCGATTCAGAGCAGGACTGCTCGAGTTGGAATAGATTGGAACGATGAATGTTTTATTGATGGTGAGGCCGTTTACAAAACCACGGGCATCGGCATTAATCTGCGCACAAGTTGTGCTATATGTGCCAGCATCGCGCAAAGGCATAGGCAAGCGGTTTATTTTCAAAGGTGTTCCAAAAGTGGAAGAGACCGACTCGAAGAGTGTAACGTTGTCTTCAATAATTTGCCTGTCAGATGCAGTAACTACGGCAGGATATTCTGATGCTATCATGGTCTCTTCATCGAGTAGCTTTGCGTACATATCAATGTGGCCTGTGCCCCCATCGCAATTCAATCTCAAGGCTTCTGTGGCCTCGGAAGTATTGAACAAATCGGCATGCGTCTGTCGGGTAAAGGCTGTGCTCCAGCCATTGCGGCTCAGGTTGTTCTGAAATAGCGATGTGCTGTGGTAGGCATGGCCAAACCCATCTACGAAAAGGTTTCCGCCTTCATGTGCAATTTGTGAAGTCCAGTAAGGAACGCCCATTTTATTAGCAATAAAAGCAGGCACCTGATTGTCAAGCGGTCTCGATGTATAATATTGCATATCAACGAATCCAAGTTCGTCTTGGTCAGTATAATAAAAACCCCATGGGCCATAATCGCGCGACCATATTGAGTTGGTGGATTTGATCAAAAATTCGTGATTGGTAAGGGTAACTCCATAAGGAAGTATTGCACTTTTCACTGAGTTTGAGTCAGTTCCTGTATTAATTAGTATCCATACCGGAACTTCTTGCTGTATGGCATCAATAAGCTCTGCATACATTCTACGCCATGATGCTGAAGTTGAGTAGGTCCAGCGTATGAGCACCGCCTGCGACTCTTCAAACTCACCAGGAACTACCATATCACCAGGAAGTGGAGCAGGTGGAGCAAGGCAAACTGCTACATAATCAGAGCAACAGTCGCCATACTGCTGGCAAAGGTTGTCGCAGTAGCAACCGCCGGGCGCCTGGCCACCGCAATTGCCCACGCAGCTATCCACATTTTTCATTTGGTCAGAGATAGGCCTTCTGGTCTTGAGTTTTTCTTTAAATTCAAGTGCCTTGGCTTCCATATACTGCAATTCAGCCGCAGTGGGGTATTTAGGTAGAATTTCTTCGTCGAATTCGATCTGGGCAAAGCCTGCCGACGCAATAAATAGTAAAGAAAAAAGTAAAGCGTAAATCTTTTTCACAGTATCTGTTTTTTGGTTGATGCCAAAGATAGGTCAAAAATTATATTGATGACAAATCAGTAAAGCACTTTAATGAAATTTAAAGCAATCAGCGAGCATCCGTAGTGCGGTCATTTCAGCCTTTACTCACTAGCAATTAGTGCTTTTTATTGGTATGGCCCAGTTCCCTAATAACTTATTTCAAAGAATTACCAAAAACCGTTTCTTCATCATTCTCATACCGATTGGTGAGCCAGGGCATAATTCTATGCTCAAAAACAATGGCTGCAAATAAAACCATGTACTCGCCAAAGATTAGAATATACGGAGGGCCTTCAGGATGCAAGTAGTGGAAATAACTCAGCCATACGGCAAATGACCATGCAAGTAAAAGTTTCCGGCCTGATGCCAATGCCAGAAAAACAACGGGGATAATATACCAAGGGTGCACGGTAGTAGCAAATAAAAAATAGATCAGATAGACAATTAACCCCACTTCATATAAGTTGGCGGCACGCTTTTTATAGCTAATAAATACAATCAGAAGGAAGGTAAGAATACCCAATGCAGGCCCCAACATTCCTATCGGATTATAGCCTATTATAAACTCAGAAAATCGGCTTATCACATAATACAATGAAGCATTAAATTCAAAATGCCTGAAGTACAGCGTAAGTCCACTACCGTTGGTGATTTTGAAATTCCAGGGTTCAAACCAAATAATTGCAGTTAACAGCACCAGGGCAGCTATAGCGCCAAATTTCAACAATCCTTTTGGCGAAAGCCTGAACAAAAATGCGGGGGCGAGCACAAGCGGCGTAAGTTTAGTAGCCACCGCTGCCGCCCAAAACATTCCTGAACTTGCCAACTTGCCCCTAACAAAAGCATACAATGCAATGGCAAGCATCGGTGTAAACATTGCTTCAAGGTGCACATTACCAATGCCTTCAGCCACCACAAGGGGATTGAGCAGATAAGCAGCAACCACGGGTTTATTAACTTCCCTTCTTTTTAGAAAATACCAGAACATGAGCGCTTCGGTAAGCAGAATACAGGCGCGCATGCCATTAACCCCGGCGAGCAATCGAATGCCAATATCGCCGTCAGCATTTCCTGTAAGGGCTGCTCCTGCTGCAAATACAGCCTGATGAAAGGGAGGATAAACACTGGGATACTGAGGTGAATTCATCATATGCACGAGGTGCGATGCAAATGCACTGTCGTGAAATACCGACAAATCGAGCGCAGCCGGAACTATTCCCAAAGGATTCACCCCTTGAACTACCAGAAGCCCATCCCAAAGAAAACGGTAGAAATCATCGCTGAGCAAAGGCAGTCCGAAAAACCAGGGAAGCCTTACTGCCAATGCTATAATTGCAATATACTTTAGCGAAAGCGTTACACCCCGATAGATGAACAGGCCATATATGACAAAAAGTACAGAGTACAAACCCATAAGCTCGCCGAAATGCGCTCTTGGAGTTACAGCAAGCAGGCAGATTGAAGCGATGAAAAGCAAAGCCGCGCCATATGCCTTTAGCCCCACGATTTTCAAACCTGTAAAGCATGCTTGATAGAATAAATGAACACGGCGAAAAACCCGAAGCACAACATGGCGTGCAGAGGTAAAAATCCCCATTCGCCTATGGCAATCCCATACGCCAATGCCAAGCCAAAGTACACCGCCAGCACACCTTCAAGCCAGGTAGAAAAAGATAATTTTCTCGAGAGGTATTGTTTATTGAACCAGGAATCACTTGAAGTGGTAATATTCCATTTAGGGGTGCGGATAAAAGCTGTACGATGACCTGCGTACCCAAGAATTACTGCCCGTGCATTGTGCAAACTCAGCCCCATCGACATGCTCAGAAAAGCGGGATACAACCAAAAAAAAGTACCTCTGCCAACGCCTTTTTGCACTACCCTAAAAGCAGTGTAATAAAATATTGCCAATACCCCAAAACTCAAAAGGAGTAAGCTTCCCAAATGAAAAATGAGTTTCAGCTCAGGATGTATGTGCTTGATGGCAATCAAGGGCAGAGAAAGTACTGCGCATAGCACAATCCAAATGAAAACAGATGAATTGAGGAGATGAAAAAAAGCATGAATCCGGGTAGAAAGAGAAAGTGACTTCTTCGACAGCACGGTGTTCAGGTGCTTTCCTGCGCATTCAGCAGCTCCTTTATTCCAGCGGTATTGCTGGTTTTTAAGGGCATTCATTTCGGCGGGTAGCTCGGCTGGGGCAATAGTACTTTGAAGAAATATAAACTGCCAACCTTTCAATTGTGCGCGGTAGCTCAGGTCAAGGTCTTCGGTAAGGGTATCGGCGCTCCACCCCCCGGCGTCAATGATGCATTGCCTGCGCCATACGCCCGCGGTGCCATTAAAGTTTATAAAGTGGTGGCCGGCATTACGCCCCATTTGCTCTACGGTAAAATGCGCATCGAGAGCGAATGCCTGCACCCTGGTAAGCAGCGAAAAATCGCGGTTGAGATGCCCCCATCGCGTTTGCACCATCCCTATATTTTCTGTGGCAAATTGGGGGATTGTGCATCGAAGAAAATCGGGCTCAGGAATAAAGTCGGCATCGAAAATGGCGATATACGGTGCCTCACTGAGACCCAAACCGAATTGAAGGGCCCCGGCTTTGTAGCCGCTGCGCTCAGGTCTTGAAAGATGGGTGATATTTACCCCCCGTTGTTTCCAATATTCCACCCGTGCTGCGGCGAGCTCAAAACTCTCATCGCTGCTGTCGTCGAGCACCTGTATTTCGAGCAGTTCGTGGGGGTAGTCGAATACACAAACTGCATCTATGAGCCGCTCTACCACATAGCGTTCATTGTATACCGGCAATTGCACAAGCACGCGCGGCCATGAATCCATTTGCACCTTGCCCGGCGCGGCGGTGGCTTTTAACTGCCTTCGGTACTTTATAAGCAGCGACAATTGCACAAGGCTGTAGAGAAATATAAAAACCATTCCCACAGCATACAATCCAATTACCACCCAAGCTATACTATGCATAGCGCAAAATTGTGAATATTATCTTGTATCCGGCCATTACAGTTCCATGAATAGTTCCGGTAATTTTTGAAATACCTTTTCTCTTCCGGTAGCGCACTGGAATCTCAGAGTAAGAAATCTTTTTCTTCAGTGCCTTCACTTGCATTTCAACAGTCCAACCGAAGTTGCGGTCCTGCATACCTACTTCTTCAAGGGCTCGCCAGGTAATTGCCCTAAAAGGGCCAAGGTCGGTAAAGCGACTTTTGAAAAGAATCCGCATCATAAGTGTGGCGAGCCAATTGCCAAATAATTGCTGCGGCAGCATGGCTCCTTGTTCTCTGCCCAACTTATGGCGTGCGCCTATTACCAGCTCCGCTTTTCCCGAAAGGATGGGCGCTATAAGCAATGGCAATTCTTCAGGGTGGTCGCTGTAATCAGCATCGAGAAATACTACCAAATCGGGCGGAGGTTGTTGCTTTCGCAAAAAATCAAGTCCACATAAGCAGGCTGCACCATAGCCCTTTTCAGTTTCGGTAAGCACCAGAGCGCCTGCTTCACTTGCCACGCTTACTGTTTTATCAGTGCTATTATTGTTTACCACTACAATATGCCTGAGAAGGTGCTTTGGCAAATCGTTTACCACGAGCCCTACCGATTGATCTTCGTTGTATGCAGGAATAACTACGTCGATGATGTTGTTTTGCAATGGGCCAAAATTAATCAAAGGTTTAGGGTAATTCCTTCGCGGCCTATGAGTATGGGATTATCATTGATACGGCCCGATTCACTGCCGTTTTCAAGCTTCAGCACCCCTCTTGGACACACTGCCGAACACACTCCGCAACCCACGCAACTGCTGCGCACTATATTCTGACCCCGCTGAGCATACCAGCGCACATCAATACCCATTTCGCAATAGGTAGAACAATTGCCGCATGAGATGCACTGACCTCCGTTGGTAGTGATCCTGAACCGTGACTTGAACCGCTGCACAAACCCGAGGTAGGCCGCCAGTGGGCATCCGAACCTGCACCATACCCTGCTGCCCATCATAGGGTAAAAACCGGTTCCGACAGCTCCTGCAAATGCAAAACCTATAAAAAAGCCATAGCTGCTGCGCACGCCGTAGGAGTTTAATCCGAACAATTCAGCCTCACCGGTTATGCTGGTATACAGAACGAGCACCGTCATTATCACTGCAAAACCCAGCACTCCATGCACAAGCCAACGCTCTATTTTCCAAGCATCGAGGCGCTTGTCGCTGAGGTGGCGGTAGGGATCACCTACTGTTTCAGCCAGTCCACCACAGCCGCATACCCAAGAGCAGTACCAGCGCTTGCCGTAGAAATAGGTGAGCAACGGCACGCCCACTGCAAAAAGAATAATACCCCATACCAGCAGAAAAAGCCCCAGGGTACCCGCTTCAAGCATTTGAGTAATCCTGTAATCAAAAAAGAAAGAGTAATCCAAAGGCCATGCATTCTTGAGGTCATAGGCTGGCATTTGAAGCCGGGTCATTATTTGCGGAAGCGTAAAGGCGAATACTATCTGGAAGAATAGCACACTCACTGTGCGTACTTGCTGGTATGCATTTCCCCTGTACTTTATCATCATCCGTATACCTAGCACAAGCATGGCCAGGCAGTACATAAATCCGTAAAGAAACCACCGGCCCGATGCGCCACCACTCATGCCGCGTGAAAGGGGTTCGAGCAACGCCACCTGGTTCGTTAAAAATGCCGGAAACTGATACAATACAATATACCAACCCACCAAAAAGGCGAAAACGATCCAGGCAGGCCATTGCCTTGTCTGCATTTTATTGTGATATATACCGTTGTGGTGTATGCCCGGCTTTCGCGAAATATCAGGAATGATGTAAATCAGGCCTCCCAAAGCAGCGAGCCCAAAAATAAGAAGGGCCATCCAACCCGACTTAATCCACCCTGGAGCAGATGCAGTAAGTACGGTTGAAATCAGCTCATCTCTGCTGCCTTTGCCTACACCGAATTCTTCGGCAATGGTGCTGTTTACATCAGCTATTTTCGACTTAAGTGTGGCTTCAAATTCTTCGCTATTCCAGTGGTTTCCCATCATCCAGCCGGTGTAATCCAGTGCAATTGCTTTGCGGCGGGTATCGGCGCCGAGCACTTTATTGAGTAGCGCCTCGCTATACTGCCCGGGGTTGGTTCTCGCAAAATTTATCAAATCATTGGCAAGCGATTCCGAAATTCCTTTCTCGTCGATTATTGCTTTATTATATGCTTCTACCGTTTTGCTGAGGGCCGGTACAGCATTGGCCGGCACCATCGCAGGCAGGGCAGTGATATAAGGAATCAGGCCGCCATGATTGGCACCAATCGCATTCTGCAAATTGCTTCGGGTAAATTCACTTTTCACCCAAAAACTCAGCGAAACGAAGGCCAACGTAGCGATGGTAAACATGGTCATGCCCAGGTATTGGTAGCTTATTCGTTTCATTTTTTGAATAATTTCTGAAGTGTATTAAATTCTTTTAGCGCAATACCGGTGCTTTCGGCAAATGCCGCTTTGAACGACTTTGGCCATTGTTGGTAAAACTCAGGGTCGAAGTTGGCTGCCTCAATCCTGCCGGCTACTTCGGCTGCAGAAAGTCCTTTTCGAAGCGCTTCGTCAAAATAGCCATGGCGCAGCCTGATGCCATAGGTATTTATTCCCTGAAAAACCAGTGTCTCGGGGTGGTACGTCATGGTAATAAACTTTTCGGTACCGGGTTTTCGCCAAAAGAAGTGGGCGTGGTCGGGTGCAGATATTGGCCTTACTTCGCCGTAGGTTTGGTATTCAATATCAAAAAACTTTGCTGAATTAAACCATGGGCCGGGCAGGTAAGCTGTTCTTTTTCCCGAAAGGGTGAGCCCCAACACTTCGCCCATCATGCGGCCGGTGTACCATACCGGCTCTACTGCCCTTCTACCGGTACGTGGATCGCGTATTTCAGCGCAGTCGCCGGCGGCGTATACATTGGGAATATTGGTCTCCAAATGCTCATTCACAAGAATTCCGCGGTTCAATTCAAGGTCAGTATTCTGAAGAAATTCCACATTTGGTTTTACGCCCGTGGTGATGCCCACGAGCTGACATTCTATCACTTCTCCATTTTTGCAGGTGATGCTTTTTACCCTATCCTTTTCATCGCCATTAATTTCTTTCAGTTCGGTGTTGAGCATCAATTTCACTCCATGCGACCTGAGATGTTCTGCAATCATCTCGCTTTCATTTGCGGTAATTATGTTTCCCCAAAAATGACCTTCACGCACAAGCATTGTCACTTCCACGCCTCTCGTAAGCAGCATTTCGGCAAGTTCAACACCTATAAGCCCCCCGCCGGTAATTACTGCCTTGCGACAATGATGGCTGGTAATTCCTGGAGCGGGGGTATTTGCTTCAAGCAGTTGCAAATCCTGATAACTGAAAAGTCCCTGCACACCTGTTAAATCCTGTCCGGGCCATCCAAAAAAAGCGGATTTTGATCCGGTGGCAAGTACAAGGTTATCATATGTAAGTGTTTTACCATTACTGAAGTGCAGTATTTTGGTTGCGTAGTTAATGCTCTCAACCCAGGCTTGTAGCAAATCTATACGGTTCTTCTTCCAAAACCAGGGTTCATAAGGCTGTATATGTTCCCACTTCATATGCCCCATATACACATACATCAGCGCTGTGCGCGCAAAGAAGTACTCAGATTCGCCCGAAATGAGCGTGATCCTTGCATAGGAATCCGCCTTGCGTAAGTAGCGGGCTGCTGATGTTCCGGCTATACCGTTGCCTACGATTACTGTATGCGTTGAAGCCATATGCTTGTAGTCGATGCCAAAGTACGCCAAAGGATTCGATATTGGATTGTCGGCCTTGCGACAACCTGACTCTTTAGCATTCCACGGTTTTATATAAAGATATCGACAATGAAACAGCGATTTATATTACTTTCGGAAATCGAAAATTTCGGAAAATGAAAAGACTTGTACTTAGCGCACTGATGGTTTTGACAATTGGTTTTACGCAAGCCCAATACGCCTTTATGGAGCAGCGCCTTCTGAATAGGCTGGGTTCTGCCACTGCTGATGAACTGATTCCTGTGATATTGCTAATCGGTGATGCCGTAGATATGGCAGCTTTAAAAAAGCTAATGAACGAGGCAAAAGTTCCAGTTACCGGTAGGTCAAAAATGGTAATGAGCGCACTCAAAAGTAAGGCATCTTCGACCCAACTTTCGGTAGTTAATTTTATAGAGAGCAGCAATGAGCCGTATGAAGCGCTTCAGCAATTCTGGATATCAAACAGCATAAGCCTTTCGGCAAATGCCGCACTGATTCAAGCACTGACATACCTGCCTGAGATAGCCTACATAGATCTCAATCCGGCTGAATATGGGCTTGTGGAACCCATGAAAGCAACAGGAAATACGGCGAAAAGCATTGGCGGCATTGAGCCGGGGCTCGCTGCGATAAAAGCCCCCGAAATGTGGGCAATGGGTTATACCGGCCACGGTCGCATTGCCATGACTTTCGATACCGGTGTTTGGCCTGAGCACCCCACCTTTGGAAGCAGATTTTTACCAAATCGCATGCCCCTGCAATCCACCTGGTTTGGGTTTGACAGCCCTGTACCTACCGATAAGCCCAGCAGCCACGGCACGCATGTAAGCGGCATCATGCTTGGCCTCGACACTGCCACAGCCGATACCATTGGTGTAGCGCCACGCGCCTATTTTATCGCTACTGACCCGATCGTTTCCAATCTTGCATTTGTAAAACCTTTGAGCGAATTGATGCTCGGTTTTGAATGGTCGCTGAATCCGGATGGCGATGAGGATACCTTTGATGATATTCCGGATGTGATTAACAATTCATGGGGCCGCCCAAATGATATTGATGACCAGGATTGGGGTGCATGCTCTCAATTTGTAATTCCGGTAATGGCTGCCGTTGAAGCCGCAGGTATCGCCAATGTATTCAGCGCTGGCAACAATGGCCCAGGTGATCAAACCATCTCAATACCAACCAATATCAATATGAGCCTTGTAAATACCTTTAGTGTAGGAGCCTTAAACGGCGTAGGTAATGGTCCCTGGAACATCGCTAACTTCTCGAGTCGCGGCCCGAGTGTATGCGATGGGAGTGGCAGCCTGCTTATAAAGCCTGAAGTATCGGCTCCTGGTGTGAATGTGCGTTCTGCTGTGGCAAACAATGAATACGATCTCTTCAGCGGAACATCCATGGCCTCACCACACGTAAGCGGCGCAGTGCTCTTGCTCAAGGAAGCTTTTCCATATCTCACCGGCGAAGAGATTCTCCTTTCACTGTACAACTCTGCCACAGACCAGGGAATACCCGGTGAAGACAATACCTTCGGGATGGGAATGATCAACGTGAAGGCTGCATTCGATTATTTGGCTTTGGAAAATGACCCTGTGCTGCCTGCATCACCTGACGTTGACCTTGAGCTTGTTTCGGTCAATGAGCCCACAGATGCTTTCAGATGCAGTTCTGTTTTGAACCAATCATCGATTACACCCAAATTAACGGTGAGAAACAATGGCCTTTCATCTATTGAGGGTATCACAGTTTCTTATGAATCGAATCAGAGCTTGTCAGGCTTCTATACAGATGAACTTTTCTCGCTTGCACCCGGTGCTACAACCCAGCTTATTTTACCTGAGTTAGAAATTCAGGGAGTTGGAAATATAGAACTTCACTATTCGCTGGCAACGCTGCCTGGTGAATACGATGTGTTGAACAATAACGGGGTAAAACGCTGGACACAGCTACCCACTGCCGATGCTTCGGATTTTTATGAAGAATTTGAGTCGGGAATTGATCCGGCCATTTGGACTATTTACAATCCTGATGCTGAGATATCTTGGAATATTTCTGATGGTATACAATCTTTAAAAAGCTCAAACCCGGAAGGTAAATCAGCCTGGCTCAATCACCCCGGCTATAATCTTATTGCGAGTCAGAAAGATTGGCTTATGAGCCCAGTAATTGACCAAGAGTTTTTTGATGGTGGATATACGGTCGAGTTTGATTACTTCTACCGAAAGCGCAATAACAATGATTTTCAAATGGATACACTAACGGTATATGCGGTGCACTGTGCACCTGATTTCAACACCCAAATACTTTTCAAAGCCGGTGGTTCTGATCTTTGGACCAATTCGAATAACCTGGCCAATGCTTTCCCTGAATCTGTGGACGATTGGCAAACGGTCATTTCAGAAAATATAGACTTCTATAACTTTTACATTGTTTTTGAATCTACCAACCGTCGCGGCAACAATTTGCTTTTGGATAATATCAGCTTTCCTATAACGTCAAATACCAAAAAATATCCTGTAATAGCAACCACAATCAGCCCCAACCCTACCAGTTCGCATTTCAATATACGGTGGAGCGGGAATGAAAATACGGCCAAGGTTGCAATATTTGATGTGCGCGGTATGCTTATTTCCCAAAAGGGAGCACTGCAAAACAATGCTGCAATAGATGTATCAGGCCTGAGTCAGGGGGTATACCTTATTGAAACCATCTTCACTGACGGCGCAAGGGCAGTGAGTAAACTCATGGTTGAGTAAGCTCATCGGGCCACAACAAAGCGGGTGGTGAAGCTACCGCCTTCATTGATTACCTGAACCATATACATACCGATGGGCAAATTCTGAACTTCGATTTGCGCCAAAGGACCTGCGGTATTTTCACTATATACCAACTTACCATCCGTGCAGAATACCCTGATTACAGATGGCCTGTTGAGCCCATAAACGTTCACGTACTGCACTGCAGGGTTCGGAAATACGGAAATACCGGTGAGTGCTGTTTCACTTATACCTGTCGGGCCGACTCCGTCTAAAATCCGAGCGGAAACTACCTGCCCGCCTATCACGCTGGCCTGCATTACAGGGCCGGGCACTGATGTGGAAAGCCATGCATAATCAATTTGTATTGGGCGGTCAATGCTCTGTCCGGTTGCGGACTCTTCAATATATATGGTGTCAGTAATAAATCGCTCAGCCCGTACACGCAATACTTCATAGATTCCATAAGGAGTTTGTAGCGTACCCCAGCCATCAACCACGCTGTTTCTTATGGCATCCTGACCGTAATAGCCGAAGGTGGGCACCGCTAATGAAAGGCTGCTGTTTGACTCATTGGTATCTTGATAATTCAATGGAAACTTGAAAATTTTGTCAGCGGTTGTATAAGGAACTGTAAGTGGCAACGGAAACCCTTCTACTGTTGCTGCAAACCCCGTGGCATAGTATCCATTTCCAGCATTTCTGAAAAACGAGTAAGCATCAGAAGTCGCAACGGGAATGGGAAGCTCTGCGGTACTTGCATCTATGGGCAGCGCATGATTCGAAAAACTATTGGGATAAAGAAACTGGTTGTTGAAGAAGAACTGGTATGTGAGCGGAGTTGAATTTACAGGCACAAAGGATTCGGTTACCAAGTCGGCTACTTCAAAACCAGGATAATTCCAAATTACATTTGGCCCTGAAATTGCGTCAGGATTAAAAGTAGCAAGCCACAGTGGTCCAGCATTGCGGTAACTGAGTACCGTTGTGTTGTTGGTAAAAGTAGCGTTGGTAATTACCGGCTGGCCAAATAAAGCCACTGAAGCCAGAGCAGTGAAAACGAATGAAGTGTAGAATTTTTTCAAGGAAAATCAGTTTTATGAAATCAAATGTATGCATAATAAATAGCCATGTCAAAACCCGATTGGCTTAAAACCGTTACTTTTGAAGCATAGCAGCACATGATGAATTTTATAAAGGCGATAGCCATAATCCTATTTGTATTTTCGCTATCAAGCAGTTATGCCCAAAGAACGGATGATGACTTGATTCAATTTTCCGGTGTAGTTATTTCTAATGACAGCTTGAATCCCGTACCTTTTGCGAGTGTACTTATAGAAAATAACCGCCGCGGAACGGTGACTGACATTTACGGGTATTTCTCATTTGTAGCACAAAAAGGCGATTCTGTAAGGTTTTCGGCAATCGGTTACCGCAAGGCGCGGTTTGTAATTCCTGATACACTCACTACAAGCAGGTACAGCCTTATACAAATGCTGGAAGTCGATACTGTGGTACTTAAAGAATCCATTATTTACCCGTGGCCATCTCGTGAGCAGTTTAAGCAGGCTTTTCTGGCAGCTTCCTCGCCTGAAACTGATATAGAACGAGCGCAGCGCAACCTTTTGGCTGCCGAAATGATCTCGAGAATGGATGCCACGATGCCAAGCGGTGACGAAACTTTCAAAATGGCTATGAATCAATATCACAGCCAGTTGTATTATGCAGGACAAGCTGTACCCATAAATCTGTTAAACCCCATAGCTTGGTCTCAATTCATTCATGCTTGGAAACGTGGCGATTTTAAATCCGAACGAAAACGGGGTGGGCAATAATACAAGTTTAAATCAGTTATGTTTGCTTCTTGAATTGATTATTTACACGGCTTGATACACCGAATACTCGTTTTACTTATAATCCTTGCACTACCTGGCTACGCATTAGCCCAAGATAAAGTGCAACTCAAAGGCCGTATTACAGACACCAAGGGTGAGCCTATTGAATTTGCGAATGTTTATGTGCGCAGTCAACAGGCAGGTACATTCACTGATAAAAACGGAAGGTTTACCTTGGAGCTCCTTCCGGGAAGTGACCTTAAAGTAGATATAAGCCACATCTCACATAAAAGCCGCATAGAAACCATCACCATCTATGCCGGCCAGTCGCCAACACTCGATTCAAGACTGGACGTACTGCAAATAGAAGGCGTAGAAATAATTGAAGACCGCTCCCGGAAAACAACTATGACCCGGGTGCCGCTTAAGGACATAAAAGTAAATCCCAGTGTACAGCAAGGTATAGAAAGTGTGCTCACATCGCAACTTGGCGTGCAAATGAGCAATGAACTGAGCTCGGTATACAGCGTGCGTGGGGGCAGCTACGCCGAAAATCTGGTATATGTAAACGATATTGAAGTATACCGCCCATTTCTTGCGCGGAGTGGTGAGCAGGAAGGGCTCAGCTTTCCAAACCCCGATATGGTGAGCAGCATTTACTTCAGTGCCGGTGGCTTTGATGCACGCTATGGCGATAAAATGAGCTCGGTACTTGACATACAATACAAGAGACCTCGGCGCTTTGGCGGAAGCGTGAGTGCAAGCTTATTGGGTGGCTCTGCTTCAGTAGAAAGTGCTTCAAAAAACAACCGTTTTACCCAAATAACCGGGGTGCGCTACCTCACCAACCAATACATACTCGGGTCGCTTGATACACAGGGCGATTACCAACCCAATTTTACGGATGTTCAAACCTACTGGACCTATGCCATCAGCAATAAGTGGGACGTTCAGTTCTTAGGTAATTTCTCTTCAAATAATTATAAATTCATACCGGGTACCCGGCAAACGCAATTCGGAAGTATCAATGAAGCACTGAGGCTCACAGTCTTTTTTGAAGGCCAGGAAATAACGTCATTTCAAACAGGCTTTGGAGCAATTTCAACTGAATATAAACCCAACCTCGACACCCGACTAAAATTCACCGCGTCCGTTTTTCAAACAATGGAAGACGAAACCTTCGACATATTGGGTCAGTACCGCCTTGATGAGTTGGAGCGCGATCTTGGCGGTGATGAATTCGGAAATGTAGTGCGCAACAGAGGCATAGGTGGATACCTCGAGCACGCCCGAAATCAAATTGACGCAAGGGTAATAAGCTTTCAGCACAGGGGTTTTAAAACCATCGACAATAAATATTTGCAATGGGGCGTAACCTGGCAAACGGAAAATATAACCGACCGCCTGAGCGAGTGGAGCTATATAGATTCATCGGGCTTCAGTACACCCATAAACCCCGGCGATCAAATTATTCTTAGGGATGTAATCAAGGGCGGCAATACAGTTGTTTCAAACAGAATACTTGCCTATGCGCAAAACACCTGGGACCTTCTGGCCGGCAACGAAGCTGAACTTACAGCCACAGTGGGCATCAGGGCTCATTACTGGGATTACAGCAACGAAACGGTAGTAAGCCCGCGAGGAACAATTGCCTATAAACCGAAGTGGATAAAACTTGTAAACGACAGCACTACGCTCCGGCGCGACGTGGTATTCAGATTCAGCACAGGTTATTACTATCAGCCGGCCTTTTATCGCGAGCTTAGGTCCATTGATGGAAGTCTGAATGCGAACAACCGTGCCCAGCGGTCTATACATTTCGTATTAGGTGCCGATGTAAACTTCAAGATGTGGGAGCGCGACTTTAAATTCATCACCGAAGCTTACTACAAAGACCTCGAGTATCTGGTACCTTATGAAATTGATAATATCAGGCTGCGTTACTTCGGCGATCAACTCTCCTCCGGCTATGCCGCCGGACTTGATATGAAAATAAACGGCGAGTTCATTCCGGGTATCGAGTCATGGGCCAACCTCAGTTTCCTTAAAACGGATGAGGATATCTATGACGATTTTTATTACAGGCTTTTTAATAGCGACGGTGAAGAAATCCAAGGAAGCTTTACTTCGAACAACGTCGCGGTGGATACAATTGTGGCATTTCCCGGCAACATTCCCCGCCCTACCGACCGCAGGGTATTCTTCAGTACCTTCTTTCAGGATGAGATGCCGAGCATACCCGGATTCAGGGTACACCTGAACGTACTTTTCGGTACAGGCTTGCCATTTGGCCCACCCGATAATGAGCGCTGGAAGGATACAGAGCGCTTCAGGTCGTATAGACGGGTCGATATTGGTTTCTCTAAAGACCTTATGCCCAAAACTCCCGGAAAAGGACCTTTTGGAAACTTTAAAACAGCGATCATAAGTCTTGAAGTGTGGAATCTTTTCGATATCAACAATACCATAAGTTATACCTGGGTGCAAGAGTCGCAGGGCAGGCAATATGGAGTTCCGAACTTCCTGACCTCCAGAAGGCTCAATTTGAAGCTCGTTTTTTCATTCTGAGCAAGAATATCAAGCTATTGCGACCCGGTTTTATTCATTTGCCGTGAAGGCGGGACATTGGGCAATGCCGGCCTGGTTCAAAAAACAAAGCAGCTAGATCAGAAAATGATTTCTCAGGAAATGGAAATGATCCACCTGCATAATAATCCAGTGCCTATTGCGATTGAAAAGCTGAGCAGGGTACCTATCAGAATATACTCGGTAAGCCTCCTGTCTTTAGCGCGCGTGAGGTCAGCAAACCGGAAAGCTGATTTGGCGCCGATCAGAAAACCCAAAGCACCCCACTGCCCTATGGCTATAAAAGCCAGGCTGAGAATCCTTTCGAGCATGCCAATATATTGACCGGCTCGGGGCAACGCTGCCTCTGCAGGCTCTTCGAGCAGCTTGGTATAGGGTATTATAATGTTTGAAACAATAAATGAAGAGGGAATTGAAAGAAATACGGCAGCCGTGATGTAAATCCAAAATTCAGTACCGGGATAAAACGCGACCGAATCATGGAAGTGAAAGGTAAACCACACAATAAGAATAGTGCAAATATGCATAGCCTGATCAATGAAAAACCACGCCCTTGCTGTGGATTCTTTCTGTACTTGAATTTTTATGATGTCAACTATCAGATGAGCCATTGAGATAATTAGCGCTTCTTTCCAAAATTGAAAACCCCGTGTAAGAAGAATTATTAGCCCAAAATGTATTAGAATGTGCGCATACAGCCAGGGCGATTTCCACTTGCGGTTCAATTTGCTTTGCACCCATGATGAACGCTGCAATAGGAAGTCGCCGATAAAATGGGCCAATAAAAACTTGATAAGTAATATCATATCAGCCCGGTATATCGCGAAATTCTCTTTTCAAAATACTTGTTGAATTCATTGATTTCATGCAGCCTTGCTCTTTGCATTCTGGTGCTTACTGATGGCTGCGATATGCCGAGTGCAGCCGCCAAATCTACCTGAGTAAATTGGGTATCATTCATGGCCGCATATACCGTCTCCGACAAAACCTGCGTCCACGATTGGGTTATGTGGTCAATAAATGTGAAGAATAAATTCATCTCTTCATTGAGATCAGCCCAGGGCGATGCAAAAGCCAGGGTGCGCTTCTCATTTCTGAGCGTTTCAAATCCATGCCCCGAATACAGAAATGCCTCGCCCGTAGATTCCGAAATGCGTTCTCTTGAATGCAAGGAACTGCCAATACCAATTGAAATACGGGCGTCAACATTTGCTTCGCTCATAAGCAAAGCCTTAAGGCATATGGCAAGCTTGAATGACTCAGCAGGCCCAGCCTCAAATTGAAAACTGTCGCCGCGGTATATTTCCCAATACTTCGGCTCTTTCCCTACTTTGTCATTCAGAAAATCTTTAATGGAAATGAGCCACTCATCAGGGTCTGACAGCTTACTGGAATCGATTATATCGCCGGTGATAATGGAGATCATTGCTTTAACATTTGCGTCAAATATAATCCTTTTAGACTATAATTAAGAATATAACCTTTTTGAATTATAATTCGGAATATAGCCTATTTATACTATATTTAGGAATATAGCTCTTAAAGGCTATACCCAAAAAACTAATCCTTTACACATCTTACAGCGAAACCGCTCCCCTTATAGTCGTCTTCTTCGTAAAAATCGGTACGGGTGGAGTGCAACACCCTGTAGTATCCAAATGAACTGCTCTTTTCAGAAGTAGACCAGTACACCGCTACCCTACCTTGGCCTTTGAAGCCGCTGGTTACGCCTCTGGCTCCACCTGGCAATGATTTAAAGCCTACATCATCCGTACCGTTGCCATCGACTTCCCAGCCGCCGGCGCTTTTAATCCTTCGGCCTACAGTGGGGAGTCCTCCAAGCTTGGCTTTCAGTTGCTCAAACTCATCGCGGTTCGGCACGTGCCATCCTTCGGGAGCAAGTCCGCGGGGGTCGGTTACAGCAAACCAATTGTACAGAACGCCATAGCGTTTGCCGCTGGCCGCATCATTATTGTAATAACAAAAAGCCGGTTGGCCTGCCATTGCCGCTTTCTCCCATTCTTCATCGCTTTGTATCTGTGGTATGGGCTCCCCATTTCTGAAATTCACCACATCGAGATTTTTGCTCATCCAAACCTGTTCACCTACGGTTAACTCAGCTCCTTCAACTTTCTTGAGCGGTGCCACTGCAGGTTTTTTAGCAGGGGGCGGCACCTCGTTGCAGGCTGTGGAAAATAGTAATACAGAAGCCAACATGAAAACAGTTGCAAACGATCTCATAGTATTAAAAATTCTTTTCTTGGTTTGTGGAGCCGATATTACAAAAAATCCTGCAGGAGAAGAACCCAAAAAAAAAGCCGCTCAAATCAGAACGGCTTTTTGTGATCCGGCTGGGGCTCGAACCCAGGACCCCAACATTAAAAGTGTTGTGCTCTACCAGCTGAGCTACCGAATCGATTGCGTTTCCTTAAACGCGGGTGCAAATATAGCTTGTTGGTTTTATTCTGCAAAACAAATTGATCAACAAGAATATATTGGTGCTATGTAACTATGGGATAGCGTTTAAACTCTTTTTTTCGATCGAATAAAAACCTGAAGGTCTTCATTTCACGGTACCTTATAGCCCCCAAATTTTCACAAACCTTGAGCATTCGCGGATTAAAATCACCGATCCACTGTAGTACGGTACGGTTGTATTTGATCACACCGCTGTCTACTTGATCGCCCATGAATTTTATCATTGCTCCTTCTACTCCTTTCCCCTGCCACTCTTTAACCACACCAAAAACAATACCCACAAGAGTGCGGGGTGTGCGGCGCCACTTGTGGTATAAAAACACCAGCTTACCCCAAAGGTTCAGATCGCCATTTACGCGGTTGAATATCTCGTTAAGCTCCGGAATATTCACGTAAAATGCCACCGGTTCATCGCCGTCATACGCAAAAACGACAATCAACGGGTCAAGCACGGGCTTTAGCGCTTTCACAATTTTTGCGGCCGCGCTCTCCGATATTTCTTTGAATCCTGAATAGCCGCCCCACGCGCCATTGTACACTTTTCTGAAATCTTGCGCTACTTTATCAAGGTTCATCCCCTTGATGTTGGTAACGCGCAGTTTGGACTCATTGATCAGTTGGTGGTACTTGCGCAGAAAAACGGGTTGCACAGGTTCCAGCGCACTGCGGGTGTAGAGATACTGATCAAAGTATACCCCGAAGCCATACCGGTCAAAGAAACCCGGATAGTAAGGAGGGTTGTAGTTCATCGCGTAGCTATTGGGGTCGGTAAAATTTTTCGTAAGGCAGCCCCAAAACTGATTTCGTTCTCCGAAATTCACAGGGCCATCCATGGCTTCCATGCCCTGCAAGGCCAGCCACGAGCGGGCTGTGTCAAAGATGAATGAAGCCAGGCTGTAATCATCCACACACTCAAAAAAACCAAACCCTCCTGTGGGTTGATCTTCCTGATAGGCGGTTTTGGGATTCACAAATGCCGCTACCCTGCCGGCCAAAGCGCCCGAATCATCATAGAAAATCCAGCGCTCTGACTTCCCTCCTTCCTTGTAGAGTTTATTCTTTACCGGGTCAAATACCTTGTCGATATCTTGCCTCAGATGCGGTATATAATTCGCATCATTGGCATAGATAATAGCGGGTACGCGGTGAAAGGCCTTTAATATTTTTCGATCGTTTACTTCAATAGCATGCATCAGGTTAATATTTTCTGCGAAAATAGCTTTATCATCGCACTTGCGATTATGAAGGTATTTCTGATAGGATATATGGGGGTGGGTAAATCTACAATTGGCAAGCGAATCGCCGCGCATCTGGGCCTTCCATTCGTTGATCTCGACAAGCAAATTGAAGCCGAATCCAAAATATCGGTAAGTGAACTTTTTGCCATAAGAGGCGAGCAGGGCTTTCGCGAAATAGAGTCGAGGCAACTTACACAGTTCATCGAAGGAAGCACCTTCAGTGAAAATGATTTTGTACTTGCCACAGGAGGTGGCGCCCCTTGCCATCGCATAAATATGCAACTGATGCTGGCCACAGGTGTGGTTGCATGGCTGCAGCTTTCGCCTAAAGCGATTGCACAACGCCTGCAAAATGCCAAAACGAAGAGACCGCTTCTTGAAAATATTCCATCCGATGAAATGCCAGGATTTATTGAAAATCATATTGCGGAAAGAACAGCTTTTTACGAAAGAGCGCACCTAACTTTCAATACTGAAAATGCATCTGCTTCTGCCATAGCTGCATTTGCCGAAAGGCTGCGCAACTACTCGAGGTAAACTGCTTCGCTACTTTCCAGAAATTGCACATTGATATGATCTTGCAGAGTTGTGCTCAGCGAAAGGCCTACAAAATCAGCCCTGATGGGAAACTGCCTGTGCTGCCTATCTACCAATACTGCGGTAGTAAGCCTTGCCACCGGTTGAGAGAGAATGAAGCGCGCAGCATACATCAACGTGCGGCCTGAATTGAGCACGTCATCAACCAATAGCACCGACTTGCCGTCAAAACGCACCGACGGATCTGAGCAAATAATTTCACCGAGTACGTTCTTCTTGTCGAGCTTCAGGCTGTAAAGTTTCACGTCAGCAACTGATATATCGCGAAGCAGCGGAAGCAGCCTGTCGGCAAGTTGCAAGCCCTGAGGCTCTATGGCCACCATCACCAATTCCTTTTGGTTGTGATGCTGCTCGTATATTTGATACGCCATGCGCATCAACTTCTGTTTGATCTGATCTGTATTAAGTATTAGCGTTTGCTCTGTCGACATGGGTTGATTTTGCACCAAAAGTAACAATTCGCATCTTTGGCATACATTTGAACCTATGAAGAAATACACCGTCCTTCTCATTATGGCATCCATAGTTTATGCCTGCAGCTCTGACAAAGGCAAAGATGATGCGCTGGCGAATACAACTATGAAGATGACCCAACCGAGCGAGCTGGCTTTGTTGATGAAAGAAATTCACGTAAATGCCAAAAACTGGCGCGATGATCTGATGCAGGGCAAACTACCTGCCGATAGCACAGAGATTTACAACCGCATTGTGGGCAGCACCCCTACCAACCCCAATGTAACTGGTCCAGTTTTCGATGGTTTTTCGATGAACTATCAGGGAGCGCTCGATGGGTTTCTGGAAGCCAACAATATAGACCTGGCCCGGGAAGCATATAATAACATGGTAACCGCCTGCATACAGTGCCATCAATCGTACTGCACCGGCCCTATTCCCACCATCAAAAAGCTTTACGTAAAGGCATCTTAACCCTTCTTAATCAAATTAATAAATAATTCACTACCTGCACGTGGCTTGATAGAATTGAAGGCCGCCCCGAAGGTATGCAATTCAAAAAGGTCGCTGAAGTAAGTAAGGTACTCTGCGCGGCTGCCGCCAAATGGAGGATGGCTTTCGTTCAGCGGGGTATCAAAAAGCAGCCCTACCAGCTTTCCGCCTGGAACCAGTAACTCATGCATTTTTAGGGCATACGCTCTGCGAAGTGAAGTATCTAAAGCACAAAAAAAGGTTTGTTCGATGATAAGATCGTATTCGCCTTTATGCTCAAAGAAATTACCTTCAATAAGTTGATCTTTGGGGAAACCAGGAAATCGGTGGCTAAGATTTTCCAACGCAACCGGGGCAATATCAATAACACTCGTATTTTGAAATCCCTTTGAAATCAGGTACTCCCCTTCCCATGCGTTGCCACAACCTGGAATGAGAATTTTAATGGATTTATCGCTGAGCTGATCGATATACTCCGCAATAGGAGTAGATGCGTAGCCAATATCCCAGCCGGTTTGGCCTTCATTCCAGAGGGTTTGCCAATAGTTGCTATCCAGTTTAATGTCCATCACTTTATTTTTTGTGAAACACCGATACCGCCTCCACATGCGAGGTGTGCGGAAACTGATCGACCAACGAGAATTTAGCCAAAGTATAGCCTGAAGCTTCCAATGTGTTGGTATCGCGTGCGAGTGTAGCCGGATTGCATGAAATGTAAACAATGGCAGGAGCCGCAAGGTTGATTACCCGCGCCAGGGTTTTAGGAGCTATGCCAGCCCGCGGTGGGTCAAGAACAATGGCATTGATCCTGCCGGCATATTCGGGATGTTCAAACAGAAATTTTCCCGCGTCGGCTGTATAAAACTTAATATTGTCGCGGCCTGCAGCGCTCTTTTGTGCATCGGCTATTGCGGCCTGGGCAATATCCACTCCTACCACTGTGCTATTGGTAAGTCTGTTTGCCACAAGCTGCGAAATGGTGCCAGTACCGCAAAAAAGATCGAGCACTATACCCCCATCTTCCACATTTTCCGAAAGGTAATCTATGGCCTTGGTGTAGAGCAATGCAGCGCACTGCGGATTGGTTTGAAAAAAGCTCTGCATGCTGATTTTAAAGGGGATACCGAGCACCACTTCAGTAATATGATCAGTGCCGTAAATCAGGCTGCAGTTGCCATCAGTAGGTTGGGTTCTGTCGCCGGTTTCGTCGTTTACGGTATGCAATATACCGGCGAGCCTTTCGGCAAAAAGCCCTTTCATCAGAGCTACAAACCCATCCATATCAAAAGCATGGAGTTGGTGGCTTGTAGTAACCAAATTGAAGAGCAGGGTATTTTCGGCGTGGCTCTTTCGCACGGTGAGAAAGCGAAAAAAACCTTCGCGGCGCGGAGCGTGCCAGGGGGGCAAACCAGAGGCTATACAAAACTTTCTTACCAGATGCAGGTTCGATTCTGCCTGAGCGTCGAATAGCCCGCTGTCAGCGTCGAGATTCTCCACCATCCACCAGGTACCGCGGTGTTTGAAACCCAGGGCAAAGTCATCGACTTCTTCGCCCGTATTCAGGTCGTAGCGAATGGCAGCAAAGGCATACTCCATCTTGTTGCGGTAATGTAAATGCGAAGGTGATGAAACGAACGTATCAAAACGATCAGCGGCATCGCGTATTCCGCCAATTCTTCGAAAAAGATCAATGGAGGTTTCGCGCTTGTATTGCTCCTGCAGGGCGATGGGCAGCGTAATGTACGGAGCTCCTGCTATAGGCTGGTATTCAGTAATCACTTCATCCGGACTGGCCTGCAATACCGCTTCAAGGCGTGTTTCAAGGTGGTTCTTGCGCGATTTCTCCACACGGCAGCGCACCTTTTGCCCGGGTATGGTATTTGGCACGAACACCACCAACTCTCCATCATCGGTAGCCATGCGCGCTATGCCCTGTCCGCCAAATGCCATCTTAGATATTTCCACATCCAGGATGGTTCCTCTATGATATTTTGTTTTCGTTTTACTCACCTTTCAAGCCTTGTTATAAGCAGTCGCAAAGGAATGAAATTTGGCGGATATCACTATTTCGACGACCTTTGCGGCGCTTTTGGCATAGGCCATGGCAAACCACCCAACACTGAAAGTATGAATACGCTGACACTAAAAAATGCCTCAGCCTCAGCAATAGCGAGAGAGGAGAAGTATGGAGCCCACAATTACCACCCTTTGCCGGTGGTTCTCGAGCGAGGCGAAGGCGTATTTGTTTGGGATGTAGACGGAAAAAAGTACTACGATTTCCTTTCGGCTTACTCGGCAGTAAACCAGGGCCATTGCCATCCTAAAATTGTAAAGGCGCTCACCGATCAGGCGAGCAAACTTACCCTTGTATCAAGAGCTTTCCACAGTGATGCGCTGAGCGATTATGCTGAGTACGTAACGAAGTACTTTGGTTTCGACAAGGTACTGCCTATGAATTCAGGCGCCGAAGCCGTGGAAACCGCTATAAAACTCTGCCGCAAATGGGCTTACGAGCACAAAGGCATTAGTGAAGACAAGGCACAAATTATTGTATGCGATAATAACTTCCACGGTCGCACTACGACTATTGTATCTTTCAGCAGCGACAAAGGAGCCAGAAAGAATTTCGGACCATTTCCGGGAGGGTTTATCAAAATACCTTATGACGATATCGAAGCATTGAAGGAAGCTTTGAAAGACCCGAACGTGGCAGGTTTTCTCGTGGAACCCATTCAGGGCGAAGCGGGCGTATTTACCCCTGCCGACGAATATTTGAAAATTGCGGCAGACCTTTGCCGTGAGCGCGACGTGCTGTTTATAGCCGATGAGGTACAAACAGGAATAGGCCGCACGGGTAGCCTTTTGGCAGTATGTGGCAACTGTACATGTGCAGGTCACTGCGAGCGCCAAAGCACATTTGCGCAGCCCGATATTCTTATTCTGGGTAAGGCGTTATCGGGCGGTGTATATCCCGTTTCGGCAGTATTGGCAAATGATACTGTGATGTATGTGATAGGCCCGGGTCAGCACGGGAGTACCTTTGGGGGAAATCCGCTCGCCTGCAGAGTAGCGATAGCCGCCCTCGACGTAATTCGCGATGAAAAGCTTACGCAAAATGCCCGCCGTCTTGGCCATATTTTCCGAAAGGAAATGAAGAAACTTGGGGAAGAAACGAAGCTTGTAAAACTCGTCCGCGGAAAAGGGCTACTCAACGCCGTGGTGATCAATGACTCACCTGAAAGCGAAACAGCCTGGAATATTTGCTTGGCCATGGCTGAGAATGGACTTTTAGCCAAACCAACGCACGGAAATATTATCAGATTCGCTCCGCCGCTGGTGATGACCGAAGCGCAATTGATGGATTGCGTAGCGATCATCCGTAAATCGATTCTGGAATACAAGGCCTGAAAAGATCAAATTTGAAAATAGCTGCGACGGGTTGAATATTCATCCCGTTGCTTTTATTTTTTTCCGGCCTGTGGCGCTTCAATCCACAGTACTGAATTGCCGGTTCTGAATTCATTGTCTTCGAAATATGGGTTGCCGGGATCAACGATCCACGCGCCGTTTACAACAAACTTATAATGGTGTTTACCCGGCGAGATGTACATCGGAAAAATCCATTCATCGCCGCTGCGAACCATTACATTATTGTCGTTGCTCCAGCCGGTAAACGAGCCCGTAACCAGTACCTTTGCCGAAGGTGAAAAACCTTTAAGTGTGAATTTGTGATTGGGGTTTACCGCTTTAAAACTATTGTTGTGATCGCCATGGTCTATTCGGTATGGGTTGTTGGGATCAGAAACCCATTGGCCATCTACAATATAGCGATACTCATAATTTCCGGTGGCCAGTGCATACGGCAATTGCCAGCCCGTTTCTGTTTTTTCCATGAGCAATTCGTCTTCGTGCCAACCGTTAAAATTTCCCGAAAGGATTACTTTCTCGGCAGTGGTATAGCCCTTCAATGAGAACAATATAGGCTCACCATGAGCGATCACGGAGTTTTGACTTCCATAGCCATCCGGAACCCGTTTAGGATTTGCTTCATCATATACCCAGTTTCCATCTACCAAAAACTTGTAGGTATGCGTACCATCCCTGAGATACACATCCACGAACCAACCGGTGTCGGTGCGGCTCATGCGTACTTCCTTCCTATTCCAGCCATTAAAGCTGCCTGAGAGTATTACTTCTTTTGCCATCGCAAAACCTTGCAGTTCAAATCGCTTATTGGTTACATAAAATACTGAATTATAGCTTTCATAACCATCAGGCTCACGGTTAATATTATCCCCATCGTACATCCATTGCCCATTAGCAATGAATTTATAGAAATATTTTCCCGGCTTAAGATCTAGATTCACTTCCCATCCGTCTGCCGTTTGCTTCATGGGTATACCCGAGGTGCTCCAATTATTGAATGATCCAGTGATCAAAATATTACGCGCATTTTTATTATTCTTGAATTGTATTTTCACCTTTCCAGAACTGCTTTGACTGAAGGTATTGCCTTTGAAATTATTAAAGCCGAATACGGTTGCAACCGGATCGGGATAGCCGGGACCTTCCATTTGATTTTGTGCCGAAGGATCAGCGATCCAAACTTTTCCCCAATCATAGCCTTTCGACATTCCTTCAAGGGTTTTTGAAATTTCGTACCTATAGCTATCAATTTTTTTCACGCTCCATGTTTCAGATATTGCTGTGATTTCAGCACCTGCTTTATCGGACAATACCTTGGCGACCATGGCACTATCAAGCTCGTACATCACTTGCGCCCTGCTGCGGGTTTCGGCGCTCCACCTTTTGTCGAGCTCAATGATAAACCTACCATCTTCCACTCGGGAAAGGACATCCTGAACTTGAGCAGCCACTCTTCCAATGGTGGAAAGCAGCACAATTGTAAAAAGAACTAAACTCCTAACCTTCTCCATGAGCTACTCCTTAAAATTATCAAAAAATTGCATTTCCATTGTCTTTTTGATGAAATTGACCCTCAGCCTGCCACGATCCAGAAAGTCGTACCCCAATATTCCATCAACCACCATACCGTATGATCCGCTCATATCGCCCATATCAGTGAGGAGTGTTCTCATATTCGCGAAAGCAATCACACCAATATTCAATGCACTTATGCTACCGTAAAGCACCTCCACTTTCTGGCTCCCTGTGCCCATGAGTTGCGACCTACCTTGGATCGAAATCGTTTCCATCACCTTTTTACCGCAAAAAACAGTCAGAGTATTGATCTCAGCGCCGGTATCGAGTACATAAGTGAGCCGCTTGCCGGCAATACTACAATCCACAAAAATGGCATTGTTTGATATTTTGATTGGGTGCACCAAATCAGGTTTGAAAGGCGTTGCTGACTTAACATTTCCTAAATCGTCGGTAAGCCTTAAATAGAGCTCATTGTTACGCACATCTATTTCCATTTCGAATGCCTTGAAAAGATTCAAACCAACTAGTCCGAGTATTTTTACGCCTCTGGCATCTTCAATATGACCTAGCGGAGTGAGGTCGGCCTGAAGGTTCAGGTATTCCACACCGCTCATGGTGAGTCTTTTCACTTGTTGCGATTGCTGGTAGTCGCCACCGCCGGTAATACCACCTGCACTAAGGTTTCTGCTTTTGGTGTCGGTTCTGAAATAGGTTTGGTTGAGAACGAGATAAGGCGCTCCGGTGTCAAAAATAAAATCACCCTTTACCCCATCCACTTCTGCTTCAATAAGTAGCAGCTTTCCACTGCGCTTGAGCGGAATGGTGATGTTGCGGGCACTTACGCCAGGTACGGGGTCCCTTCTGCCGGCAAGGTGGTCGAGCCGGCTCGAACCGGTAAGCACATACCCGGCTACCACATTGTCCTGAGCACCTGCATTTGGAGCCAGAGCAATGAATGTGATAAGTAAGGCCAATGATTGACGCACTGTGATTCAGAATGTATTGTAGAGACGAGATATGGAGGGTAAATATACGATCCGAACGATTCCGATACTGTCTACAATGCACAGATAGTTGTGAGTAACTGTAATTTAAACCCATGCAACCTAGCTGATTTCCTTACGGAGATCAATCTTTTGTAAAAAATAAAAAACTTAAAAAAAATGTAAAGTCTTCTTTACATATTGTAAAGTTGTCTTTACATTTGTCAAAACAAAATCCAATGACTGAAGCGGCATTATTCCCCCGCAGATTTCGCAAAATAGGCTGGCTGCTATTTATTCCAGGCCTTCTGCTTGGAATTTCATCTCTGATTTATGAATTCGAGTGGACATGGTTTATATTCAATATTCCATCCTTCGGAAATGATCTTTTAGAGACCAGTGAACAGACAAAAGGCCAATTTAGATGGATGTCTGAGAATCTTTCCAATGAATTGTTCGGTCTTCTGATTCTAGTTGGTTCTATGTTCGTGGCGCTCTCGAGAAAACAACAAGAAGATGAGTTTCATGTGCATTTGCGGCTCAGCGCGCTGGTATGGGCAGTATACTTAAATGCAGTCATTCAGGTAATCGCTATACTCTTTCTATATGGTTTCGAATTTCTGTTTTTCATGCAGAGCAATTTATTTGCAGTAATGATATTATTCATACTCCGCTACCACTTAATATTGCGCAAATACAAACTACAGGGCGATGCGCAATAAAGTAAAATCAGTGCGCAGTATGCTTCAACTCACGCAGCAGGATCTTGCCGACAAGGTATCGGTAAGCAGGCAAAGTATCATAGCCATTGAGAGTGGCAAAAATATGCCATCGGCAATACTGGCGATGAAAATAGCCCGCGAATTAAACAGCAAGGTGGAAGAGCTTTTCGAGCTTGATGAGGGCGACTGATCAGCCGAGCAACTTTTTAAACCAACCGAGTTTGCTTTGGCTGTAGGGCGCATAGCGCAGTGAAGGGTCGGGCCAGTTGGTTGATTTCACCATAGCTTTCGCGTTGCTGAAACATATAAAGCCATACTTGCCGTGATAGTTTCCATTGCCACTGCTCTGCACCCCACCGAAAGGCAGATGTAGATTGCCGAGATGAGACAGGGCGTTATTTATACAGCCCCCACCAAATTCTAACCGGTCAATGACGAACTTCTCGGTTTCTTTGTCGCTCCCGAAATAGTAGCAAGCAAGCGGGTAGCGGTTTTTCCGAATAGTAGAAAGTAAATCATTGCGGTTTTTCCAGGTGAGAACCGGCCATACGGGACCGAAAATTTCCTCCGTCATCATTCCGGCATTTTCATCGACCGGTTCAATAATGGTTGGTTCAATGTACAACGTATTTTCATCTGTGGAGCTTCCGTACAGTATCTTTCCCTGCTCGATATACGCTGCCACGGTTTTGAATCTTTTCAAATTTACAATTCGCCCGTAGTCGTTCGAAAGACGGGCATCATCGCCATAGAAAGCTTTAACTTCGGCAATGGCTTTCTGAATAAATTCTTCCTTTATGTTTTCATGGAGCAGCAGGTAATCGGGCGCCACACAGGTTTGACCCGCATTGGTAAATTTACCCCATACCAGCCTTCGCGCCGCAACTGAAATATTGGCCGAAACATCAACAATGCCTGGGCTTTTGCCGCCGAGCTCAAGGGTAGATGAGGCAAGCTGCGATACCGCTATTGTACCTATTATTTTACCCACAGCCTGGCTTCCGGTGAAGAATATATGGTTGAATTGAAACCGGTCAGTTAGCTTTTGCACTGTTTCCTTACCCGGGCCATTAACCACGGCAATATAGTTTTCTGGAAAACTCTGACCGATGAGCTTCTCAATTACCGCCGAAACGTGAGGGGTATCTTCTGACGGTTTCAGCACTGCGCAATTACCCGCCGCGATAGCAGCCACCAATGGAGAAAGCAAGAGCATAAAAGGGTAATTCGAGGGGCTGATGATCAGCACAACTCCCTTGGGCTGATGGTATATGTAGCTACCCGAAGGCTGTATAATAAGCGGTGATGCAGGGTGCTCAGGCTTCATCCATTCGCGCAAATGGTGTAGTGCATGGTTTGCTTCTTCTAGTACAAATCCAATTTCAGAGTAGTAGGCTTCGGTGTTGTTTTTGTGCAAGTTCTTCCAAAGGGCATCCGCTATTTCATGCTCATGGCTCTTTACTGCCGCAATCAATGTTTCGAGCTGAGCCTTCCTGAAAGCATACGGGAGGGTGTAGCCGGCATCGAAGTAGGTACGAATGGAATGTAATTTTTCTTCAAGGCTCATAACCGATTCTTAGCTACTTTTAGAATTCTGAAAATGGTATTTACTAAATTGGAATTATACCTAAAGTTTTATTTAGTTTCAGCTCACACAAGTATAGAGATATCCTTGCTATGAATTCTAAAAACTTCATAACCATGTTCTATATAGGCGAAATCACTTCACAACAACTTGGATGAATAGCTTAAATTTGACATCCCAAAAATATGGATATGAAATTAAAGAACTTTATACTCATCTCAGCGCTCATAATTTTCAGTGCTACCCTTACGGCTCAATCATACCAGATAGGCATAGCCACACTTACTATAATTGACCAATCACGCAATAGACCTATCGAGGTAGCGGTGTATTACCCTGCCAATACTGCCGGAGTAGAAGTACCTGTGGCTTCAAGTCAATATGGTTTTCCGGTGGTGGGTTTTGGTCATGGCTTTGTGATTGCCACTGGGAGTTATTCATGGCTTTGGGAAGCGCTCGTTCCGCTTGGGTATATTGTTGTGTTTCCTAAAACTGAAGGGCAGTTGCTCCCAGCGCCCAACCACGCTGCCTTCGGTGAAGATATTGCCTTTTGTGCAAGAGAAGTAGTGAAAAGGGGCTTGCAGGACAACTCACCGCTATTTGGAAAAGTACTGCCACGAATTGCTATGATGGGCCACTCAATGGGTGGTGGCGCAACTTATCTTGGTGCTGCCAATACTACCGACATCACTACAACCATAACCTTGGCAGCAGCCGAAACCAACCCATCGGCCATAGCGGCGGCGCTTAATACCGCAATGCCATCATTGGTGATTGCAGCCGCGCAAGATTGCGTTACTCCGGCCAATGCCAACCAACTGCCTTTGTATAACAACCTTTCCGTGCAACCCAAGGCTTATGTAAATATTACTGGTGCTTCGCACTGCAATTTTACCAATGGAAGTGCCTCGGCATGTTACCTTGGTGAGACCTTTTCCTGCTTCGGCTTTGGGCCATTTATTTCAAGACCTGTGCAACACCAACGTACCCTGCAGGTGCTTATACCCTGGCTCGATACCTTTCTCAAAAGCGACTGCCTCGCCGCTGAAACTTTTGCCGAAAGGCTTACCGCCGGCGCACAGGATAGCTGGTGGAGTTTTCAGCAAAGCGGTGTAGATGCCCTGCAATGCCCTGGACAGTGCGGCATACCCGCAGGCTTTGCAATAAGCGGCTCTCCACAGCAAGGCTTTACACTTTCGTGGAATGAAGTACCCTTTGCGCTGGGGTATACTGTGCAATACAGAATTGCAGGAATGGCAATTAATTCGGCAAATACAGCAACCAATTCATTCACTCCCACAGGCATAAATCAGCCCGGCACCTACGAATACAGAATAAGGGCATTTTGTCCGCAAATAGGAGCAAGTAGCTTTTCTGCCTGGAATACTATTTCTGCAGGTATCAGTGCGCCGAATATTACGCTCTACGCAATCGACAATGTGCTGTATATAGTAAATAAAGAAGCGGAACCACTTCAAGGACTTGTGAGCATTTATACTATTGATGGGCGCATAGTTAAACAATTCATTGCCAATGTACTTTCAACTGATCAGTACAAGCATCACTTGAATGACCTGATCAAAGGCCTTTACATCGTTCATTTCGTATATGATGGTCATGCAAATTCACTAAAATTACTTGTTCAGTAATCTGAGATATTCTATTACTTTCGCATAAATAATTCTGTTTAAGCTGGCTTGAAAGTACCTGTAAGCATTGGCTTATTTTACATCCAAGTCTCAGCGAGATCAAAGAATTATTTCGGATTCAATCAATTTAATCAGCTGGAGCTTTCTTGTTATGACATTACTCATGGGTGTAGATTTTAATCTGCCACTTCAAAATCCGGTACTTGTTTTTTCGCTGATTCTTTTCATTATCCTATTTGCGCCTTTGCTCCTAAATAAGCTGAAGATCCCGCATTTGATCGGGCTTATCATTGCGGGCATTATCATTGGGCCAAACGGGCTGAACTTTATGTTGCGCGATAGCAGTATTGTTTTGTTTGGTACGGTAGGTTTGATGTACATCATGTTCCTTGCCGGTCTCGAAATTGATCTTGTACAATTCAAGAAAAATAGCGGAAAGAGTTTGATTTTTGGCATGTACACTTTCTTGATACCTATGGGCCTTGGCATAGCAGCAGGTTTGTATTTATTGGACTTTTCACTGCCTACAAGTATTCTTTTGGCGAGTATGTTTGCCTCGCATACCCTTATCAGCTACCCGCTTATCAGCAAATTGGGGGTTGCTAAAAACAGGGCTGTAAATATTGCTGTAGGTGGCACCATGATTACCGATACCCTCGCCCTTTTGGTACTGGCAGTTATTGTGGGTTTGAATACCGGCGAAGTGGATGAAACTTTCTGGTGGAGACTCGGTGGTTCAGTGCTTGCATTCGGGTTGATTGTGATTTTGGGCTTTCCAATTATTGGCCGCTGGTTTTTCAAAAGGTTCGACGATCGGATTTCACAATACATATTCGTGCTTGCAATGGTTTTCCTCGGAGCATTTTTGGCGGAAGCCGCAGGCATAGAAGGCATCATTGGCGCCTTCCTTGCGGGTTTGGCGCTGAACAGGCTTATTCCGCATACATCGCCATTGATGAACAGGATTGAATTTGTGGGCAACGCCCTCTTTATCCCGTTTTTCCTTATCGGTGTCGGGATGTTAATAGATTACAGAGCATTTATCAAAGATTTTGATACCATAAAAGTGGCAGCAGTAATGACCGTGACCGCCACCACTGCCAAGTTTATTGCCGCTTGGGCTACCCAAAAAACTTTCAATTTCAATGCAGATGAGCGCAGGCTTATTTTCGGATTAAGCAACGCACAGGCCGCGGCTACCTTGGCAGCCGTATTGGTGGGGTATAAAATTATTCTCAACCAGGACGAGATCAATTCTTATGCAAATTTGGACATTGTAGTAGAGCCCATACGCCTGCTGAATGAAAGCGTGCTGAATGGTACCATTCTAATGATTTTAATTACCTGCACCATCGCTTCATTCGTAGCCCAAAAAGGTGCGCAGAATATTGCCCTCAAGGAAAGCGTCGCCGAAGCAACGGATGAAACCGATAGCGAGGAGCGCATACTCATTCCCGTGAACAATATGGAACACGCTACCGAGCTTGTCAATTTGAGCCTTATTATAAAATCAAAAGACAATAAAAGATGCCTTTACGCCCTAAACATTGTTGATAATACCGACTCAGGCGATTCGCAGGAAAAGAAGGCACGTAAAATACTCGATACAGCCAAAAACACGGCATCATCAGTTGATGCTGAAATGCATGACCTGCTTCGCTACGACCTCAATGTTGTAAATGGCATAACAAGCGTAATCAGAGAGCACAATATCACTGACCTGATACTGGGCTTAAGCAAATCCAAGGGAATATCCAGTTCATTTTTGGGCCACCTAACCGAAGGTATTTTGACACGTGCTAATACCACAACATTTATTTACAAGCCACATCAGCCGCTTTCCACCATCAAACGCCATCTGATTGTGGTGCCCGACCGTGCCGAAAAAGAAATTGGTTTCCCTTTTTGGCTCGTAAAAATCTGGAATATTGCACGCAATACCGGAGCTAAAATTGTATTCTACTCTTCAACCCAGACCCTCCAATTTATTAAGGAAGTAAATCAAAAACATCCGGTAGAATGTGAGTTTGTAGTTTTTGATGATTGGAATGATTTTTTGATCCTCACCAGAGACCTTAAGCGCGATGAAAATCTGGTTCTTGTAATGAGCCGCAGAGACCACCCTTCTTTCAATTCCTTCATGCCACGCATTCCGGTATACCTGAATAAATATTTCCGTGAATTCAACTATATCCTGATATTCCCAATGCAGCTCGGGGTGAATACCGGTCAAAATTTGAACCTGAACAATCCTACCTTCCTTGAGCCCCTCGAAAAACTCGACGATCTTGGTAAGACAATCGCCAGGCTTTTCAGAAAAAAATAAATATCCAGCCTTTGGGTATTTTATTCCCGGCGTGTATTATTGAGGCACTGCTCAATTATTGCAGCTTGTGCTTACCTTTCGGCAAATGACGAAAAGAAATCAATCATTCATTCAGAAAGCCACATCCTGGTGCGCTATAGTTATGTTGATTTCGGCTTGCAGCCAGAAAAGCATTCCTGACCATTTTGAAATAGCTATACCCGCGACCTTCGATAGCCTGCCCAATTTCCGGGCTGATAATCAATTGACAGAAGCCCGCATTGCCCTGGGTAAAAAGCTATTTTTTGACACCCTCCTTTCGGCAGATGGGAGCATCTCGTGCGCATCATGCCACAAACCCGGCCTAGCCTATGCTGACTCGGTGCCGGTGAGCTCAGGCGTTCACGGCAGGCTCGACAACCGCAACTCTCCATCGCTGATTAATGTAGCCTGGCAAAAGCACCTTTTCCGCGAAGGCGGAATTCCCTCGCTTGAGCTGCAAGCCCTGGCGCCCTTTGTAAATGAGAATGAAATGAACTTTACACTCACACAGGCAGCCGCAAGCCTGAGCGCTGATAATACTTACCGCCGGATGGCCAATGCTGCATACGGCACCACCCTTGGCGCTTATGAAATAGCGCGCGCGCTTGCCGCTTTTCAACGCTCATTGATAAGCACAGGGAGTGCCTACGATGCATATATGCTGGGCGATACTACAGCCATTAGCGCAGCAGCCATTAAGGGCATGAAATTGTTTTTCAGCGAAAGCGCTTCCTGCAGCAGTTGCCATACCGGATTTCTATTTACAGATCAGAATTTTTACAATATAGGTTTGTATGAAACTTACGCTGACGAAGGCCGCGGGCGCTTCACGCGAAAAGAGGCTGACCTTGGCAAAATGAAAACTCCATCACTGCGCAATGTAGCCATTACCGCTCCATATATGCACGATGGTTCTATTGCCACGTTAGACCAGGTTTTGATATTTTTCAATCAGGGAGGCCACTTAAATGAAAATAAAGATGCGCGAATAAGACCGCTTGGCATGAGTGCGGCCGACCTCGATGAGCTTAGAGAATTTTTAGCATCGCTTACCGATCAGGGTTATTAATTGCCGGTACCATCCTGCTCCTTCTTTTTCTTGAGCTTGTCCATCAGGCGCTTCATCCACCTGTCGTCGCGTTCAAGTTCTTCGCTGCTTTTTTCTTTAAACGCCTGCTTCTCCTTGCGCTCTTCTTCGCGGTTCTCGCTCCTTTCGTCCCTGGCATCACTGTCAAATAGATTGTCAAAGAATCCATTTCTAAGTTCGTCAACATACATTTCGCAAGGCTCATAAGGCACCGCAGGCGTAAATGCTCTGCCCAAAATCTTGCGCGATGCAGCATCACTTTCAGCGTGCTTCACGAAATTGGCAACGATAGGCATAGCCGTTGCCGCGCCCTGACCAAGTGATGTATTGCGAAAGCGGACCAGCGGTGACTGGCCTCCGACCCACGCACCCATCGCTACATTTGGCGTAATACCCATAAACCAACCATCGGCATTGTTTTGGGTGGTTCCGGTTTTGCCACCCATGGCACCCCGCACACCATAGCGCCCGCGAAGCGATCGCGCCGTGCCACTGTCCACCACCATTTCGAGCATATGCCGCATGGAGTGAGCCATATAGGGGTCGAGAACTTGTTTAGGTGTTTTTACTTTCGACTTGTACAGTACTTTTCCATCGGCACTTTCCACCTTTTCGATGTATACCGGCTCTATGCGTTTGCCGCCGTTTGCAAAAGCTGCATAGCCCTGCACCATTTCCAGAAGGGTTACATCAGCAACCCCGAGTGCGAGCGATGGCACTTTGGGCAGTGGTGAGCTTACCCCGAGTCGCTTTGCCATTTCGGCAACCGCTCCGGGCCCTGCCTGCGACATCAGGTTGGCGGCTATGGTATTCACTGAATTGGCCAAGCCGCCTTGCAGGGTGTAGTACCCGCCATAGGTTTTATTTGAGTTCTCAGGACTCCATTCGCTATAATTGCTGAAGATGATTTTCTCATTTGCTATAAAATCGCAGGGACTCATACCCGCTTCGAGAGCAGTTGCATAAACAAATGGTTTGAAGGTGGAGCCTGCTTGCCTGCGTCCATGCACATGGTCATAGGGGAAATACCCAAAATCGGCTCCGCCGACATAGGCGAGAATTTTGCCGGTATTCACATCCATCGCCAAAAAGCCTGCTTGCAACACCATCTGATGCCATGCTATAGAATCGAGCGGTGTCATTTCTGCCGTTTCAGAACCTTCGGGAATGTAGCGCAGTATCTTGGTTTTGGTATTAAAGACTTCACTGATTTGCTTTTCAGTTTTGCCTTGTGCTTTGAGGTTCTTATACCTTAAAGACTTTTTGGCTTCATCCCATAGAAAATCCGGTTTCTTGCTCCAGGGTTTTGACTTTTGCCAATGCTTGTCGAAATCACTTTGCAATTTTGACAAATGTTCTTTCATCGCTTTTTCGGCATTCGCCTGCAGGCTGCTGTTTACGGTAAGTGTAACCTTCACCCCGTCGGTATATAAGCTGTAGGGTTTACCATCGGGCTTTGACGTATTGCTGAGAATACTGTTGAGCGTAGGTTCGAGGTAAGCCCGCAGGTATGGAGCCGGAGCCCTGTGCCCATCATCACGGCGGTAATTGAGAGTGAGTGGCTCCGCTTGCAGCCTTATCAGTTCATCGGGTTCCATGCTTCCTTCGCGCACCATCAGGGCCATTACGGTATTGCGTCTTTCAAATGAAGCTTCCGGGTACAGCCTCGGATTGTACCCCGTATTTGCCTTCAGCATACCTATAAGCGTAGCAGCTTCAGGAACGCTGAGCACAGATGGCATTTTGCCAAAAAAGCGGTATGCGGCCGATTTAATTCCGAATACGTTCTCACCGAAACTTACGGTATTCAGATATAGGGTAATTACTTCTTCCTTGCTGTACAAGTCTTCGAGTTTCAGTGCGATGATATTTTCCTTGAGCTTGTTTACAGGCATGGAAAGTGCGCCGTAATCATCGCGTCCGTAGAGGTTCTTGGCAAGCTGCTGCGAAATGGTGCTTCCTCCACCACTCGACTTATCGCCAAGAATAATGGTTTTTACCACCACCCTCGGTATGCTGTAAAAGTCTATGCCTTCGTGTTCAAAAAACCTACTGTCTTCAGTGGCGACTAGCGCATTGATCATTACTTCGGGAATGTCCTTATAGCTAATGCTCGAACGGTTTTGGATAAAGTATTTTCCCAGCAACACGCCGTCAGAACTATATACTTCAGTGGCGTTATACTGGGTGATGTTTTTGAGCTCATCATCTTCGGGTAATTTGCCGAAAAGGCCTACGTACACTGCACCGAAAAGAAGAAAGAGAAAGAGAAAACCCGCGCCTGTGGTGGCGAGAAAAATGAGAAAAAGCCGTCGCTTTACTGAGCGTTTCGGCTTTTTACTATTGGATGCTTTTTGCTTAATTATCTTTTTTGCCATTGCCCCGATTGGGGTGCAAAGTTAGGTGTATCTTAGCTTCTGACCTATTCTTAATGTGGTGGTAGTTCTTATTCTATTCAACCGGCACAAGGCGGTAATGCTGGTGCCATACTTTTTTGCGATGGCTGATAGTGTTTCGCCTCTGCGAACGCTGTGGTATTTCACCGCACTCACTTCAGCGAGGTACTGGAAGTGCGATTGATCAAGGGCCAGGGTATCCATCTTTAAAGTTCCGGTGGCCCAATCAATAATGGTATTTGGGTTGATGGGGTCGCCCATATAGCGCACTTCAAAATGCAGGTGGCTGCCGGTGCTTCTACCTGTATTGCCGCCGAGGCCTACCACGTTGCCGGCTTCAACCCAGTCGCCAGATTTTACATTGAATTTTGAAAGATGGGCATACAAGGTTTCAAGGCCATTGTTATGACGAACCACTACCACTTTGCCATAATCGCCGTCGAGATGCGCTACCCTAACTACCCCTTCGAAGGCGCTCACTACAGGATCGCCGGTGAGTAGTTTTACATCTACACCATAGTGGTATCTGTAACGGCGGTAACCGAAATCAGAAGTTTTTTGACCTACAAAAGGAGCTGCGAAACTGCATGAATCAGTTCTCAGAGGAACCATAACGGTGCCTTCAATCTTTGACTTTTTCATGGCGGGGTGTACCCTTTCAGTCACCCAGTTTCGGTACTTATCGTACGCGGGTATATAGGTTAGAGAGTCTTCGAGCGTCCAGGCTCTGGTGTTTGCGGTGCCGCTTTTCACAACGGCTTTCATATTATCAAATACATTAGAAACAGGCGTTTCCGCGAAATAATCTTGAGCTATGGCTTCAACTTGAAAAAAGGTGGCCGCGGCCAGGATGATTAATGGTCTCATGTATTAAATTAAATCGTTACGCCTTGCAGGGCAAAAAATGAGTACGGAAAAGTAAGTGCTTTATTTAATAAACCGACAAATGCTACACTTATTTTTCAAATTTTAACCGTTCATAACAAACAGAGCTTCGATTACGGGATAAATTCGGGTAGGTTTCAAATTGGTTAGTGAAAAATTTTGGAGACTTGATATGGGCTCATATCTTATGGATGGACGCAGCCCGATGGAATCCCCAAACCCTGCACTACCAATGCCCCGGAGGGGCGGAATACCAAGACGATGTTTGTCGAACACCGCACAATACCAGGATGAATAAGAAAATCCTATTGTGAATAATGTACATTTCCATGCCCGTTAATAGCTTGTTCTTTAGCATAAATTCGCAGTGTGAATAATGCAAGCCGCATAGTAATTGTTGGCCCTGCCTATCCGCTTCGGGGTGGTATAGCGCAGTTTAATGAATCGCTCTGTGCGAGCCTTTCCGCCAATGGTGTGCCCTGCTCCATAGTTAGCTTTTACCTGCAGTACCCCGCCATTCTATTTCCCGGAAAATCGCAGAAGACTGAAGGCACGGCCCCTGCCAATATCGAAATTCATGAATGGCTCAGCAGCATTAATCCTCTCTCGTGGGCAGCATCGGCAAAGCGCATCGCTGCCATGAAACCAAGCCATGTGATAATAAGATTCTGGCTGCCTTTTATGGGGCCGGCGCTCGGCACCCTGGCGCGGTTTCTTTCTAAAAAGGGTATCGTTGTAATCGGGCTTGTTGACAATGCCATACCGCACGAAGCAAGGCCCATGGACCGCTCACTAAGTGCATGGTTTTTCAGGCATTGTAATGCTTTCGTAGCGCTTTCGCAAAATGTGGCATCGCAATTGAAAGCCATCGCTCCCGGAAAACCAATACATGTGCACCCCCACCCTGTGTATGATATTTTTGGCGAAAGCATCCCGATGAATGAAGCCCGTGAAAAACTCAACCTTCACCCCACTGATCCTTACGTACTCTTTTTCGGATTTGTACGAAAGTATAAAGGGCTTGATCTCTTGCTGCAGGCTTTCGCCGAAAGGCAGGTGCGCGATACTGGCGCAAGGCTCCTTATAGCTGGTGAATTTTATGATGATAAGCTACCCTATCAGCAAATGATGGAAAGGCTCGGAATTGCTAACAGGGTAGAAATTCGCGATAGCTACATACCCGACCACGAAGTGAAAAACTACTTCTGCACGGCCAATATAATAGCCCAAACCTACCGCAACGCCACCCAAAGCGGCGTAACCCAGATAGCCTACCAATTCGGGAGGCCCATGCTGGTAACGAATGTGGGAGGCCTTCCGGAAATTGTTGAAAATGGTGTAACTGGCTTCGTTGCCGAACCGAACCATAAGGCAATAGCGCATGCCATCGAGCGTTTCTTCACCGAGCAACGCGAAGCAGATTTTGCCAAAGCTGTTGGAGCACGCAAGCATACCTTCTCTTGGCAACATTTCACGGAAAGTTTACTGACCTTCGCAAAACAAATTAAGACCTGATAAACAAGCATGCACGTAAAGCTGAAGGCGCTGTTATTAATGGTTACGATGGCTCTTTTTGGCGAAAGCCTTACTGCCCAGCCCGCCATAAACCGAACCGATGCTAAACACCGCAAGCAGGGTGTTTGGGAGAAGTTTCATCCGGAAACCGGCAAAGTAGCCTACCGCGCAAACTTCAAAGACGGTGTGCCGGTGGGCAAAACCCAGCGCTACTATGAAGATGGCAGCCTGCAGGCCGAGGTAACGCATACCGGCAAAGAACGCGACCGCGCAAAGCTCTACTACCCCACCGGGGTGCTGATGGCGCGCGGCGTGTACATCAGGCAGGAGCGCGATAGCGTATGGCAGATGTATGATGAAAGCGGGAAACTGCGCAGCGATGAAACCTACAGAGACGGTAAAAAAAATGGATTGGCTAGGCTTTACAATTCAACCGGTACCGTAATAGAAAAAGTGTACTACAAAGATGATTTCAGGCATGGCGACTGGGAACAGTATTACGATGATGGCAAACTCAGACTGAAATGCCATGTGGTGGACGGACTCTTTTATGAAGGCAAGTACACTGAATATTTCGCTGACGGTAAAAAGCGGCTCGATGGTACTTATATAGATGGCAAGAAGGAGAGCTCGTGGTATGAGTACAATGCCGATGGTTCAATAGAGATCATATACGTATACCGCAATGGCAATATAGCCGAAGAACACCCCAAGAACGGTGTGTTTGATGAATACTACCCCAACGATATTCTTCGCAGCAGCTATACCTGGAAGGACGGTAAGAAATCAGGCCAGTTCAAGGAATACTATATGCAGGGCGAGTGGAAACTTGCCGAAACGCGCGACGAGTTTGGCGAGCCGGCGAAAGTGCAGCGACTCAGCGGTACGCAGTGTATGCGCGAAGGAAAATACTTGGGCGGCGAATTGCACGGTGAGATCATTTACTACAACGCCGATGGAAAAGTGTCGAAAAGAGAAATTTATAATAGGGGGGTACTTGTGAAGTAGACTGTATATTTGACACAAGTCTTATGAAGAACTTCATTGCTCTTGCTCTTATTCCTTTTTTAGTTGGTTGTACCGACGAGGATCCCGTAACGATACCCGATGTGGGTTACGACTATTTTCCGATAGCTATAGGCACTTTCGTGGAATACCGCGCCGACTCTATATACCACGATCAGCCCAATGTGAATATTACGGGTATTCACGACACTACTGCCTACTACATAAAAGAATTGATAGAATCAGAATTTATGGATGCTGCCGGTGAGCAGAGTCTGCGGCTGGAGCGCTACAAGCGCAATACCGAAGCAGAAACCTGGGTACTTGCCGATGTATGGTTTCAGAAACGCACTGCAGCCAATGCCCAGAAAGTAGAAGAAAATACCCGCTATATAAAACTGGCATTTCCCCTAAGGGCAGGCATTACCTGGGATGGCAACGCACTGAATGTACTCGACACATGGCAATACGTTATAGACAGCCTGAACGTGGGCAGAACCTTCGGTAGCCTCACCTTCAGCAAAACCGCTACCGTGGTGCAGCGGGTGAACAGCAATTTTGTGGAAGACGAACTGGCCTATGAAATATACGCCCCGGGTGTGGGCCTGATATACCGCTACCACAGAGATTTGGACACACGTTTTGAATTTATAGACAACCCCGTAGCGGAAAACATCAGATTGGGAATTGAATTTAAATGGGAGATCATAGCTTATGGAGTGGAATAAAATGAAAATGCTCTTAGCAGCCATTTTAATGGCTTCGGCATGTATGGCGCAGGTAGCCGAGAACAGGTACTTGGTGTACTTCACCAATAAAACCAATACGCCCTACAGTGTAAACAATCCTTCGGCGTTTCTATCGCAGCGGGCCATAGACCGGCGCGGTGCCCAATATATAGCCGTAGATGTGCGCGATTTGCCGGTTGACCCTTCGCTGATTGCGCAGGTGATGAACCTCGGCGAAGTTACAATGCTCGGTGAACTGAAATGGATGAATGCCATCCTGATAGAAACTACTGATGCGGCCGTGCTTGAAGCTATAGAATTGCTCGAAGGTGTGGACAGACTCGAAGTGAGCACCACCCTGCCGGGAAATGAAGAAATAGAAACGCAGAAAATGCCTGTGGCTTTCCCTAAATCGAATGAAGATTACGGACAGGCCTTGGCTCAGATTCAGCAGCTCAACGGCCTTGGACTGCATGAAGATGGATACACTGGCGCCGGCAAGTGGATTGCCGTCCTCGACGGGGGTTTTAATAAGACGGATAGCGCCTCGGTGCTGCAAAATCTAATAAACAGCGACCGCCTGCTCGCCACCCGCAACATAGTATGGGGCGGCAGCGAAGTATTTGGACTGAGCAACCACGGCACCTTTGTGCTGAGTACAATGGCCGCTGATGAAGCGGGGCTAATGATAGGCACCGCGCCGGGTGCTTCCTATGTGCTGGTGGTAACCGAAGACGTATCCATAGAGCGCCGCATCGAAGAAGCCTTTTGGATAATTGGCGCCGAATATGCCGACAGCATGGGCGTTGACATTATTAATACTTCACTTGGCTACAGCGAATTTGATGTAGAAACTGAAAACTATACCTACGCTGATATGGACGGCAATACCACCCTGATATCCCGCGGCAGCGATATTGCGGCATCAAGGGGTATGCTTATTGTAACGAGCGCCGGCAATCAGGGGCATACCGCATGGAAGTACATTTCTGCGCCGGCCGATGGCGACAGCGTGCTGGCCATAGGCGCTGTATGGCCCGATGGCGAGGCGGCCTTTTTCTCCTCGCGAGGCCCCTCTTCCGATGGGCGAGTGAAGCCCAATGTAATGGCCCGCGGCGGGGCTACCGTTATCACCAATACTGCCGATACCATTACGATGGGTAATGGAACTTCCTTCTCAGCCCCCGTAATTTCAGGAATGGCAGCATGCCTATGGCAAGCCCATACGCAAGCTACGGCCTGGCAAATACACCGCGCCATAGAAGAGAGCAGCCACCTGTACTTCAATCCCAACGACAGCATGGGCTTCGGCATCCCCAACTTTGAAGTGGCGCGCTACCTGCTCGAGCAGTTGCTGCGCACCAAGGATGCGCCTTCGCTCGCTGCTGCTGCCTTTGTATTCCCGAATCCGTACCGCGCCGGTGAGCAGCTTGGCATAAAGCTGCCCAAAGGTTTTGAAGGAAATGGCAGCCTGCGCATCAGCGATATTTCCGGAAGGGTTGTAGCAGCCTTCAATGCATCTTTTCAAAATCCTTTTCGCAGTAGCGCCCTTCAGCAATCCGTGCAAAGGCTCAGCAAGGGTATCTATCTCATTCACCTGCAAAGCGAATCGGGTGCGGCGGCTGTGGCCAAACTGGCGGTGCGCTGACTTATCCACACCACCACGTAAGTAAACCTTGTTGCAGCATGTGACGCATCAGCGGTTTTTTTGCTCATTTGGGCCGTGAATCCCTACATCGTCATATTATTCGTTTTGGGCTATTTCGGTATGCTTATCGCCATAGCCCGCCTTACCGGCCGCAAAGCCGATAACGCCTCGTTTTTTCTCGGCAATAAAAAATCGCCCTGGCCCGTGGTGGCCTTTGGCATGGTGGGCGCATCGCTCAGCGGGGTTACTTTTATCTCCGTGCCGGGATGGGTGGGCACTTCTCAATTCTCCTATATGCAGATGGTGCTTGGCTATGTGCCGGGATACCTTGTGGTGGCATTTGTGCTGCTGCCCCTGTACTACAAGCTCAACCTCACTTCCATCTATAGCTACCTCGAGCAGCGCTTCGGTACGTATAGCTATAAAACGGGTGCCTGGTTCTTCCTGCTTTCGCGGATGATCGGCTCGGCTTTCAGGCTATACCTCGTTGCGGTGGTATTGCAGATTGCCGTTTTTGACAAGCTGAGTTATGAAGTGCCTTTTGCCGTTACCGTATTTATTACCGTACTGCTTATATGGCTCTACACCTTCCGCGGAGGTATAAAAACCATTATCTGGACCGATACACTCCAAACGGCATTTATGCTGCTGGCAGTGGGTATTTCTATCTACGCCATTTCAACCCAACTGGGGCTTGACGCCAAAGGCCTGGTGGCTGCAGTGAAGGACGGGCCATACAGTCAGATATTCTTTTTTGACGATGTAAACGACGCCAAATTTTTCTTCAAGCAATTTCTCGCAGGGATGTTTATCACCATCACCATGACGGGGCTCGACCAGGACATGATGCAGAAAAACCTGAGTTGCCGCAATATTCGCGATGCGCAGAAGAATATGCTTTCATTCACAGCAGTGCTGGTATTTGTAAACCTGGTGTTTCTTTCGCTGGGGGCTTTGCTCTACACGTTCGCTCAAACCAAAGGACTGGCCCTTCCGGAGAAAGGCGACCAACTCTATCCCATGCTCGCAGTAGACGGATACCTGGGGCCCGTGGTGGGTATACTCTTTGTGCTCGGACTTATTGCCGCCGCCTACTCCAGCGCCGACTCAGCCCTTACGGCGCTTACCACGTCCTACTCTGTTGACATTATGGGCATACACAAGTACGACGAAGCCACCGCCCGCCGTAAGCGCAGAATGGTGCATATAGGCATGTCGCTTACCTTGGTTGTGGTGATCTTAATTTTCAAAGCGGTAAACAACGACTCGGTTATTTCGCAGGTATTCACCGCAGCCGGCTATACTTACGGGCCGCTGCTGGGACTGTATGCCTTCGGACTGTTCTCGAAAAAGCCGGTACGCGACCGGCTTGTTCCCTTTATTGCTATTGCATCTCCATTGCTGGCGTGGGCTTTTTCATATTTCGCACCCGTATTACTGGGCGGCTATAAGGTGGGATTCGAGCTATTGCTTATCAACGCCTCCATCACCATTGCAGGGCTGTGGCTTACCGCACCCCCCGGAAAGATCAACTCAGTTCAGGCCGCAGGCCAGGAAGTACTTTGATACCAGCATCTGAATTTCTTCCACCGGCACTTGTAGGCGGTACACGCCGAAGCTGAGTGAAGAAACATCAATTTTCAGGAAATTTCCGAAAGGAGTAATCTCGGCATCTACGCGCTCGCCTTGCAGATCGTACACTTCAATAAGCGAAAGGTCGGCAGGCATCTGGTTGCGGCTTATGATCAGCTCACCGCGGTTGTTGGCGAAGAAGTCGATATCTTCCACCTCGGCGCCCAGGTTGCGGTTTATCAATTGCACATCAATGGTGGACCACTCGCCCTGACGGTTTTTCGCCTGAAGCTTATAGTATACCCTTCCGGGCAATGGATTATCGTCCTTTGCGGCAAAGTTGCCATCCATTTCAGGGGCATCTACTTCGGCTACTTCCTCCCAACCCAGATCGGGCTCCACGGTGCGAAGCAAGCGGTAATGCGTCATTTTGCCTTCTGATGCAGCGGCCCATTTGAGCGCCACCGATTCTGAAAATAAAGTAAGGTCGAGAATACCTTTTGCATATTGGCTGCGCGCTTCAGCACGATGCGATGTGTTGTCGCTATAGGTTACCGTGCTGTTTGCTGCTGTGAGTACCTGCTGTGAAAAGCCTTGATATGTGGCTGCAACGAAAATCAGGAAAAGCGAAAAAGTGCAAAAATTTTTCATTTTAATTTCTTGGGGGTTGCCCATTCCTACGCAATAATTCAGCGCAGGGTTTACACTTTCGTGAAATAATTATGAGGCACGCGAAAAGGGTTGTGGTTATTTGGCGGTGAAGCCTGTCACCTCCCCTACCTTTCTGCGTACACCACTTTTTTAATTTGCCGTAAGGCTTACCTTAGTGAAATGAAGCGAAGCCTGATAATAGCCGGTGCCGTAATGATAGTGCTGATGGGCGCGCTTGTAGCCTACTACCTGCTGAATAGGGAAGATGAAGGCCTGGTAGAAAAAACCAAAAAGGTAACTGTAACCGCTTACAATACGGTGCCCTGGCAAACCAAAAAAGTGAATCCCGACGTGGCTGCGTGGGGCGATACCCTCAGGCCCGGCATGCAGGCCATAGCCGTATCGCGTGATTTGTTGCATATAGGACTGCTGCGAAATACCAGCGTTGAGATTGAAGGTTTTGAAGGAGAATTTATGGTGCTCGATAAAATGAACGGTCGCCACAAAAACAGAATCGACATCTATATGGGGCTCGATATTGCCGCAGCCCGCGAATGGGGTGTGAAAAAGCGCACCCTCACCTGGAAGGTGGAAAAGGACAGCAAGTACGACAAGCGCTATATGTACGGTGGAGAGACGGAAGCCAAATAATACCGGCATTTGCCGAAAGGCTGCGCACGGCGATGAATACAATAGCAGTTTTTCTAATTCGATCAACAATTTTAGCTTTGCAAACTCACGAAGAATCAATTTTAACGAATAACATGCAAAAAATAAAGGTTGCCAATCCTGTTGTAGAACTCGATGGAGATGAGATGACGCGCATCATCTGGAAGTTTATTAAAAACAAACTGATACTCCCCTACCTCGATATAGACGTAAAGTACTACGACCTGGGAATGGAAAACCGCAATGCCACCAATGATCAGGTAACGGTGGACAGCGCTGAGGCCATCAAAAAATACAATGTGGGCATCAAGTGCGCCACTGTAACCCCCGATGAGGCTCGCGTGGAAGAGTTCAAGCTGAAGAGTATGTGGAAATCGCCCAACGGAACGATACGCAACATCCTTGACGGCACCGTATTTCGCGAGCCCATCATAATGCGCAACGTGCCGCGGCTCGTTACCACCTGGACCAAACCTATATGCATAGGCCGCCACGCCTTTGGCGATCAGTACCGCGCCACCGATGTGGTAACCAAAGGCAAGGGAAAACTCACCATGACCTTCACCCCCGAAGGCGGCGGAACACCACAAACCTGGGATGTATTCAACTTCAAGGGCGATGGTGTGGCACTGAGCATGTACAATACCGATGAGTCTATCTTTGGCTTTGCCCGCTCCTGCTTTAATATGGCACTGAAGAAAAAGTGGCCTCTATATATGAGCACCAAGAATACCATCCTAAAAAAGTACGACGGACGCTTTAAGGATATTTTTGAAGAAGTGTACCAAGGGGAGTTCAAAGGAAAGTTTGACGCTGCCGGCATTACCTACGAGCACCGCCTGATAGACGATATGGTGGCCTCGGCCCTGAAGTGGAACGGCGACTTTGTATGGGCCTGCAAAAACTACGACGGCGATGTACAGAGCGATACCGTAGCGCAGGGCTTTGGCTCGCTGGGGCTAATGACCTCCGTACTAATAACCCCCGACGGAAAAACGATGGAGAGCGAAGCGGCCCACGGCACGGTAACGCGCCACTACCGAGAGCATCAGAAGGGCCGGCCCACAAGTACCAATCCCATAGCCTCGATATTTGCATGGACCCGCGGCCTTGAGCACCGCGGCAAGCTCGACGGCAACGACGCCCTTATAAAATTTGTCCAAACCCTCGAGCAGGTATGCATTGATGTGGTAGAAAGCGGCAAAATGACCAAGGACCTGGCAGTATGTATACACGGCAATAAGGTAGAGCACGGTGCGCACTACCTCTACACCGAAGAGTTTCTCGAAGCGCTCGACGCGGAACTGAATAAAAGGATTGCCTGATATTTTTCCATTGTATTAAATAAAAACGCCGCAGTGATGGGGCGTTTTTTTTGTGCTAAAAAGGCAAAGACTACGGTTAGCTAGCCCTTGGATAATGAATGAAGGAACCGACTGAAATAAAGATGGTTAGGTGGTTTGGTAAATAAAGGGAAGGTGCATATTTCAGGGCGGCATTGCCTCTTATATAAACATCAAACGGTCTTTTTCACTTCTTGGAGAACTTTGGTATAGCAATTTATCAGAAAGGGTGGTATAATGATTTGCAGAAATTTTTCTCTGTTGGTTCGTTGCTGGAAATTTTCGATTAGATGTGGGTGTGTCTTGGCGGTGATACGACGGTCTGACGCTAGCAATCGTTTCAAAAAGAATCTGCACTGAATAAAATTGACAATTTCATGTCGATACTTTCAAATATTCAAAAATCCAACAGAACGACCACTCTCTATTATGGCGACAGTAGGGAAAGTCAGATAAGAAAAAATAATTGAAGAGTTTATCTGACCAAGATGAAGGCTGTTAATCCTGGTTTTTTACTCTTAGGAGAATCACCAAGCTACAAAGGCTGTAGACTTTCGGGTATAGCCTTTTGAGTGAAAAAGTTTTATTTGCAAATGAGTTATTTAGAAATGAATCAATTCAATTATAAGTGAGATAGCAAAACTTGAAAGTGAAATATCCGCACCAATTGTATGGTCTGAATTATCACAACTTCAAGAAAATCCGTTGATATGGGATATTTTCACATTTCACCCACATTCAATTGAAAATAGTCAAACAAATAGAACACCTAAAAATTGAGAACTTGAAGAAGGAACAATACTTCTATTGGGATTTTTAGAACTATTTGACATTCAAAAAATTCTAGCATTAGGCAGAAAACCAGAATCTCAATTAACCGAAATAAGTATTTCAAATTCCTACATTCGACACCCAGCAAATGGTGGTAAAATTCAATTCATTGCAGGATTAAATAATGAAATGACGATACAATGGCACTTTTTAAAATAGAGAACAACGACAACATCGAACAAATCAAGGAACTTCCGTTCAAGCTTGAAAAAGAAATCTAAGACTTGACAGAAAAGAACATAAAAACAATTTTCGGGCTTGAGTTTGTTCGTTCTGAATTTGGTTTGAATAACTCGGCAGTTGCACCCTTCGATTTCCCTCCAGGCGCGCTCTACCGGGTGAAACGATGGCGATACTTTTTAGCATACACTTTGTCGGTCGTTCAGATGTGAGAGCAACCTCCCCCAAAATCCAGACAGTTTAAAAATCAAGATCACCATGCTTTCCAGCAGAGCACGTTTCAGCTCAACTCCACAAAATTCATAACCAAAAACTTCTATTAATAGCTGTCGAAAAAAGCAGTCGGGCTCAATACTTCTCAAACCAATCGAATCTATTATGAATGATATTATCTTTTTCCTTCTTCACATAATTCAAGTATGATGCAGCCACCTGCGATAATTTCTTATCCCTTAGCCAGATCAAATACCAATCTGATTTTAGCGGAAATCCTTTTACCGGAATAATTTTCAACTGTTTATTTTGCAGCTCATTCTTTATTCCGATAAGCGGCATAATGGAGTATCCAAGCCCTGAGATTACCGCTTGTTTTACAGCTTCATTGCTGGTCAATTCCATTTTCTTTACTACAGAAAGCTTATTAGTTCGAATATACTTTTCCATTATATGCCTGGTACCCGAACCCCGCTCGCGGTATATAAGCGGAATGGCTTCAAATATTTCATTGCCATATTCTTTCTTTGAGAATTCAGCCTGATAACTGCCCACAACAAAAAGTTTATTTTGCATCAACTCCACTTTATCAATACTCAAATTATCAGGGAGAACACTCACAAGAGCAAAATCAACTTCCAATTTTTCGAGGCTAATTATTACCTGGGCTTTATTGGTTACATCCAAAAATAATTCTACACCCTCATTCCGCTTCATAAAATCGGACAGAAAATACGGGGCTATATACTTGCCGGTTGATACTGACGACATTTTGAGCTTTCCTGTGAGTTGGCCCATATGCGAGTGCATCTTAAAATTGAGAGCATATACCTCAGAGAGTATTCTGTCGGCAGCTTCGGCAATCTCCTTGCCGAAGTCGGTAACGAATATCCTTTTATTGACCACCTCGATTAAAGGAATATCAAACTGATCCTGGAAATTCTTGAGCTGAATGGATACTGCCGGCTGTGTGAGATGCAGCTCCTCAGCAGCTCTGGTGACACTCAAATTATCTACCACCTTCAAAAAAATTCTAAGTTGGTTCAGTGTATAGTTCATAAAAAATACTTATAGTGGTCATAGCAAAGTTAAACAAAAACCCCTAAGACTGAATGGATACCTTTGCAGGTTTATAATCAATACCAAAACCCATACCAAATGACCAGAATAACGGTAGCAAAAGGCGACGGCATAGGACCTGAAATTATGGATGCCACACTATCCATAATCATCGCGGCTGGAGCCAAAATTGAAATTGACGAAATTGAAGTAGGTGAAAAGGTTTACCTGTCGGGAAATACTGCCGGCATTGCTCCGGAATCCTGGGAGACCATTCGCAAGAATAAAATCTTCTTGAAAGCGCCTATTACCACTCCGCAAGGCGGCGGTTATAAAAGTCTGAACGTTACCACAAGGAAGTTTCTGGGCCTTTACTCCAATATTCGACCATGCATCAGTTTGCATCCTTTTGTGAAAACAAAACATCCGGTGATGGATCTTGTGATTGTTCGTGAAAATGAAGAGGATTTGTACGCAGGTATTGAACATCAGCAAACCGATGAAGTGGTGCAATGTCTTAAACTGATCAGCCGTCCGGGATGCGAAAAGATTGTTCGCTATGCTTTTGAGTACGCCAAGCAATACGGTAGAAAAAAAGTGACCTGCTTCACCAAAGATAATATTATGAAGCAAACCGATGGCTTGTTTCATCAGGTGTTTGATGAAATAGCCAAAGAGTATCCTTCCATTGAAAATGAACATTGGATAATTGATATTGGAGCAGCAAAAATGGCTGACACTCCTGAGGCATTTGATGTATTGGTGATGCCGAATCTATACGGCGATGTATTGAGCGACGTAGCTGCTCAAATAGCCGGTTCGGTAGGACTGGCAGGCTCTGCAAATATTGGCGAAGAGTGCGCCATGTTTGAAGCAATACACGGTTCAGCTCCGCGAAGGGCAGGACAAAACTTGGCCAATCCATCGGGCTTACTCCAAGGAGCGGTTCAAATGCTTACACATATCGGGCAAATTGAAGTGGCCGAAAAAGTACAAAATGCGTGGCTGAAAACCATTGAAGAAGGTATTCACACCTATGACATTTACAAAGAAGGAGTAAGCAAAGAAAAGGTAGGCACCAAAGAATTTGCTGAAGCAGTAATCAAAAACCTGGGTCATAAACCGGTTCAACTGAAAGCAGTGAACTATGCAAGCAATACAACCCTAAATTTGCCAAAATACAAGCGCAGAGCTCCACGCAAAAAAGAATTGCAAGGGGTAGATTTGTTTGTACACTGGAATGGATCAAATCCAAATGAATTGGCTTCTAATATCAAACATCTAAATACACCCGATGTGCAGCTTACCATGATAACCAATCGCGGAATAAAAGTATATCCCGACGGTTTTCCGGAAACATTCTGCACCGATCATTGGCGCTGCCGTTTTAAACCACAGGAAGGGAAATCAATTAACAAGCGGGATATCATCGAACTGATGAAATCAGCGGATGAAAAAGGCATTGATATCATCAAAACAGAAAACCTATACGCCTTTGACGGGAAGCCGGCCTTCTCACTCGGACAGGGCCAATAAAGACCTACGCAAAATGAATCTACAACTGATAAAAGGAAGATTTTCACGGGAAGAGGCATTGGAGATGCTCACGCAACTCATTCATGTCAAAATTAAATATCACGAGAATAAAATTGACAAAAGTCAGAATGAAGAGGATATAAAAATGCGTGAAAGAAGAATAAAACAACTTCAGAATGATTTTTATGAAGCGAAACTACTTATTCTTTCGAAAGGGGAAAGCTGCGAATTGGATGCTTCTGTGAAGATTCAATAAAGATGAACAATGTGGATGCTCTGAAAAGTCATTTTATCCATTGCTATCATTGACGTTTCTGAATCGCACAGAAGTGACCCATTCACTCTGACTTGGCGTTCAAAACCATAAAAACGAAGGTACTGCCAAACTTAAAGTAGTAGCTGCGAGAGAATGTTTTGATGGGACAGTGTTTATTGAATCCGCGCTTTTGAACTTAGGTAGGGAAATTCAGTAAGGAAAAGCGATGAAATAAAACGGAAAGATTGCCATCGTCAAAAATATAGAAAGAAAAAGGCGATAGCCGAACTCATGAGATTGAGCTGAATGTTTTCCGGCTTAGAATTTTGATTCGGACGTTTCTGTAAGCTTCATCGGTCAGGTAGAAAGAAAAGATAACCCCTGTAACGATCCTGTGCAATAATTACCGAAAGGCAATGGAATAAGGTGATTCAGAACTGTGTATACCGAAACCGATATGAGCGCAATGAACCATCCTTTGCGAATACAGGCAATAGGAAAAGCAACTAAGAAAACGGGTATTTAAAAAACTGTTGAAGAACCAACAAACTGTAATCCTTGGATAATCATGAAAAAGCACAATACAAAATTGATTGAAGGAAACTTCTCGCCTGAAAAGGCCAAGACGATTCTGATGGAATTATTGAGTCGAAAAATAAATTTTCATGAAAAGGAAAAATTCAGTAATGAACTTCGTTTTGGCGAAGACAGGGATCACTGTGCGAAAAGGATAAAGCAACTCACACAGGAAAGACAGGACTTGATTCAGTGGCTCGATACACTTGATGCAAAAGACAATCTAAAAATTAATTGTGTAATATCTCTGGAGAAAGAGTAGAGCCGGGTATTTCAGCATTCGAAAATAAATGGCCGCGAAAGCGCGAATAAAATTCTTGTAAAGGAAAAGTTGAAAAAAAAAGGCCACGAATGCACGAATGAAATACCACACGGAAATGAAATAATCAGCAGAGAATCCATTCGTGCATTCGTGGCAACAAAAACAACATAGATCAACAAAAACAATTCGTGTATTTGTGGTAACAAAAAAACCACGTAGACCAACAAAAACCATTCGTGCATTCGTGGCAACAAAAACCCTTATGCATCCCCAAAAACTATTCATCAATTCGTGGCAACAAAAACCACATACACCTCAACCCCAAAAATCCAATCACTTCCTATAGAAGAAACCCATTTTCAGCCATATTACCTACAAAAAAAAACCGCCCCTTTCGGAGCGGCTTTCACTATGTGAGCTCAACCATCCATCCATGCGAATCGGGAGCGCGAAATTTTCGCAAATCGAGAAAATGCTTAATCAATTTGTTAGATACTTCGCGCCGTTCCACAGGGGGTAATTCAAACACATCTTCTCCATCGGCGATGGATGCTATTTGAGCGATGGTGGCAGCAGTGCCGCAGCCAAAAGCCTCTTGCAGGTTTCCATTTCGCATAGCGTTCACTACCTCTTTAACAGGTATGCGGCGCTCCTCAACCGGAATATTCCAGTCTTTCGCAATTTGAAGTACGCTGCGGCGGGTTACTCCATCAAGGATGGTATCGCTCAATTCAGGGGTGATAAGGGTTCCATTAATGATGAACACCACATTCATCGTGCCGCTTTCTTCTATGTATGCATGCTCCCTCGCGTCGGTCCATAAAAGCTGATCAAAGCCTTGCTGATTGGCAAGGCGCGCAGGGTATAGCGATCCTGCATAATTGCCGGCTGCTTTCGCAAAACCGGTACCTCCGTGGGCTGCACGGGTATAGTGGTGCTCTATCTTCACACGCACAGGCTTGGCGTAGTAGGCTCCTACCGGCGAAGTAAAAATCATAAAACGGTAATCATCACTTGCCTTGACTCCCACATACTCATCAATAGCGTACATAAAAGGCCTCAGGTAAAGCGATGAAAAATCTTCGGCAGGTATCCATGAATTATCAAGACGAACCAATTCTGAAAGGGCTTCCATAAAAATACCTTCAGGCACTGTTGGCATACACATGCGCTCAGCCGAACGGTTGAAACGCTCTATGTTTTTGTCGGGGCGAAACAATCCATAACGACCATCCATATTCTTGAACGCCTTCATGCCTTCAAAAATGCTCTGCCCGTAATGCAATACGGATGTAGCAGGACTCATAGAAATATTGCCGAATGGTTTTATAACGGGCTCCTGCCACTTTCCGCCGCGGTGTTCCATCACAAACATGTGGTCAGCAAACTCACGTCCGAATTTCAAATCCTGAAAATTCACTTCAGACAAACGGCTCTTCGCTGCTTTCTGAATTTTTATAGTCTGGGTTTCGATCATTTCCTGTATTAAGTTGAACGCCAAATTTAGACAATTAAAGAACGGGTTCAAAAGCCAATTGTTTCGCAATCAACTTATTGTACATATAACACTAAGCCATATTCCGGGTTTATACAGGTGATTGTTATACCATTACGAAATGAAAAGATGCGAAAAAACCTGTGAACAAAAACTACCTAAATAATCGTTAATTTGCCAAAAGGTTAAGCCGAGGCATGGACACTCCAGTAGTTGAAATATTAAAAAAATACTGGGGTCATCAGAGTTTCAGGTCTTTACAGGAAGATGTCATTCAAAGCGTCATTTCAGGTAGGGATACCATTGCTTTGCTGCCCACAGGCGGGGGGAAATCTATATGCTTTCAGGTGCCCGGACTGTACTTTGACGGCCTATGCATCGTGGTATCTCCATTGATTGCCCTTATGCGGGACCAGGTCGATAACCTTAAAAAGCGCGGCATAAAGGCCGTGGCAGTAAACAGCTCTCTCACCCACCGCGAAATAGATACCGCGCTCGACAATGCGGTGTATGGCAATACCAAATTTCTGTACGTTTCGCCCGAGCGGCTCAAGACGGCCATGTTCATAGCACGACTGCCTAAAATGAACGTATCGCTGCTGGCCATTGACGAAGCCCACTGCATCAGTCAGTGGGGGCACGACTTCAGGCCGGCTTACCGCGAAATTGCAAAGCTGCGTGAGGTAATTCCAAAAGTACCTGTTGTAGCGCTTACCGCAACGGCCACCCACAAGGTAGTGGCTGATATAGCCGAGCAGCTTGCGCTGAAAAACCCCGCTATCTACCAAAAGAGTTTTACGCGAAGTAACCTCATATACGTAATCCAGAAAGAAGCCCATAAGCTGGCGCGAACTCTGAACGCGGTAAAGCGCATTGGTGGTTCAGGCATCGTGTATTGCTCATCGCGGCTCGAAACGGTGCGGCAGGCCAATTTGCTCAGGGCAAATGGTGTAGCTGCCCTGCCCTACCACGCAGGTATGGACAGCAAGGCCCGCAGGGAAACACAGGACCTTTGGATAAACAACAAAGCGCAGGTAGTAGTGGCCACCAATGCTTTCGGAATGGGAATCGATAAGCCGGATGTGCGCTACGTAATACACCTGGACCTTCCGCAAAGTATGGAGGCTTACTTCCAGGAAGCGGGTCGCGGCGGCAGGGATGAGAAAACCGCCTACGCCATTATGCTTATCAACGACGATGATGTAATACGCCTTCGCGAACGGGTGCAAAGCCAGGTGCCCGAAAAAGAAACCCTAATTAAAGTCTACAAAGCCCTTTCAAACTATTATCAACTTGCGCTCGGTAGTATAAAACTCGATTCAGTTGCCTTTGACCTTCAGGCATTTTGCAAAAAGTACAGCATGAAACCTGTTCTTACCCTGCAGGCGCTAAAAATGCTTGAGCAAGCCGGGTATATTACACTCAGTGAAGCGGTATTTACTCCTTCGTACATCACCTTTTTGCTGCAAAGCAAAGCCCTGTACAGTTTTGAAGTGGGGTACCCCAAGTTCGAACCACTTATACACTTCCTGCTCCGGTCCTGCGAGGGTGTATTTGACCAACCCACAAGGATTATTGAAGACAATATAGCCCGCCACCTTAAAACCACACCCGACAAGGTACGTGAGCAGCTTCAGCACCTAAAGGAATTTCGTGTACTGGATTATCAGGAGCAAACCGACCTGCCTTTTATCACTTTCCCGGCACACCGCGTGCGGGCCGAAGACCTGCTCATTGACAAAACCATGCTGAAAGACTACCATGAACGAATGCTCGGCAAAATGCAGTCTATGACTAATTACGCCCAAAACGGACTCGTATGCCGCAGCCGACAGCTCGTAGCCTATTTTGGCGAAAGCACCGCAGCCGACTGTGGTCGCTGCGATGTATGCCTGGGCCGCAAAAAAAGAATAAGCAGAGCCGCTTTTGATGAAATAAGAACCGCCATAGAAACTGAACTCAGCGGCTCCGGAAAGACACTGAGCGAACTTGCCACAATAAAATCCTATCCCGAAGAAGATGCGCTGATCGTGCTGCGTTGGCTTACCGACAATGCAAAAATAACAGTAAGTGATGAGCTTGTGCTAAAGCTGGCGCAGGCAAAACTTGGTTAGTACATTGCCATATTGCTAAATAGTATATTTGGCTGCCTTTATACCTAGTAATAGTGAAATATACCACCCCTGAAGCTGCCGCTTCGCTGATAAAAAGCAACGACAAAGTATTTATACATAGCGTAGCTTGTGCTCCTCAGGTGCTTATAGCGGCCATGACAGCCCGTGCTCCTGAGCTTAGAAATGTGCAATTATACCATATGCATACCGAAGGACCTGCGCCATACGCCGAGCCGGGTATGGAGCAGAGCTTTCGGCTAAACAACTTTTTTGTCGGTGCCAATGTGCGCAAGGCAGTGCAAGAAGGAAGGGCCGATTACATTCCCTGTTTTCTGAGCGAAATACCCGACTTTTTCCGCAAGGGTACCATACAGCTTGATGTGGCTATGCTTATGGTATCGCCCCCTGATAGGAATGGTTACGTAACGATGGGGCCCTCGGTAGATGCTTCATTGGCAGCAGCCAAAACAGCCAAAATAGTTATTGCAGAGGTAAACCCAAACCTACCCCGAACCCATGGTGACGGATATCTCCACATCAGTGAATTTGCAGCCCTGGTGGAGGTTGATTACCCTATATATTCGCCCGTTCAAAAACCCCTTACGGATGCAGAAAGAAAGATAGGCGGTTTTGTAGCCGGCCTTATTGATGATGGGGCCACCCTGCAAATGGGCATAGGTGCTATACCCAACGCTGCGCTAGAAGCCATGCGCGGACACAAGGAACTCGGCGTGCATACCGAAATGTTCAGCGATGGGCTTATTGACCTTGTAGAGCGGGGTATAATTACCAATCAGCACAAGGCAATACATCCGCACCACATCGTAACGGGTTTTGCGCTTGGCAGCAAACGGCTGTATGACTTTATTGACGACAATCCCAAGGTGCGCTTTCTGGATATTGCTTACGTGAATAATACCAATGTAATTCGCAAAAATCCTAAAGTAGCTGCGGTAAACAGCGCCATAGAAATAGACCTTAGCGGGCAGGGTTGTGCCGACTCTATAGGCAGTAAAATATACAGCGGTGTGGGCGGCCAAATGGATTTTATACGTGGAGCTGCCAAAAGCCAAGGGGGTAAGCCCATTATTGCATTGCCATCTGTAACCAAAACCGGTGAGACCAAAATAGTGCCCCGCCTCAAGGAAGGCGCGGGAGTGGTAACCACGCGCGCACACATGCATTACGTGGTTACGGAATACGGCGTAGCTTACCTGCACGGTCAGCCCTTGCGCGAAAGGATGCGCCAGCTTATAGCAATAGCCCATCCCAACCACAGAGAATCACTCGCTAAAAGTGCTTTTGAATGGTATAAGATTTCGGTGTAATCAATCCTTGAAAGGCCATTAATTCCCCTTAAACGTAAATTAAAACCCAACCAAAGGCGCGTTTCAATTCTTTAAAGTGAGCGCAGGGCTGTTTATTTAATCCAAACGTTGATTTGATTTTTCTTGAACCCTTCGCGTACTTCGAGAAAAAAAAATCATGCTAAAAACTTTGACCCTTGTTTGGTTTCTATTTCCGATTGGTGCCTTCGCACAGTCAGCCCATATTTTCGTAAGTGCCAACAACATAGCGTACGGACAAAATACCGACGGCAGAATCTTTAACAATGCGGATGGATCAGGCCCTGGCTTCGAAGCACCTGCTGGAAGCGGTATTTATGCAATCTACAATGCCGGGCCTTGGTTTGGCGGTATTGCTCCTAATCAGTCGGTAGTGTCATCATCTCAGGGTTATTGTGATGAATCATGTGTATATGGTCCGGGTCCGCTCAAGGCCGATGGAAGCTTACAATCAACCCCCGAAGCGCAGCAAGCATTTAATAGATTCTGGACTGTAACTGCCGATCAGGTAGCCTACCACGAATTGTATTTTGACTGCGTTTATGATCCACAATGCAACCCAACCATTTCCTTTCCGGGCGGCTATGTTATTCCGCCCGATTTTATCACCTGGCCCGCTGAAGGCAATACAGATGAAGGATTTGCCCAATATCTGGCACCGTTTATTGACTATAACAGCGATGGCATTTACAATCCTGATCAGGGTGATTATCCCAATATATGCGGTGATGTGGCTATTTATAGCATCATGAACGACAATCCGGAACAAGGTGAAGGCAGGGCTGGTATAGAACTGCACACGATGACTTATACCTACAACTCAAGCGATGCTGCGCTCTTTAACACCGTTTTTGTGAACCAGCGCATTATAAATCGAAGCAGCCTTACTTATAGCGATGCATACCTGGGAGTATGGAATGATTTTGACCTGGGCAATTATACCGACGATTACTTGGGTACCGATGTAGAACGTAGCATGGTATTTGTATACAATGGAAATAACTTTGATTCTTCATTTGACGCAAGCGCAGGTTATCTTGATGATCTTGGAGTCGTAGGCATGCGCATACTTGGAGGAGCTGTTGCTGATGCCAATGGATTGGATGATGCAACACAGGTAGAAGGATTTACTACATACGGCAATCAGACTTCAGGCTGGGGCGATGGCATAGCCGATAATGAAAGATTGGGTTTATCCTACTCCATGTCGCGTTACAACACTGGCAGCGGTTTTCCTTTTGCAACCGATGATCCACAATCTGTAGTTGGGCAATACTTTGCACTTATCGGTCTATGGGCTGATGGCTCGTCGCAGGTGCATGAAGGAATCGGGTACAATCCTAATATGTTTCCATTTACCCCAAGTAAATATGCCTATCCTGGCGATTCTGACCCGCTTCTGCAGGGTACTTTTGGCACGGACCCCAATTATCCGGCAGCGGGTGGATGGGCAGAATCCAACGCAAACAACGCGCCCGGCGACCGTAAAATGATTGCTTCTTCAGGCCCCTTCACCTTCGCTCCCGGCGATATGCAGTACCTCGACTATGCCTATATATTTGCGCGCGACAGCCACGAGCCCGGGGTAGACGTGCTTGAAACCCTCCGCTCCTATGCCGACGCAATTGTGGGTACGGAATGTGGTCCGCTTCCGCAAATAATTACCGGAACCCGACAATTGAAAAATGACAATTCATACCTGCGGCTATTACCCAATCCGGCGAGCAATAATGTGATGATCGAAACAGCGATTTCAGCAGGACGTTTTTCGGTGATGGATATGATAGGAAGACTTGTATTACAGGGAAATATTACAACTTCCCGCACTGAAATAGATTTACAAGGGCTCACTGCAGGTATATATCTCGTAAAGGTAGAAGGTGAAGGCAGTGTGGCTGTGAAGAAATTGGTGGTGAAGCAATAACGATTAGCAGTAGATAAAATATATATTAAGAATAGGAATAGCGTTAGTTAGGGGTGAATATAAAGCCTGGGTATTACCGATATGTATATCGGAAGTACTCAGGTTTTTTTGTTCATAGCATTTAGGTGCTCGGCCCCAATACTGCACATCGTAGCTCGAAATCAAATCCTTATCAGAAAGTTAACCTCGGTAATAAAGTTTAATGCCTATTTTTGATGACCACCAATCTTCAAAACCGCATTTATAAAATCTCTTGTTATGTTGATCCTAATTGGATTTACATTTATCGCAAATACCCAGATAGAACTTCTCTACGAAGCACCTTCCAATAGCGCACCGGTGCTAGTAGTAGACAACTCTGTGAAAAATGCAGTAGTAAATTTTCTAGCGAATGCTACTTCTTTCAGCCTCTATAATCTCGACAATAGTTTGTTTCGCGAATGTACCCTTCCTGCAGGTGTTTCAGCAGGCAGTAGTTGGTGGGTATCCTGCCCAACCCTAAGCTTGTTTGACTACGACTCAACAAACTTTGAATGCATAATCGTAAAACCCGCCGGAGCGCCGGAAGGTGTACTACAAACATGGGTGGTATGAGAAGATGGAACAGCGCTTCTGGATCTTCCAAGGGTTTACATTTTACGGAAGTGCAAATTCGCATTCTGCGGAAAATCAAGGAGGAATCTGGAACGATGGCGAAAGCGCGATAATGAATGTAATACAGGGTCAGTGCAAACCAGAGCCAAGGCGCCACCACCGCGTATGCGGAAGCGCGCCATTTATGTACACTGCTTCTATGGGCGGCCTTACCGGAATGGCTGAATATGGTGCACCTGTTCGCAATGAAATGACCCTTTACCCCAACCCGGCTGAGTCAGAAATTCGCATCAAATATGAACTTCCCGCGGGGGCAAAGAGCGGGGCACTCCGTGTATTCGATCTTTAGGGTCGCCTTGTAAAAGTGTGGAATGTAACCAGCCAGTTTGACTATATAATTTTCGATGTAGGCAACCTTGAAAGCGGAACATATATTGCCCAACTTTCGGTGGACAACGGAGTTAAAGTGAGTGAGAAATTTGTGAAGGTGGGAATGTAGAAAAAGCATTTCTCTACCGTTTAATTACGCGTCATTCACATGCGTGGTCTTATTGGGCAGAAATGCTGGAATCAGGAAAACGCTTCTGTACTAAAAAAATCAATAAATAAAAAAAACCGGGGCAAAGAAGTTTCTCCACCCCGGAATTATTTTTCAATTAATCATTTCTACCCTTCGAAGCCTGCTTGGCTTTCTTCGCGGCGCGTTTTTCCATAAGGGTTTTTTCTGCAGCCTTTTTAGGGGTGTTCTTTTGGACACTCTTTTCTTTTGCCATGTGTTGAAGTTTTGCGTTTAGAGCATGGTAAATTTATACGCATTATTCATGTTTCCTACATCAACAGCAAAATTTAACTGACTACGTAATGCTAATAATTATTTGAACAACTTTCGGCTGGCATGTGGATCAAGAAGCCTGTGCTGAATTTCCTGTGTATGATACCCGCGTAAGTCCTTCTCTAATCAATTTCAATATGCGCTAAATAAGGAGTATTTACCTTCATTTGTCGGCTTCGAAACAATTAAATCTGGCAAGCAGAATTTTTAGGTCTGGCTCTAATTTTCCGAGACGAACTGCAGAAGAAATTTTATGAAAAGCGTTTGCTGCTAAATAAATCATAGCACAATTAATTTATAACTACCTACGCTATAGCTTTTTGCGACAAACACAATTTAGAAATCGGGTATAATTATGGGTACCGTATAGCTATCCATATGCTCAATAAAAACGAAGATTCTTGGTCTTACTTACCCAAATCCTTTCACCATCTCATTGTGCTGACTTAGGTCAAGGCCTAACCTTTCTTGCTCGGCTGTAACGCGGATGGGGGCAATTTTATCAGTGATAAAATAGATTAGCCACGAAGCTCCGAGAATGAGTGGAGTGATTACAAGCAACGTGAGCAAATGCAGGATAAGCAGAGATGCATCGCCGGTGGTGTACCATCCGCCATTTACAGCAAAGACGGCTGTGAGAATCATTCCGGTAATTCCGCCCAGCCCGTGACAGGCAAAAACATCGAGGGTATCATCGAGTCCTGACCTGCGGCTCATTACCTCCATTACCTGATTGCTTACCAAAGCAGCCACAACACCAATAAAAAGACTCGGTCCGGCGGTAACAAAACCTGCCGCCGGTGTGATGGCCACCAAGCCTACCACTGCTCCTATGCAGGCACCAAGAGCACCCGGGCGCTTGCCCCGTGCTGCATCCAACACAATCCAGGTAATCATGGCAGTAGCAGAAGCCAGGTGAGTATTCCAAAGAGCCGACACGGCCACATCATTTGCCGCAAGGGCCGAACCTGAGTTGAACCCGAACCAACCGAACCAAAGCAGCCCTGTACCGAGAATTACATAGGGAATATGTACGGGATCTTCGCCTGAATCGCCATTGAGCTGGCGCTTACCCAAATAACGGGCACCGGCAATAGCTGCAAGACCTGCTGAAATATGTACCACCGTACCGCCTGCAAAATCGAGCACTCCGAGCTGGGCCAGCAATCCATCGGGATGCCAGGTCATATGCGCCAGAGGACAGTAAATAAACAGGCTGAAAAGACAAATGAAAATCACGTACGACCAGAACCTAACCCTTTCGGCAAATGAGCCTGTAATAAGTGCCGGAGTAATTATGGCAAACTTGAGTTGAAAGGCAGCAAAGAGCACAAATGGAAGTCCCAATGCTATTACAGGATGTGGGGCGGTGCCTACATTATTGAAAAATGCAAAGGACCGCGGATCGCCAATAATGCCACCTATGCTATCACCAAAAGCAAGACTGAACCCCACAACATACCAGAAAATAGATATGACCCCCAGAGCGATGAAACTCTGCAGCAGTGTAGAAATCATATTCTTGGCCCGAACCATTCCGCCATAAAAAAAACTTAAACCGGGGGTCATAAGCAATACCAACGCAGTAGCCGTGAGCATCCATGCAATATCGCCTGAATTGAATGCTTCTTCAGCTACGGGGTGATGTGGTTCAAAAAGCACGGCTAGAACACTGAACACCAACAATGCAGCCAGTGCTGCCGTCCCAAAAGTCTTGTTTCTTCTGATCTCAACGTATTTAATTGAAGCGAAGAAACAAAAGATTCTATTATTCCGGTGATATTGTTGAAATTTTCATACTTTAATTGACATTGCACTTTATTTTAATGGGGGTACTAAATGATATAATGTACTTTTTGGATGATATACCTATGAAATAAGTAGGGCTTTTGTAAATTATTTAAAATTATTATAATTAGTACGGATATTGTGTCAGGTGTTTCTCAATTGCATCTACACGATCTCATCCACAATCACTGCAGGATTGACCTTCTCGATCTGGTGTGGAACATCGGGCAATAATCGAAAACTTCCTTTGGGTAAGCTTGCTGCCATTCGCTCACTCTCTTTGACTGATACCATCTTGTCGCCGGCACCGAGCAATATGCGTACAGGTATATTTACCCGCGTGGTGCGCTCATGGCCAAATCCGCCTTCAGCACCGAGCGCTGTGAGCAATTCTACAGTGCGCGTGAGCAGCGGCCTCCAACCCTGCCCTGCATGAGTCTGCTCCAGAACTGCGGCAAATTTGGGTACTTTTTCCAAAAGAGTATCTGCGTTAAGCATAGCCGTTTCACGCGCAGCCTGAGTGGGATTCCACTCCCACTTTGTGCCTAGTGACACAATTGAAGTAATGCGTCCGGGCCTTTCAGCGGCTAGTTGCACTGCAGCATATCCACCCATACTGTACCCAAATACCGCAGCCTTTTCCAGAGAATGATCATCCATAAATCGCAATATATCAACGCCAAATCTTGACATGCTCAAAGCACCGCTGTATTTGTCTTTTCCGTGCCCGGAAAAGTCAAATGAATATGCGTCAAACTTGCCTTCAAGCAAAGGTAAAATCCCATCAAAAGATGCAGCGCTTCCCAAGGCGCCGTGGAGCAGGAGAATAGTTGGTTTCGGCATTAATTTTTTTATTTTCAGGAAATGCGAAATTACACTTTATGCTTGTCTGTTTGCGTGCCTTTTCATGAGCTTACATGTATTAAAGTTTCACCAAATATTAAAAGCACCTATTTTCGTGACAGTTTCTACCACTGATTGTGCACAACCCCGAAGAAGTTGAATGTGCGTAACCATTTATATCCTTGTTCGTGCCAACATTCAGCACTGGCTTTGGAGAAATATTTGCATTCGGATTGAAGAAAATTGATGGCCTGCAAATTGCGTGAAAGCGCCCAATTAAATTGAAAGTGAAACAGAAAATTCATTCGTGCATTCGTGGCCTTTTTTTCGTCTCTTACTCTCGCTTTACAGAAAATTCATTCGTGCATTCGTGGCTATTTTTTACCCCCCTACATATCCCATTACCTCTACGCGCATATAGTTTCTGTTTCAGCGAAAGCGATTTGAATGATTCTACGAAAATAAATCAGGGCCTGCTTGTCAAGAAAATACCACAAATGTTTCATCAGCAACAGATCAAATTATCCAATATTTGCCGACATTTCGGAGCTGAACTACCCATGAATGATTATTAACCTTATTTCGGGCCCGCGAAATATTTCGACTGCCCTGATGTACAGCTTCGCTCAACGCCCCGATACGGTTGTAATTGACGAGCCCTTTTACGGCGACTACCTCTTGCGCTTCAATCCGGGGCACCCCGGACAGGATGAAATCATAGCTGCGATGCTTACCGACCCCGAGTTGGTGAAGAAACGCATAGCCGATAAGGCCGCTGAAGCACCCCTGGTGTTTGTTAAAAACATGGGCCACCACTTGCTCGATATAGATGTTACCTTTCTGGAAAACTACACCAACATATTCCTTGTGCGCGACCCGGGGCCACTAATTGCATCGCTTGCAGAAATTATACATGACCCAATCATTCGCGATGTAGGCTTGGAGAGGCAAGCAGAGTTGTTTGTTTACCTTTCGGAAAAAACGGGAAAAACTCCTATTGTTATTGACTCCCATGAAGTGCTTGCCAATCCGAAGGCCATGCTCAGAAAAATATGCGAACGCCTGAATATACCATATACCGATGCAATGCTTAGCTGGCCCAAAGGCACGGTATACGATGATGTACCCTGGGCGAAATATTGGTACAAAAATGTGATGGATACTAACAGCTTTGAAAAACAGGTTACAAGCACTCGTCCATTTCCAGAAAGGTGCCTGCCCCTGCTTGAAACAGCGAAAAAATATTACGCTATATTGCACCAACATGCTTTGAAACCCTGAAATATGCTGCAAACTTTTAATCCAAAAAATTCAGAAATCAAAATATGGGTAGGTGACCAACTCTACCTGCGCGGCGAAGCGAAAGTATCAGTATTCGATAGCTCAGTGCAGGGCGGCGATGCTGTATGGGAAGGCCTTAGGCTCTACCCTGAAGGACTTTTTTGCCTTGACCACCACCTTGATCGCCTGCACGCTTCCGCGAAAGCGCTGATGTTTGAAAACATTCCTGACAAGAATTTTATCAAAAAAGCCATCGCAGCAACCCTTTCGGCAAATGGTATGGAAAGCGATACCCACATAAGACTAACCTTGACACGTGGGGAGAAAATTACTTCGGGGATGGACCCGCGACTGAATACCAAAGGCTGCTGCCTGATAGTGCTCGCCGAATGGAAACCGCCGGTATACGATAATACAAAAGGCATCAAAATAATTACCTCTGCTATCAGGCGAAATGCTCCACAATTTCTCGACTCAAAAATTCACCACAATAACCTGCTGAATAATATTCTCGCCAAAATTCAGGCAAACCTAGCCAATGCCGACGCCGCACTGATGCTCGACAATTACGGATTTGCCGCCGAGCTTAACGACACCAATATTTTTATGGTAAAGAACGGAGCGCTTTACACCCCATTTGCCGATGCTTGCTTGCACGGGATTACCCGTGGTATAGTATTAAATCTGGCACGTGAAATTGGCATAGCAGCGCATGAAAAAAACCTAAGTCTTGCTGAACTCTATACTGCCGATGAAGTATTTGCCACCGGCACCATGGGCGAGCTCACACCTGTGTCTGAAATTGATGGAAGAAAAATAGAGAGCCAATCGAAAGTTGAAATTCTGCCTGTGCTAAATACCTCCTTTCGCGAAAGCAGGAAATGGTATTGTATAAAGCCATAATGGACTGGCCCGCAGAAAAAACTTTTTCATCTTTCCGCTGCTAGTGCCCAACCTGCTTTCCATCATTGGAAGCCAGTCGATCTTTCACATATTCTACCTTCGTTTTGCCATGAGGTGCAGGCTGTCCTGCTTCGCTGAGATTTACCATTACGATACGGTCTATCTGCAGCACGTCTTCGCGGGTTAATTTATTGCGCACTTTGCAACGCAGTGTTATGGATGTATTTCCAAAATGAACCACTTCAATACCCATTTCAATAATATCACCTTGCACAGGCGCTGATATAAAATTTACCTCGCTTATCAGCTTGGTTACTATGTGCCTATTCTCAAGCTGCACTATGGTGTAGAGCGCCGCTTCTTCATCAATCCACTCCAAGAGCCTGCCGCCAAAGAGCGTGCCATTGGGATTCAAATCTTCCGGTTTTACCCATTTGCGTGTATGAAAATTCATTGCTTCAATATTTCCTGAAAGGTAAGCCTCATCGGCTACCAAAGGATCACCCAAAAACAATTGATGTTAAATAATGGGTCATTCCGCATATACACGCGCTCAGACACGTTAAATTTTGAACAAAAAAAATTTAGATATCTGTTGCAAATTTGTTGCAAATCGTATATTTGCACCCATCAAATCCGTCGACAGAACTAACCTAACTGACGATCAAACAACCAAACGAATCGATAAATAATGTTAAACTTTGGATTTATACTGCTTGTGGATGACAATCCGCGAAGCAATGAATTGAATGCCGAAATAATTCGCGACACCTTAGAAGTAGATGAATTGGTGGCTAAGGAAAGTTCGGAAGATGCGATCGATTATCTTAAAGACCGACAAAGCAATGGCCTTCCGATGCCCGATCTTATTTTTCTTGATGTATTGATGCCCCGGTATAATGGGTGGGATTTTCTGGAACAATTCAGAAACAACTTTGGCGAAGCGCGCAAAGGAAGTGTGGTGATGCTCACTTCATCATCTGATGTGCGCGATATGATAAAATGCGCTGTACATCCTGAAGTGCAGGACTACATTACCAAACCACTTTCTGATATGGAAACCCTCCGCATAGCTGAGCAATATAGCTGGCAAACGGGTGTAGGTTATAACTGAGAATTGGGTAATATCAGCAAGCGACATTTTGCTGATTTTTATCATTTTTAGTTGTTGGCTAAATGACTTACCTTCGCAGCATTGAAAACCTTCAGAAACATATTTCTATGGTTTGGAGTCCTGGTAATGACGGGCCACAGCATTGCCCCGCACTGCCACGATGGGCATGGTGATGAAAAATCTATTTGCCAAGTCGAAAGATTTGAATTTGTTTCAATCCTTCATCTTTTAGGCAGTTTTTTTCACGCCGATCCTGGCGGTAATCACCTTGAAGAATTTCAGTTGCCCGGCTTCGATTATTTTCTTGTCGGCAAGCCAGATGTCACTGCAATTTCACCTTCACCCCAAAGTGATATTTCCTTTGTGGCTGAACCATTGCCTTATGGCAAATGTATAGCCCCTTCCCACCTTCGGGGCCCGCCTGTTAAGATTTAAATCAATTTTTTGATTTTCATCTTAATACAACCCTCATGTTCGAAAAAATAATTGCATTTTCCGTTAAGGAAAAACTCACAGTTTTTATAGGCGTAGCAGTCATCATAGCGGCGGGTATATACTCCCTGGCTCGATTGCCAATTGACGCCGTTCCTGATATTACCAACAATCAGGTGCAAGTGGTTACCACATCGGCAAGTCTTGCAGCCGAAGATGTGGAGCGTTTTATTACCGCTCCCATCGAAATCAGTCTTGCCAATCTTCCAGATGTATCCGAAATAAGAAGTATATCCCGATTTGGCTTGAGCATAGTAACAGTAGTTTTTGACGAGCACATACCTGTATTGCGATGCAGACAATTGGTTTCAGAACAACTGATCATTGCTTCCCAAAATATTCCTGATGGTTTCGGTATACCCGAAATGATGCCTATCACCACAGGTCTTGGTGAAATATACCAATACGTTCTTGAAGTAGAACCCTCTTATAATGGCGTATATAACCTAGCGGAGCTTCGCAGCATAAACGATTGGCAGGTAAAACGGCAACTGGCAGGTATTGAAGGAGTAATTGATATCAGTTCTTTTGGTGGCTATGTAAAACAGTATGAAGTGGCTTTCAATCCCGATAAGCTCAACGCGTTTGGCATAACGCTGGAAGAGCTTATTGTGGCCCTCGAAAGTAATAACGCTAACGCTGGCGGAGGTAATATATCACGTGAGAAGGAAGCCATATATATCCGAAGTGATGGCTTGCTCAGGTCGCTTGAAGAAATAGGGCGAATACCAGTGGTAATGCGAGGCAAAATGCCCATAACCGTAGCGGATTTGGCCGAAGTGCGCTTCGGACATGCCATACGGTACGGCGCCCTGACCAAAGACGGAAAAGGAGAAACTGTAGGTGGAATAACCCTGATGCTCAAAGGAGCCAACGCCAAAAGCACTGTTGAGCGCATTAGAACACGTGTTTCAGAAGTACAGAAAAGCCTTCCTCCCGGTATTAGCATCGTGCCTTATCTGGACCGAAGCGAACTTGTAGGACGAAGCATCGGCACCGCAGTAAGAAACCTGGTAGAAGGTGGAGTGGTCGTTGCACTGATATTGGTGTTTTTTCTCGGCAATTTCAGGGCAGGATTGCTTGTAGCTTCCGTGATACCGCTCTCTATGCTTTTTGCGCTCAGCATGATGTATATTTTTGGAGTATCAGCCAACCTGATGAGTCTGGGCGCTATAGATTTTGGAATCGTTGTAGATGGTGCCGTAATCATTGTAGAAGGTATACTCCACTTTATGGCAGCGCATACGGTGGGGAAGGCAATAAAACAGCATAAAATGGACCATCTCGTTACTTCAGCAGCCGGTTCAATATACAGGTCAGCCGCATTTGGTGTACTCATTATTCTCGTTGTCTTCCTCCCTATTCTTCAATTAGGTGGTGTAGAAGGCAAAATGTTTCAACCTATGGCACTCACACTCATGTTTGCCTTAGGCGGAGGCATGATTCTCTCGCTTACCTACGTGCCGGCTGTGGCTGCCCTTGTGTTAAAAAACTACGACCACGAAAAACGAACCATGGGTGTACGAATAATGGAAAAATTGCGCTCCGGATACACATCCCTTCTTACCTCTGTAATACCATATCGCAAGTCGGCAATTGGAATTGCGGTGCTGGCTTTGATTCTTACTTTTTGGCAAGCTTCGCATATGGGTTCCGTGTTTCTTCCCGATTTGGAAGAGGGTGACTTAGCAATGCAAATGGCGGTTCCTGCTGGCAGCAATCTTGAAGAAACTGTAGCCCTTGCCACTGCCGTTGAAAAAACGCTGATGGATAAGTTTCCAGAAGTACGCGACATGGTATCGAAAATAGGTACGGCAGAAATACCGACCGACCCAATGGCTATTGAAGATGCCGACGTAATGATACTCTTAAAGCCCAAAAATGAATGGGTAAGTGCAGATAACCGCAACGAACTTACCGACAAAATGAAAGAAGCCCTGAGCATTTTTCCGGAAATTGCTTTTGAATTTACACAGCCAATTCAATTGCGGTTTAATGAATTGCTTTCGGGAACAAAATCCGATATCGCGGTTAAAATTTTTGGCCCTGACCATGAAACACTCCACCTGCTCGGTTCTCAAGCCGAACAGATTATCGACGGATTACCAGGTGCTGCTGATGTGAAACTTGAACGCACCGAAGGCTTACGCCAACTCGTATTGCGCATGGACCGGGACAAAATGGCGTGGTACGGCATTTCTGTAGATGAAGCAAATACTGCACTACAAACGGCATTTGCGGGCACTGCAACGGGTATGGTTTTCGAAGGCGAACGAAGGTTTGATCTGGTGGTGAGACTGCACCCCGATTTGCGCAAAAAGGCTGACCTTAGCGCTCTTTATGTACACAACAGTCTCGGACAGGCAGTGCCGCTGAGCGAAGTAGCAGCATTGGTGCCTGCAGAAGGTATGAGCATGGTAAGCCGCGAAAATACCCGACGCAGAATCACCATTGGCGTAAATGTTCGCGACCGAAGCCTGACCGAAGTTGTGGAAAACATAAGGCTCGCCCTTGATAAGGAACTTGTGCTTCCTGCAGGCTACAGCGTGAGTTATGAAGGCGAGTTCCGCAATTTTCAGGAAGCCCGGCAAAGGCTTCTTATAGCTGTGCCGATATCACTGGCTATAATTATTGCACTCCTTTACCTGGCTTACCACAAATGGCGTTACGCCATGCTTATTTTTACACTTGTGCCATTTACTGCGATAGGCGGTATATGGATGCTTACTCTCAGAGATATGCCATTCAGTATATCAGCCGGAGTTGGCTTTATCGCGCTGTTTGGAGTAGGTGTGCTCAATGGTATTGTACTCGTAAGCCACATTAATATGCTTAGAAAAGAAAACCCAACAATGGGCCTCTACTCAGTGGTAATAAAAGGAGCATCAGAACGATTCAGACCTGTACTGCTCACGGCTATGGTGGCTACATTCGGCTTCCTGCCAATGGCCATTTCAACAACTGCCGGCGCAGAGGTGCAGCGCCCACTGGCATCAGTAGTACTGGGCGGGCTGGTAATCAATACCATTCTTACATTAATCCTCTTACCAATCTTGTATGTATGGATGGAGGGCAGAAAACCTAAACTCAAAGTTAAGCCTGCCATTCTTAGCATCCTTCTGCTCTGCTCGTCTATCGCTGGTTTTAGTCAACCTACTTCATGGCCTGCCTTTCGGGAAATGTCGCTGGCCGACAACCCGCTGCTAGAAACACAACAGCTCGCAGTAGAAATGGCCAAAAAGCGAAAAGGTGAAGCCTGGAATATTTCGCCTACTGAAGTTGACTACCAATACGGACAAATAAACCGCGCTGATATATCGAGCGACTACCAATGGAATATTACACAGCGATTTGGAAGCATTCCGCAACATATCAATAAATCAAGGGCGCTGGAAACAGAAATCAATGTATCAGAATCAGAAATGGCGCTGTACCGCACCGATTTTGAAGCTGGTCTAATGGCGGCATATCACCGCTGGGTGGTGGCAAAAGTCAGGGTTGATTTTGCTCAAAGCCGATCCTTACGGCTCGATTCGCTGCTGAGCGCAGTACAAAAACAAGCCGAATATGGAGCTATCACGCCAAATGAACGCTACCTTATTGAGAGCGCTGTGCTTAATTTCAGAAAACTGGTTACAGAAACTTTATTGCAATTCAGCGTAGCAACGCAAGAGCTGGAAAGTATAAGTCAGATGGATATTTCAAATATGAATCCGTCTGAAGATGAATTATTTGGAGCCACTTTACCTCTGCCCGACTCACTCAATACTTACATGCGCTATAAGGCCGAAGAAATGCGAATTGATGCAGCTAGGCAATCATTGAAAGCACAAGAAGCAGCCTTTTTTCCTGCTATTTCAGCGGGATATCAAAATGCACGTCTCGAAGGATTTTCAGGCGGACAATCATGGATTGTCGGATTGGCATTGCCTATATGGTATGCACCTGATAAATCAAGGCTAAAGCAGGCGGCGGTTGATGTAGAAATAAAATCGGCCGGCCTTCGCGCCGTTCAATTCAGGGCTGAGTCGGCATACAGGCAGGCCTTGAATGCCTACAAAGCCAGCTCCGAAAGGTTCAAAAAAGACGCATTGGTTTTTCGCGAAAGCGCAACCATGCTCGGTAAAACAGCTACTGCAGCATACAGCGCCGGCGAGACCGATGCATTTCAACTCATTCAATCAATCACCACGGCAACCGATCTCTATTTATCCTATTTGGATTTATCAGAATCTTATGGATTGTCAAAAATTAACCTCTACAGATTTGTAAACAGATGAACACAATAGCAAGAATTATATTCACAGCCATCACTGCATTTGCAATAGGCTGTACCAACCCTGAAGTGATTTCCGACGAGCCCGAGCACGACCACAGCCATGCACTCAGCATGGAAGAAGCAGCTTCACTGCAGCTTTCGTTCAGCACTCCTACCTGGCAACTTATTGGCGATAGTATAGAAGCCAGAGGTACCGTTCACGCTCCTCCGCAAAGCAGAATTGACATAAGCTTGCCTTATGGCGGACTGGTGAGTGACATTAATTATTACGAAGGATCTTATGTTCAGAAAGGTAGTATTTTGGCGAGGGTAAAACACAAAGACCTTATAACCCTTCAGGAAGATTACCTGAAAACCATCGCGCGTAAAGAAGCGGCAAAAGCAAGCTTTGAAAGGCAGCAAAAATTGGGCATTGAAGCAGCTACATCTGAAAAAGCGATGCAGGAAGCCAAAGCTGAACTCAAATCACTTGAAGCGCAATCGCAAAGCCTTATGGCAAGATTGAAGCTTGCAGGTCTTGACCCGACCAATATAGAAAGCAACGGAATTCAGGATGATGTAGCTATACGGGCGCCGGTGAACGGGTACATCACCGAAGTGATAGCAAATACTGGCATGTACGCGGCTTCAAATGCACCCATTTTCCGCATGGTTGACAATACGCACTTGCATATTGAATTATCTGTATTTCCTGACAAGGTGCATCTCGTAATGCCAAAACAGAAAGTATACTTTTACCTGAATAATACCCAAAAGCGTTTGCAAGGCACGGTGCAATTGGTTTCTCACAACGTTGATGATCGAAAACAAAGCGTAAATGTACATGTGCACCCGGCTGAAGACTTTCAAGGTATGATGCCCGGTATGTATGTAAGCGCAAGCATTTATATTCAGGCTGACTCTGCTTACGTGTTACCCAGGAGCGCTGCGGCAAAAGTAGATGGCAAGTGGTATGGCTTGGTTCGCGACAATGATATGCTCAGTGAATTTGAATTTACCGAGCAGCAGGTTGGTGCGAAGCACATCACACTAAGCCCCAACGAGAGCCGAAGTTTTGTTACCACTAATCTGGAAAGAAGTTTGGCATCACTGCTTGGAAACGACAATGAAGCGGGCCATGTTCACTAGGAATTTTACAAACATTGGCAATGCAGATACATTGCTGTCACGCTAAGATTCAGTACATTTGATTTGGAGTTACATGCTTAGCAATATTGAACATTTTAATTCGCGCGTGTGCTCTTTAAAACCTTTAATTTAAATAATTATGAGCACAGATTCATCGTCAACATCAAAAGTACTGCTGGCTTTCTTCGGAGGTATCGCAGCAGGCGTGGCAGTAGGATATTGGCTTAATAGCGACCGGGGCCGCAAACTTCGAGACGACACCATCCACAAGATGAGCGATCTTGAAGAGCGCATCGAAGCCAAGGTGAAAGAAGTATTCCATTCAGCAAAAAAGAAAGCTGAGGAAGTTGTAAAAAATTAAAATGGAAAAATCCTTAAAGGAGATTGCCGAAGAAACAGGCGAAGCCGCCAAGCTCTATGCACAAACTGAAACGGATCTTCTAAAGTTGCGCATGGCGCGATGGATGTCGCACTTCACCACAAACATCACTACATTTCTTTTGCTGATGTTAACTATGGTTCTGCTTCTATTCTTCATAGGAATGGCATCAGCCTCGGCGCTGCAAACTTGGTTTAGCGCTCCGGCATCATACCTGATAGTAAGCGGGGCGATTGCGACCTTTGTGCTTGTATTTCTTTTCGCCGGCAGAAAAATTATGGCTGATATGGTAATGAGAGAAGTAATCAAAGAAATATTTGATGAATCATAAGTATCAACACCTTCTCACGCTTCAGGACCTCGATTCAGAAATTGCAATGCTGCGCATTCGCAAGGAAGTAATCAAGCAAGAGGCAATGGCCAATTTTCAAAATATCAAAAGCGGAGTTTCCGGAAACCTGACAGTAGTTGGGGCCATGGTACGGGTAGCAAAGCTGATATACAGAACCCTGCGCCCTGCACCCGCCAATAGACCCCTCGATAAAGTAGCACACATCGCCGAATTGATAGCACAAATCCTGGGCAGCGTGAGCAATTTCAGGAAGGAAAGTTGAGGGGTATTCAATACCATTTTAGGGCGACATGATGTTCTCTTAAAACCCTGCTTTCATAAATTTTCCCAACAACCAATGTTAAATTGAGTAAATAAGAAAGTTTTCTTGGCCATATCATTTATTAGCGTACCTTTGCCACTCATTTTTTAATATTACACATGAATAACGGAACAGTAAAGTTCTTTAACGAGTCCAAAGGATATGGATTCATCAAAGAAGAAGATTCTTCAAAAGAGTACTTCGTACACGCCAATGGACTCATTGACGAAATCAGAGAAAACGACCAAGTAACCTTCGATTTGCAAGAAGGTCGCAAAGGTCTGAATGCGGTGAACGTAAAGCTGGCATAGTCAGTTTCTGATATATCGTGAGCTTGAAGCCCCGCTGAAATGCGGGGCTTTTTTTATGTCCATCCTTTAAAGTTTCATCCTTTTAGGAATCCTAGTATTTTGCTTTTCAAATCATTAGGAATCATGACATTTACATCTGCAAAAATTTTCATTTTAATCTAATACTTTAGTTTGTATGGGATACATTTACTTAACTTTGTGATAACATTAATGACAACCTGCTTCACTCCGGGCAACATTAATACCTTCTTTAATTCAATAAACATTTTAAATGAACGATAATAATAACACGAAGCTTCGCCGCATCGGCGTATTCTATGATGGCAACTACTTTCTGCATGTAAGCAATTACTACAACTACGTTCACGACCGCAAAACAAGAATCAGCATAGCAGGCCTTCACGATTTTGTGCGTCATAAAGTGGCTGAAGCCGAAGGTGATAATACCAGCTATAAGCACTGCCAGATCGTTGATGCCCATTACTTTCGCGGAAGGTTGGCCGCAAGCGAAGCCAGCCAGCGTGGCAATCAGCTATATTTCGATCGGGTTTTTGACGATATTCTCATGCACGAAGGCGTGACCACGCATTACCTCCCCGTGCGCTCTTCCAGCACAGGTGTGAAATATGAAAAAGGTATAGATGTGTGGCTCGCCCTGGAAACGTATGAACAAACTTTCTACAAAAAATTTGATGTAGTTGTGCTCATTGCATCCGATGGCGATTATGTGCAGCTTTGCCGCAAACTCAATACCCTTGGAAGCAGCGTAATGCTTATTTCCTGGGATTTTGAATTTGTTGATGATTATGGAAACACCCGTGTCACACGAACTTCACAGGATTTGCTCAATACCGTAACCTACCCTATTGCCATGCATGAGGAGATTGAAAACCGGGTTGCGAAGGATAAATTTATGGTGAACAACCTCTTTGTGCCCAAAGAACCCAAGCCAGCAACAACTATTGAAATAAAACCATTTAACATTCCGGTACCTAACGAAAGCGGCGTCTGCACAGGCGAAATTCTTTCTATGAAACAGGGATATGGTTTTATTAAATATCCCCCGAATAACCTCTTCTTTCATTATCAAAACCTAAACGGTATCGATTTTAATGAGCTCGTTGCCGGTGATAAAGTGCAATTCGAAATTGCCAAAAATGACGACGGTGAAGATGTAGCCATCAATGTTGAAGTGGCTTTATAAACTCGAGACGCCCGAAAGGAATGTTTACTTTTTCAATTTATATCGAAAGCACTTCAATTTCTTATTTGAAAGCGCTTGCTTTCTGCTAATTCTTTGGTTTATATTTGTGCAATGCAAAAACAATTTACAGTTCAATCATGGTGGTGGCACTCAGAATATTTCTGTGTGGCGGCCCTATGGCGTAAATTGTAATCAGAGAGTACAATAAAACCAATAATAATCAAAGCCCGCTGCACATCGCAGCGGGCTTTTTTCGTTTCTGCAAATCTTTAAAATCCAAATATCATGCGCACAAAACAACACAAATTCATCCTTGAAGAATCTCAAATGCCCAAAGCGTGGTACAATATCATGGCAGATATGCCAAATAAACCTTTGCCTCCTTTGCATCCCGGCACAAAAGAACCGATTGGCCCGGAGGCTCTTGAGCCACTTTTCCCATTGGAACTAATCAAGCAGGAAGTCAGCACTGAACGGTATATTGACATTCCTGAGCAGGTGCTTGATTTGTATAAGCTATACAGGCCCAGCCCGCTATTCAGAGCCCACAGGCTAGAAAAAGCCCTCGATACGCCAGCACGTATTTATTACAAATACGAAGGCGGAAGCCCATCAGGCTCTCATAAACCCAATACCGCTATTCCACAAGCCTACTATAATATGATGCAGGGTGTAAAGCGTATTACTACTGAAACCGGTGCGGGTCAATGGGGCAGCGCGCTAAGTTTTGCATGCAAGCAATTCGGTATAGAACTCGAAGTGTATATGGTAAAACTCAGCTTCGATCAAAAGCCTTACCGCAAAATAATGATGAATGCCTATGGTGCAGATGTGTATGCTTCACCAAGCAACCGCACACAAGCAGGTCGAACCATACTCGCTCAGTATCCTGATAGTTCAGGGAGTCTCGGTATTGCCATTTCTGAAGCCATAGAACTTGCAGCTTTTGATGATAAAACCAAATATGCCCTAGGCAGCGTTCTGAACCATGTTCTGTTGCATCAAACCATCATTGGCCTTGAAGCCGAAAAGCAATTTGAAATGGCAGGTGATATGCCCGATATGATTATTGCTCCTTTCGGCGGTGGTTCAAATTTTGCCGGAATTGCTTTTCCCTTTCTCAGGAAAAACTTTCAGGAAGGAAGTAAAATTCAATGTATTGCAGTAGAGCCAACATCGTGTCCTAAACTCACCAAAGGAGAGTTCAGGTATGACTTTGGCGATACCATTGGCATGACCCCCCTTTTGCCAATGTATACGCTCGGTCACGATTTTGTACCGGCTGATATTCACGCCGGAGGCCTCAGGTACCACGGTGCCGGAATTCTGGTAAGTCAATTACTGAAGGATGGTCTTATTTCAGCAAGAGCTCGACAACAAAACGATTGCTTCCGCGCAGGAATTGCCTTCGCGCAAAGTGAAGGAATAATTCCCGCACCCGAAGCCACCTATGCCATAGCACAGGTTATAGAAGAAGCTAACCGAGCCAAGGAAGAAGGTAAATCAAAAACGATACTCTTCAACCTGTGTGGTCACGGTCACTTTGATCTATCAGCTTATGAATCGTTTATGGCAGGTAAATTGATAGACCACGAATATATTGAAACAGCTAAAATCTGATAGAAATGGTTGCGGCGTAGTGCTATGAAAACGCCCGCAAAATCAAATGAAGCGGAGTATCCAGAGCTCCGCTTCTTTTTTGGTGGTTCCTTACGGGAAATAGAGCTTACCTTTGCCGCCCGCTATGACGACGGCTCAACACTATAAAACAAACCTTCACCTCGCCATTCCTGTAATGATAGGGCAGTTGGGACACATGATGGTTAGCGTCGCCGACAGCATTATGGTAGGTCAACTCGGCACCGTACAACTGGCTGCAGTGGCTTTGGCCAATAGCATCTATGCAATTTTCATGCTCTTCGGTATTGGCCTATCATACGGGTTAACTCCACTTGTGGCTTACGCCGACGGAAAAAACCGCTCTCATCTTCAGGGAATGTTCTTACGCAATTCGCTTTGGCTAAATACTGGAGCGAGCATAGTTTTGTTTGTGCTTGTCGCCGCAGTAGTTCCTGCATTGCAGCATTTGGGTCAGGATGAGCAAGTGGTAATAATTGCCAGCCCTTACATGTACATCGTTGGCAGCTCAATAATTCCGTTGATGGTATTTCTCACCTTCAAGCAATTTGCCGAAGGGCTCTCGCAAACAAGGGTGGCAATGGCGGTAAGTATTATTTGCAATTTGGTAAACGTTGGTCTGAACTACCTGCTCATATATGGCAAATGGGGAATGCCTGAAATGGGGGTAAATGGGGCCGCAGTTGCTACGCTTATATCCAGGATTTTAATGGTGGTTCTCATGGTATGGTACATCCGCAATCACAAGCGGTTCACAACACATATTAAGGGATTATTCAAAGTACAATTTAACAGGGTTGCAATCAGAAAATTACTCCAGGTGGGCATACCCAGTGGCTTGCAATATATTTTTGAAGTGAGTGCATTTTCAATAGCGGCTGTGATAGCGGGCACGCTGGGTGCAAATGCGTTGGCTTCACATCAAATAGCAATCAACATAGCCAGTGTGAGTTATATGGCGGCAACGGGATTGGGCTCTGCGGCCACTATTCGTATTGGCAATCAATCGGGCCGTGGCGATGTGCGCAATCTCCGGATGGCGGCGCGTAGTCTTTTTATCATGACCGCTGCTTGGATGGGGTTAGCAGGATTGATTATTCTGTTGTTTAAAAATACACTTGCAGGATTTTATTCGAAAGATGAAATGGTATTGGCCCTTGCGGGCAAAATGCTCATCGTGGTTGTAATATTTCAGCTTTCAGACGGTTTGCAGGCAGTGGGTCTGGGCGCTTTGCGGGGATTTACCGATGTGAGGGTACCAACCCTGATTACGTTTTTCGCCTACTGGATAATTGCCTTGCCCGCTGCATGGCTGCTAGCTCAATACTCACCTTATGGAGCGATGGGCATTTGGTATGCTTTGGCCGGCGGACTTACCATTTCAGCAATCCTTCTACTGAGCAGGTTTCAGATGCAGGTGAATAAATTTGCGCTAAGGATGGGGGCAGTTTGATGCTTTCCGCGAAAGCGAAATTACATACTCGCCTTTATACCCATACTAAGTCCATTCGGCTTGAGCACTTTATATATCTCTTCCTGAATGCGGGCTCTAATGTCGAGTTTAGAGAGCTTGTTGTTCTCAGCGGTGGGATAAACGCGGTTGCTGAGAAATACATAAACAATACCTTCTATTGGATCAGCCCAAACCATAGTACCTGTGAAGCCCGTATGCCCATATGAATCGAAGCTTACGCATTTGCAGGTAGGCCCGGCTCCTTCACGAAGGTAGGGCTTGTCGAAGCCTGCACCGCGCCGATTCTCATCAAGTTCTGATGTGCAATATTGGCAATTGGTATATTCTTCAACTGTTTCAGCTTTAAGGTATCGCTCTCCGCCGTATGTTCCACCATTCACAAGCATTTGCATAAGTACCGCCAAGTCTTCGGCATTGCTAAAAAGCCCTGCATGACCTCCTACTCCACCCTGCATGGCCGCTCCGGGATCATGCACATCACCCCGAATGAGCTGCTTGCGGAAATCCTTGTCGTACTCCGTAGGAATAATTCGCTCACGGTCCACCCGGTCCAATGGAAGATACCCCATGGTGTTCAGCCCAAGTGGCATATAAAAATTCTTCTCTGCAAAAGCATCAATCCTATCGCCGCTTTGACGCTGTATAATATCTCGAACAAAATAGTAGCCTATGTCGCTGTATTTATATTTCTCATCAGGGCGCAAAGGAGTTTCAAGAATTTTGTAGAATAGCGAATCACTCACTGTCTTGTTCATATAAATTCTATTGGCCACGCGCAAACTATACAGATCAGATTGTGATCGGGAATATACATCCCATCTGAGCTCACCTTTTGATAAGGTAGCTTGATAAAAGGGCACCCAAGCAGGCAAACCGGCTACGTGGGCCATTATTTTACGCATCACCAATGGTCTGTAAGGACTATTCGCAGGAATTTCAGGAAAATATTGAGCAAGCGTATTGTCCAAAGAAAACTTACCCATATCCTGCAGTTTCATGAGGCTGATGGTACTCGCTGCAATTTTGGTAATGCTGGCAAGATCATAAATGTCTGTGGTTCTTACCGGGTCGACATCTTCGTAGGTCTGAAAACCAAAAGTCTTATTGTAGATTACCTTACCTCCTTTGGCCACCAATATCTGACATCCGGGATACGCTTTCTGGCGTAAGCCATATATTGCGAGGCTATCAACTTTGTCAAAAGCATTACTGGCAAGTCCATATTCCATTGGCGTAGAATAGTATATTCGGGTAGCCAATAAAATTTCAATTCCTGTAAGAGCGGGGTAGTAATTCCCGATAGACACCGGCAGCCTGCCACTCACCGGAATTGCTCCCATAATGGCTTCGGCAGCACTTCTACTCAGATTGCCTTCATTCTGATAACCCACTACAATAGCCGATAAATTTCCCGGGTTCTTCAGTTTGGCAAGCGCATAGGGATTGCCCATATGTACCAACACCACCGGCTTATCAGCAGCAATTGATTCAATCAGGTCTATTGCCGCGGTGGTAAGTCCAAAGTTCTTGCCGGGTGTGTTGTTGGTGCCTTCTACATTTATAATAATGGTATTCTTCTTGGCAACAACATCCTTTACCTGCTTAATTTCTGCTGCCGTTGGAGCTGCGCTACATTCTGAAGCGTCAAAACGCGCGTGCTTGGCTAGTCTATTTTTAAATACAGTGCCATTACCTCCAATGGTAACCACTGCAATTTCGCGGTTGGCAAGATCGCGCAGTGGTAAAATAGCATTCTTGTTTTTGACGATGGTTATGGCCGCTTCGCTAAGCTTCTTTTTGAGGTGCAGTGCTGCCGGCGTATTCAGGTCTTCATACAAATTCTTCATTTGTACAAAGCGTTTGCGATGAACGCCATTCCACTCCTTGGCTTGCAATATTTTGCGGACGCTGGAATTCAATTTTTCTTCGGTGTACTCACCACTTGCTATTGCCGCTTTTATTCTGGCTACGGCTTTAGGCACATCTTCTGCAAAAAGCAGTACATCATTGCCAGCCTTGAGCGCCAGCCAGTCTACTTCTCCCGGTTTGTAGAAGCTTGATACACCCTTCATATTGAGCGCATCGGTAAATGCCAATCCCTGAAAGCGCATTTCATTCTTCAACAATCCATTTACAACTTTTGGCGAAAGCGTGCTTGCCAAGTTTGGGGTGCTATCTAACGCCGGAATATGAAGATGTGCCACCATCACTGATGCCAATTTTTTGCTAAAAAGCTCAGCAAAGGGGTATAGCTCAACACTTTTCAGCCGCGCAAGATCATGTTTGATCACAGGCAATGCGAGATGCGAATCGGTATCAGTATCACCATGTCCAGGAAAATGTTTGGCATTGGCGAGTACTTTTTGCGATTGCAACCCGCGCACATAAGCCGCTGATTTCAGTGCTACGTTTTCGCGGCTTTCGCCAAATGACCTGAAGCCAATAACCGGATTTGCCGGGTTGTTATTCACATCAACTACCGGGGCAAAATTTATTTGTATTCCCAGCCTTCGGCACTGACGGCCTATTTCAGCGCCCATAGCCTCTATCAGCGAATCGTTTTTAATAGCACCAAGTGCCATCTGATATGGAAATTTTATGGTGCTATCAAGTCGCATGGCAAGTCCCCACTCCCCGTCTATTCCTACCCAAAGTGGCACTTTGGCCACTTTTTGCAGCCGGTTGTAAATATTGGCTTGACGCACAGGGCCTCCCTGAAAGAAGATCAATCCACCGATATGCTGGTTTTCTACGAGCTTTTGTAATTCCTTTTCATGCGCCACATCTTTGTTGCTATATGCTGCCACCATAAACAACTGCCCGATGCGCTCATCAAGCGAAAGCTCAGCCATAAGTGAGTCGGTCCAAGGCGATGGTTTTTGCAGGAACTCAGGTTTTCCATCCTGAGCCGCAGCAGCAATTGCGCAAAATATGACAACCAATGTCAGAAAGTTCTGTTTAATGTTCATGGAGCGATATTTGTTAACGAAGTTACTTCTGCTTTTCAAGCCACACAGCACCTCTGGGTCAACTTATCCACATACTGATGCCAATGACTATTGTTTCATTACCAAGAGTACAACGCAAAATTGACTTAACTTGTGCCTGAGAAGTTTTAAATACAAGAATTGAACCACTATGAAAGCGCCGAGACTTCCATCATTATTCAAGTTGAGAGAACACAACAGCATCAAGAAATTTGATTATCAACCGCGGACTTTCGATGAGCGCAAGGAGCGTCTTGAAAAACGCCGAAAAGAAATTGAAGAAGAAATGGAGCGTGAAAAAGGGCTTGGCACTACCTATGAATCACATCTCAGGGAGCGGATTTCTGAGTCGTGGCACAGAAAAGAAACACGCCGTCAACAGCGCAACTCAGGATCGCGGCTTTTGCTAATTTTGGCGGCGCTATTGGTTATCTTATACCTCATATTCAAAAAATTCGGATTTATCCTTTAAATGGCTGACATCATAAAACTCCTGCCTGACGCGGTGGCAAATCAAATTGCCGCCGGTGAAGTAGTACAGCGCCCCGCATCGGCAGTGAAGGAGCTGATTGAGAATGCTATAGATTCAGGTGCAAGCGATGTACAGCTTATCGTGAAAGATGCCGGAAAAACGCTGATGCAGATTATAGACAATGGCTGCGGCATGAGCGATACCGATGCCCGTATGAGTTTTGAGCGCCACGCCACCTCCAAAATACGCAATGCAGAAGAGCTTTGGCAAATACGCACCAAGGGTTTTAGAGGTGAGGCACTCGCTTCTATTGCAGCTATTGCGCAGGTAGAATTGAAAACACGCCTTCGCGAAAATGAATTGGGCTCCCGCCTTGTAATAGCGGGCAGCAAAGTGGAGCTGCAAGAACCTTGCTCCACACCGGGTGGCACTTCTGTAGCAGTAAAAAATCTCTTCTTCAATACTCCGGCGCGGCGCAACTTCCTGAAAAGCGATCCGGTAGAAATGCGCCATATTATTGAAGAATTCGAACGAGTCGCACTCGCCCACCCCGGTGTGGGCTTTGGTATGTTTCACAATGGCTCCGAACTTTTTAATCTCAAAGCTTCGCAGCTCAGGCAAAGAATTGTGAACATATTCGGCCATAAGCACAACGAGCGGTTGGTACCTGTGAATGAAGATACTGCCATAGTGAGCGTATCGGGCTTTATTTGCAAACCGGAATACGCCAAAAAAACCCGGGGCGAACAGTACTTTTTTGTAAACGACCGTTTTATTAAAAATCCGTACTTGCACCATGCGGTAGTTTCAGCTTTTCAAGACTTGATAGCCCGCGATGCACACCCCTCCTATTTTATTTATCTGAGGCTCGATCCTTCGAGCATCGACATCAATATACACCCCACAAAAACTGAAGTCAAATTTGCCGAAGAGCGCTCCATCTACGCCATCATACGGTCGGCAGTGCGCAACAGCCTTGGCAAATACAATATCTCTCCAAGCATTGATTTTGACCAAGAGAATATCTTTAATCTCAATCCCCTTCCGGCAAATATATCTGTAGCGCCACCTGAGCGCAAAGACTATGATTTTAATCCTTTCGATCAACCGGTAAAAGGAGTGGGATCGCTTCGGGCCGAGCCTTCATTTGGCGGAAGCCAAAGACAGCTTAGCGCAAAAGGCTGGGAAAACCTGTACTCAATAAGCCGACAGGAAGATGCTGCACCACAACAGGTGCTTACGGTTGAAGCTGAACCTGCCGAGACTGACAACTCCAATCGGGTAGTATTTCAATTGCACCGGAAATATATTCTAACCCAAATAAAGTCAGGCTTGGTGATCATTGACCAGCAGCGCGCACATGAGCGGATTTTATACGAAAAAGCGCTCTCCAAGCTTCAGAGAAATCAGGGCAGCAGCCAGCAATTGCTTTTTCCGCAAACACTAGAACTGAGTCCTGCCGACAGGGCTATGATTACTGACCTCGCTGAACCATTGAATATGCTCGGATTTACCATTGACAGTTTTGGTGGCGATACCGTAGTAATAAATGGTATACCAAGTGAAGCCATCAACATGCCAATTCAAACCCTAATTGAAACCATGCTTGAGCAATACAAACACTCAGCCGCCGACCTTCAAACAAATATGCATGAACGCTTGGCTATGAGCATGGCGCGAAGCCTCGGCGTGAAAGAAGGGCGCGAACTTCAGCCGCGTGAAATGCTCGATTTGATAGACAGTCTTTTTGCCTGTGAGCAACCTCAGCTTACGCCAAACGGAAAACCCATTGTGGTGACCTTTACCACTGACGAACTAGATAAAAAATTTAAAGCTTAACGAATGTACGGATCACCCAGGAGCGCATTTGGCGATATGCCAATAGTAGTAAAAAATCTCCTTATCATCAACGGATTGTTTTTTCTGGCCAGCATTGCGCTCGAAGGCCAGGGCATTAGCCTAACCAGAATGTTTGGCGCTTTCTATTGGGAATCACCAAATTTCAAGCCCTGGCAAATTATTACGCATATGTTTATGCACGGCAGTTTCATGCATATATTATTTAACATGTTTGCGCTGTGGATGTTTGGCTCCGCAATAGAGCGGATTTGGGGACCGGAGAGATTTTTAAAATATTATCTGATTACCGGCTTTGGTGCGTTTCTACTTCATTATGGTATTGTAGCTATTGAAGCTTCGTCGCTTATCAATGAAATAGGGCCTGAAGGTGTAGAATTGATTAAGGCCAATGGTACTGAAATCATAAAATCAGGAAAAAATTATACAGATCCCAATTGGGGTAAACTGAACTATATATACAACATACCGGTAGTTGGGGCATCAGGAGCAGTGTTCGGGCTGCTGCTGGCCTTTGGTATGATGTTTCCAAATACCCGACTTATCATGCTCTTTTTCCCTGTACCCATTAAGGCGAAATACTTTGTTATGATTTTCGGGGCTATTGAACTCTTCTCAGGAATTGCAAACCAGCCCGGTGACAATGTTGCCCACTTTGCACATTTAGGTGGAATGATTTTCGGATACTTCCTTATTAAATTTTGGTCAAAACATCCTAATGATTACCGTCAATCTTAAACAATGGCATCAATTTTTGACGATTTAAAATACGCTTACCACAGCGGTAATATAGTAACGAGATTTGTGCTACTCAATGTTGCAGTATTCGTAGCACTTACCCTTATTGGCCTGGCGGGTTTCTTCTTCAAAGTAGACCTTGTGCATAAGGTACTGCCTTGGATTTCGGGACATACCGACGCCTTGACAATGCTCTATAGACCATGGACGGCTATAACCTATATGTTTGTGCACGAAGGTTTGTGGCACCTGTTGTTCAACATGATCCTGCTTTGGTTTGCAGGAAGGCTATTTGCTGATTTGCTCAACGAAAAACGATTTATTGCTGTCTACATAATGGGAGGGCTTGCGGGTTTTCTGCTTTATTTCGCAGCCTTCAACATCTTCCCTGTTTTTGCCGAAAGCAAAAGCACTATTATTGGCGCCTCGGCATCGGTAATGGCGCTGCTGGTAGCCATTGCAGCATATAACCCCAATATGGAGTTGCGATTAATTCTGATTGGTATTGTAAAATTAAAATACATCGCTATTTTCTTTGTGGTGCTCGATGTGCTTTTTCTCGATAAAGGAAATACTGGCGGCAGACTAGCGCATATTGGCGGCGCAGCATTTGGCTACTTTTACAGCAATTCCCTAAAACAGGGAAATGATTGGAGCAGGTATTTTTACGGATTCACAGGTTTCTTTCGCGACCTGTTTGTGCCCAAGCCAAAATTAAAAGTTGCATCGAAGAAACCACAAGGTGCTGGTGTGACGTATGCTACACCGCGCAACACCGAAAACGCACAACAGAAGAAGATTGATATGATACTTGATAAAATATCACGAAGCGGATATGACAGTCTTTCGAAAGAAGAAAAGGAGTTTCTGTTTAACGCCAGCAAGAAATAGTGCTAAAGAGACTGCGGAGTATTAGCAAAAAAGCGGTAATAATGGCGAACATCATCGCTGTATTGTGTTTACTTCTTTCTTACTTATCCACCCATATTAGCCCTTTAAGATTTCCATACCTGGCGTTTTTTGGAATTGCATATGGTGCATTGCTCGTTGTGAATTTAGGCTTCCTGATATTTTGGATTTTTGTAAAAAAACGGCTCGCACTTATATCCGCGACAGCAATTCTGGTTGGTTTCAACCATCTTACAGCTTACTTTCAGATACTACCCGAACGTACCAAAGAAGAAGGTTTGGAGAAAAGCATCTATGTGGTATCATACAACGTGCGCCTTTTTGGCTGGTACAATTGGAAAACAAACAAAAAAGACCGCGATACTATGCTGAACGCCCTCGCGGAGCAAGAGCCGGACGTGGTTTGTTTTCAGGAGTATTTTCACCACAGTAAGCCAGGTGTATTTGATGTAAACTCACTCGTGAAGAAGAAGTTGAAAACACCTTATCTCCACATAGAATATGGGCTTACCATTAAAGGAGAACAGAACTTCGGGATGGCCATCGCCAGCAAATACCCAATTGTTGGAAAGGGAAAAATCAAATTCCCAATGGAACGCGGCAATGCTTGTATCTTTGCCGACCTTTTGATTGACGGTGATACCATAAGGGTTTACAACTCGCACGTAGCATCCATAAGGTTCAGTCGATCAAATTACCGCTTTGTAGAAGATATACAAAGCAACCTCACCGCCAATCAGGCTTCAGAAGGGCTCAATATTGCACAACGTATGACGCGTGCCTGGCAGCGAAGGGCCAAACACGTAAATATGATCGTGGGGCATCTCGATCAAAGTCCATACCCTGTAATACTCTGCGGCGATCTTAACGATACCCCTGTGTCACACACTTACCGACAATTTACCCGCAGGCTAAACGACTCATTCAAGCATGGAGGCTGGGGTATTGGAAATAGCTATCTGGGTAGCTTTCCTTCATTCAGGATTGACTATATCTTTTATGATCCCCAATTCGAAGCCGTCAATTATAAGCGCCTTGAAGAAGAAGTATCAGACCATAGGGCTGTGAGCTGCCGGATAATTATCAACTAATCGATCGGATTTTATACCTCCGGTGGAGCAGTGTGCCGCAGGGTTATATTCGAAGATGGAGCTGAGCGAAGATAAACCCTGGCGGAGCACCCGGATATCTTGATATTATCACCGGGCTTATCACATCCCTCGAAGCGGATTTAAAAGCCTCCGCAATTCTTATATCTTTTAACGTTTCTCATGCAACTGCAGATAAGGTGAAGCGGAATATTCACGTCCAATATGACATCTGACCTATGGACACTTTAATAATTCTTCTTTAAAAAATTTGATTTCTGGACAAGCATAAACTTGGCGATACTTCTTGGTTATTTTTACTTCAACAAGAAAGTAAGAAGTTTCTTGGGATTTGATAAATTCTCTGTCATAATCTGATAAGATACCATTGCGCATTAAGGTTGCTGGAGTAATCTCATATCTATCAACTGTGTGCGGAACGCTTAGAATAACTGCCATATTCAGCATATCGGTTATGTCATCGCTGTTAAGGATCGCACATAGCCGTAAAAGCTTGCCTGAACTATCAAAAACAGTTTCTAACTTGAAGTCACCATTCTTGAAGTCAAATTCACAAATTTGCTGACCATTTGAAATGATCGGGAAAAATGATAAGAGAAAGTATAAACTGCCTGTTTTCACCTTGTCATCAAGCCTCTTGTTTCGCTTTTCATTTCGATTTGCACCGCTGTATTTGGCTACTTCTTGCGCGGTAAGCATGGTGGTTACGTTGCCTAAATGATTCGAAATCTCGTAGCGCTTAAGTCCATACCGCGTATAGCGCAAGGCGTTGGGTGCGCAAGGCGTTGCGAGCATGTTCACCTTTACGCGCAGCATGCCCACGCGGGATGAGCCGTAAATTGGCTGCTCCGTGAGTTCAAAAGTTTCGGTACCAGCGTTTTTATTCAGGTAGGTGGCCATTACATTGCCTTGCGCGTCACGAATGTAATACGTTGTTTCCTCCCAGGTATTGCCGGTGAGGATTTTTTTGGAGATTCGCTAGCAAATTGGGGGTTATAGGACAGATACAATATTAAAGCAAAACCACGCGACAGGAGTCGCACGGGAGCGTGGGTTATAAGGACAGATACTATACTAAAGCAAGACCACGCGACAGGAGTCGCGCGGGAGCGGGGTAATCTTTGCTATTTTGCCGTCGTTGCGCCACACGATATTCGAAATTTCTTCCTGATTGTCGCGTGTCAATTGACCCAGCTCATCGTACCCGTAATTGTTTGCGGTGTTGAGAGTGGCAAGGTTGCTGTTAAAGGTGCCCATAGGGTCTATGTCGTCGTCAAAATTGCCGGTTATGGCGGTGTTATCGTTCGCGCGGTAAAGCCTGTTGTGAATAAGCTGTCCCTCGGGTGTACTTTATGCAGCGGTAGTAAAGCTGGTCAGTTGTGACACCGCTTTCATTCTTGCGCAGATGTGTGAGTATGTTTCCGCTTGCATCGCAGGTAAAGTTGTTTTCAAACATGCCGTTGTAAGTGGTGCCGGAAGGCCAGCTATTTGTGCTGCTTTTCAAATTTACAAATGTTTTTGATTCAAAGAGTCGGTAAGGCTGGTCGTATACGAAGGAATTGCCGATGGTTTTTATGGCGGTGGAGTTCTTGTTAAAGGCACATACCATGGTTCCTATATTGCCGTTGTGGCGGTTGTGGGTGGCTGCTGTGAGCTGGCTGCTTGCCTTCGACGCTAAACCACAATCTGCTCCGCAGATTGGTTTTTTCATATCCCCAAAATGTATGAAAGTAGCGTTTCTATTGGGGATTATTGCGCGATCCCTGGGGGAGAGCCTTGCATCCAAAAACCCACAGTCTGCGTTGCAGACCGGGCTTTTCTTTTTAAAAAGCATCTAAAAGCAAAGCTTTCGTGCTTTTTCAAAAAGAAAAACCCACCGCGGTTCAAGCGGTGGGTTTTTGTGATGCGGAGAGGGGGGGATTCGAACCCCCGGTACCCCTTTCAGAGTACGCATGTTTAGCAAACATGTGGTTTCAGCCACTCACCCACCTCTCCGAAATGGGTGCGCAAATTTAAAAAGTATTCTCATTAAAATCCTATAGCCAATTAAAAATACTGAAACCTTTCAAGATAGCTTAGTGTAAAAATAACACCCAACATGGTGCATACCATTGGAAAACAACCTAATTTTGTGTCGCTAAACAAACGTAATAACCCTATGGCCGATCAAGCCGGACACCCGCTCAGAAAAACCTACGACGAATTTGGAAGAGAAATTTCCCCTCAACTGGACTCCGACATTAAAAATTATTTGATTGATATAGACGGCACCATTACCGACGATATACCAAATGAAGAGCCTGAGCGAATGGCCACATGCGAGCCATATCCCGATGCACTCGAAATATGCAATAAATGGTATGATCAGGGCCATATTATCACCTTCTTCACATCGCGTACCGAAGCACACCGTGAAGTAACCGAAACCTGGCTCAAGAAGCACAGATTCAAATACCACGGACTGCTCGTGGGAAAACCCCGCGGAGGAAATTACCATTGGATTGACAACCACATGGTGCGCGCTACAAAATTCAACGGCAAGTTTACCGACCTGGTAAAAGTGATGAAAGAAATTGAAGTCTTCAAACGCTGAAGACACCCGCATTTAACCTTTTTCCGCCCTGTATATTTCTTACCTTTGCGCCCGAATTCCACAAAAGGATTTGTAACCTATGGAAATTAAAATCACCCTGCCCGACGGTGCCGTAAAGCAATACCAACAAGGCATTACCGCTTTGGAAATAGCACGCGATATAAGTGAAGGCCTTGCACGAAATGTGCTCGCGGCAAAAGTAAATGGCGAAGTAGTTGACGCCAACCGCCCCATACAGCAAGATGCTGCACTTAGCCTGCTTACCTGGAATGACGATGAAGGAAAATCCACCATGTGGCACTCTTCTGCCCACCTTATGGCCGAAGCGATACAACACTTTTATCCCAAAACAAAATTTGCCATCGGCCCACCCATCGAAAATGGTTTCTATTACGATATAGACCTGGGCGATGAACACCTGAGCGACAAAGACTTTCAGAAGATCGAAGAGAAAATGCTCGAACTCGCGAGGCAGAAAAATGCATACCTGCGCCGCGACGTGAGCAAAGCCGATGCGCTCAACTATTTTACCAACAAGGGCGACGAATATAAGCTCGAACTTATTAGCGAACTTGAAGACGGCTCTATCACATTCTACGAACAAGGAAGTTTTACCGACCTCTGCCGCGGACCGCACATACCTGATACAGGTTTTGTAAAAGCTGCCAAAATAATGTCGATTGCAGGTGCATACTGGCGCGGCGACGAAAACCGCAAGCAGCTCACCCGTGTGTATGGAATCACTTTCCCAAAGCAAAAGGACCTTGCCGACTATCTCCATATGCTCGAAGAAGCCCAAAAACGCGATCACCGCAAATTGGGTAAAGAATTGGGACTATTCACTTTCTCGCAGGCTGTAGGCCCCGGACTTCCTTTATGGCTGCCGAAAGGTGCCGTACTTCGCGAACGGCTTGAGAACTTTCTGAAGGCCGCACAAAAAAAAGCGGGATACCTGCAGGTAATCACCCCGCACATAGGCAGCAAGGAGCTTTATATATGCAGCGGCCACTATGCCAAATATGGCAAAGATTCTTTTCAGCCAATACATACTCCCAATGAAGGTGAAGAATATTTTCTGAAACCAATGAATTGTCCGCACCACTGCGAGATATACAAGTCGGAACCACGGTCATACAAGGACCTGCCATTGCGCCTTGCCGAGTTCGGAACGGTATACCGCTACGAGCAAAGCGGCGAGCTGCACGGCCTTACAAGGGTGCGCGGCTTTACACAGGATGATGCGCACATCTTCTGCATGCCCGATCAGGTGAAAGGTGAATTCAAAAAAGTAATAGACCTTGTGCTTTACATATTCAAAACCCTGAGTTTTGATGATTACGTGGTGCAGGTTTCGCTCCGCGACCCGGAAAACCCCGAAAAGTACATCGGATCGGATGAAAATTGGGCGAAAGCCGAAAGTGCCATCATGGAAGTGGTAAAAGAATCGGGCCTTACCTACGTGGTCGAAGAAGGTGAAGCAGCCTTCTACGGGCCCAAGCTCGACTTTATAGTGCGCGATGCCATAGGCCGTAAATGGCAGCTCGGCACAATTCAGGTAGATTATAACCTTCCCGAACGTTTTGAATTGGAATATATAGGCAGCGACAATGCGCGCCACAGGCCGGTAATGATTCACAGGGCACCATTCGGCAGTATGGAGCGGTTTGTAGCGGTACTCATTGAACACTGCGCCGGAAAATTTCCCATTTGGCTTAGTCCGGAACAGGTTAAAGTACTGCCTGTTAGCGAGAAGTATAACAAATATGCGCAGGATGTAGCAAGTGAGCTAAATAATTACGATATTCGCGCCCTCATTGACGAGCGCAACGAAAAAGTAGGTCGAAAGATCCGCGATGCCGAAATGGATAAGATTCCCTACATGCTTGTAGTAGGCGAGAGCGAAGAAGCCGCAAAAACGGTTTCGGTGCGCAAGCAAGGTGAGGGTGGAGATCTTGGTGTACACAGCATCGGTGCTTTCGCCAAAATGATTGAAGATGAGATAGGGACCCTTTTGGGAATAGTTTAAATTAAAGGATAAGCGTCATAAAGAAATTTCAAAAAAGACCCTCGAGAAGGGTTGAACAAGAAGATCTGCACAAGATCAACGAGCGCATCACTGCGCCACAAGTTAGGGTAATTGTAGACGAGATGCCAGCCGACGTTTACCCTATACAGCAGGCCCTTAAACTGGCCGAAGAAAAAGGGTTAGACCTGGTGGAAATAGCCCCTAATGCTGTACCACCGGTTTGTAAAGTGATTGACTACCGAAAGTTTCTTTACGATCAGAAGAAGAAACAAAAGGAGTTGAAAAGTAAGCAGCAAAAAGTTGTTGTGAAGGAAGTGCGATTTGGACCTAATACGGATGACCACGACTTTGATTTTAAGCTTGAGCACGCCAAGAAGTTTCTCGAAGAAGGCTCTAAAGTGAAAGCTTATGTGTTTTTTAAGGGTAGAACCATCGTGTTCAAAGAAAGAGGAGAAATACTTCTTTTGAAATTTGCCAAAGAACTCGCCGACATTGGCGCCGTGGAGCAACTTCCAAAACTTGAAGGCAAAAGGATGATTATGATGATCAACCCTAAAAAGAAATAAGGATTTATTAATCAAAAACAAATAAGGCCATGCCAAAAATGAAAACTGTTTCAAGCGCGAAGAAGAGATTCTCGCTTACAGGAACAGGTAAAGTAAAAAGAAAGCACGCTTTCAAAAGTCACATTCTCACAAAGAAAGGGACCAAAAGAAAGCGCAACCTTACAGCTACTACGCTCGTGCACCCTGCCGATATGAGTAATGTAAGAGATATGCTTTGTATTTAAGTTCACCAGGTTATTAACCCCGGGTAAAAGCTCAAGATCGCTTTTTTGTAAGCGACGCTTCAACCCAAAAAAAGCAAAATTATGCCAAGGTCAGTAAATGCAGTGGCTTCGCGAGCACGCCGCAAAAAAGTGCTCAAGCAAACAAAAGGTTACTTCGGCAGAGGTAAAAATGTACACACCGTTGCCAAGAACATCCTCGAAAAAGGTTTAGGATATGCCTACCGCGACCGTCGCCAGAAAAAGCGCAACTTTCGCGCTCTATGGATTCAGCGTATCAACGCTGGAGCACGTGAAAACGGAATGTCATATTCAGAACTGATGGGACGTCTTAAATCCAAAGACATCCAACTGAATCGTAAAGTACTCGCCGATTTGGCTATGAACCATCCGGGAGCTTTCAAAGCGATTATGGAATCAGTAAAATAATTGAGGCCTGAAGGCTCATAAATTAAAGGGGGACGGTGAGTCCCCTTTTTTTATTTACCCTATTTTTGATAGCGTACAAAAAAATTTCGCTGAAACATGATAATCAGAATGTCGCTGCTCATCCTTCTAGCTACCTCTATTCAACTAGCCAACGCGCAAGCGCTGGAAAAATACATGATGGCAAACCCGCAGCAGCTTTCTGAAATGACCGATACCCTGCCATTTGTTTGCCCCTGGAGCGAAGGCACGTGGCTCAATGCCGAATACTACGGTGCTGCCAGGTCATTCAAAACCAAACTGAGCATTATACACTTTGCATCTTTCGATAATGTAGCGAGCCGACAGAGTATCGCAGCACTTACAAAACTGCAGACTACCTATCCAACCCTGAATATTGTACTGGTACATCACCCAAAATTCAACTACCCGGCCACGGCCCTTGAAGTGGAGCACGAAATGGGCAAACTCCGCTCCCCCCTGCCCATTTTTCAAGAGGATGGCGGAGCTTTTGCGAAATGCAATAAGGTTGAAATAGCACCGCTCACCTTGTTCCTTACTCCCGGAGGGAAAATTCTTGAACGAACTGACGGAGCGATAGAACTGCATTACATCGAAGCCGCTTACCGCCGTATGTTGCCCACGTATGAATCGCTCATTGCGCTCAATAAGGAACCCTTCTATCCCCGAACAGCATTGAATAGGGTGAAGCGACCGATTTTGAGAGAGCCATTTGGCCTTGCGGCAAATAATGAAGAAGGATTTTTGTTCGTGAGCGACCGCGGTGGAAACCGTATTATTGCCATTACACCTTCGGGCGATATGATCTATAATATGGGCAATGGAAGAGCCGGCTTTGCAGATGGTGAAATGCGCTCTGCCGAATTTGATAACCCAACCGGCTTGGCCTACGATTCAAAAAACAATGTACTCTATGTAGCCGACTCGCGAAACCATAGGATAAGAAAAGTTGATCTTGCCCAAAAAACGGTTACCACAATCCTGGGTGATGGCAGACCCGGTGCAAAGCAACAATTAAAAGTTATAGGCACCAAGGGATCAATTAATTATCCAACTTATCTGCATTATCAGGACAATATACTTACCATTTCAATGGCAGGCACCGCGGAAATATGGGTATGTGACGTACGCACTCAGGTGGCAGAGCAGCTTGCCGGTAAGGGTGATGGAAGTTTCGGTGATGGTGATTTAGCTGACGCTGCCATAAGTGGGCCGGCAGGTATTGCAACCGACAAATTGGGGGCATTTTATTTTATTGATGCACAGGGAAGCGCATTAAGGACTATGGATAGCAGGAAAATAACCACCATCTTGGGTAAGGGGCCCGATGAATTTGGCTACGCCGACGGACGCAAGGAGAAGGTAAAATTCCAATACCCACTCGGACTCTGCGAACACGATAACCACTGGTATGTTGCCGACAGCTATAACCATACGATCCGGAAGGTGCAGCCTTACCGGCAAATGGCTGAAACATTTGCCGGAAAAGGCACACACGGTTTTAAAAATGGCAACCGACTGCAAGCACTCTTTCGCACGCCGACTGATGTGGCGGTGATTGGAAATGATCTTTTTGTAGCTGATGCGGGAAATGGGGCAATCCGTAAAATAAATCTCACTACCAGCATGGTAACCGGAATCAAATTGTACAACTTTGAAGAGATAGGTTATGGAGCCGGTGAAATGATTTTTGATGCGCGCGACTGCGATGATATCTTGATAGCTCCAGGCGAAAATATAATAAAGTACAAAATCGATCTCGGTTCGGCATACACTTTTGATGTGCAAGGATTTAGCAATGTTGCAATCAGCTCCGTTGACCAAGACAATGAAATAATAGAAGACCAGATGCGCAGCGGAGAATTCACAGTGCTGATAAATGGTCGCAATGAAGGCTGGCGGTCATCTTTTTCTTTTGATTTCCAACTCTTTTTTGCGGAAGCAGAAGCTCCTGAAAAACAGTACACGCGCGGAGTAAGCTTTGTGCAGAATTTCACAATCGACCCAAATGCGCCAAACAACCAACAGCGTACTATTTACTTTGACCCTGATTCGGAGTAAATTATTTCTCGAGCAAACGCCCGAGACCCTTGGCCGCGAGGGTGTAGTCGGGTGATTTATCGAGCACTTCACGGTATATAGCTACTGCTGTTTTTTCATCGCCCAGCTCTTCGAAGCACAAACCTTTATTGAACAACGCATCAACATAGTCGGGTTGAATAGCAAGTACAGTATCAAAATAGGCGGAGGCTATTTTGTACTCACCAAGTTCTGTAAGGTGCAGGTAGCCGAGATTGTAAAATCCTAAAAAACTTTTAGCATCTGCCTTCACCATATCGCGGTATACATTTATGGCAGCTTCAATTTCACCACAAGTTTGTAGAAACATGGCCTTATGGTAATACGCCTCCGAGCTTGCAGGTCTTATTTCCAGGGCAGAATTGAAATATTCGATGGCTATAGGGTTCTGCTTGGCAACGTATAAATTGCCAAGTTCCATAAATGCTTCAAAATAATCAGGATTCACCTCCGTAGCGGTTTGAAATGAAGATAGCGCGCGAGTGGTGTCGCCCAATTCTTTAAAAATAAATCCTTTTAAAAAGTATGCTTTTGGCAATCTTTCATTTACACCCAGTGCAGCGTCTACTGATTTAATAGCTTCGGGATAGCGGCGCAGTAAAAAATTCACTTCACCCAACTTGAGCCAAGCTTCGGTATTTTTTGCATCCAGTTCAGTTGCTCTTTCCAGACTTAGGCGTGACAACCTCAGCTCTGCGCTCTTGAAATAAAGCTCGCCTTTGGCCGCGTGAAATTCCGAAACAGTGCTGTCTATACCCATCGCACGCACTATGTCGCGGTGGGCCAGATCAAACATACTTTTATCGCCATATGCCAAGGCTCTTTTAATGTAGAGTTTGGGATCATCAGGATTGGCTATAATCTCGTCAGAGATTGACATAATGATATCAATGGTCTGAGCGGGGGATTCAGATATGCGATCAGATTTTCGATCAGCATTGCCATTACAAGCTGAAAAGGCAATGGAAACAATGAGAGCAATACCGGCAATACTTAAATATTTCATAGAATTGTATACCGCGAATATCGTTAAATGCTTGCGCAAAGCAGATGTCAAAAATACAAAAGCCGAAGGCGGTTTTACCTTCGGCATCGAAATCACTTTTTCAGGTTCAGTTCTTTTTGAGCTGAGCCTTGATCTTTTGCTCAAGCTCGAGCATTAGTTCAGGATTGTCTTCAATAAGCTGCTTTACGGCATCTCGTCCCTGACCCAGTTTTGTTTCACCATAGCTAAACCAGCTTCCGCTTTTCTTGATGATGTTCATCTCAGCAGCCATGTCAATAATTTCACCGCTTTTAGAAATACCTGTGCCGTACATGATGTCGAACTCAGCTTTCGCAAAAGGAGGCGCAACTTTGTTTTTCACAATTTTCACTTTTGTGCGGTTACCTGTAATATTCTCTCCATCCTTTATTTGGGTGGCACGGCGAATATCAACGCGAATAGATGCATAAAACTTTAGTGCATTGCCACCTGTGGTGGTTTCAGGATTTCCGAACATCACGCCTATTTTCTCACGAAGCTGATTGATGAAAATGCAGCAGCAGCCCGTTTTTGAGATAGCGCCTGTGAGTTTGCGCAAAGCCTTTGACATAAGCCTTGCCTGCAAGCCTACCTGCGAGTCGCCCATTTCGCCTTCTATCTCAGCTTTTGGCGTAAGTGCCGCCACTGAGTCGATAATGATCAGGTCAATAGCACCTGAACGAATCAGGTTTTCGGTAATCTCCAGCGCCTGCTCGCCATTATCAGGCTGCGATATAAAAAGGTTTTGCGTATCCACTCCGAGATTTTCGGCATAGAAGCGGTCAAAGGCGTGCTCGGCATCGATGAAGGCCGCTATACCTCCCATCTTTTGAACTTCAGCAATGGCGTGTATAGCCAAGGTTGTTTTTCCTGATGATTCAGGTCCGTATATCTCGACCACCCTGCCTCGCGGATATCCACCTATGCCCAAGGCAAGGTCCATTCCGAGTGAGCCAGTTGGTATTACTTCTAGTTTTTCTACCACGTCGTCACCGAGCTTCATTACTGCGCCCTTGCCGTATGATTTTTCGAGACGGTCTATGGTAAGCTGTAATGCTTTGAGTTTTTCTTTGTTTGCTTCTATTGCCATTTTATTTCGGTTATTTGGTTCCTAACAGCACCTGTCGCGCAGCGACTTTGGTGTCAACTTTATCAATCACGGACTTGATATTGCCCGCTTCATCAATCACGAAGGTTCTTCTGATTACCCCTTCATACTCACGCCCCATAAATTTCTTTTTGCCCCAAGCCTGATATTTGGTCATCACATCTTTTTCAGTATCTGCTATTAATGAAAAGGGCAATTTATACTTCCCGGCAAACTTCTGATGCGATTTTTCACTATCCGCACTTACGCCTATTACCACATATCCTTTCTCAAGCAGGCTGTCATATTCATCTCTGAAGCTGCAGGCTTCGGCTGTGCAACCCGGAGTATCATCCTTCGGGTAAAAGTAAAGAATTACTTTTTTACCGAGAAAGCCGTTGAGAGAAATCTCCTTTCCATTGTGATCTTTTGCTGTAAATTCAGGAGCCTTCGCTCCTACTGTCAATGATTCCATGATGTATAGTTAAATTAGTACTGTAACAATGACAATCCCAAAGGATTTTTTGTTTTAACCTTACAAAGGTGCATCAGCAGAACGTAATGTATTTACGTTGCACCAAAATAATTCATAATTAGCTTTGTGCCATGGAATATGCACCATTGGCCGAAAGGCTCAGACCCAAATCGCTTGATGAATTTATAGGTCAGGAGCACGTTACGGGCATTTTCCGGCAGGCTATAGCAACTGGGCTGATGCCCTCAATCATACTGTGGGGGCCGCCGGGTGTGGGCAAAACAACCCTTGCCGGTATATTGGCTCGGGGACTTAAGAGACCATTCTATTCTCTCAGTGCCATAAACTCCGGCGTAAAGGAAATACGGGATATTATCGCAAAAGTGGAACAGGGAGGTTTGTTTGGAACCGGCAATGCTATACTCTTTATCGATGAAATACACCGCTTCAGCAAATCGCAGCAGGATAGCCTGCTGGGTGCGGTAGAGAAAGGTGTGTTAACCCTTATAGGCGCCACCACTGAGAATCCATCATTTGAAGTGAATTCATCATTGCTCTCAAGGTGTCAGGTATATGTGCTCAAAGCACTTGAAGTAAGCCACCTCGAGTTGCTCATATCCCGTGCGATTCACGATGATGAAATCATTTCTCGAAAGGGACTTACCATTGCCGAAAACAAAGCCCTAATGCGGCTCAGCGGGGGCGATGCACGCAGGCTGCTCAATGTGCTCGAAACAGTTGTAAACGCTCTACCCACGAATGAAGCAGTGATAAATGATGAGCTGGTAAACAAGATCATACAGCAGAACCCAGCGCTGTACGACAAGGATGGCGAGCAGCATTACGATATCATTTCAGCGTTTATAAAATCGGTAAGGGGCAGCGACCCCAATGCTGCGGTATATTGGATGGCGCGCATGCTCGATGGTGGTGAAGAACCAAAATTTATAGCCCGCAGGCTCATTATACTCTCAAGTGAAGATATAGGCAATGCAAACCCTACGGGACTTATTATGGCCAACGCGGCCTTTGATGCTGTTCAGAAAATTGGAATGCCCGAAGCCCGGATCGTGCTCAGCCAATGTGCTGTATACCTGGCAAGTTCACCGAAAAGCAATGCATCCTACGAAGCGATAAACGCGGCACTTGAAGCGGCGCGCACTTATGGCAACCTGCCAGTGCCTGTGCATTTGCGCAACGCCCCCACCAAGCTGATGAAAGAATTGGGCTATGGCAAGGAATATCAATACAGCCACGCTTATGCGCAAAACTTCAGCGATCAGGAGTACCTTCCGGAAAAATTGAGCGGAACAAAATTCTATGATCCCGGCACTAACGGCCGCGAAGAAGAAATGCGAAAGAAACTGAGAGAACTTTGGGGTAAGAAATATGGCTACTAATTGCGAACACGGCCCATAGCCAGATCGTTGTTGTGCGCTAGGGTATAAATAATCGCTATTGCGGCTCCGCCAGCACCCTGTTCAATCATTTGCCATAAGAAATCGAGCACCACATGCTCTGTACCACCGCCTTTAAATGAAACACCGAACACAAAGGCAATCAAGTAAATAAAAAAACCCATAGCGATACCCATCATCATTCCTTTAAGCTTTATGCCTATACCCATACTTAGGTAGGTATAAACAAAAGTGAGGGTAAAACCTATCACGATATAAGCAAGCAAAGCAAGGGCGTAAAACAAAAAAACAGGGCTTGGAACGTAAATCAGATCGTTGAGAATCAATCCATGCCAAGCATAACTCATAGCCATCATAACGACTACCGCCAGGAACCATGATATGAAAAATCTTTTTCTTAGCATCGCTTGGTACTATGCAAAAATAGCTTCAATCTTCGATTCAGTCAAGGTTTTCATGAAGGTTTATAACCGAATTTTGTTAACAACCCCGGCCATACAGGTTGTTTATTTAATCCCGGTAACCATAAACTCAGTGCGGCGATTCGCTGCCCTGCCCTCTTCCGTATTGTTGCCCGATACAGGCTTTGATGCACCATACCCTTTGGTGCTGATCCTTCCACCATCCAGGTTTTCAACGTCAACGAGATATGTTTTAACTGCCGCAGCGCGGCGTTGCGACAGGGAAATATTATAACTATCAGAACCCTGATTGTCGGTATGTCCTGAAATTTCAATCTGCATCGCTGTATTCTGCCTCATATAATCTGCAATCACCCTAAGCTCTGCAGTACTTTGTGGTTTCAGCAAGTCTTTGTCAGTATCGAAAAATACGTTCTTTAGTACTATTGAACTGCCCTGTTCAGGCTTTTGCAACTTCACGTGAAGCTGATATGGTTTATTCAAATCGTTGGCGCTCAGCACAAAAGTTTCAGAATGAAAAAGGTACCCCCCTGCGCGAACCGAAAGCGCGTAGGTCTTGCCTGTGGGAAGCGCAATGAGAAAAGTTCCGTTTTGGCGATCTGACTCAAAAGAAAGGTCTTCACCTTCGCGATTCACATCGTACAAGCTAAGCGATGCGAAGAGCGGTGCACCTGTTTTGGCATCAGTTACCAAACCCCGAGCGTACGTTACCACTGCAGGCCGCGCGTGTGCAGGCATTTCGAAACTGTACAAATCTAAATCACCCTGCCCTCCTGCTCTATTTGAAGCAAAAAAGGCAATGGCTCCGTCAGGCCCTACCAGCAGGCTATTTTCATCTTTATAGGTATTAATTGGATATCCGAGATTTACCGGTTCCTGCCAATATCCATTCTCGTCTCTGCTGCTTACATATAAGTCCAGAGCGCCCATCCCAATATGGCCATCGGAAGCAAAGTACAGCGTTTGGCCGTCGGGGTGTATCATCACCGACTCTTCGCGGCCGGGTGTATTTACTTTGGGGCTTACCGACATAGGCGTGCTCCAGGTACCATCGGGCTGAAGTTTAGATACTAGGATATCCTGATTTTGCACTCCTTCTCTGGTTGATTTACCACGTATGAAGTACAATGTCCTGCCATCAGCAGAAAGGCTCGGCTGGGTTTCCCAATTGCGGGAGTTAACAGGCAGCCCTATATTCTGCACATCGCTCCAGCGGTTGCCTTCTTTGCGGGAAATGAATAAATCGCATGACCCGAAGCCGGTGCGCCCGGGGCCATATTCTCCAAAAAGTTCGCAGGCAGTAAAAATAAGTGTTCGGCCATCGGCTGAGAGTGTGGGTGCGCCTTCATTGTAAGCAGAATTTATTTCTCTGATGGGTCGTGCAGGACCCCACACATCTCCTATTCGCTGGCTGGTGTAAAACTCTTCGTTTTTGCCTTTGTAAGCCGCAGGGTCAGCAACGAGCCTGGTGAAAAGCAGTGATTGTCCGTCGGCAGTGATAGCGGGATAATACTCAGGCATTGGAGTGTTCACCCCTTCACCGAGGTTTATCGGCTTGAAGTCTACCGGATTTTCAACTGCCTTAGCTGCGAAGGTGCAGTTGTCAGTAATTTGCTGCGCGCGCTCACGCATTTCAGGATCACCTGAACGGTAGGAAAGGTATTTCTCGAGCCGGGGCAATGCTTCAGCATATTTTCCTGTAGATGCTTCAAGTGCTCCGAGAAAAAACCAGGCTGCCGGAAAAAAATCGGGGTTTACTTCTACCGCCTTTATCAGCGATTCGCGGGCTCCATCAAGTTTACCTGCTTCGCTGTACACTTCAAACTGCATCAGATATACTTCTACAAACTTGGGGTCTCTTGCCATAGCATCTTGAAGAAATGAAAGTGCCAGCTCGCTGTTTCGCTGATCAAAAGCCGCTCGTGCGTTTTCGAATGCCTTGATGGCTTTTGGCACGGTTGAAGTATATTTTTGTGCGAAAGCGCTGCAGGTTAAAAGCAAGAAAGTAAAAATAAACAGGTTCAGTTTTTTAATCATACTAGGGAATTTGCATGAACTTATGAGTTTGCAAAGAAATCTTCCATTGTGGATTGGCCTTTACATATTCTATGATTGCCGGAAGCATGGTTTCGCTTTTATCCCACTCAGGCTGCATATAAAGTGCGCAGGAAGATGATACCAATGTTGCGTGCTCCTCGGCCCATTTGAAATCGTGCTTGTTGTAGATAACCACTTTGAGCTCGTGGGCTAGGGGATAAATTTCTGCCAAAGGTTTCTTGAATTTTTTGGGTGAGAAGCAAATCCAGTGCCACTGACCACTCATTGGGTGTGCCCCTGAGGTTTCTATATGAGTTCTAAGATTATTGGCGCGCAGGGCGCTTGTAAGTTCGTTCAGATTGTGCATGGCGGGCTCACCACCGGTTATCACAACAATATTGGAGCCGGAATTTGCTGCGGTAGCGGCTAGGTCGCTTGGAGCCAAAAGCGGATATCCTTCTGTATACCAGCTTTCCTTCACATCGCACCATACACAGCCCACGTCACAGCCTGCCAGCCTGATGAAATAGGCGGCAGTGCCAGCATGTGCTCCTTCGCCTTGTATGGTATAAAATTGCTCCATCACCGGCAGCGATTGCGGTGTACTGGATTTTAAATTGGGTTGATGCATGAATGTATGGAAGCTGGAATAAAAAAACCCCGTGCGAGAACGTGGTTTAGAAAAACTCTAAACGACATGAATGGATACGCCGCGCCGGTTCGGTAATCCTCCTGCTCAAAGAGCACCCACGATGTGGGCTGAGGCCCGCCCTTGCCGTAACGAGCTAAGTTCCAATTTTATTCCTGTTAGTTTTTCAAACTGTATTTTCTCGCACGGGAGTACGTTTACTTCCTGTAGTACAAATGTAATAATTTGGAAACGCCAACTTCAAGTAGTTTCGTCTACTTACTCGAAAAATAATCATCCTTATCGGCGAATAGCACATTGAAAGTAGTCAAAGAACCATATATGCGACTTATATATTGCTGCAGGTCTACTTTTTCCTGGTCTTCGAGGTTTTCATTGCTGTTGATATTTTGCTCAAGCACCCTAAGACGGTCGCGCACCATAACTATTTTGTGAAAAAAAGTGTCAATTGGTACTTCCTTTGATTGTAGCTCAGCATTGCCGGGTTTCAGCAGCACGGTACCGCGCAACCATTTAGGCGCTATTTCAACCGGCTTCGAAATACCCGCTTCCTTTTCGAGTACCCTTCGCAGAGCCTTCTCTATGGTAGGTAAATCTAGGGTTTGCTCGGCCTCACGCGCTGCTTCAAGCACTTCAAGGCCTTGAAAGGAACGGGATATTTGCTTATCGCCTTCGCCTTTAAAAAATACGTCGATGGTCGAAATATCCATTCCCACAACGATTCCTATACCAAATGTCGGGTGCTTGATTCTCGCACCAAGTCCTAAAGGGGGTTGATTCAAATTCATAACTGACTACTTTCCAATAATAAGAGTTTTCGAGCGCATCTTCTGATTCGCAATTACGGATACAAAGTAAACACCTGCATCACAATTACACATAAAAGATTCAGAAATTCCCTGCTTATCCACTGCTACTTTCTGGCGCACCAAATTATTTCCCGAAAGGTCAGCTATCGAAATGGTTACCATTTGGGTACTCTGTTCTGAAAGAATCACCTTGATTGTTCCCTGAGTCTTCAGTGAGTTAAAAACTTCGAAACCGAAAGGAAGCTTTTCGATGACGGCAGTTTTTACAAGGCTTATTTCTTTAGCTACCGCAGTGTTATTGCCGTCAAAGTCAATGAGTGCTAGCTGGTATACTACTTCACCTTCAGGCGCCATGGCATCTGTAAAATGGTAGTTTACCGGGCTGCTGCTCATACCCGCTGCCATCACATGACCAATGGCGCTGAATTCACTTCCGCTATATGACCTCCGCACTTCGAAGTAATAGCTATTGCTCTCATTGGCTGTAGTCCACTGCAAATGATGGGCGGAACTGAAAGTACTTCCGCTGATCGAAACCACATCGGCAGCGGTGCTCACAGAATTACACTTAGGCGCCAACGACTCACTGGGCGCTACTGAATCAGAATTGGTGGTTAATACCGTTAATACTGCTGATGCAATAAATATTGCTCCTAGCTTTGCAGCCTTTTGGCAAACTGATGCTAATAATATTGTTCTAACCAATGTGCGTGTTTGCAGGTCGATGGCATGCGAAGATGGAATACCAACGAAGGTGTTGGTCTTTAACGCGCCTAATTTTTTTAAAGTTTCAATTATTTCAGGCTGGCTGCCCTGAGGGTATTTAGAAGCAATGCTACCCTAGTCATTGGGCCCACCCCACCGGGTACAGGCGTAATATGTGATGCTTTTGCAAATACTGCATCATATTGCACGTCGCCTTTTAGCGAAAAGCCAGACGCTCGTGAGCTGTCGGGCACGCGGGTAGTGCCTACGTCAACTACCACTGCTCCTGTTTTTACCATGTCGGCAGTAATGAATCCGGGTTTGCCCAAAGCGCAAACGAGAATATCAGCCTGGCGGGTATAGCTGGCAATATCAACCGTGCGGCTATGGCATAAAGTTACCGTGGCGTTTGCATGGTTTTTATTTCGCGAAAGCAGCACACTAAGCGGGGAGCCAACAATATTGCTCCTGCCTACAATCACGCAGTGTTTTCCTGCTGTATCAATGCCATTTCTCTTGAGAAGCTCCAATATACCCGAAGGTGTAGCCGGAAGAAAACCGGGAAGGTCGAGCGCCATGCGGCCCACATTGGTGGGGTGAAACCCATCTACGTCCTTGTTGGGATCAATGGCGGTAATTATTTTTTGAGAATCAATATGCCTAGGTAGAGGCAGTTGAATGATAAAGCCGTCTATATCGCTGTTATTATTAAGTTCAGATACCAACTCAAGCAATTTATTTTCAGAAATGGTATCAGGCCGCCTGATGAGGGTTGATTCAAAGCCTACCTCTTTGCAATCTTTTACTTTAAAGCTCACGTAGGTTTCGCTTCCACCATCGTTGCCTACAAGCACCGCTGCAAGATGGGGTACTTTTTGACCCGTCTTAATCCGCTCTGCCACTGCAGTGGCAATTTCTGCTCTTATATCAGCAGCAGTTTGCTTGCCATCGAGAATCTGTGTTGTGCCTTTCAAATCTATCGTGGTAATTACATTCCGGGCACACCCTTTCCGCCGAGTTGGCGCATCAGGTTGGCCATATTGTTTTTGTTTGACATGAGCTGCATCATCTTTCGCGTTTCTTCAAATTGCTTTACGAATTTGTTCACGTCATTTACTTTAGTTCCACTTCCTGATGCAATTCGTTTGCGCCTACCACTATCGAGTATCTTATGGTTATGGCGTTCCTTTGGCGTCATGGATTGTATCATTGCTTCAATGCTCTTAAAAGCATCGTCATCAATCTCCATATTCTTGATGGCCTTTCCCATCCCCGGAATCATACCCATAAGGTCCTTCATAGAGCCCATTTTTTTGATTTGCTGGATTTGCTCCAGATAATCGTCAAAATTGAATTCGTTGCGGGCAATTTTCTTCTGCAGCTTGCGCGCATTTTCTTCGTCGTAATTTTCCTGGGCACGCTCTACTAACGAAACCACGTCGCCCATACCGAGTATGCGGTCGGCCATGCGCTCGGGATAAAATACGTCGAGCGCATCCATTTTCTCGCCTGTACCGACAAACTTTATAGGTTTGTTTACAACTGATTTAATGGAAATTGCAGCACCACCGCGGGTATCACCATCAAGTTTGGTAAGAACTACTCCGTCAAAATCAATGCGGTCGTTGAAGGCCTTAGCAGTATTTACCGCATCCTGACCCGTCATAGAATCTACCACAAAAAGCGTTTCTGAGGGCTGTATGGCCTGCTTTACGGCAGCTATTTCACCCATCATATGCTCGTCTACTGCAAGGCGGCCTGCAGTATCTACTATTACTACATTAAAGCCGTTGCTGCGTGCATAGTCAATAGCGGCTTTACTGATTATTACAGGATCTTTTTCTTCTCGGTTTGAATATACTTCAACTCCTATTTGCTCGCCTAGCACGTGCAACTGGTCAATTGCAGCGGGGCGGTATACGTCGCAGGCTACAAGCAGAACTTTCTTGCCTTTCTTGGTTTTCAGCAGGTTGGCCAGTTTTCCTGAAAAGGTGGTTTTACCTGAACCCTGAAGTCCCGCCATAAGCACTACAGCCGGATTTCCTTTAAGGCTTATTTCCTGGGCCTGTCCGCCCATAAGCTCAGCAAGCGACTCGTGGGTAATTTTTACAAGGAGTTGTCCCGGCTTTACCGCGCTGAGCACCTGCCTACCCATGGCCTTATCCTTCACTTGGGCGGTGAAGTCCTTGGCGGTCTTGAAATTTACGTCGGCATCGAGAAGCGCGCGACGCACTTCTTTTAATGTTTCGGCTACGTTTATTTCCGTAATCTGCCCTTCTCCTTTAAGTAGTTTAAAGGCTCTATCAAATTTGTCTGTAAGATTTTCGAACATAGTTGCTAACCCATTTAGGCCCGCAAAGGTAAAAATTCCAAAGGTTCGGACTACATTCTCTCAGGCATGTTGATGCCCAGCAGATTCATACCCGATTTTGCAATGCGACTTACTGCAAGTGCGAGTTGCAATCTATAATTTACAAGTTCCTGTGAACCAGCCTGCAAAATAGACACATTCTGATAAAAAGAGCTGAAATCGCGCACTAGGTCGTAGAGATAATTGGCAAGTGTTGCCGGATTATAAGTCACCGCCGATTCGTGAATGACCGAAGGGTATTGATAAATTCTCATATGCAGGTGGCGCTCATAAATTTCTGGTTCAGCGGTCTGTTGTTTTGCAGGTACTTCAGCGGCGTGCTTTCGCAAAATGGACTGTATCCTTGCGTAGGCATATTGTATAAACGGGCCTGTATGGCCTTGCAGCTCTATGCTTTCACGCGGATTGAAGAGCATGTTCTTCTTTGGGTCAACTTTGAGCAGAAAATACTTTAGCCCTGCCATGCCAATATTTTCGAAAAGACTTGCTCTGTCTTCTTCGCTCATTCCTTCAAGCTTACCGAGCTGCTCAGTAAGCTCACGGGCAGTATCCACCACATCCTGCATCAGGTCGTCGGCATCCACTACCGTTCCTTCCCTCGATTTCATTTTGCCTTCAGGCAGCTCAACCATACCATATGAAAGGTGGTGGCAATGGTCTGCCCATTCATGCCCCAGCTTTCGCAAAATGGCGAATAAAACTTTAAAGTGATATTCCTGTTCATTGCCCACGGTGTATACCATTTTGGTAATAGCCGGAAAGTCTTTATATCGCAATAAAGCAGTTCCAATATCTTGAGTCATATATACCGCCGTGCCATCTTTTCTTAAGAGCAGCTTTTCATCAAGCCCATCATCGCGAAGATTGGCCCAAACAGAGCCATCATCACGCTTGGTGAAAACTCCACTTTTCACACCGTCAAGGGCTACTTCACGGCCCAGCATCCAGGTATTGCTTTCATAGTACAGCTTATCGAAGTCAACACCCATGCGCTTATAGGTGCTTTCAAACCCGCTGTAAACCCAGCCGTTCATCATCTCCCAAAGAGCATAGGTCTCGGGGTCTTCTGCCTCCCACTTTAGCAGCACGCTGCGTGCTTCCTGCATGATGGTGGCCTCATCTTCGGCAACCTTTTGGTCGGTACTGGCGGCTACCAGTGCGGCAATTTGCTTTTTGTACTCTTTCTCGAATGCCACGTAGTACTTGCCTACCAAATGATCGCCTTTGATTCCAGCAGATTCGGGAGTTTCACGATTTCCGAATTTCATCCAGGCCACCATTGACTTACAAATGTGAATACCCCTGTCGTTTATGACCTGCACCTTCTTTACATCATGCCCATTCGCTTTGAGAATTTCAGCTACTGAATAACCCAAAAAGTTATTTCTTAAATGGCCAAGGTGCAGCGGTTTGTTAGTATTAGGCGATGAATATTCCACCATAACGAGGCCTTTGCTCTTGGCGGGTGAAAATCCATAGTTGCCTTTACTCAATACTTCAGCGAGATGTGAAGACCAGAATACTCCGGTAAGTTTAAGGTTTAAAAAACCTTTTACCACCTGAAAACTTTGTACTTCGGGCATATTTTCCGAAAGGTAAGCACCCAGCATTTCTGCAGTTTGCTCCGGAGATTTGCGGGCGGCTTTGGCCAAAGGAAATACCACTACGGTAAACTCACCTTCAAATTCTTTTCGGGTAGGTTGTATCTGGACACTATCAGGAGATATATCGGCATCGAAAAGATGCTTCACGGCCATCACCGTTTTGTGCGCAATATTTTGCTCAATAGTCATTTATGCTGTACCGGATTTGGGTAAAAATATTTCGGCCATCATGCAGCGGGCGCTGCCGCCACCATGGGTTTCTATGGTATCAAGTGGTGCATGTATTATCCTGGCGTGCTTGCTGATAGCTTCTTTCTGATCGGGTCTTAGCGCGTTAAAAGCCCTGCTGCTCATAACACAAAGTCGCTCTCCGGATTTGGTCATTACCTCAAGGGCATTTCCGGCATACTGGGCCATCTGAGGTTCTGTAATTTCTATGATTTTGCGGCCCGATGCTTTCAGGCTGGCTTTGAGTGCTTCGCGCTCGCGGTTATCGTCTATGCAATTGAGGCATACTATTGCAAATGAATTGCCTAAACTCATCATTACATTGGTATGGTAAATCGGCACGCGTTGATCATGTAAGGTTTGGTTAGCGCGAAAAACCACATGTTCAAAATTGAACTGGTCGCAAAATGTTTCCAAAACGAGCATATCAGTGCGTGGGCTCAGCGCTGCATAGGCAATTCTGTGCATACGGTCGAGCACTACGCTGCCTGTACCTTCGAGAAAAAGACCTTCTTCTTCAAAGTGGGTAAAATCTTCTACTTCATCTATTCTGAAACCAAAATCGTCAGCAAGGATATCAAAAATCTCTTCCCTTCTTTCTTCGCGTCGGTTCGCAGCCTGCATAGGATACATCGCTACGCGGGCGTCACCGTGAAAACTCATCCAGTTATTTGGAAAAACTGCATCGGGTGTATCTGGCAAGGCATCGTCCTGAAAGAGGTAGATGTTCACCCCTTCGCTTCGAAGCAATGTTACAAATTGATCGAACTCCGCTTGAGCAAGTAATGCGATTTCAGAATCAATCAGACTGGAATTCTTCTCCTGGTAGTGGTTACTCTGAGCGGTTTGCTCATTGTATCTGAAGGCATGAGGCCTGATCATCAAAATATGTGAAGTGCTCTGCATAGATGCGTTTAATGCTGTTTATTACCGGGTTGTCAGTGGATTATCTTTACTTTACAAATTACCTGTGCTTGAGTGCCTCAGTAGTCGATTCAAGAATATCAAGCGCTACTTCGGCCATCATATTCTGTGAGTCGAGGGTAGGATTCACTTCTACCATTTCGAAACAGCAAACACTTCGGTCAGAGACCAGAATGTTCAACAACTGCTTGGCTTCAGACGCTTTGAGTCCATTTACCACTGGAGTGCCTGTACCAACTGAGATAGATGTATCAAGTGAGTCTACATCAAAACTCACATATATATTGTCACAATCCCACAGGTGGTCCAGGGCTTCTTCGGCTATGGTTTTGATTCCTTTTGCTTTTATTTCCGGCATTGTGAAATTTCGGATTTTGTGCTTCTTAATCAGGGCCTTTTCCGGTGCGTCAATATCACGAACAGCAATGAATACAATATCAGACGGGTTTATTTTAGGACCTCTGAATGACATATTCTTGAGCTTTTCCCAATACTTTAGTGTCTCCTTTGAAATGTCGTTGGTTTTGAAGTCGATATTGTCTTCGTAAGTTGACATAGCAAGCGGCATTCCATGCACATTGCCCGACTCGGACGTAAAAGGGGTCTGAAGATCGGCGTGCGCGTCCACCCAAATGACTCCAAGCCTCTTTTTGCGGCGTACGCGTTTTATTCCTGCTATCGTTCCGGCGGCAGAACTATGGTCGCCTGCCAGCACTATGGGAAAGTATTTGTTTCGCAGTGCAAACGCCACTTCGGTAGCAACATTCACGCAAGTGTCGTACACTGTATCCAGGTATTTCGCATATTTCGATATGGGTTCTTCAAAAAGTACTTCGTTGTATGTTTCAACTTCAACGGAAGGAAACTGGGTAAAATAATCAGATTTAAGGTCAAGGCTAGCCGTTTTTAACGCGTCAATACCGAGACTGGCGCCCCTGGTACCGGCAGCGACCTCTGATTTTACTTCTATAAGTTTAATCTTTTTCATTACAATAGGTCGAACTCTTAACTTTCGAAAGAAAATAAGAGAACATTTTTTCGTGAGATGGTAGCTGCAAAGATTGTAAAATTCAATGAAGTTAATGGCAGTAAGAATCCTGTTAATACCAATTCCGTATTTTACTGCATCCAAATGGCTTCGAACCACAATGAACTATTTTTAATTTGAGCAAGTAATGAAAACAAAAAACCTTGCTGCGAATGAAACATAGAATTGACAAGGGCGTAAACACTGCAGTTTAAGGAGTGCTCAATACTAATATAAGGCAATCACGTGAGTCAGAACAATTCCCAGCCAAATAAATACACCGAAATAGCTATCAGCGTTTTATGGTTAATGCCACTAATACTAATGACCCTTCTTGTAGCTGCCTGCAACGGCCTTTCAGAACGGGTTTTTGACAACAGACCCAGCGATGGCGTTATTGAATATAAGATTACATTTCCGGAAGTGAGTGAAGAGAGTATTACTGGCAGCTTAATGCCTGAAAAGATGTTCTACCACTTCACAGAAAATTTATTTTCATCTTCTTTTGAAACTGTAGGCGGTGTATTTAAGAACCGTGTGCTTTCAGATAGGATTCAAAAAACTGTAGATCATGAACTTAAAGTATTCAGAAAGATGATTCGTTCTGAATTGAACGAAACCCAGGTACTTAAGATGATTGCAGATTATCCTAATATGGCGGTAATACTCACGGACGATACTGATACGATTGCAGGTTTTCATTGCAAAAAGGCAATCATCGTATTTGAAGATGTCGAGCGACCTGAAATTGAAGTATACTATACCAATAGCATCAAAATGAATTCACCGAATTGGTGCACTCAGTTCCACGAAATTGATGGAGTACTAATGGCCTATGAAATCGAAGAGTTCGGTGTTAGGATGCGTCTTGAAGCCATGAATATTAAGCCCTTGCCAAAAGAACCCGGCATATTTGATATGGCCAACGGCTACACGGTAATATCGAGGGAAGCCATGCAAATTGAACTTGAAGAATTGGTTGCAACATTCGAATTATGATGATTAAATTACGATTTATATACCTGATTTCAATCGGCTTATATCTCTCCAACTTTTCATATGGACAGTTTGAGGGGAAAGTAACATATGAAATCAGCTACCACTCAGAAGATCCCTCCACAAAGGAATTTATATCCATGCTGCCTCGCAGCGCAACCCTTTGGGTAAGCGGAACTATGTCAAGATTCGAACAAGCCCTAGCCGGTGGTGGACGACAGCTCTTCATCAATAACAGCAAAGACGGAAGCAGCATTTTTCTGATGACCTATTTTGCCCAGGAATTCATGGTAAGACTAAGTATGGAAAAACTTGCTACACTTGCGCAGGATAATTCATATCATATCTCGAGTACAGACGAAACTGTTCAACTATTGGGTTACAACTGCAAGAAAGCTCTTGCAAAGGCTGACGACAAAACTTTTGAAATATATTTCAATGACGAACTTTCAACAAACGCCTATTTACCCCAATTTAGCTCTGTAAAAGGAATTCCGTTTAAGTACGGTCTGTTTCAAAATGGCCTTGAGATGAAATTCGTTGCCAAGGAAGTTGTTCAGGAAAAAGTGGCCGACTTTCTATTTACAATTCCAGAGAATATCAGAGAAATAAGTTTTGATGATTTTGCCAAGAACTTTGCTGTAAAGCTCTAGGAACCTTTATTTCAGCAGTGGAAGATGCTGCTAATTATACCATAGGAGCACCTCAGTAGCACCTGTGCCATACAAGCGGTGATCGGCATCGCGGTATTTGCAATTGGGATAAAATTCAAGTGCTTTCCTTATTTCAGCTCTAAGCACGCCCTCGCCTACTCCGTGTATAAAAACTACCTTCTTGAGTTTTTGCTCCACGGCCATATCGATCATCCGTTCGAAGTGCGACATTTGAATGCGCATCATTTCGAAATTTGACAGATTGCGGTTGCTGTCTATTAATTCATGGATGTGAAGGTCCACTTCAAGATACCGGTCCTTATCACTGTTATAGTTCCGCAGCCTGTAGCTTTCATCGGGCATAGGAATTTGCTTTTTCTTCGGTACTTCCTGCAGTTTCTGGTCAAGCCTGTGGTCATCATCCATCAAACCGTCAGAAAGGTGGCTTTTTTTAAGAATCAAAGCATCAGGTTTGAAAGGTACTTCAAAGCCATTGTCGTCCTCAACCAATATCAATCCTTTGTCAAATCCTATGACAATACCTGAACCCACCTGGTCCAGAAAAACTACCTTATTCCCTATTTTGAACGATGCTTCCATTTCACAAAAATGCCCGCCGGCAAGTATAATTGTATTTTCGCCCGAAATTAATCATTCCGAACTATTCTTATGTTGAACAAATTACTGAGCTCCGTATGCTGTATTCTAATAGGATATATATTCAGCAACAACCTGATGGGTCAGATTTCTTTTGGCGTTACAGCCGGAAATAACCGAGATTTCACCGTAGCATTTTATAATGTGGAGAATTTGTTTGACACCATCAATGATCCGCTTATTGATGATGATGAGTTTCTACCTAATGCAAAAAAAGTCTGGAATAGCATCCGCTATGATGACAAACTAGAAAAACTTGCACTTGCAATCTCCAATATGGGCGGCGGAATTCCGGCACTTGTTGGGCTCTGCGAAATTGAAAATACCGGAGTACTTAACGATTTAATCCAACAAAGTACGCTGAATGAAAGTAACTATAAAATAGTGCATTACAATAGCCCCGACCAGCGAGGTATAGATGTAGCACTGCTGTATTCTACCAATTTAATGACGCTCATTAAATCTGAAGCCCTACCTGTGAAAATGCCTGAAGGCGAAAGGCCAACTCGTGATATTCTCCATGCGCAAATGCAGGTTAAGAAGCATGGTCTGATTCACGTTTTTGTCAATCATTGGCCTTCGCGGGCAGGGGGTGAAGAAGCTACCGAACCGAGGAGATTGGCTTCAGCCAAAGTTTTGCACAGCAAGGTAAATGAGATACTTGGTATTCATGAGAATGCGTACATAATTATCATGGGAGATTTCAACGATTACCCTGATAATGTATCCCTTCGCGATGCACTTTCGGCAAAACCGGCAGAAGAAGATGGCTTGCTCATAAACCTCATGGCAGGTTTGAATGACAGCAAGCGCGGATCTTATAATTATCGCGGCGAATGGGGGTTTTTAGATCAGATAATTGTAAGCCGTGCTTTTGCAAATGGCAAGGGGCTGGAAGTAATTAATGGTAGTACGGCACCCTATTTTTCCAAAGAAATGATCTACATAAATGACAGCGGAGAAGAATCACCAAACAAAACCTATAGCGGTAACACCTATTACGGCGGGTATAGTGACCACCTGCCCGTATACACCAGAATAAAACTTCAAAAATAAAGCCAGTGCCCATAAACCTGTCCACCCCTGATTTCAAGCGTGGGTGCAGGAATTTTGATAAATCCTACAACGCTAAAAAGGGTGCGCAGAAAATGGGAATTGGTTTGAATTCGGCGGGTATCTATATCAAGACTCAAAAAGAATTGCCTTACTCTGGCAAAATGTGGCAACTCTTCGCCCTGCTGATTAAACATGGGATTTTCGAAGCCCCCAAGCATTCCGTTAGCACCATATCCAAAAGCGACATTCAGCCATTGCGGTATGACCTTCGGTTTTCCCGAAAGGGAATATATATTGGCCGAAAGCCAATAGGTTTGTCCGTTATAATCCTTTACCAGTCTTTCAAATGAAGTTTGTCCCAAAGTTTCGGGACGAAACTGGGCAAACTCCGATGGGCTGTAGCTGAACTTAATACTGATGCGTTGCTCTTTCCAACCAAGCTGCTGACCTGTGAAGATGGCTGTACCTGCAATGTTTGCAATAATATCGCCAGTGCTGAAACCCCAGCCTGTGCTGAATCCGTCAAGCACTTCAATTGCCGTTAAAAACGTAAGGCTGACAGCGCCGGATGCGATGAGTGATGTCCTTTCATTTGAACCCGACCATTTGAATGCTTCATATCCGTTTTGTGTAATTTGATAACCCGCAAAAGCATGGCCTGCCTTATCCATTTGGAGCCACTCGGCATTGTCATTGAACAATCTAAAATTGCCCTTATTATAATCGGTATACCAAATGGTACTCAAAGCTGCAATAGAACCCGCTGTGCCAACTGCTGCCGCAGTGCCTACCCCCCACACCCGCCCTACATTTAGGCTGTCTGATGGTTGAAAAAAGTTTGATTGCCCACTACAATATGATCCTGCAAGCAAGTATGAGGTAAGAAATGCAACGATAAAAATACAAGAAGCAGGTGTCAGTTGCCCGCAGTGCTGATAGTAATAGCCCCGCTCAGGCACTTTTCGTTTCCTTTAACAGCTCGGAAAATTTATTTCTGAACTTATCCATTTTCGGCCTTATCACAGCCGCGCAGTAAGGCTGATCACCATTCTGTGAAAAATATTCCTGATGGTAGTCTTCGGCAGGATAATAGTTTGTCAAAGGCTCAATGGCGGTTACTACAGGATCAGGCCAAGTGCCGCTTACTTCTGCGGCATTCTTTGCAAGTTCTGCAATACGCTTTTGATCTTCACTGCGGTAAAATATGGCGCTTCTGTATTGAGTACCCGCATCATTGCCTTGACGGTTCAGAGTGGTTGGATTGTGGGTTTGAAAAAACACTTCAAGGATTTTTGCGAAACTGATCTCTTCCGGATTGAAGGTTATCCTAATCACCTCAACATGGCCTGTATTACCATTGCAAACTTCCCGGTAAGCCGGATTCTTAATATGGCCGCCACTATAACCCGACTCAGCGCGAATTACGCCTTTGATGGATGAAAACACGGCTTCAACGCACCAAAAACACCCTGCTCCCAAAGTAGCTTCTTCAATTTTCGGTGTAATATCTTTGTTGCTCATAATGATACTATTATTTAAATCTAACTCTCGAATAAATTCAGCAAAAGTAGTACTAAAACAAGAAGATCAAACGGTTGTTTTAGATGAACAAGGAGATGATGGGCATCCCGAAAATATTGCTTTGTTTTGTATTTATTAAAACCATTATAGAGATTCGATGAGAGCTACCTTTGAAAGCGTAAAAAAGCTAAAATTCTCACCATTTTTCCCAAATCAGGGGAAGAAGGTACACTATGTGGCAGGTCCTTGCAGCGCAGAGTCAGAAGTACAGGTGATGAATGTTGCGAAGCGCCTTTCATCAATAGGTATCGATATTTTCAGAGCCGGTATATGGAAGCCACGCACAAGGCCCAACAGTTTTGAAGGCTATGGCACTGAAGCGCTTGTATGGCTGAAAAGAGCCAAGGAAGAAACCGGTTTGAAAATAGCCACAGAAGTTGCAAATCCTTACCATCTTGAAGAAGCTCTGAAATATGGTGTGGATGTAGTGTGGATCGGAGCACGCACTGTTGTAAATCCTTTTTCGGTGCAAGCAATAGCCGATGCATTAAAGGGAACGAAAGTGCCGGTAATGGTTAAGAATCCTCTCAATCCCGACCTGAAATTGTGGATTGGAGCGATAGAACGTGTCCATGCTGCAGGCGTTGAAAAAATTGCCGCTGTGCACCGCGGATTTAGTACTTACAGTGATTCAGAATACCGCAATCCGCCCCGATGGCAAATGCCCATTGAATTGCGAAGGCTGTTTCCTGACCTCACGTTTATTTGCGATAGCAGCCATATTGCAGGAAACCGCCACCTGCTCGAAAAAGTCTCGCAGCAAGCGCTAGACCTGGGATATGAAGGCATTCATCTGGAAGTACATCCCGACCCTGACAAAGCATTGAGTGATGCAGAGCAGCAAATTACCCCTGAAGTATTTGCTGAATTGAAAAGTAGGCTGCTCTATCGCCAATTCGATTCTGATAACCTTGAATACCTGGAAAATCTTGAAATCCTGCGCAGGCAGATTGACGATGTGGATGATGAATTAATCTCACTCCTTGACCAGCGAATGAAAATAGCCCAGAAAATAGGTGGGTTCAAAGGCAAAAATAACATAGCGCTTTATCAACCCGAACGTTGGAATGAGGTTGTAACAAGGTATATGTCAAAGGGAGACATGTACCGATTTGATCCAAAATTCATATCAATTCTTCTGGCGGCAATACACGAAGAATCACTGCGAATTCAATCAGTGGTAGTTCATGGCCCTAACAGCAGTAAGCAATGATTGCACAATATTGAAGCATCAACATTGATTTGTTGAAATACGGCAGCAGTCTTTCACGTTAAAGGGCAATCATAGAAGTACCTTTGAAGATTATCCTATCGGCAATAATCCGCTCCAATGGCGCAAAAGAACAAGCTTAAAAATAACGATACTGAAACCAGCAAATCGCGGTCTAAAGCCGACAAAGACAGTTCAGGCAAGATATTGGCCGACAGGCGAACACATCTTATTTTCGGATTGCTTCTTTTGTTCTTTTGCACCTACCTTTTACTTGCCTTCACCAGTTATATTTTTACCTGGAAGGCTGATCAGTCGATGCTTGCGGATAATTGGTGGGTCGTGCTGCGCCAGGGCGATTACAATGCCGAAAACTGGCTGGGCCCTGTCGGGGCAATGGTAGGCTATATTTTTATATACCAGTGGTTTGGGATTCTCAGCCTACTGTTTATACCGATAATATTTGCCCTAAGCTACCGCATACTCATGAAGAAGCATATTTTGCCTATTGGCAAAACCTTGCTTGCTTCGGCCATAGCGATGTTGGTATTCTCACCACTTTTTGCTTTCATCTTCACCGGTCCAAGCTGGCAAATTATGGGCGGGGCATTCGGCTATTATGTGCAATACTCGATGCAAGGTGTGGTAGGTGCTGCAGGAACGGGAATACTATTGTTTTTTCTCGCATTGTCCTATATCATTGCCGTTTTTAATCCTTCATTTACCTGGCTGCACAGGCTTAGTGAGTGGATTATGAATGTATTGCGCGGCCTTACGGCAAAAGCCAATACTGCTGCTGCAGATTTTAAAGCACGTTCAATAGCTGATGAAGAAGATGATGAAGTAAAACGATTTGAAGATACCATCGGGCAGGTTGATAAATTTACCGCAAGTGCCACCGACGTGGCAATGCAGGACGATGCCTGGGATGGAGAAGATGAAGAATTCAGTATAGTACAAACGCCGGCGGATGAAGAAGATGTAGAAATAGCATTGCGCGCTGATGATCCGATAAATAAACTGGGGGTGCCTTTTGAATACGAAGCAGATAAAGAACCTCAGGTTAGCACAACGGCCGAAACAAAAAAGATTCAGGAAGAAAGCTTCTCTGTTGAAAATATCCCCGTAGAAAAAGAGCTTAGCGATGAAGAAATAAATCGAAAAGTCGCAGAGTTTGGCGAGTATGACCCTACTCTGGATCTTGGATCATACCAAATGCCAAAAGTAGATTTGCTCAATGACTATGGTGGTGGCAAAGTGAATGTATCTAAAGAAGAGCTCGAAGAAAACAAGAATAAAATAGTTAGTACCCTGGGCAATTACAAAATTGGAATTGAGCGAATCAAAGCTACCATAGGGCCCACTGTAACACTTTACGAAATAGTTCCGGAGCCGGGAGTGCGCATTAGCAAAATTAAAAGCCTGGAAGATGATATAGCACTAAGTCTAGCAGCCCTCGGTATTCGTATTATTGCCCCCATTCCCGGTAAGGGAACCATTGGTATTGAGGTGCCCAACCTCAACCCTGATACAGTCTCGATGAGATCGCTTATAGCATCAGAGAAATTTCAGAATACAACGATGGATTTGCCCATTGCTCTTGGCAAAACGATACAGAACGAAACCTTTGTTACTGACCTCGCAAAAATGCCCCACTTATTGATGGCTGGCGCCACAGGGCAGGGAAAGTCTGTAGGGCTCAATGCAATACTTGTTTCTCTGCTATACAAAAGACATCCTTCGCAAATAAAATTTGTTTTGGTAGACCCCAAGAAGGTAGAACTTACGCTTTACAATAAAATTGAACGCCACTACCTGGCCAAATTACCCGGCGAAGAAGATGCAATAATCACTGACACGAGCAAAGTGGTTCGCACCCTGAATTCGCTGTGTATCGAAATGGACGATCGCTACGAAATGCTCAAAAATGCGGGTGTCAGAAATATCAAGGAATACAATGCAAAATTCGTAAGCCGCAAACTCAATCCTGAAAAAGGGCACAAATTTTTGCCCTATATTGTTTTGGTTGTAGATGAGTTTGCGGATCTTATTATGACCGCCGGCAAAGAGGTAGAAACACCTATAGCCCGACTCGCTCAGCTTGCCAGGGCAATTGGCATTCACTTGATCATTGCCACACAGCGGCCGTCAGTCAACATAATTACCGGAGTAATTAAAGCCAATTTCCCTGCACGGATAGCTTTCAGGGTATCTTCAAAAATTGATTCAAGAACCATACTCGACGCAGGTGGCGCAGATCAGTTAATAGGACGTGGCGATATGCTACTTTCAACCGGCAATGACCTTATAAGGCTTCAATGCGGTTTTGTAGACACACCTGAAATTGACGAAATCACCGAATTTATTGGCTCTCAGCGTGGCTACCCTTCGGCATTTGAATTACCTGAATATGATGGTGAAGATGGCAGCGGACCCAGCGATATTGACATAGCTGACAGAGACCCCATGTTTGAAGAAGCTGCCAGAATGGTTGTGGTGCATCAACAAGGGTCAACTTCGCTGATACAACGAAAAATGAAACTTGGATATAACAGGGCAGGCCGAATCATGGACCAACTCGAAGCTGCGGGCATTGTTGGGCCCTTTGAAGGAAGCAAGGCCAGACAGGTTCTTGTACCCGACGAGTATGCTTTGGAACAATTATTGAGATCGCAAGCTGAAAATATTATAAATTGAACATATGAAACTCCATAAATTCTTACTATTCATTACATTGGCTTTCCTTTCGGCAAATAGCTTTGCCCAGGATGAAAAGGCCAAGGCACTCCTCGATGAACTTAGTAATAAAACCCGCAAGTACAATTCTATTACAAGCGACTTTTCATTTACCCTTGATGATAAAAAAGCCAACCTGAAACAAACGCAGAACGGAACGCTCAAAATGCAGGGAAAGCAATATTATATCAAGCTTGGCGTAAACGAAATATATTCTGATGGGCAAACCCGCTGGACCTATAACAAAGATATGAATGAAGTATATATTGACGATGCTTCTGTAGCGGGCGACGACGCACTAAACCCATCAGAAATATATACCGTTTGGGAAACTGGATTTAAGCATTATTATGAACAGGAACTCAGTGAAGGTGGCAAAGTATATCATGTTATAAAACTCGTTCCGCTAAAACCTGAGAAGAAATCATTTCACACTGTAAAGTTATACGTTGATAAGTCCAAGCTAGAAGTGTCGCGCATACTTATTATGGGCAAGCAGGGCGACAACTATATCTACGAAGTGAAGACATTCCAAACTGATAAAACATTCCAACCAGGCGAGTTTGTATTTACGGCATCCAAATTTCCCGGTGTGGAAAAGATTGACAACAGGTAAGGCAACATTTCATTGCAGACTTACGTCGCCAGTTTAAAGTATTACTTTTGCGAAATGAATATTAAGTATATCAGCAGCCTCTGGCTTCTTGTCATTATAGAACTATTCTTTTATAATAAGTCAGTTGCACAAAACTTACCTGAAGGCTTTAGTAGAGAAGTAGTTTACAACCAATTTGATGGTCCTGCGGGAATACTACTTACCGATACCAACATCGCTTTTGTTTGGGAACTTGGTGGGAAAGTGTGGCTCATAAAGAACGGCGAAGTATTCTCAACTCCAGTCATAGACATTTCTGAAGAGGTAGCGAAATGGTCAGATTTAGGAATGATAGGTGCAGCATTGCACCCAGATTTTCTTATCAATGGATATATATATATGTATTACAATGTAGACAGGCACCACCTCAGGAATTATGGCTCACCTGATTATGACCCGGCCATTTCAGAAACTTATACCCCAACAATGGGGCGAATTACAAGGTATACACTTAATACCGTAGATTTTCAATTTGCAATACCAGGCAGTCGCCATATATTGCTTGGCGGTGAAGCCGGAGAAGGAGTTCCCGTATGCACGCCATCGCACGGTGTAGGGGCGCTCGGTTTTGGTGAAGACGGTTCATTGCTTGCATCGGCCGGCGATGGCAGCACGTGGATCGGTGGAAGTAATGGCTTGGGTTATAACGGAAGTGGTCCGCTGCCATTATTCGCTTATGACAGCCTGGCCTTAGCTGACGGTCTGCTTACTGAAGGTGAATTACTCGGCTCATATAGGGCACAATATCTTGATGGACTGAACGGTAAAATATTTCGGATTGATCCTGAAACCGGTGAAGGACTGCCCAACAATCCGTTTTACGATGAGTCAAATCCCAATGGCAACAGGTCAAAAATTTGGGCACTTGGACTGCGCAACCCTTACAGATTTACTGTGAAACCGGGGTCAGGCTTTGGCACAAAAACAGATGGTTTCCCTGGTGTGCTGTTTATTTCGGATGTTGGTGATTGGATTTTTGAAGAAATAAATATTGCAGAAATTCCCGGCCAAAACTTCGGTTGGCCTCTGTTTCAGGGACCTACAAGCCATGATTTCTTTTGGTACAGCATCACTGAGAATACCAATGCCCCGAATCCTTTGCATGATGGTGAGGTATGCGATAAACCATACTTTAATTATCAGGAAACTGTAATTCAAGCCAATGCCAATCATGCTTACTCATTTCCCAACGAGTGCAACCCATCACAATCTATACCATCAGATGCAATGACATTTGTGCATTCAAGGCCTTTGATTTCTTATGCCAATGAAGCAAATTCTGCATTCCCCCATGCAGTTACATCCACGTTCAATGATCAAGGTGAAGCTTCTTTTTGCATCATCGACGGAAGTGCCTGCGGTATAGAAGGTAACGGATTTTCAGGTATTAGTGCATCTGGCGGGGTCATCATCTCCGGCAATAAAATACCAGAGGAATATCAAGATTGGTATTTGCAAATTGATTTCAAAGGCTGGCTGAGAGCCATCAAGCTCAACGAATTCTCAGAACCTGAAAAAATTGAGTTTTGGGCGGGAGATTTGGTGAACCTTGTAAATATCAATTTCAGTGCTACTGAAGGATGTGCCTATATCACATCAGTGTACCCACCCGAAATCAGCCGGGTATGCTATGGTGGTAATCTGAAACCGGTGGTGCAGGTATCGCCCGATCTGATTTACGGTTACGCACCGCTTGAAATTGAATATAATACAGAAGGAACCTATGATCCTGAAGGCGATTCACTTTCATTCTTTTGGGATTTTGGAGATGGAACTACTTCAACCGAAGAAAATCCAATGCATGTATATCATTCTGCTGACAACGACCCTATAAATTATCAGACCACCCTCACGGTAAGTGATTCTTCTGATGGCCAAACGATCATTTCAATACCTGTGTCACTTAACAATACACCCCCGGAAGCAGCCATTGTCAGTATTGAAGAAGGTGCATTGTACTCCATCAATGAGCCAACAAATCTTTTGCTACTTGCAAAAGCTATAGATGAACAATCTTCTTCAAATGACTTAAATTACCTTTGGGAGATTCGCCTGAACCACAATACACACTACCACATAATGAACACCGTATCAGGCAATAATGAGAGTGCTTCTGTATCGCCAACAGGGTGCTCAGCCACTGAAACTTATTGGTATGAAGTGGTGCTCACAGTAACTGACCCACAAGGTCTCAGTGCTACAGATTCAAAGATGCTTTACCCTGATTGTGACAATACACTCGAAAACAAACCATTGCCAGCAGATAGGCCTTACGTTCTGATGCCAAACCCTGCCACTGATATTATAGAAGTGCGTTCATCAATTCCATTTGGCGATGAATTTGAATTTGAGATATATGATTATCAGGGAAAGAAACTGACCCGTGAATCATCACCAATTAGCTATAGCAGAAATTTTATTGTTTTCGATATAAGCAGGCTTCCCGCAAGTCTTTACATGCTCAAACTGTACTTCACTACGGGCTGGGAGAGCATTTCATTCGTGAAAATATCGAATTAAAAATTAAGAACGGAAGTTCTACCGTGAATCAATAAATTTATTAGACTCCTATCTAATTGTGCATCAAATCATAATGAGTATCTCACTCTGGCTCAGGCACGGATAAAAAACAAATAATCACAATTCATCCCAAGCAGGGTAAAGTATGTGGCCATTTACCGTAAGTTAAAGACTATCTTTGCGCGCCGAAAAGCACGATTTATGCAAAAAATTAGGAATATAGCTATTATAGCCCACGTTGACCACGGCAAGACGACCCTGGTAGATAAGATGATTATGCTTGGTAAAGTGTTTGCCGACCATGAGCGTCCCGGCGATTTGATTATGGACAACAACGATCTGGAGCGGGAGCGCGGTATTACCATACTTGCCAAAAACGTAGCTGTAAATTACAAAGATTATAAGATCAACATCATAGACACACCCGGTCACAGCGATTTTGGTGGTGAAGTAGAACGAGTGCTTAACATGGCTGACGGTGTGCTGCTCCTTGTTGATGCTTTTGAAGGACCAATGCCCCAAACCAGGTTCGTGCTCGAAAAAGCTGTGCAGCTTGGCCTTAAGCCAATAGTTGTAATCAACAAGGTTGATAAAGAAAACTGTACACCTGTAGAAGTGCATGAGGCAGTTTTCGACCTGATGTTTAACCTCGGTGCAACTGAAGATCAGCTCAACTTCCCAGAAGTTTATGGCTCAGCCAAAAACAACTGGATGGGCACCGATTGGCGCAATCCAACTGACTCTATTGCGCCGCTGATGGATATTATCATCGAGCACATCCCACCGCCCCAAGCTGAAGTAGGAACTGTGCAGATGCTTATAACTTCACTTGACTATTCATCCTTCATAGGGAGGATTGCTATAGGAAGGGTTAAGCGCGGCCAACTAAAAACAGGACAAAGAATTTCGCTGATCAAACGCGATGGCTCAAGAACCACAGAAAAAGTAAAAGAACTTTATGTGTTTGATGGCCTTGCAAAGAAGAAATCTGAAATTGTGGATGCCGGCGATATATGCGCAGTTGTAGGTCTTGAATGGTTCGATATTGGAGATACCATTGCTGACATTGACAACCCTGAAGGATTGCCGCCAATCTCGATTGATGAGCCTACCATGAGTATGCTATTCACCATCAATGATTCACCTTTTTTCGGTAAAGAAGGAAAATTCGTGACATCGAGGCATATCAGAGAGCGACTTGAAAAAGAGCTTGAAAAAAATCTTGCACTGCGCTTGGAGCAAACCGATTCGAGTGATTCATTTATTGTTTTCGGACGGGGTGTACTGCACCTTTCAGTTCTCATTGAAACCATGCGTCGCGAAGGTTATGAATTGCAGATAGGACAGCCACAGGTAATTATAAAAGTTATAGATGGTATAAAGTGCGAGCCTATTGAAGATTTGCGCATTGACTTACCCGATGAAGTTTCAGGAAAAGCTATCGAAGCAGTAAATCTTCGCAAAGGCGAAATGCTAAGCATGGTTCCAAAAGGTGATCGCATGCTTTTGGAATTTAAGATTCCTTCTCGCGGACTTATAGGCCTTAGAAATTATCTGCTTACAGCTACAGCAGGCGAAGCAATCATGTCGCACCGCTTTATAGCATATGAGCCATACAAAGGCCCTATTGCCGGAAGGCAAAACGGATCGCTGATCAGCATGGAAAACGGCAAGGCCATTCCCTACTCCATCAACAATCTTCAGGACCGCGGAAACTTCTTCGTGCACTCGAATGAAGAAATTTACGAAGGTCAGGTAATTGGTGAAAATAGCAGACCTGGAGATTTGGTTATTAACGTGACCAAAACCAAGAAGCTCACAAACATTCGCAGCTCGGGTACAGACGAAAAGGTAAAACTTATCCCACCAAAAATTTTCAGTCTTGAAGAAGCTCTTGAATATATTCAGGCTGACGAATTTGTGGAAGTGACACCAAAGTCTATTCGAATCAGAAAGACACACCTCACCGAAAACGACCGCAAGCGCTCGAAGAATGCTATGGCAGGAGCGTAAGTAGCATTAGGTTTCGATTATCGGGCTGTATTCACCTGCGCTTTTGCCAAAAGTCCAGGCTACTGCTTCTTCTACCGATTTTATTTGCGGCGGTACACAAAGAAAATAAGCCCTAGCTGTGCTTGGGCATATTACTTTTGCGAAATAAATATGATCGCCCGCAAATTTGTCTCTTTCCCTGGTGCGGAATAGTACAAGTTCATTTCCTGCCTTATCCGTTTTTATATCTATAGACTCAATGCCTAAAATATTAGCAAACTGCTCACTGCCAAGAACTTCCTGATAACAGCGCCTCACTTCGGCATTTTCTTCAGAGATTATATCATCATAGATAACCGTTTGGGGCGACATGATAAGCTTTTCAGGCACTTGCACTCCGTGCCAGAAATAATATGAAAGGCCATCGGGCCAACACACAGCAGCCCCTCGCTCATTATGCACCACGAGGTTTTCGTTTCGCAAAATCACAGCCGGTCTGAGAACTATTACCGCAAATGAATCAAAGGCATGAAGGAGTAAACCTCCTCTTAGTATAAAGTTTTCGTAAAACCGCGGTACAGAAATATCGAGATGTATAGCTTCTCGCAAAATTGAATAGTAACCAACCCAATCAATGTCGCTGCTGCTTGGATAGAGCGAAGGCAACTCATCATAGAGCAATCCCTTTTGGCGGTAACGCTGCACAAGTGAATCAATGATGATATTGGCATAAGCATGGCCACATTGAAAATTGAGATCCGCAAACACCATGTTTCGAAGCTCTAGAAGGGCTTCATCCGAGAAGTAGCCTTTCATCTTCTGTATGCTCTCCCGTGAAATACGATTGGTGTAATTAAAGAGTTGGTCAGCAACTGAAACAGCCGCTATATGCTGCCCGAAAGTACAGTTAGGTAGATACAAATTTTCACAATCGCGACCTCTGGCATGGAGCAACATTTCTGCAGCCCGGTCGGGACCGTGGGCAATGTAAATATTGGGGATAGATTGAATACCTGAAGCCTTGTAAAGGCTTAGAACGGATGATGCCAGCGAAACAAGCTTTGGTTCTGAATCGGAAAAAAAGCACCTTAGCAATCGAAGTTTTTGCCGCGAAATGCTGTTAAAGTCCTCATTTGACAGTTCGGAGTGCATGATAGAGAATTAGTCTTTCACCGCACGTATGGCCTTTAAATAAGGATTATACTCTCTTTGCCTGATCACTCTGTAGATGCCGGGAGGTATGGTGATGGGCAGATGTTCCTTCGTATGCGAAATGGTGTCAGTAAAAAGATGTTCGAGTATGGCTGTGCCTGATACTTGCAGATAATGGGTTAATATACCACCACCATTCGTTCGCATATTTTCTTGCAATTTATATATGGTAACTGAATCACCCATAATAAAATGGCCGTGGTTTCGACCTTCACCTCTCACCAGCAAGCGCTCTTCTGTAACGACTCCATCACCTAAACGCTCTATGCTTTCTAATAATACATCACCCTGTCGATACATCGCACATTATTTTTAATTTTAAACATATTTAAGGTACAAAGGTTCTTGCAAAAAATATAGTCTGCTTATGATAGAACATTTCTTCACCTGCCCTTATTGCTTTGAGTCAATATCAATTCTTGTTGACCCTTCAGAAAGTGCGCAAAAGTATATTGAAGACTGCGAGGTGTGTTGTAACCCAATTGAGTTCGATATTAAACTTTTCGATGGGGAAATATTGGCGATTAGTGCCCAAGAAATTGGGCAATAGTCGAAATAAACATCATTTAGGAATCCAAGATCATTACATCTTGTCGATGAAATTTTACCTTTTATAGCTATTAAAGTTATTTAATCGACGATTACAGAAGAAAATCGAGATTTTAAAAATCCCATATTTAGTCTATATGAAATGAACGTTAACGAAATTTTACTTTCATGAAGAATTAATGCGCCCTATCTTTGCGCTGTAACGCCGAAAGGCTTTACAACGAGGTTTTGGTTAGCCCGTTGATGATCCGATGGGATCGTCATGCCGCAAGTTGAGTCCAGTCTTTAATGGTTGTTTTAGATTGATTGGTTATCGATTCTCTGAATCGTTTTCTTGGACTCGCTTGCGGCTCTTTTATTTTCTATACATTGCCGTACATTTCTGTGTGGTATTGACCCCGGTAGACGATATAAACATTATTTTTTCGGAAGAGAGCCTCTTGGCGCTCAATATCTGCCTTGGCTTTATCATGTTTGGCATAGCGCTCGGTATAAAGCCCAATGATTTCAAGACTATTAGCCTTAACCCTAAAGGAGTAATTACTGGTGTATTCACACAATTTCTGTTGTTGCCCTTTCTCACCTTTGTGCTCGTATATTTAACAAAACCCCACCCGGCCTTAGGTTTGGGAATGATTCTGGTGGCTGCTTGTCCGGGCGGAAATGTGTCAAACTATATCTCTTCGATCTCAAAGGCGAACGTAGCTCTTTCTATAAGCCTCACTGCGGTTGCCACTTTGGCTTCGCCCATTATGACTCCATTAAATTTTGAGTTTTGGGGCAGCGCCTTACCGGCCACACGAGAGTACCTTAGGGCATTTGAAATAGGATTTCCTGAAATGCTTCGCACTGTAGCACTCCTGCTACTGCTACCATTAATCTTGGGTATTTGGTTTGCAAAACAATATCCCTTGATTGTTGTAAAAATCAAAAAACCGATTGGTGTTCTCAGTTTTTTGATATTACTTGGATTCATAGCTATAGCAATGGCCCGGAATTTTGGAGTATTCAGATCGCAATTGTCTTTGGTTTTCCTGCTGGTATTTGCTCACAATGGTATAGCCCTACTTAGTGGTTATTTTACTGGTGCCTTGGTTAAATTGCCAGAAAGCGACCGGAGAACTCTGGCAATAGAAACCGGCATTCAAAATTCAGGTCTGGGACTGATTATAATATTTTCCTTTTTTAATGGAAACGGGGGCATGGCTATCATAGCAGCCTGGTGGGGTGTTTGGCATATTATCTCAGGGCTCAGCGTTGCTTACTTTTTCAGGCGGTGCGACGCGCGAATTAAGATTGCAACTCAAACATAGCTCTGTTTCACAACCAAAGTATACCAGTCTTCGCCGGTTTGTATATAGCCTTGCTCGTAGCAGAATCTATACTCTCTGCCATCTTTGGTAATGTATATATTTGTGAAGTAGCCAAAATCGAAGCCTTTCAATCTGAGCTCAGAACCTTTTATTTTAGATTTTCCTTCAGGGTTACAGTCGCAAAGAATCTTGCGGTTTTTCTTCAGTGCAGAATTTATCAACCGCACATATTCGTTAGATTGCTGCGACTGCCGGTTGTGAAAAGTGCTTCTGCACTGGTCAGAGCAGAACTTAGCATCTGACCTACCTGCAAATTCATCACCACATTCTGCGCATGCCTTTTTCATCGCCGAAGTATTTAAAGGTGGTGTGAATATATGAATTCCTGAAAATATACAAGAAAAATGATTGAATGTTCTGCAATTGGGCTATTGTTTTATATTTGCGGCAAATTAGAATTCGATGTTGGAAAAGCCAAATAAAGATTTAGAGCCGGAAATCACCGGACCTGTTTTTTTTGCCATTGCCATTTTAGCTTTAGTGGTTATTTCAATTGTTCTGCTCTAAGCGCAGCTACTGTTATTACCACTGCACAGGCGCGATGTCATGCTCCCGCATGAAAGCATTCGCTTTGCCAAAGTGTCCATTTCCCAGAAAGCCCCGGTATGCCGAAAGTGGAGAAGGATGTGGACTTTGTAGCACAAGGTTTTTGGTATGGTCAATACAAGCTCCTTTTCTTTGAGCGTAGCTGCCCCAAAGCATGTATACCACATTTTTTCGGCGCTCATTCAAAGCGGCAATTGCAGCATCAGTAAATTGCTCCCACCCTTTGTTCTGATGGGATCCCGCCGAGTGAGCTCCCACAGTTAGTGTAGCATTCAGTAACAACACACCCTGTGAAGCCCACCTTTCCAGGTTTCCATTGCCGGGCGTTGGAATCCCGATATCCATTTGAATTTCCTTAAAAATGTTGAGCAGCGATGGTGGCAATGCAATTCCCTCATTTACTGAAAAGCATAAACCATTTGCCTGACCGGGATTGTGATAAGGGTCCTGCCCAATGATTACAACCTTAACCTGTGGGAGTGGCGTGAGATCAAAAGCCCTGAATATTTGTCTTGCCGGTGGGTAAACCACTTCACTGCTGTAAGCTTCTTTTGCAAAAGCAACCAAAATTTCAAAATAGGGCTTCGTAAACTCTGCCGAAAGCGCTTTTTTCCAGCTATCTTCAAGGTTCACTTGTACCAACATTTAGTTAATATACTGCACATGAATTTGATGTCGCAGCTTACGCTTGTATGTTTCAGAAAGCCAGTCAAAATAGCTCTCTGTGGCGCTATGAAGGCAGTTGCAGTAAAGTCTGCAGCGGTATTGAATCTCATCTTCAAGCAAATCAAATAGTTCTAACGCTTCTTCGTATTCAGGAGCATTTTTAGCAATTTGCTTAGCGTGATTTTCAAGGCTTAAATCGATGGCCTTTTTTGGCCTTTCGCCCTGGGCAGCCATGTCTGAATATACCTGCTTCATATCGAATTCATCGTCAGGACTATTCTTAGAAAATCGCTCGCTTAATGCTGGCGAACGTTCGTAATTATAGTCGTGCATCAGATTTGAATCACGGTCTTCAATACGCTCAAAATATTTGTCGGGAAAGCGAAATATATCGGTCCAGTTTATAAAATCCTGCCAAAGGCCCAGCCGCTGAACATTGTTACCCAGATCTATTATTTGAAAGAAATTTTTAGTTGATGTAATGCGCGAGCCCCGGCCTATCATTTGGTGATACAAGGTAAGCGACCTTGTAGCCCTGTTTACGATAATTGCTTCTACTGATGGTTCATCAAACCCTGTGGTAAGAATACCCACCGAAGTGAGTACAGCATCAGGTGTAGTCCTGAACCAGTCAAGTGTATCCTGACGATCCTTTGGTGTAAAAGTGCTATCGAGGTGTTTTACCTTATAGCCAGCAATTTTAAAGAGCTCAAAAACACGAATCGATGTGGCGATTCCAGAATTGAAAATAAGGGTTTTCTTGCCTTCGCAATGCTCTTGGTATGAAGCCAGAAGCCTGTCCTGCATAGAATACAAACTGTACAACCGATCGAGCGAACTCACGGTAAAATCACCATCAGGCCCTACTTTAAGCGAGCGGAGATTCACATTAAAAATATAAGTGGTGGCATCGCTGAGATATCCATCTTTAATCAGGTCAGAGATGCTATGACCGACAAGTAAGTGGTTGTAATTCTCGTTCAGCGGAAGATTGCGGTTAGAGCTAAGTGGGGTGGCAGTGACCCCTAACATATTTGAGTTTTCAAAATGCTTAAACAACTTACGAAAGGAGTTATAGTGTGCTTCATCAACGATAACCAAACCTATATCGAGCAGGTAGTTTTCATTTTCATTCAGCCTGTTGTTGAGCGTTTCCACCATTGCAACATAGCAATCATAATGCTCTCTATCAGGCAATTCCTTTACATCACGGTTTATAATTTTATTCTTCACTTTGATTTCGCTCAGTGCGCGCGAAGTTTGGGCGCTAAGCTCTACTCGGTGGGTTAGAATAAGCACCTTGCGACTGGTTTCCTGAATAAATTGCCTCGCAATCTCCGAAAAGATCACTGTTTTGCCCCCGCCAGTTGGCAATTGAAAAAGCACATTCGCCTTACCATCAACCTTGCGGAAAATCTCAAAAATCTGAGCAATAGCTTCTTCCTGATAAGGATAGAGCTCTTTATAGGCTAATTCTGTAGAATTTTGAGGTACTTGTTCCATAAAAAACTCCGCAAAGGTAGCCATAATCGGCGGTTTGCTGATAATCTTGCGTATATCTAAATTCTTGCAGCCTGATTACAAATAACTAACTTGACCCCGTTAAAAATCAGTGTGATGAACGAGAACCAAAGTGCTTTTGAAGAGTATGTATTGCTTCGCTACCAAGTATTCAATGCTATATTTCTGACACTAAACCTTAGCGGGGTGCACCGAACAGGTATGTTGCTGCCTATTCTAACAGAAAAATGCAGAAAAGGGCTTGATGTAAAACTTTCACCAAGTGAAATTATTGAAGGCTTCTTTGCGGAGCAGCCAAAAAAGAGGGATGAACAGGAAAAAATTGAAATGCTTTTTAAGTTTGTACAGTTCATTGAGCGACAGGTGGTGCTTGTTGACGCCCTTGAAGATGCGGCCTTCGAACGTATAAATAGTTTGGATGGCAACGGCAGCTTCAAAGCATTCGTGCAAACTGCATCCAACCGCAACGCAAGGGAACGATTGCAGCAGGCGTTGAAATATTTCAGAATCAGGGTTGTACTCACTGCACACCCTACACAGTTTTACCCTGGTGCAGTACTTGGAATAATCACTGACCTTACAAAAGCCGTAAAAACCAACGATCTGAGTTTGATCAAAAAGTATCTGGCTCAGCTTGGTAAAACCCCCTTTTTCCAAAAAGAAAAACCTACCGCCTATGATGAAGCGGTGCGATTATCCTGGTATTTGGAGAATATTTTCTACCAATCGATTCCGGCAATATACCGCGAAGCTCATGATGAACTAGGTGAGATCGCTGAAGATGTATTCAAGGAAAACCCTCTTATCCAAATGGGCTTCTGGCCGGGAGGGGATCGGGATGGAAACCCATTCGTAACGGTAGAAACGACGCTTTTGGTAGCCGATCAATTGCGCACAAGGCTGCTTAAATCATATTATAGAGATGTGCGTATTTTGAAAAGACGCATCACTTTCAGAGGAGCGCAGGAAATACTTGATGAAATAGAAAAAGGACTGTATGAAAGTGCATTTGTAAAACCAAAAAAGCCCAGCATCACGCTTTTAGGGCTAAAAAAGAATCTCAGCGATCTGATAGAATGTTTGCATAATGACCACAATGGGCTATTTGCAGAAGATGTTGAAGACTTGTTGCGAAAGGTTAAAATATTCGGATTTCATTTCAGCACCATTGACATAAGACAGGATAGCCGAGTAATCAGCCAGACGTTTGATGCTGTGGTATTAAAAACACGCAGAAATATTACCCAAAATGAAAAATCTTCGGAAGCTTATTTCGGTTTTGAAAAACTGCCGGAAATGCCTTCCATCGATGACCCCATTCTCAATGATACCTTCAGGTGTTTTACTGCCATGCGGCAAATACAAAAACTCAATGGTCCTGCAGCCTGTTATCGTTTCATAATAAGCAATTGCCGTGGTGTGGATGATGTGGCGAGAACATATGCACTGGCTAAAATGGCCGGCATGGGAAAGCGAATGTTTATTGATATTATACCGCTTTTCGAGACCATTGAAGACCTCCAAAATGCGGGAGAAGTAATGACTGAACTTTACTCCAACAAGACGTACCGAAGTCATGTGATGCAAAGGAAAAATAAACAGATCGTAATGCTTGGTTTTTCTGATGGAACGAAGGATGGTGGATATATTACTGCAAATTGGGGCATTTTCAGAGCCAAAGAAGAGATCAGTAGGGTTTCGAGAGCGTTTGGTATACAGGTGGTATTTTTCGATGGCCGCGGCGGCCCGCCGGCAAGGGGCGGAGGAAATACCCATAAATTTTACGCTTCTCTTGGCCCAACAATTGAAAGCAATCAGATTCAAATTACCATACAGGGACAAACGATCAGTTCAAACTTTGGCACAATTGAATCTGCAAAGTATAACCTTGAGCAGCTTCTTACAGCGGGGCTTGAAAACAAAGTACTCGACAGTCCATACAAAGTGTTAAATGCTGGCCAAAGAGCATTGCTCGATGAATTATCTGCTATCAGCTACAAGGCATATCAGGATTTTAAAGCCCATCCCCTTTTCATGCCCTACCTCGAGAAGATGAGCACGCTGAAGTATTACGCCGAAACGAATATTGGCAGCCGGCCTGCAAAAAGAGGAAAATCAACAGAGCTAAAGTTCGAAGATTTAAGAGCAATTCCATTTGTAGGTGCATGGAGTCAGCTAAAACAGAATGTGCCCGGATTTTACGGATTGGGCAAGGCTTTTGAAAGTATTGACAACTCCGGTAGGCTGGAAGAATTAAAATCGCTCTTCAAAAATTCATTGTTCTTTAGAACTCTACTCGAAAACTCGATGCAGTCGCTTTCAAAAACCAATTTTGACCTAACCCAATACATGGAGCGCGACCCTGAGTTTGGCAAGTTTTGGAAACTACTTTATGAGGAGTCGTTGCTCTCGCGAAAATATCTGCTCCTCATATCTGGGCAAAGTCGGCTTCTCGACACAAACCCTGCAATACGAAGCAGCATAGAACTCAGGGAACAAATTGTGTTGCCACTGCTTATCATTCAGCAATATGCGCTTATGAAAATCAAAGAAATGGAAAGCTCCGGAAAAGGACAAACGCAGATTACTGATACATTCCGCAAGCTTGTAGTCAGATCGCTTTATGGCAATATAAACGCAAGCAGAAATTCAGCCTGAGTCGTAATAATTTTTTCCTTATTTTAGTCTTGTTCAAATTGGATTCTATGGAAGCTCGCGCGTTGAAATATGGCATGGTATATATCATTCCCTTTTTATTCATGGCCGGATTGTTATCAGGTGGTTGGCTTACATTCTCCCCGCTCCTCTTCGCTTTTGGAATAATACCATTACTGGAAATCGCTTTCAAGCCAGATGCTAAAAATGTGGAAGAAGCTGAGCGTGAAATGCGGCTACATGACCACAAATACGACCTGATGCTCTATATGGTCGTACCTGTAGTCTATAGTTGTATCCTACTGTTCTTGCTTTTTATTTCACAACGGGATTATTCATTTGTAGAACTTACGGGACTTACCCTTTCCCTCGGAGTAGTGCTGGGTGGCTTGGGTATCAATGTGGCACATGAGCTGGGGCATCGGTCGAATAAATTGGAGCAGGTGATGAGCAAAGCACTGCTGCTACCCAGTGCTTACATGCATTTCTTCATTGAACATAACCGCGGGCATCATAAAAATGTAAGCACCCATGAAGATCCTGCTTCAGCCCGGTACAACGAATCACTCTATCACTTTTGGATCAGGTCGGTTATTTACAGCTATATATCGGCCTGGGATATTGAAAAACAGCGCATTAAACGCAACGGTAAATCAATATTTAGCTTTAAAAACGAAATGCTGCAATTTCAAATTTTACAGCTCTCTTTTTGGTTATTACTGCTGTTTTTGTTCGGATGGAAGGTTACTTTGATATATACCGGTGCAGCTATATCGGGCTTTTTGCTGCTCGAAACTGTAAATTATATCGAGCACTATGGACTTCAGCGACACAAGGTAAGCGACCACCGATATGAGAAAGTAACGCCTATTCATAGCTGGAATTCAAACCATGTAGTAGGTCGCATTATGCTCTTCGAACTCTCTCGACACAGTGATCATCATTACCAACCCGCAAAAAAATATCAGGTTTTGGATCACCACGAGCATAGCCCGCAAATGCCCACCGGCTATCCCGGTATGATGCTGCTAAGCCTGGTTCCATTTCTGTGGTTTTACATTATGAATCCTAAGGTAGAAGGGCATCAACAGTCATCAACGCCCGGACTTAATGTCGGCTAAGAGATTTTATAAGAGTTAACCGCATGATTTTATCAACAGTATATTATATTGTTAATCAGGCCTATTCATTGAATAATACCAAGGTAACATGTTAAGTATTTTAACAAATTGTTGAGATGTTTTCACACTTTCCGGCCAATTTAGACGTTTATTTTGTTTCAATTATACACTCATCGTCAGATTATCGCAATACGTAGTAATATTTTGACAAGCCGGCTAATAATTGGATATAGCCTGCTCCAATAGTCTGATTGAGTTGGTTTTTTGAATAAATTCGTCATTAGTGTACTACTTACAAAAATCACAGTTATGATAGATATGCATAGTTTTGAAAAACTCGAAGCTGTCAACAAGTTTCGTGAATTGACGGAAGATGATATATACTATTTATCTTCTCCAATTCCTTATACAGTAGACAAATTTCAAAAGAGAGTTGGCATTCATATCGGCATTGGCAACCGCACCGAAAAGGAGCTCAAAGATGTGAAGGCATACTTCTACCTGGTATACAATCAAGCATCACGCGAGAGGTTACTTTGTGAAACTTCAGTTAGTTTAGTGCCTGCCAAGCAAAGTTATTTTGGAAAAATCGGGATTGAGCTTCCTGAGAACCTCAAAAAAGGCAGATACGAGGTAAGGTACACCCTTAGTCCCGGTATGGCAAATAGTGATAAAGCTGCTGGCAGTATTTCACTTGAAATTTCAGATTAGCTCTTTGAAAGCGCCCTGAGAAGCAAATTAGTAAAGGGCGAGGTTCTGGTGAACCTCGCCCTTTATTTATTCTTATGTGTTGTTATTCTACAACCAATTTTCTCGTAAGCACTTCATTGCTGGTACTGATACGCACAAAGTAAACACCTGCTGGTGTACTCTCGGCTATTGGCAAAGTATAAGTATACATTCCGGGTGCCTTATCGCCTTCCCGGTTTGTACTCATAACCCTTCCTGAAATGTCAATCATTTCTATTACCAGCATAGTATTTTCCTGAACCCCCAGGTGAATGTAAAGTTCAGATCCTGCCTTGGCAGGGATAGGGAAAATATTGAATGCAACCACCTTGCTTTCATTGCTATGTGATACCAGCGCATCAAAGCCGTTGGTATTTACCGATTGTACAAGCGGCGCCAGAACCGGTTGTTCAGACTTACCCGGCGCTTCGCTCTGTGCTGGCGAAAGATGGCGGCTACCGTCCACACTTAGCTGTCCTGCGCCATATGATTGTGTATCATCATTGGGCTCCAGAATATTCACAAAGTACCAGTCGGCCTGCACTGCGGCCTCAGTAACATTAAGAATCATGTAGCCATGCTGAATAAGGTCAACATACTTAAGATGAGGATTGTAGTTTACAGTACCAAGTGGCGGACCAATTGGAATATCAGCGTTAATGGCGAACTGAATGCCCTGAGCAGATGAAGGGTCAGTATTCTCATCAAAGTTTGCAGAGGATATACTAGGTGTTGCAAATTCAACAGCCAATGAACCTTCCCCGGTTACAGGGTTGTAGCTTGGGCTTGGTGTTGGGAAATTAAGTGCGAAGGGATTGGGGTAAATTACTGGATCTATAGGCACATCGAATGCAAAAGCGCAATGGAAATCGCCGGTAAGAATAACCACATTTCCAATCTGCGGATTGCTTCTAAGTTCGCTCAAAATGGCTTTTCTCTCCTTTGGATAACCATCCCAAATATCAACAAAAATGCTTTCTAGCAGGGTTACTTCCTGCAGGTCGGTTGGGTTGGTAGCTGCGAAACCTACGTTGAAAGGAGCAAAAATTACCTGGTTCCCTACAATCTTCCACTTCGCTGTGCTTTGAGCCATTTTATTTCTCAGCCAGTTGAGCTGTGTTTGGCCTAGCATCGTGCGGTATTCAATCGTATCCGACGCAAGAAGTGGCTGCTCTTCGCGGGCTTCGAGACGGGTGTCAAGCATAAATAGCTCAGCAATATCGCCGTATTTTAAGGTGCGGTATAGTTTCTCGTTGGGCGTTTCGCGTATCGGCATCCACTCGTAGTATACCTGTCTTGAAATGGCTTTACGGGCTTCCCAGTCACCTTCATTTTCGTTGTGGTTTTCTGCTCCATTGGCATGGGAGTCATTTGCTGATTCGTGGTCGTCCCAAACGGTAATAAAGGGGTGCTGCTGATGAGCTGCACGCAAGTCAGCATCAAGGCGGTAAAGTGAGTATCTGGTGCGGTAATCTGCAAGGGTCAGTATTTCTACTTCAGGTACATTCAGCCTGTCGGGCCTGTCGGGGCTGTAACCGTAAGTGCCTTCTCCGGCGCCATATTCATAAATGTAATCGCCAAGGTGCACTACAGCATCTAGGTCAGCACGCTCAGAAATTTTTCGAAATGCATTGTAGTATCCAGCCTGGTAGTTGTTGCATGAAACCACAGCGAATCGCAAATGGTCAACATTGCCTGTAGGCGCAGTTCTGGTGCGTCCTGTAATTGAAACGCTTTGCAATGCAAAATCGTAAAAGCGATAATAGTAGGTAGTGCCGGGTACAAGCTGGCCTACATCTACTTTTGCGGTGAAGTCTGCATTTATATTGGCACTCACCAATCCTTGCCGTACAATGGTGTTAAAATCTGCATCGGCTGCTACCTGCCAACCGAGTTGATAGCTAGCAGCATCGTCATTTGGGGTACGTCTCGTCCATAACATCACCCTGTTTGGTAGTGGATCGCCTGATGCTACTCCGTGGTAAAAGGGAGCAAGGGAAGCATCGAAATTGAGATCGACATTGTTTTTGGCTACGGATCGCTCCAGCTTTTTACTTACTGGCGGCATGGCTGCCGTTGGGCTCACAAGCTGTGCACTCATATTGGCTGATGCCAAAATAAAGACAGCGCTTGTCACTGTTGTAATTATTCTTTTCATGATCACTGTTATTGGTTAATGAATAGTTCAAAGTTCTAACAACGGGTTGCGAAATGAATGAAGCTAACTTCAAATCATAATTAAATTTTGCCACTCCAATATTCAGCCAATGTGAATTTTAAAAAGGTATTTGCACTACTTCATAACCTTACCATCGAAGTAAATGAACAATGACAATTTCATACCTTTGAATCCATACTCAATGCACAATGAAACGTATTACGGCTATATTCGGACTGGTTTTATCGTCTGTATATTTGCTCAATTTTTCAGTTGGTATTTTCGAGTTACCTGACAACCTGCCAATCATTGGTAACTTGGATGAAGTGGCTGCTGCGATCTGGCTTATGGCATCTTTAAAGCATTTTGGAATTGATATCACAGACTTTTTGGTGGTATCAAGCAGTATGCGCAAACGAAACAAGAAGTGAATTTTGTATGAATATTTTCGCGAAAGCATAATAACAATCACATGAAAATAAAAGACTTAATAGCGTATTCAGATTTTGAGAAAATCGATATCAGAACAGGAACGATTGTGGACGCTATTGTTTTTGACAAAGCAAAAAAACCAGCTTATAAGCTATTCATAGATTTCGGAGATCTGGGACTTAAAAAAAGCAGTGCGCAAATAACTGATCAATATTCTGCTGATGATTTAGTAGGAAATCAGGTATTGGCAGTTGTAAACTTTCCTCCTTTACAAATTGCTGATTTTATGAGTGAATGCCTGGTGCTTGGTGTGTTAGGAACGCGCGGTGTGATACTGCTAACCACAGAACAAAAAACGCCCAACGGACTAGCGGTAGGCTAAAAGAAAAAAAGCCTCAACAAGTGCGGCTTTTAATAAATATTCAGTGATACCTGATTAATTCGCAAGCATTACAGGCATTACGAGCATCAGCACATCTTCGCTTGCATTGTCAGAACCAAGAGGAACCAGAATACCTGCGCGGGTAGGTCCACTCAATGAAAGCTCTACTGATTCTGAATTCAAATTGCCGAGCATATCAAGAAGAAACCTTGAGTTAAAACCGATTTCCATATCCTGACCTTCATAGCTGCAAGTGAGGCGCTCATTGGCTTCATTTGAGAAGTCAAGGTCTTCGGCACTGATGGAAAGTTCGCTGCCATTGATTCGCAATCTTACTTGGTGCGTAGTTTTATTTGAGAAAATAGAAACCCTGCGCACTGAACCCAATAGCGAAAGCCTGTCTACAGTCATTTTGTTCGGATTGTCTTTCGGTATTACCGCTTCGTAGTTCGGATATTTTCCATCAATAAGGCGCACAAACACCACGTTGTCATCAAACGATATCTTCACATTTTTACCATCGTATTGCAGGGTTACCGCGGCACTTGTACCTGAAAGCACACCTTTCAAAAAGTTCAGTGGTTTCTTGGGAAATATCAGTTGCGCTGTATTAGGTGATTTTACATCAGTGCGGGTATAGCGCACCAATTTATGAGCATCGGTGGCTACAAATCGAATACCTTCATCAGAGAGCTCACAGCAAATGCCCGACATTACCGGCCTCAGGTCATCATTGCCTGTAGCGAAAATGGTTTTTTGTATGGCTTCTGAAAAAACCTCAGCCGGAATAACCACGGAAATGGGATCTTCCATTTCAGGGTTTTTTGGAAACTCATCAGCAGCAAAACCTGCCAGTTTGCTTTTGCCGTAGCTGCTGGCTATTTCTATGCCGAGTGTTTTTTCATCAATGGTGAAAGTGAGTGGCTGCTCAGGAAGGGTTTTTAGGTATTCCATCATAAGCTTTGCCGGAACAGCAATGGCCCCGGATTCTTCGGCGGTAACACCAACCTTGGTAATCATCGTCGTTTCCAGGTCACTGGCTGAGATGGTCAGGGCATCCTTTTCAATTTCGAAAAGGAAATTGTCCAGGATAGGAACTGTGTTATTCGAGGCAAGTACACCGTTAATGGTTTGCAGGTGTTTATAAAGGTCTGCACTGGAAACGATAAATTTCATTTCGATTTTGGTTTTCGCTTGTCGTATTAAGGCGACAAATATAAGCGATTAAGACCAAAGCAAACCTATAACTTTATGAACAGGATATACCATTATGGCAATGGCTTGAAGGCGTGAAATGGCGCTCTGAAATGATCCCAAACGAAGCGTTGCGCAAATGCGAGTTCATCATTATCTGTACAGGCGTATACCCTTTCTCGGTCCACAAGCGCTGGAGTTACGGCATCCATTTCCATTTGACCTGCAGGAGCTGGCCTTGGCCAGAGTTTCAAAGTACGTGTGCCTTGCGCGTCGGTAACGCGGATTATTTGAAATGGCACCAACGCTTTTACAGAATCCTCCTGCTGTGGGTTAAGCAGGGTATTGTAATTCTCAAATGAAGCCAGCTTAAAGTTGAGCATATAATCCTTCACCATTGTGGTATCAAAACCAGATACAGGGTTGGTGCCATCAGGACCGAAAAGTTTTATGTTATTTCCCCCGCTATATTGAATCTTGAAATTGGCACCTTCCTGAGTGGGATATTCTACGGCTATTTCACTAAAGTTTAATGTGGGGTAAGAAAATATGCGGGTACTTCGCCATTCTGAAATGCTGGTGAAAAAGCGCGTATCGAGCATTCCGGTAAACCCTCTCATATCCATTATAAAGGGCGCAGCACTCCTGCCATGCTCAGGTGTTTCGAGCAGCATGTAGGTTCCTTTTTTATCCATGGTGCCATAACCTACGTACCAGGTTTTGATCAACTTACCTTCTCTGGAATATATCTCCACTTTTTTGGCATTGCCGGCCATGATACGGTTTACCTGCTCCTGCGCTTCTTTTGCAACAGGCCGCTGTACATATACATTCCGAAAGGTTTCGAGAAGCAGGCTTGCGGCATCTTCGCGGGCTTTAAACATTCCATTTACCATCCACGCACCGTTATCGCGGGCAAGGGTAATGGTGTTGCCATAGCTATCGGCTATAAAAATCTTGCCAACATCGGCAGTGTCTTTGATTGCGAAATCGGTTTGTTCGCGGCTTGAAGTACTTCCTGTGTCAAAAGTCTGGTACAAGTAAACCGATATAACAGTGAGAATCAACACTACAACTGCGAATGGAACAATATTCTTCATCCTTTCTTTACCGTATTTTTCTGGTGTATATTGATTTGCGCACGAAGTATTGCAATATGCCCAGTATAACAGTGAGCAATACCGGAAGCGCTATATTGATACCTTGCCACAGCGTGCGTTGAGCAGTGATGCGTTCATCGTTGAGCTTTCGCAAAATGACGGTTCTGGAGCGAACATTGATGAGCCTGTCGTCGCCAAGGAGGTAATTCATTGCATTGATCAAAAACTCTTTATTGCCATAAATTTTTCTGCGAACTATAGGATCAAAGCCCAACTCACGAAATTTAGTGCCATCGGGGCTCACGCCATTGCGCACTATATCGCCATCAGCCACCACAAGCATTCTTGTAAAGGTACTTTTTTCGCTAAAGCTCAGGCTCTTGTCGTCGTAAAATTCAGGGGGTAACCTGTTGGTGAAATTTGAAGGAAACTCACCTTCGAGCAACACCGCGATGGGCTCATTGGGGCGGGTTGCATTGCCAAAATCGGGATTGATCGAAACGATATTGAGACTTACCCTTACCGGCGATTTTAATATTTTGGTGTAGGGCGAGGTAGTTAGTATGATTTTTTTGGTAACACCTGCTGCCGCTATGGTATCGATGCTGCTTACAAATTCAGTAAATAAAGGGTCAATATTGGCAACTACAGGATGCGATATAGTGGGTATAATAACAGGGTGGAAGTAAAATGGCAGCAATTCATTGCGTTCATTTCCCGGCGGGCCTGTAACTACCTGAATCGGCGCACAGGTGCGATCGAGCAATAGGTTTCTGTTGAGCCTTACGCCGTATGTGAACAACTGATCGTCGAGATTCACGCGAAGCGGTACCGCAAGCGTATTCTCCGTAAGTTGAAGGCTGTCCATATCCATCTGCATAGGGTCAATGAGCCATACGGCGCGGCCGCCATGCATGATAAACTGGTCGATGATATACTTATCCTGCTCAGAAAAAGTAGTAGTAGGTCTTGGAATTATTATAGCGTCATATCTGTTTTCACGCCTGCTTTGACCTGCGATACTCTTGCTGAGCGAATTGAGCTTGCCGTCAATTTCTACATGTTCTACATCGTAGTATTTCTCAAGTTCAAGCTGAAAATCACGGGTTTCGATAGGCGCCAGTTCACCGTGGCCTTCCAGTATGGCTACCCTCGACCTTCGGGCTGTTTTCACCTGATAAACAGCATTTACCAAGGCATATTCAAGGTTGTTGATGGTGCGGTTTATCATTTCGGCATCAGTAGCGCGCTGCTGATTGAGCAAAATCTGTAGCGGTACTTCTCTGTCCTTGTATGAAACCAAAGCTCCCGGAAAAATTATCTGCTCCTTTAATCCGTCTTTTTCCCTGATTTGAAGGGCGGTATACATCAGGCCTTTTTCTACCAATTCGCCATACATTGCCTCGCGGGCTTTGCGGTCAGGGTCTTCGCTTGGGTTGATGAACTCATACTGAATATTGCTTGCAGCGTAGGCCCGCATTTCGTCAAGCTTTTCCTTTACCGACTGTCTCAGCCGCTGGTAGTCAGCAGGAAAGTCACCATCAAGAAATACTTTTATGTATACCACATCATCGAGCTCACGCATCAATTCTATCGTGGTAGGTGTAAGGGTATGCCTCTTTTCTTCCGTAAGGTCAAAACGGGTGAAGAAATACTGGCTAATAAATGATAGCGCCACAAAAAACACAATTCCGAGCAATGCTTCCAGCCAAATGCGTCCTTGTTCCATGCCTTTCATACTCATTTCCACCTCCTGCTTTGAAGCACCATTTTGGTGAGAATTATAAAAATGCCGGAAAGGCTTATAAAGTACACCACATCGCGGGTATCGATTACCCCTCGGCTCATGGAGTCGTAATGTTCTGCTATGCCCAAATTCTGCACAAACCTGTCCATGCTGCCCAGCAACTCGAAACTTGCAATTTGGCCCAAGCCGCTGTAGCAAATAAAACTCAGGAACAAGGCCACGATAAATGATACTACCTGGTTTTCAGTAATGGCTGATGCAAATATGCCGATGGACGCGAAACCTGCACTGAGAAAAAGCAGCCCCATATAGGAGCCTATCGTTCCGCCGGTATCAACATTTCCCGAAGGGTTGCCCAAGTATGACACGGAAGCGTAATAAACCAGCGTAGGCAGCAGAGCGAGCAATACAAGTATTACACCCGCAAGGTACTTCGCTATGATAATTTGAAAATCGGTAAGCGGCCGGGTAAAGAGGAGTTCAATGGTACCGCTGCGTTTTTCTTCACTGAAAGACCGCATGGTAACCGCCGGAACCAGAAACATAAATACCCAGGGAGCAACGTAAAATAAGGTGTCCAGCGTGGCATAGCCCTGGTCTAAAACATTCAGCGCACCGGGAAAACCCCACATAAACAGGCCCGTGAGCAGTAGAAATACAGCTATGACCACATAGCCGATTACTGAACTTAAAAAACTATTGATTTCCTTCAGGATCAATGCCCGCATTGGCAAGAACGCTTTTACTGCGGGTAAAGATATAGATTTTTACATGGGCGCCCTGAAGAACAATGCAGACTTTATAACAAGTCAGGCATGAAAATAACAGCGTTCACCTTACGGCAAATAAACGGTGCGCCGCATAGTCCATGCTTCGGTGGGGCTAGCCAGATACGGCTTTACCACAGTCCAAAAATCTCTAAATACTTCTGAGCACCGGTATTCGTTCAACGCTTTTATACTCTCCCAATGGCTGTAAGTGACGATCCTACCTACCCTGTTTTCGTCAAAGAGTACCTCCAGATGGATACAGCCGGGCCATGAACGTACGTTTGGAACCATCGATAGAAGGTGTTTCTGAGCCTCTTCGTGGGTGCGTTCGTCAAACTGAAGCTTTACAATTCTTACGATCATTGCTCAATCTGTTACTAAAATAAATGAAAATTAAGAGAATCCCGGATTATTAAACTCTAAATATATTTCAATCAACAATCAGGAATGAATTCCGAATTCAATTGCTTTCAGCCCCGGCTTAAATACCTGATGAACAATACCACCAGACATATTAGAAACATAAAAATAGATATCCTGTTGATGCCGTGCATCATACGCAGGTTAAAATTTCCGGTGCCTTTTTGAAAAAGCGTGGCCGGATTGAGGTAGTGCAAGATGCGTTTGAAAAACATGAGGTATTACTTATCGTTTATAATGTAAAAGTAAGGCGTTCTGCCTAATTTTGGTCTCTTATGGAATTTAAACTTACTGCAGAATTTGAACCCACAGGCGATCAACCATCGGCTATAAAACAGTTGGTGGATGGAATTGTTGCTGGACTTCCCGCCCAAACTTTGCTTGGTGTTACCGGTTCGGGCAAGACCTTTACCATAGCCAATGTAATAGCGCAACTCAACAGGCCCACACTCATACTATCGCACAACAAAACCCTTGCAGCCCAGCTTTACGGGGAGTTCAAGCAGTTCTTTCCCGACAATTTGGTAGAGTATTTTGTTTCATATTACGACTATTACCAGCCCGAAGCTTTTATTCCTTCGAGCAATACCTACATTGAAAAAGATATGAGCATCAATCAAGAAATTGAGAAGTTGAGGCTCAGCGCCACATCAGCCCTGCTATCAGGTCGGCGCGACGTGGTTGTTGTAGCTTCCGTTTCCTGCATTTACGGAATTGGAAACCCCACTGAATTTCACAAAAGTGTGATACCTGTTTCGAAAGGCCAGTTGGTTTCGCGCAATGCATTGCTGCATCTGTTGGTGGCAAGTCTTTATTCGCGTAATGACTATGAGCTTTCCAGAGGCAAGTTCAGGGTAAAAGGTGATACGGTAGATGTATTCCTTGCCTACGCCGACCACTGCGTACGAATTGAATTTTATGGTGACGAGATTGAATCCCTCAGCAGCTATAATCCTGAAACCGGAGCCACAATCAGCTATTTTGAGCATATCAATATATACCCTGCAAACTTATTTGTAACTACCAAGGCCACTATGGATCAGGCTATATGGGAGATTCAGCAGGATATGGTATTGCAGGTGCAGCATTTCACCAGCGAAGGGCGGCACTTGGAAGCCAAAAGGCTCGAAGATCGCACCACCTATGACATGGAGATGATGCGCGAACTTGGTTATTGCTCCGGAATAGAAAACTATTCTCGGTATTTTGACCGCAGAGAACCCGGTCAACGACCATTCTGTTTGATCGACTACTTTCCTGAAGATTTTCTTTTTGTGGTTGACGAAAGCCACGTAACTGTTTCGCAAGTGAGGGCAATGTACGCAGGCGACCGTTCCCGAAAAATAAATCTCGTAGACTACGGGTTCAGGCTCCCGGCTGCGCTCGACAACAGGCCGTTAAAATTTGATGAGTTTGAACATATGATGAGCCATACCATTTACGTAAGTGCCACCCCTGCCGACTATGAGCTTACAAAAAGTGAAGGAGTAATTGTGGAGCAACTCATACGCCCAACAGGCCTCCTAGACCCCATTATAGAAGTAAGACCAAGCCTGAATCAAATTGACGACTTACTAGAAGCAATAAATATTCGCACCCAGCGCGGTGAGAGAACTTTGGTTACAACCCTTACCAAACGCATGGCCGAAGAGCTGCAAAGTTTTATGGACAAAACCGGAATCAAATGCCGCTATATACACAGCGATGTAGACACATTGGACCGGGTAGATATCATCGCCGATTTGAGGGCCGGAGTGTATGATGTACTGATAGGGGTGAATCTACTTCGCGAAGGGCTTGACCTGCCCGAAGTATCGCTGGTAGCAATACTTGATGCAGACAAGGAAGGATTTCTGCGCAGCGGGCGCTCGCTTGTGCAAACGGTGGGCCGCGCCGCACGAAATGTAAACGGTATGGTAATTATGTACGCTGACAGGATTACGGAGAGCATGCGCCAAACGATAGACGAAACTGACCGCCGCAGAATTCGGCAACGGGCTTACAACGAGACGCACGGTATAGTGCCCACCCAGATAAAACGTGGTGCCGGGGTAGCCATGACTGAAAGCCGCAAAAACCGGCCAGGTGGCCCGAGACCTTATACCGAGCCTGAAACACTGGACGTAGCCGCTGACCCGGTTGTAGCTTATATGAGTACCGACGATCTCCAGAAGAGTATTGCCAGCATTCGGAAAAGGATGCAGAAGGCAGCAAAAGATCAGGATTTTATGGAAGCTGCGCGCCTTCGCGATGAGCTTTTTATACTGCAAAAAAATGCTGAAAGCAGGGTTTAAGCCAGCGGAAGCAAATCGCAGTTTTTCTTTTTAATAATTTCGCCGGTATCGAGATTCATACATACCAGGTTGCCGTACCCCGGAAATTTGGCACGTACACATGCATTGTCCACGCATACTACACGCGCTCCACGCTTTGCGCAGGCTTCGATCACGGCAAATGATTGGGGCACATGACCATGAAATATCCGTTTGCCCTGAAACGTGCGCTCATCGTATGTAAATTCGCGCAGCCACATCATGTCCTTCCACATGGTAAGCGGAGTTTTCTGGGTGGTATCAAACCCTGCGTGTACTATCAGTTCCTTATCGGTTTCGTAGTAGTATGGAAGCATTCCTATGAAATGGTCAATATCGCTTTGCAGGTCGCCATTGGCTTCTATCATATGGCGTGAGTATTGCCTTTCGGCAAAAAATGAGAGCTTTTGCGACTGTTCGCGGTTGTATTCAAGTAATAATTGCTCGTGATTGCCGCGAAGTGGAAGAACCTGGTAGCCATCAGCGAGCAGTTGCCATATTCTTACAAGCACGAGCATGGAATGCGGCCCGCGATTTATCATATCGCCGGCAATGAAAAGTTGATCGCTTGGGGTGAGTGATATTTTATCAAGAAGCTTTGAGAATGTTTGATAGCAGCCATGAACATCAGACAAGATCAAACGGCGACCTAAAGGTGGAGCGATATAAAACGCCCTACCCCGATCGTCGATTGGAGTGGTGAGATATGTTTTGAGCCGCAATTCAGCGGCGCGTGCCAGCTCTTTCAAAGCAAAGGTGCGTTCATTGCAGCGCAAATAAGGTGAATTTGCAGAAGCATTGCAAGTAAACAGAATCGGAGAAATTTAAAAAACACCACAAAAGTTTCGGACTGCCATGCGAAATTAGTTTATAAACTTCAGCGGAAAGCTGATCCGGTCCTGATGACCTACCCTATCGGTAACCCTAACTACCATGCGGGCAGGCAATGACTGAAACTCAGAGAATCGCACAGTATCAGCACTTTCAGCAAAATCCCAAAACTTCGCTCCTTCAAGCTGGTAGACGTATTCTCTGATATTAACATCGCTGTTGCTTTTAAACTCAATTTTCACGTTTGCCAGGCTATCGCCGGCTGCGTAGCCGCTGAAAATGAGGCTGTCATTTGATGTGAGGGTATTGGTGCCTGACACGCTCAGGAAGGGTGTAGATGTGAAATCAATAAGTTCTGGAGAAATACCGGGCTGTCGAATGGTGATATACTGCAGGCTGTCGATGGATGCATTGCCCCGCTCGTCGACTACCTGAAAGCCTACGCTATATAGGCCGGCCAGGGCCGAATCTGGAACTATAAGTGCGAAAGCCGTAGAAAATGTTTTTCCCGAAAGGGTACTCACCTGCACTGCATTCCATGCCCCGAATGACTTGGTAAAGGCCGAAAGTACACGAATACGGGATTGAATGAGCTGCTCATTATCGGATGCTTCCACATGCACTTCGAGTATATCGCCGGGTATAAGTACAGCGTTGGTTATGTCGAAACGCAGAATCTCGGGCCGCTCCTGGTCGTCAGAAACTTTGGAGCAGGCCACAAGCGCAAGGCAAAATAAAATAAAAGCGCCCGCTTTTCTCATGTGGCAAAGTTATGAAAAGCGGGCGCCAATAGATGCTTACTGCACAGTAAGAGGGAATATAACGTCAATATCGGTTGATCCACCGGCAAGGGTTATATCGCCAAGAGGCACATTGAGTGCGTTTTTGTTGAGCTCATGACGCAGCACTACACGCATTTGAGATGCTTCAGTAGTAGGAGATGCAAATGTCCAAACAGATTCTAAGCCAATGGGAAAATCGTTGGAATCAAAATCGGAATACACAAAGCTGAATTCCGGCAGTGCACCGCCTAGGGCCAAGAAGAAAAACTGATGATCAGGGCCTTCTGTTGCTATTTCTTCAGCTACATCGATAATATTGGCAGGATTTGATTTGTTGTACACTTCTATTTTAAGGGCGTAGGTACCTGCCGGCAAAATGATGTTATCAATCTCGGGCTCATTGCCACCAGGGCCATCCAGATCTTCCCATTCAAAATGATGTTCATCGGCATTTACCACATTGGTGAAATGCAGCTCTAAGGTAGTAATTACTTCTTCATCGCCGCCTGCCGGTGGCGGGGTGCTGTCGTCATCATTATTGCAGGCGGTAAAACTAAGCAGTGAAAGAGAAAGGGCGGCTGCGAAGAGCCATTTGTTGTTTTTCATTTGTTTGAATTTAGGGTGTTTAAAATTAAAAACTTTGTTTGAAACGAATTAAAAAATTGATACCCGGCTCATCGGCAAAGTACCTGAACCGGTTCATGTAATCGCGGTATGCGGTATTGAGCGCATTCTCAACCGAAACTGAAAGTGTACTCTTGGCAAAACGCACCCCTGCTGATGCTCCGAGCAGAAAGTACGCATCGGGTGCCGGTGCGAAATCAAAACTTACAGGCAGCGGTGTATTGGGGCTTTCGCCAAAAACTGTTTCAAAAGGAAAGAGTTCCGGCTCCCGGTACTGCCTCATGGTATATGAGCCATTGATAGAAACGAATGGGGTTTTGAATTTTCGCATATCGTTAAATTGATAGCTCAATGCAGCATCAAACCTATGAGCCGGCACACCTATAAAGAACGCATTTTTGGTAATATTCTCAGCCCAAAGCAGGCTCGCCGAAGCAGTGCCATTCCACTTGCTGCTCCATTTACCTTCATACTTCAGGTCAAAACCGGTGTAGAGCGCATCAGCCTGACGGTAGTCGTACCGAGGGAAAGCGCCACGAATGGTAAGCTCAATGGTGGTGGGGTCAAGATATATAAAGTCATTGATGAAATTTACATAGGCAATTCCGTGCAATTGGTGACCTCCCCAACTTTGGCGCACACCCGCCGAAAGGTTATAGCTCCGCTCCGACCTGAGGTTAGGATTGCCCTCTTCAATACCGCCTGCCCCGTGGTGAAGGCCGCTGCTGTACATTTCGTTTACTGCAGGGTTGCGCCATTGCGATGCTGCCGAGATTATAATACTTCCTTCCGGCAATTCCCGTTGCAGAGCCACAGCCGCAGCCAGTCCTTCAAAGCCGAGGTTAAGCGGATTGTCTGTACTTGCCACAGGTTCGAATATCTCAGCAGAATACCAATCGTATCTCAGGCCGTAATTCAATTTCCATGCATCAAAAGTTGCGGTTTGTGTAGCGAAAAAGCCCACGCTGGAGTTTTTGTAGCTCGGCATAAAGTTGCGCCCACGGAAATTGTTTTGCCTCCACAGCCCTGTACCACCGGCATTTCCCGAAAGGTGACCCAATTTGTAATGCCAGATCGCCTCGCTCAAATGCGAGGTAAGACCATACTCAAGTTGGGGTCGCGAAAGCGTCTCAGGGGATGGGTTAAAACCCACGTGCACATCGTATTCGCTGCGGCGGTTGTACTGCCGGGCATAGGTAAACTCCAACTTACTGCGCGAATCGATCTCGTATTTGAGTGATGTTTTAAAAACCTCGTGCAGCACCACTTGCCTAGGCCTGTTGATGCTTCGCGAGAATCCAAGGGTATCGGGTTGAGACCTGCCCAGCAGCACTTCATAAAGGTCTGTAAGGTTTCCGAGATGCGAATACCGGTACAACCCAAATTCCTGATTGAAAATGCTTAGAAAAGTCTCCACCTCCCACTTCTTAAATTTGTAGCCCAAGGCAAAAGAGCCGTTGTGCTCCTTGATTCCGGTATTTGTAAGCCATACTTCGCTGGTCTTTATATCGCCGAGACCTTTTACCGAACCCTGCAAACGGTAATACAGGTGGTGATTGATAAATGGTTTACCACTGAGCGACGCAGCCGCTGAACCTCCCATACCATTTGATTGCAGTGCAGTTTGCGCTTCACCAGCCAGCTTTTTGCTTTCGCCAAAAACGGAAGGCGGCTCTACCAGAATGATTCCACCGATAGCATCGGGTGCATAGCGCAAGGCATCAACTCCTTCGACCACGGCAAGAGATGATGCGATATAGCTATCGATTTCAGGCGCATGCTCGCCGCCCCAGTACTGACCTTCTTGCCTTATGCCATTGGTAAGTACCATTACCCTGTTGCCCGACAAACCCTTGAATACTGGTTTAGCTATGTTGCTGCCGGTGGTACTCAACCGCATACCGGGTATAAGCGATGCGAGTTCAGCAATTTGTTTACCGCTTGTCACTTCCAGTTGTGATTTTCCCACTTCTATACGTGTTAGCATCGCATTATAAGGTGCAGATTCTACAAGTTCAAATTCATGCAATTCTATATCGCTATGGTCCAAGACTATTGTCAATATGGTATCGCGCTGTAGCGTGAGCAGTTGGGTATAAGGTGCGCATCCTATATGCGAAATCATGATGGTGTATGTGCCGGAACAAAGCTTATCCAGTTCAAACCGACCCTGATTATCAGATGCCACTCCCCTTTCAGCGCCTTGCAGCAGCACCGATGCAAACGCGAGCGCAGTGCCGGTATTGATATCGGTAATGCTGCCACGAAGGGTTATATTGCAAGCTTGAGCATGTATGCCATGCACAAATGCGATGAGACCCAAGAGGGTCAATAAAAATCTCATTTGATGAAAATTGGAGCAAAACAAGACTGGAACTAAAATGCGCGATTACGCAATAGTTGCAGGAGGACCGCGGTCTTGGCGCGTGTCGGTATTGCTCTTTAGGGGCGATTTGGCAGCAGGCTGAATAAGTGCATCGGCTGCAGGCGCAAGGGATATATCATGGCTCTCCGCAATTTGAAAGATAATGCTTGCCATAAACTGATCGCAGCGAAGGCATGATTTTGCTGCTTCTGCAATAATTACATAATCGGCATCTGCTGGCGGGTTGTCTGTTTGCTCAGGTGTGTGGTGGTAAGCGCAGGTATGCACCGTGGATGCTACATCGGAATGATCGTGAAGTAAAAATACGTGCAGGGGGTTCTCGCTGAGAATAATGCTGAAGCAACACAGCAATAAAATGGCAATATGTTTTTTGACCTTGCGAAACATGAGACTACAAATTTAATCATTCAGCCGGATAAACATCACCCAATGTTTGCCAATTGTACCAATATTGAATGGTTCGCCAGTGATTTGAAATCCAAGATTTTGGTAAAACGACACCGCCACTTCGCGGGCGTTGCACCACATAAGGTCGGCGCCATTTAGACTATACTCTTCCATTGCGTGTATTACCAAAGCCTTGCCATAACCCTTGCCGCGTGCATCGGGGTGTGTAGCCATGCCCCTGAGCTGAATGGGTCTTAATGCTGCAAGATCAGGGTGGTTTTGTTCGAAGAAAGACGCAACCCCCAAAACATTTCCTGCATCATCCATTGCACCCATGTGGACGGTATTTTGCAGGTCGTCGCCGGGCCAAATGCAATCAGCCAATACTCCACCCGGGCGAAGGACCTTCAAACGCAGCGGATATACTTGCTCGGCGCTAACCACAGAAATTTTTTGTAGTGAAGATAGCATGGTATAAATGTAAGAGGGTTCTTGGTTTTTTGTTTTTTGTATTTAGATGTCGGGGAAGTTTTTGGTTTTTTTTTGACAGAGTGGTGGTTGATTTCTTGCCAAGCCGCGCAGGCGAAATGGATTTTTTCGCAGTCTAATAAATTCTCTGCGCGCCTACTGAGATCCTTTGCGGGAGTGATGGCCTTGATGTTAGGTTTTTGTACAAGTGTGAAGTGAGCGTGAAAGAAATTACCTACAGAGCTAAAGTATCAGTACCCTTTTGTAAACCCTATGGTTTTATTAAAATTTTCGCTGGTGACCCTCAGAAAGAATGAGCCTTTGGACAGGCTGCTGATATCAATCTGAAAACCCGAGCGAATTCCTTCTGCGGGTTGTTTCTCCAATACTACCGCTCCTTTGCTGTCAATAATTTCAATTCGATTGGCCCCAAACAAAGGGTTTAGTGTAGAAATCCGGATGATATCAGTTGCAGGATTTGGAATCACTCTGATTTCGTATAAATCAGTACTTGCATCGGGTGCATAGTTGATCTGATTGCCGTTGGAAAGTATCCAAAGTTCAGGATCGAACTTCACGGCTACAACTTCAAATGGTGCGGATATAAAAAATTGCTGTCCGCTATATTCATGCACTATGGTTGATACCTGGCTGAATCCGTTACCGACAAGCGATACCTGCAAGGGCATTTCATAAAAAGGAACTGAAGGATGGCTGGACGTTTGAGAAACCGTGATGAGCACACCACCTGACCTCGAAGACCAGTCAACTTGATAGGATGGAAATCCTTCGCCATAAAACCAATCTTTAAAAAACCAATCGAGGCTCTGCCCATAAAGCGCTTCAAGATGTGCCTGAAATTGGGGCGTATCTGCGTAGCTGAATGCCAAATCTGGATCTGAGAGATAATTATTGCACGCTGCAAAAAATGAATCATCGCCCAGAATATATCGCAGCATATGCAGTACATAAGCTCCTTTGTTGTATGAGAGCCTTCCGTCAAAAATGCGCTGTCGGCTCAATGTGTCATCTACCATTACCGAACCGCCCGGCAATGAAGTAGCAGAATTTAGGGTTCCTTCCTTCCAGCTTCGCCAAGCACTTGCCTCTGACAAATTCTCAAAAGCCAAGCCTGTGAGATAGGTTGCAAAACCCTCATTGAGCCATATGTCACGCCAACTTCCGCAGGTAACCTTGTTGCCAAACCATTGGTGGGCCAATTCATGGGCATTCAGGGTAAAATTTAGATTCACCATTGTGCTCATGGTGCTGTGTTCCATTCCCCCGGGTATTGATGACTGTGCATGGCCATATTTCTCTGATGCATAAGGGTACAACCCAAATATTTCGGAGAATAACTTCAGCAGCTTCGGGGTTTGTGCAGCGAGTTCTTGCTCGAGCTCGAGCCGTTCGGGGTATACAAAATTCACAATAGGAATGATATGTTCATCTACTTTCACTTCCTGATCGAAACGTGCGTAGTTGGTAACAGCCATAGAAATAAGGTAGGCCGGTATGGGATATCTATGGCTCCACACATAGGTACGTGTTCCATCTCCATTATCGGTTTCGGAGATAAGCTTGCCGGGTGCACCTGCCATATTGCCTTCGGGTACGGTAATTTCTATATGTACGCTGTCGAGCTTATCGTTGAGTACTTGCTTGCAGGGCCACCAGTCGCGCGCGCCGAAAGGTTGCGAAAGGGTCCATATTTCAGGTACACCTGCGTGAAAATTCTGGTTGAAGGAGTAAATGCTTGATGATTCGGGAATGCCTTCGTATTGAATTTCAATAGTTGCTTCACCCACAGAAGCCTGTGGTAAATACACAGTAAGCCCAAAGGGGGAGTTGAATTCAAATGCTGCTGCAGCCCCGTTGAATGAAACTGAATGGACCAGGAGCGATTCGTTAAGATCAAAAGTAATACTATCAGCCGCCTGCGAAATATTTAGGTGGTGCTCTACTCTTCCGGAAATGTATTTAATGGCGGGATCAATGTTCCAAAAGCATTTGGCGTAAAGCCAGTCGTACTCCTCACCTGGCTGAAACAAACTTTTCATTTTTTGATAGCCGGGCCACCTTGCTGATTCATTGAGGGCAATATCGAATACGCTGCTGCATTGGTCGCATTGCTGCGAATGAATTGCTGCGGGCAGCACACATAACAGCATCGCTATCGGGAATGAGTATTTCATGAATTGTAAATGTACAAACAACCCGAAAGAAATACCCATAAAAGAGCAAGGTTGAAACACTCAAAAAGTAATTTGATGCTAAATCGGTTGGTCCATTCTCACCCAGTCAATTCCTTGTATAAGGTGGGCAATCGTTTGGGCTTCGGCGCTTCCTTCCTTTGGCTTATGGTCATAATGCCAGCACGCTTGGGCAGGTAAGCTCATTAGGATAGACTCTACGCGTCCGTTGCTTACCAGTCCGAAACGTGTACCGCGGTCGTACACAAGGTTGAACTCCACATAGCGTCCGCGACGGATCAATTGCCATTGCTTCTCAGCAGGTGTGAATGGTTTATCGCGGTTGATTTGTATCAAATGGCAATATATTTCGGAAAAGAAATTGCCAAGCGCAACCGAAAAATGGAGCAGTTGGGCTTTGCTGTGGCTGCTGTCTTCTGCCAAATGATCGTAGAAAATACCACCTACTCCTCTGGTTTCATTTCTGTGAGGGATGAAAAAATATTCATCAGCCCATTGCTTAAAACGCGGGTAGTATGCTGGGTCAAATTTATTGCATACATCACGCAGTTGCTTGTGAAACCATGCTGCCTGGCCGGCAATTACATAATGGGGCGTAAGGTCAATTCCGCCGCCAAACCAGTATTTTCCATCGTCCGTTTCGAAATAGCGAATATTCATGTGAATGATGGGCACATGTGGGTTGGAAGGATGCATTACAATGCTTACACCGGTAGCAAAAAAGTGATTTGCATCGATGTTTAGGTTCTTTTGCATCGCAGGACTGAGCGAGCCATCAACGGCTGAAAAGTTAACTCCAGCCTTCTCCAGTACATTGCCGGCTTGCAGAATCCGGGTAATTCCACCGCCACCTTCAGGCCTTAGCCATTGATCAACTGTAAACTCAGCGCCACCATCTTCGGAGGCTATCCGGGCGCAAATCGCCGACTGGATTTGGCGATAAGCCAAGGCGATATCATGGCGGTCGGGGTTTGCCATCAGTTTACGCGCTTCACTTCGAAATTGCTGTACTCTATAATGCTTACTGCTTTGTTTTCGAAATCCATCCCTTTGTTATGGCCAAATCGGTATCTGTTATTGGTGCCATCAAACTGCAGTTTGTCGAGCTCTTTTGTAAAATCAAGACCATTTTGCAACACGGCCAATCCGAAAAACATCATAAGGTCGTAGCCCATAAAACCGTAATTCATTTTATTCGGTTCTATATCAAATTTACTGCGGTACTTAAGCAAAAAATCGATGGCCACCGCATCATTATAGTCTGTGAATGAAGGCACCACCAAGCGCAACTTAAAGCGGTCTTTATATTCGGCTTCAATGTTGTCGTAGCCCACCCATTGGTCGAGGCCATATAATTGCACTTCGTACCCATCGGCGCGCAGGCGCGAAAGGCGGGTCATGAAATCACTCACAAATGCCAGTTCGTTTGAAGGTACTACCAATACATTCAATACATCACGGCGAAGGTTTGCTTGGATATTGGCTCCATCAAAAGAGCGGCGCACGGCTATCTTAAGGCTGTCGCTAAATGTATTTGGCGAAAGCTTGAGGGCATCATTATAAAATTGTTTGAAAATATTGCGGTAAGGCGCATCGGCTGAGCGCTCGCTGCTTACCATAAGCACGTTGTGGCGCTGATGGGTGCTCGCCACATAGGTAGCCAGGTAGCGCATCATCGTTTCCTTCGTCGGTACAGCTTTAAATAGGTAAGGATTGCTTTCGAAAATCTCGTTTGTGAAGGTATTGGGCGATACGATGTAGGTATGGTTTTGTTTGGCTGTTTCACTTACAACAGCCAGGCTGGCTTTGTGCAACGGGCCGAAAATAAAATGCATATTCTTCATTTCGGGGCGTTTGGTTACCTGGCGCGCATCTACAGCATCCTCACCAACATCATACACATATACCTCAGCATTAAAACCAAGTTTTTGGAGCGAGTCGATCGCCACCTGCACCCCGCGGTGAAATTCAAGTGATATCTCAGTTAATAAAGGCAAGTTCTTGCCCAATTCAATATGCTTGCTGATGCTGTCTCTATTGTACAGTTCGAAAGGCATCATCAGCGCTATCCTGTAGGTTTCAGATCTACCTGATGGATACGCTGGCCCGACAGGCACTTTGCTTTGATGCGCCGCTTTAAATGACTCGTTGTATTTAGGGATAACGAGCCACTGCCCAGTTTTCAAGCCTTCCGGCAACCCTTTGTTGAGCAGCTTGAGAGAATCTTGCGATACCTGATACGCTTTTGAAATACTGAAAATGGTTTCTCCCGATTGCACCTGATGCACCACAAAAGTATCATTGCGGGCGGGCTCAAGATTTATAGGGTCAGCATCTTTCGATTTGTAAACCGGTATTTTTAAAACAGTACCTGTGGAAAGCGATGAAGCAGCATCCGGGTTAGACTCCATCAGTTCATTAAGACTTACATTGTATGCTTTCGCTATCGAAAACATGGTTTCCTTTCGCTGCACCGTGTGCATGATGTATTGGCCCTTGAGCTTTACATCCTTGTTTTTTGCCGATCTTTTATCAATTGAATCAAGAGGTACCAATATTTCTTGCCCGATAGTAAGCCCTGCTGAAGCTTCAGGGTTGGCTGACCTCATAGCGTTTACATCTGCTGAAAATTGCCTTGCGATTCCGAAGAGGGTATTGCCCGGCTCCACGGTATATACATAGCACATTTTACCGTTGTGCATACGCTGCGGATAATTCTGTGCATGCGCAAATACTGATGAAAAAATTGCTGCTGCGGTAAAAAGAAAAAACTTGAAGTTTGTCATTCCCATTCTATTGTTGCAGGTGGTTTTGAACTGATATCATATACTACCCTATTTATTCCCTTCACGCGGTTTATGATCTCATTGGAGATTTTTCCGAGCAGGGTATAAGGCAAGTGGCACCAATCGGCGGTCATTCCATCAGTGCTTGTTACAGCGCGCAGCGCCACAGCTTTTTCGTAGGTGCGTTCATCGCCCATTACGCCTACGCTTTGCACAGGAAGTAATATTGCGCCTGCCTGCCATACATTGTCGTATTCACCTGCCTCTTTCAAATTCTGTATAAAAATTGCATCTACCTCTTGCAAGAGTTGTACCTTTTCTGGTGTTATGTCGCCAAGTATGCGTATAGCAAGTCCCGGGCCGGGAAATGGATGTCGTCCATGTATATTTTCTGGAAGGCCCATTTCGCGACCTACCCTGCGCACTTCGTCTTTGAATAAAGCTCTGAGCGGCTCCACCACTTTAAGCTTCATATAGTCAGGCAAGCCGCCCACATTGTGGTGGCTTTTGATGGTAGCCGAAGGTCCTTTTACCGATACAGACTCAATAACATCGGGATAGATGGTACCCTGGGCGAGCCACTTTACATTCTCTACTTTATGCGCGGCTTCATCAAATACTTCGATGAAAACCCGGCCAATGGCTTTTCTTTTGAGTTCAGGATCGGTGATTCCGGCAAGGGCATCATAAAATTTTTGGGATGCATCAACCCCGCGCACATTGAGCCCCATATCGCGGTAGCTGTGAAGTACTTCGCTAAACTCGTTTTTGCGCAGCAATCCGTTGTTGACGAAAATGCAGTACAGATTCGAGCCGATCGCTTTATGCAGCAGCATCGCAGCTACCGATGAGTCAACACCTCCGCTTAGACCTAGAATTACGCGGTCATTTCCGAGCTGCGTGTGCAGGCCGGCCACTGTCATTTCTACAAAGCTGTTCGGGGTCCATGTTTGGTGACAGCCACAAATTTCAGTGATAAAATTTTTGAGCAGCACGGCTCCTTCGGTGCTATGGTATACCTCAGGGTGAAACTGGATACCAAATGTCGGCTCGTCATCATAGGCAAAGCCTGCTACTTCCACATCGTGGGTGCTGGCTACCAGGTGCGCCCCTTGTGGAATTGCGTAAATAGTATCGCCGTGGCTCATCCACACCTGGCTGCCTTCGTGCATATGCTGAAAGAGTGGGGATGTATGGTCGAAGTATTTCAGGTTTGCCCGGCCATACTCGCGTGTATTGCTCCGGCGCACTTCTCCCCCGCTATCCGTATGTGCCATATACTGGGCGCCATAGCATACCCCGAGTATGGGCAGCTTGCCGCGAAAAGCGGAAAGGTCAATTTCAGGTGATTCAGGATCGTGCACTGAAAAAGGACTGCCGGAGAGTATGATTCCCTTCAGGTTGTCACCATAATCAGGAAAGTGATGGAATGGATGAATTTCGCAGTAAACGTTCATTTCTCTCACCCTGCGTGCTATGAGCTGGGTGTACTGCGAACCGAAATCCAATATAAGTATGGTTTCTTGCATGCGGGCAAAGATAGCACGGTCATTGGTTTATTAATGAGGGATGAATAAGTTCATTTACACCGTATTTTTCACAATCCTTCATTTCTTGTGGGAAGTAACATGTGGTAGCAGCACCTTTAGCAATCTTAGGCTAAAAGATTGTAAATATTGTCGCGCAATTTCGTTTAAGGGGCATGAGGAAAATCTCAAGTAAAATCAATTTAACGAGGTGTAGTTTATATGGCGCGAAAGATTACTTTTGAGCCAAATTCTTACCAAAATGAAAACTAAAATTGTGAAGCCAATATTCTTTATGCTCACTGCAGCCACACTTTTCTCTGCTTGCACAAATACCGAAACCGACCCTGCTTTTGTTGCGTTGCAGGAAGCAAATGCTGAATTGCAGAACGAGCTGAACCGAAAAGACTCGAGCCTTACGTCATTTGAAGAGGCATTTACGATGATTCAAACAAACCTTTCGCTCATAAGCGAGCGCGAAGTTGCGATTCAGTTGCGCTCAGGCGATGTGCAAGTAGGCGAAGATATGCGCACTGAGATTACCATGGACATTCAGGCGATCAACAATTTGATGGATCAAAACAAACAGGCTATTGCGAAACTGAACAAAAGCCTCAATAAGTATGGAGCTGAAAACTCAGCGCTCAAGAAATTGATCGAAAAGTTGAATACTGATATTGCCAGCAAGGAAGAAGATGTGACATACCTCAAGGAAAACCTTACTGCGGCCAATTTTACCATAGAAATCTTGAACGAGATGCTCGATAGCGCTGAGTTCCGTAACGAAATTCAGTCAAGTATGATTATGCTTCAATCAGGCGAGCTTAATACAGCTTTCTATGCAGTAGGCCCTTACAAAGAGTTACAGAAAAATAATGTACTTGTAAAAGAAGGCAGTATAGCCGGTATTGCCGGAAGCAAGAAACTGAAAGATGACTTTAACCGTGATTACTTTGAGAAGATTGATGTAACGCAGGTTAGAAATATTCCGCTCAATTCAAAGAAGGTGGAAGTAATTACTTCCCACCCAACCAACTCATACGTGATTGAGGGCGACGCAGAAAAAAACCTGCGCATTATAAACCCGATTTCTTTCTGGGAAACCAGCAAGTATTTGGTAGTGGTAACAGACTAACGCCAGAAAATAACAAACTGATAAAGGCCGCCCGAAAGGACGGCCTTTTTTATGCCTGAAAAATTTTGAATTTACTAGTATTTTGAACCAGCGAGTATCACGGCCCGTTCAGCATTTACGATACCCGGGTAGCGAATGAGTTTCTTCAATGCGACATCCCCTTTATCAGTAGCTGCTGCAGCTCCTTCGGGGTAATACAAGCTTTCAATAATCAGCTTTTTAATTTGTGACGCATTAAGCGCAGGGTACAATCCTCGCAATAATACCGCTACACCACTTGCCACAGGAGCAGCCATACTGGTGCCTGAATTCGCTTTTACTCCATCGCCGGGAAATAGGCTAAGTATATCGACACCGGGAGCGAGTACATCAACCTTTTTGGGTCCGAAATTCGAAAAATCAGCGAGTAAGGTATTGTCGTTTACAGGGCCTGAAGCAGCAACGGAAAGCCAATTGTCAATGGTTGCTTTACTACCCAATGTGCCATCCGGAAAATTTTGAATTTCGTCATTGTTGCGGGTTTCATTTCCGGCAGCGCTGATAAGCAGCACATCGCGGGAGCGGGCATATCTGATGGCTTCGTACACAAGATCGCTTCGGGGTGAGTATGATTTTCCAAAACTCATGTTGATTACTCTGGCACCGTTGTCAGCAGCGTAGCGTATGGCAAGGGCTACATCTTCATCGCGCTCATCGCCACCGGGTATTGCTCTCACGGGCATTATTACTGCATTTGATGCTATGCCGTCTACACCCATGCCATTGTTGCGAACTGCTCCAATGATACCACCCACGTGTGTGCCATGCTCAGGATTGGCAGCATCTACCATATTGTTGCCATAGCCGGTTCCTTTGGCGGCTGCTTCTGCTTCTTTTACGATAGGCCGCGGGTCATATTCAAAATTGTAATTGTAGTTGAGCGACCTGTCAAAATAGGTATTGGCTTCTTCGAGATAATCGCGAATACCTTCCTTTTCAGCCATAAGCAGAAATTCAATAATCTGCACTTCCTCTTCATCAACCGGCTTGTACTCCATCAGCACATTGAGCGTAAGTTCTTCCTTGCCGGTGCGCTGTTGCATATAAGAATAAGCTCCTTTGAGGAGCGCACTGATTTGCGCAAATTCAGAGAATTCCTCGTTCAGCTCATCGATATCTTCATCATACACCGCTTTGTACTGCTTGTACTCGGCGTAGGCTCTCTTGTCAGTTTTCGATATGGTTTTAGGATCGACCTTGTCAAATTTCGCAGCAAGCGGTTTCAGCAAGCGCACAAGTTCCAGGGTTTCAAACTCAATATTTTCACCTTCAGGATTCCCAAGAAAGTTCCAGCCATGAACGTCATCGATGTAGCCATTGCGGTCATCATCGATCCCGTTTCCGGGAATTTCGTTTTTATTTACCCAAATAACACCATCGAAATCAGGGTGATTTATGTCGACCCCGTCATCTATCACAGCAACAATTACCGGGGCGATGGTGCGCCCTTCAGGTAGCATGCTGTAGGCCCTTGTGGCTGCGACGCCCATTATACCATCAGTTACCGGATCGAGATTATACCAATCAGCGTTCTGGGCATTTGCCGTAAGGCTGACAATGATGAGCAAGCTTGATATAAAATGAAAAATTCTCATAAAAAAGTTTTAATTATAACAACCCACAGGCAAATATTGCGCTGAGGGGTAAAAATTTAGATGCTCAAAATAGTTAGAATCGTTTTGATAATCCCACACGGCCTCCTGAAAATTCAATGCCACCGCCCAATTCAAGATTTACCCCCCAACTGCTGTTCCAGTAATAGCGGCCTCCAACCTGTGCTCCGAGGTCGAGACCCGAAGTGTAATTATTGTCAATGCCTACCGCAAAACCTAAGCTCAAACCTGCGTAGAAATCCCAGTCCTGCGGTATTTCTAGCAGCGTATTGAAGTGGTAATCGCCACGGCCGGCAAGGCTCAGATAGTCGAATTCAAGGTCTAATCCGGCCTGAAAACCAACAGTAATATCGTTATGCACACCGAAGTCCATCCCAAAATATACCGGAATGGAGTTGCTGTATAACCCCAGACCAAAGTTGACTTGCTTGCCCCCTTTACCTATGGGGCTTTGGGCAAAAAGGGTTGTTGCAGAAATCAAAAGGGTCGCGATAATCAGTATTCGTTTCATAGTGTTGTGTTTAGTTGAAAAGCGGGCAAAGATAAAGGACTTGTCTTTGTTTTTGTGATATTATAACTGTCAAAATATTACAATATTCCTGCATATAGAATTTTTTCAGCGATGTATAGTTCTTGGCAGTGTATCCGCTGAACGGATTTGGAATATATTGCTCAAAAATATTAGGTCAGTTGGTTGGGTAGTTGCCTACTCTATATTAATAAAGTCGCTTGCGAAGCCCACCTGAATTCTGAATTCGCGGAAGCCACTATCATAGTACGACGTGACAAAATCAACACGGGCAAAACGGAATAAATTACTGATGCTGTAACCCACTTCAAAATAATGGCCGTCGCGAGGGGTGTAGAGGTGATTAGCAATAAGCCTTTCGTTTACACCGAGCATGCGCAGTGCTCGGATATTGCCAAGGAGCAGGTTGCGGAATTCATAAATTGTATAGGTACTGAGGTAATGCCGTGAGGTTGATTTATCATAGTAGGGCAAAAGTGAGTAGCCATTGAGGCTGCCAAGCCGGGTAAAATACATTTCATTGCCCATAAAGTGGGCGAAGTCCATAAAATCGCCATTATTAAATCTGAAAAACTTACCGTATTCACTGCGCAGATTGAGCCTTCCAAGGGTGGTAAATTTGAAATCGAACTTTCCTGAAATTGCCATAAAATCAATGTCGGGACTACTGCCCCATACATTAGGAAATGCTTTGGTATAGCGAATTCCAATTACCGGTGGCCTGTTGCGGCTGTAATATTGATCGTCGCTTTTCATATATTTGGCGCCGGGCTTCAGCTCAGCCGATACCGTAGCCTTGAATATTCTGCTTTCGCCAAAGCCTTCTTCGGGCAATCCTGGATTTCTTGGTAAATTGTCAGTGAAGATCCTTTTCGATGGAAAAAACACCTGACTTGTGGTATTGAATGTCTCGATTCGCTCATCGAATGCCACACGTGCTCCAACCTTAACTGCTCCGTTCAAATTGTGGTTCCAGCGAGCTTCCACAAAATTGCGGTCATATATTTTCATGAAATTGCGCTCGGTAACGAGCGTTGAGAAAGTGTTGAATATAGGCTGAATAGGTACGGATTCATTGAACTGGCTGTAGTACCAACCTCCCTGCAATGCTAAATTACCGCGGCGAAGTCCATTGCGGTAGCGGTACTCAGCGAGCAACTCTCCTAAAGGTTTGTTTCGGTTAAAGGCATAGCGGATTCTCGGAGCAATTTCCAGCCTGTGGTAGGCATCAAACCTGCGGTAGTAACTTACGCGGTACTCCGCATTCCACCCATCGACCGTATTGAAATTAATCATGGTCCAGGGAGAGTGAATTCGTATAAAATCCTTCTTACCTATGGTGTAGTAGTGGCCGAAGAGCAACTGATCAAATTTGAACTTATTCTCGCCCGTGCCCAGGGTATCGCCTTCTTCCTTTTTCTTGGCTTCTACAGAAAGGCTGTCCTGCAATTTGTAGCCCTTCACTTCTCGCCCGGTAAGGGGTATTGGGCGCCTTTCGGCCCAATAGCTGCTATCAGATTTAAAGGCGAGTGTATCTATTTTCAATGATCGAATCTCCACTACTTCTGATTCTGTATTCTTCTTTCGTTCATCACGCTCATAGCTCTTCATCATTTGGCGCAGTTCCTTGTGGGTAATTTCATCCCCTTCGGCAAGCTTCTTTTCAGCAGTGCTTAGTTCTTTCAATTCGGTCTCCGGAGCTTTTACCTTTCGCGCATCTATTAGGTGTTTTTCCGTTTTTTCATCGTACACCACAATTTCGCTGCTCAGAGCAGGATTGAGCTTTACGTCATAATTGCCTACAGTAGCGAGGTAATTAAACTCAAAGCGGATACCGATGAATTTGCCCGTACCATCGTAGCGGTGAGTTACTGGCAGCCATACATTCTCAACCACCGGCGCAAATACTTGCTTAAGCTGTAGCGAAATACCCTGCACAATCATGTTGAAATCAAAGCTGTGAATACACCATAAATCATCAACGATATAAATCACGCCGGCCACCACATCTTCCCCTTTGCTGCGGGGTATCACTTCTATTTTACTTATTTGATATTCCCTATCGGTAAATGTGCTTATATACCTAAATTTATAGTACGCAAAAGCCTTTGTTGATAGCGGGGAAATAAGCCCTTCGGCTACAATAGGCTCATAAAAAGATGCGCCGATAAATCGCATGGGGCTTGAGTTGCGGTCATCGCCGATTGTTCGGATGCTAATTACTTCTTCGCTAAAAGTTGATGGCCTCACATAACTTATTTTCGAAATCGTTTCAGAGACGAAACTCGCAGAGGTGTCAACTCCTTCCTTTTCGAGCGCCTTGCGCAGGTACCAGGGCACTTCCACGAGGCGCCCGCCACCCTTCATATATACTTCGCAGGTGTAGGCATCCAATTGCTGCCGGTGAAATCCACTCTTTGCAATAGCCTTGCGAATAATCTTGTAGGCAGGGTCTTCATTGCCTCCTTTTATTTGCGCTTCAGCGAGCATGTAGGCCTGCTTACCCATGACCACATCGCGCACTAGGGTCTTGCCTGCCACTTCTACATCAATCTGTTGTGTTTGGTAGCCTAAATATTGAAATACAATGGTGTAAGTACCGGGGTCGAGTCGCAACTCATATTCACCCGCAGTGTTAGTTATGCTTCCTGAACCGGTTTGCTTCACATAGATTGTGGTAAAAGAGAGCGGCTTGCCTTCATCATCAATCACACGGCCCTTCACGCCCCCGGCATTTGCCGAAAGGGATAGAAATATGCCGAATATAATGCTGAAGAAACGTACGGTCATCCAATCAATTTTATGCGTGACGTAAAGCAATTCAGTTTTGTTACCACGGGGCCAAAATTAAGCCAAACATCCGTTTCGAAGCCATTGAGCCGCTTGAATGAAATGATCACCCGGACATGTTTTTGCCGTGAGTATATCTATATGCCCATAATCGTGCAGGTTACCGAAATGTTTGCCAAGCAATATAAACTGTGCATTTTCACTTCCTGCTTCGTTCATTAGCTTTTCAACATCTACAGGGTGGCCCATTACATGGTCATTAATTCCGGCGTAGTAGAGTATGGGAGGCAAGTTCATGCTTTGCAAAGCTTTAAGATAATTAAAACCCGTAGCGCGGTCGCGCCATTTTCTGGCATATACCCACCTTGTAACCCCGTGGTACAAAGCTGCGGGTTCGTTTTCGCTGCCCAAACCCAGGGCCTTTACCGGAAGGTAGCCGGCCAAAGCAGTGCAAATCATACCCACGAGCGTCCACATAATGTCGACCATAAAAAAACGTTTGGCAGAGAAAACTGATATTCTTCGCTTCGAGCCGAAAAAAACCATAGGGCCTATCCTGTAGCCTTCACCATTGATCGCATACCAGGCAAGCAGCAAAACTCCGCCCCAAGAGTGGGCACCAAGCCTAATCTCTTTATCGGGATAAATACGCTCTATGTAAGCTATGTAAGCAGGTATTTCATATTCCAAAGTATCGCTTTGGCTATGCCTGAATTTACGACTTACTTTGGGTGTACTATGTCCTTTACCGGCCATATCGGGTACAAAAACGTCAAAGCCCTTACTGGCAAGAAATAGACCAAATCCCTTTCCTTTTTTGGAGTAGAATATCCGGGCATCTTCCATACTGCCGTGAATCAGCAGCACAGGTATTCTGCTCTCAGCAGCCACAAACCGGTGCATTGCAGCACTTATACCGGGTTTTATTTCAATAAGGGTAGTTGTATGCGCTATGCCATTCATGGGGCAGCAAATATACTTTCGTGAAATGGGTATTCACATATTATTTCATGAACGGGAGTAAGGCTGCGGCAGTGAACAAATCATTCGATGTGCAAAACATTGCCAAATCCTGCCACTCCAGTTTTGAATGTACGGAATGGGTGGTTACTTTTGCGACAGTTAAAAAAAACCGACAATGAACATTCACGAATACCAGGGCAAGTCAATACTCGAATCATTTGGCGTAGCAATACAGCGAGGGTTGGTGGCCGATACCCCCGAAGAAGCAGTAGCCGCAGCCAAAAAAATAAACGAAACCACGGGTTCGGGATGGTTTGTAATAAAAGCCCAAATACACGCCGGCGGTCGCGGTAAAGGCGGTGGAGTAAAACTGGCCAAGAGCATAGACGATGTAAAAACCATCGCTTCGCAGATACTTGGTATGCAGCTTATCACTCCTCAAACCCCCCCACATGGTAAAAAAGTGAATAAAATCCTTATCACTGAAGATGTTTACTACCCGGGCGAAAGCCCAACAAGCGAAATATATATGTCGGTGCTTCTCGACCGTGCCAAAGGGCGTGTTACCATCATGTACTCCACCGAAGGAGGGATGGATATAGAAGCCGTAGCTGAAAAAACTCCCCACCTTATTTTCAAGGAAGAAATAGACCCAGCCGTGGGCATACAGGGTTTTCAGTGCCGCAAAATAGCTTTTAACCTCGGCCTTTCGGGAAAAGCATTTAAGGAAATGACCCGCTTTGTAGAATCACTTTACAAGGCATACGTAGGCTGTGACGCAAGTCTGTTTGAAATAAATCCGGTTCTTAAAACATCTGACGATAGAATAATAGCCGTTGACGCCAAAGTAACCCTGGATGGCAACAGTTTGTACCGCCACCCTGACTATCTTGCTATGCGCGACCTGAGCGAAGAAGACCCTACCGAAGTGGAAGCTGGCGCTGCAGGCCTCAACTATGTGCAACTAGACGGCAACGTAGGGTGCATGGTAAATGGTGCAGGACTTGCCATGGCGACGATGGATATAATAAAACTCTCGGGTGGAGAACCTGCCAACTTCCTGGACGTAGGCGGCACGGCCGATGCAAAAAGGGTAGAAACAGCTTTCCGAATCATACTGAAAGACCCGAAAGTAAAAGCCATTCTTGTGAATATTTTCGGAGGTATTGTGCGATGCGACCGCGTGGCTCAGGGAATAGTAGATGCCTACAAAAACATAGGCGATATAAATGTACCCATCATAGTGCGCCTGCAAGGTACCAACGCTTCGGAGGCCAAGAAACTTATTGATGAGTCGGGACTGAAAGTACACTCGGCGGTATTGCTGCAAGAAGCTGCCGATCTGGTAAAGAAGGTGCTTGTCTGATCAGCTTCGGTAAGATTTTTGCTTAGGGAATCTGCACTTTAGCGGTGAATGATAACATAGCAGCCGCCAATGCGTTTAAGAGCAGTATGCGCTACATTTTTGCTATAGTTCTTCAAGGTATCATTTGCCTTTCGGCAAATGCACAAGACCCTGTGGACGTAAAAGAATACAATGGAATGTACCTGGTGCAAACCATGATTGTAGATGGCGACACCATACCAGTAGTAACACTCCGCACCGCCAGCATTTCTGATCAGCGCAAGGCGCGCAGCAAGCGCTATCAGCGCAAGTATACCAAGCTGTACAATAATGTGATAAAAACCTACCCTTACGCAGCGGTGGCAGGACAGCTTATACAGGCATACAATGAAAACTTAACAGAGCTCAAAACCGAAACGGAGCGCAAAGCCTATATGGACAAGTGCGAAGAGGAACTAAAGGCCGAGTTTGAAGGCGATATGCGAAAAATGACAGTAAGTCAAGGCAGGGTACTTATAAAACTCGTGGACCGCGAAACCGGCAAAACAAGCTACGACCTCATCAGACAAATGCGCAGCGGATTTACCGCGTTTATGTGGCAGGGTGTTGCCAAATTTTTCGGAACCAACCTGAAGGACAACTATGACCCCGACGGCAATGAAAATGACGCGCTGATAGAAGAAATAGTAGTCATGATTGAGTCAGGACAGATAGAAGTGGCGAAGCGCAGTGTGAAAACTCCTGAAGCCAAAGATGTGCTCAAAGAGAAAAACAAAAGGATTCAGCGCCGTATTGAGAAAGAGCAGAAAAAACTCGAGCGTAAAAGCTAATTTCTGAAGTTGGCTGCCACTACCAGGTCCTTGCTGCCGTGGGTATAAGCATAGAATCCTTCACCGCTCTTCACACCAAGTTTTCCGGCCATAACCATATTTACCAAAAGTGAAGATGGCGCGTATTTCGGATTTCCGAAACCGTCGTGCATCACGCGCAAAATGCTCAGGCAAACATCAAGACCAATAAAATCGGCAAGCTGAAGCGGGCCCATTGGGTGGGCCATGCCGAGCCTCATCACGGTATCTATTTCTTCCACACCCGCTACTCCTTCCTGAAGGCTTATAATTGCTTCATTGATCATGGGCATTAGAATTCGGTTGGCTACAAACCCGGGGTAGTCATTCACCTCGGTGGGCGTTTTACCCAGATTTCGCGAAAGCTTCATAATGGTTGCCGTAACCTCATCGCTTGTGGCATATCCGCGTATTACCTCTACCAGTTTCATCACCGGCACCGGGTTCATAAAGTGCATGCCTATCACCTTATCAGGTCTTTTGGTGGCTGCAGCTATGCGGGTTATAGAAATGGACGATGTATTAGAAGCGAGTACACAGTGCTCAGGGGCATGCGCATCCATATCAGCAAATATGCGAAGCTTTAAATCAATATTTTCTGTAGCGGCTTCCACCACCAGGTCGGCAGCGGCAACCCCCTGCTTCAGGTCCGTAATTGGATGCAGACGCGCCAAAGCTTCCGTTTTTTGTGCTTCGGTAAGCTTCTCTTTGGCTACCATGCGGTCCATATTGCCGCTTATTGTTTTAAGGGCACGCTGCAAAGCTGCTTCTGATACATCGATAAGATTCACTTCATAGCCGCTCTGGGCAAAAACATGCGCTATGCCGTTGCCCATAGTGCCTGCGCCAATTACTGAAATTTTTTTCACGATGGTGATCTTTAAGGCTTGTTATTATTACTTGCCGTCGCCCTTCAGGATGGTGATGAGGGTATAGGCCAAAATTTTCAAATCAATAGCGAGCGACATGTTCTCGATGTAAAGAACGTCGAATTTAAGACGCTGTACCATTTGCTCCACATTTTCGGCATAACCGTATTTTACCTGACCCCAGCTTGTGATACCGGGCTTTACTTTTTGCAAATGCCGGTAATGTGGAGCTACCTTTACTATTTGCTCTATAAAATGCTGCCTTTCAGGGCGTGGCCCAACGAGACTCATATCGCCTTTGAGCACATTGAAGAATTGCGGAAGCTCATCCATACGCGTTTTGCGCATAAACCTGCCTATGGGTGTAATGCGCGGATCGTCCTTGCTCGAAAGTTGAGGCCCATCAACCTCAGCATCTCTGTACATTGACCTGAACTTATAAATATTGAAAGGCTTATTGTGCTGGCCTATCCGCTCTTGCCTGAAAATTACCGGCCCCGGTGAAGAAATTTTTACCAGCAATGCAAGGGTGAGATATAAAGGTGACAGGGTGATTAGGGCAAACAGTGAAACCCCGAAATCAATCAGCCTTTTCAGGAAAAACTGCCATGCGGGCATGATTTCGGTATTGATTTGCACCAGCGGAGCACCGAATATGCTCGACATTTTTACAGAACCCGAAAGTATATTATACATATCGGGAATAATCTTAATGGATACATTTTGCCCTTCTAGCTCAGTGATGATACTGCCCAGGTTTTTGTGTTCAGACGATTCTACAGCTATAATCACTTCTTCTACCGCGTGCTCGGTGATAGCGGTTTGAACCTGGTAAAATTTGCCCAACCAGGGCAGCGCATCTTGCAGCAGGTGGTCCTTACCATTCATGCTCAGGTATCCTACAAACTTGAATCCCGGTGCCGGCACCATGGTTTGCATCTCGTTGTACACATTCAGGGCTTCTTCGTTGCCACCTATTATGATGGTGTTGAATCCAAGTTTGCGTCTGTGTATACGTTTCACTGTGCGGGTGGTGATGATAAAACGCAGTATGAAGGTTGCACCAAAGTGCAGGGTGAACAGCGCCAGCAGCGACTTGTAATAATGCTGGTAGTTGCCAATCTGATCATCGAGTAGCACAGTGAAAAACAGCAATAACACACCAATGCTGGTAGCCAGGAGTACCTGCCCAAGTTCACGCAGCCTATGCCTTCTGAATATATCGAGGTACATACCCAGCAGTGCGTAGAGCGATATCCAGAATAATGGAATCAGCATCACACCGAAGTAAAATTTATTGTCTAGCTCAAAAGGGATATCATAGCCAAACTTGATGGGCTCTAAATACTTTTTGCGGTATGTATAAAACAGAATCCAGGCCGCTGCTGCGCTGATCAAATCAACTGCAACATACTTTGAAACCTGAAGCTTCCTGTTCATCATTATATTTCGGGAAAGATGAATTTAAAATTATCTATAAATATGGTAGCCTCAATTTGCCCGGGCTGCAGCACTGCTTCGAAATAAAATTTGATGCCGGACATACTGATTTGCTGCGATACTTCGTCGGTTACTTCAATATATACCTTGGTATACTCGTCTTTAGGAAGCAAGCCTATGGCAAATGTTTTGGCTGTTATGGGGTTTGTGGTGAATACTCCCACCTCGAGGGGCGCTGTGCCTTTGAAATCAATTTCGAGATACATAGTTCGGCCTCTTGGCAATACGGGTAATTGCCAGGTGGTGGTCGCAAAAAAATAGCTACTACCTTCGGCGAGCACAATCTTTCCTGCGCCAGTGCCTGAGCGCACTTCAGCAGGATCGTTGGTAGTTGTAAAAGTGGCGGTACTGGCAGCCGTTGGCAAAATTGCATTGCCTATTGATTCAAATCCTTCTATATTGAAAATCAATCCCGAAGGAAAATACTCGAATGTGGCTGTTTCGGTTTGGTTGAGAGGAGTGATTAGGCCCGGCTCGAGGTTTACATTCAGCAAAAGCGGTTCATAGAAAGGATATATGATCCTGTTGCTGGAGATACCATTGTTCTTGATACCCGCATTGACACTGAGCCTTACGGGGCCTTTCTCCAATATTGGCACTGTGGCAGGTAGTTCAAAAGCACCTACAAATTGCTCATTGGCAAATACCTGTACATCGGTAATATTGTAGGTACCTTCGCCTTCATTGAGCAATATAGTATTTACGTTGACATCGGTAATGCGAACAAAACCAGGCGCAACTTCTTCTTTATCAAATATACTGCAAGCGGTCAAAACCACGACCGATAGAAATAGTACAATTCTATGCATTCAGCACAGGGATTTTTTTAGGCGGCAAAAGTAATTCAAATTGGTGGTTAAAAGAGCCTGTAAAGGCTTAAACCGTAAACATGGGTGTTAACGTATTACCCGAAAAGTAATTGTATAGATTGTTAATTTTCTACCAGAGGGGTAGAAATTTTAAGCTTCTCAACGATTTTGTAGGCTACGTCGAGCGCCTTATATCCATCTTCAATGGTAACGGGTGGCACAGTATCATCAATGATAGCTCGTGCAAATGAAGAAAGCTCATCCTGTATGGCATTGTTGTTCTCAATGGTTGGCTTTTCGAAGAAAATCTCCTTGCTGCCGCGGCCTTCGCCAAGGTCAATGGTCATCGAAAACGGATCGGCATCTCCTTCAATATCACGCATTTTCACCACTTCGGTTTCCTTGGTCAGAAAGTCGACAGCGATGTATGCATTGCGCTGAAAGAAACGGGTTTTGCGCATATTTTTCAGTGAAAACCTACTCGCGGTGAGGTTTGCCACGCAGCCGTTGTCAAACTCAAGGCGGGCATTTGCAATATCGGGCTCTTCGCTCACTATGGCCACACCGCTTGCGCTGATGCGCTTTATATTTGCTTTTACTACACTCAGTATAATATCGAGATCGTGAATCATAAGATCGAGCACTACTGATACATCCGTGCCGCGGGGATTAAACTGCGCCAGCCTGTGCGACTCAATAAACATGGGGTTATCGAGATGTTCGCGCGCTGCGGTGAAAGCGGGGTTAAATCGCTCTACGTGACCTACCTGCACTTTCACGCTAGCTTCCTGCGCCAGCGCCATAAGCGATTTTGCTTCTTCGATGGTATTGGTAATAGGTTTTTCAATGAATATATGCCTCGACTTCTTCAGCGCCCTTGCCGCGCAGTCGTAGTGGCTTAAGGTGGGAGTTACAATATCTACCACTTCCACCGCGTCGATAAGTTCATCTATAGAATTAAATTTTTTTACGCCCATTTTCTGCGCCGCCTCTACCGCCACTGCATCATTTGGATCGTAAAAACCTACCAGCTCGAATTCAGGAATATTCTTTATACACTTAATGTGGATCTTTCCAAGATGGCCTGCGCCGAGTACACCTATTTTCAGCATAATTAACTTGTGTTTCTACAAATGTAGGTCATGAATTTATCAACCCCTATTCCTTTATTCATTTTTATTAACAGCAGAAAGATGGTTTTGATTTTGGTTACATTTAGCCCATGAGCACATTGGTTGATTCCTACAAACATCAGGGCCTTCGCAGGCAACTTATAGATACATTGATAAGCAAAGGCATTTCAAAAAAAGAAGTGCTCGATGCCATGATGCGCGTGCCGCGGCATTACTTTCTTGACTCAGCCTTTCTTGATTTTGCCTATTCCGACAAGGCTTTCCCGATAGGTTCAGGACAAACCATTTCGCAGCCTTATACCGTAGCTTTTCAAACCACGCTGCTCGATGTAAGTGCCGGGCAAAAAGTACTCGAAATAGGCACCGGAAGCGGCTACCAAACCGCAATACTCACTGCTATGGGTATAAAAGTGTATACCGTAGAACGCCAAAAAAATCTTTTTAAATCAGCCCAGCAATTGCTCGCCAAGCTAAACTCTACCGCCAAGCTGTTTTTCGGCGACGGATATAAGGGTCTGCCTTCTTTCGCTCCATTCGACAGGGTGTTGATTACCTGCGGTGCGCCTTATATACCCAAAGACCTTGTAGACCAACTGAAACCCGGAGGCATACTCGTGGTGCCCCTTGGCGAAGGTGAAGTGCAGGAAATGACCAAACTTATAAAGCGCCCTGATGGAACCGTGGAAATAAGCAACCACGGGGCATTCAGGTTTGTGCCAATGCTGCAGGACAAGGAAGCATCATAAATGTAATGAGCTGCATGAATAATTTTTTGAACGGAATGAAGTTTAAGAACACATACAAAGTCGTAAAATGAAAAAAATTACCCTGGCTATAGCCATATTGCTATCCATCGCTGCTTCAGCGCAACCCGTTTCGAAAAAAGGCGAACCCTTCCTGCCTGAAGCAGGCAACTGGGCCATAGGAATCGATGCCGTGCCGTTTCTTGAATATTTCGGCAACTTTTTCAATCAGAATGGCAATGCAGCACCTACGGCTAATTTTACAAATTCGAATTTTGCCATTACCGGAAAGTACTTTAAGAGCGCCAATCTGGCATACAGAGCCTCGGCCCGGTTTGGTATACTTGCTGATAGCCGAAAGTCTTTTGTACCTGAATTCAGCACTACGCCCACCAATACCACAGTAGAAGACAATTACAGCCGCAACTTCAACAATTTATACGTCTCGTTTGGGATAGAGAAAAGAAAAGGAAATACCCGTATTCAAGGATTTTATGGCGCGGAAGCCGGCATTGGCTTCGGTACTGAAAAGCACAAGTTTGATTACGGTAACGGTATAACCCCTCAAAATACAAGTCCGTTGCGCAGCGAGTTTGAGCTCGATTTCCAAAATGACCCTGCGGAAACAACCAATATTGACGCCATCGGTGCATACATGACCGAATTTAAAAAAGGCACCACGTTCCGCCTTGGCGCAAGGGCATTTGTAGGTGCAGAGATATTCCTGTTCCCTAAGTGGTCGCTGGGCTTTGAATATGGATTTGGCATGGGGTACAGCTATACCGGCAATAGCACCATCATAGCTGAGCAATGGACGGTGCCCGTGGGTGGTGATTCAGAGCAATTTGTAACCACAGTGACTGACCAGGGCGGTACATCGGCATTCAGAATTGATACCGACAATACCGGTGGTTCTCTCTTCATGTTCTTCTATTTCTAATATTCATTCATCAGAACATTTCGGCGAAAGCTTAATAAAGAACGCTCATAAATAAGCGCTGAGTATTTGAGCAAGGTGGCCCCATTTTGCTAATTTAGCACGCAAATCAATACAATTGTAGTTTGAAGATTTTCAGCGCCGAACAGATAAAGGCGGGTGATGCCTACACCATAAAAAATGAGCCGATAAAATCTATTGAGTTGATGGAGCGCGCCGCGGGCCGCTGCTTTGACTGGATTTATGAAAACGCTCCCAAACTATTTCCTCCTTCAATTACTGAGGAAGGTCAGTGGCAATTTCATGTGGTATGCGGTACCGGAAATAATGGCGGCGACGGACTGGCCATTGCCAGATTGCTGAACAGGTCGGGCTACAACGTTTCCATCACTGTGGTGCACATCAGCGGCAATGAAAGCGATGATTTTAAAGCAAATTACGGAAGGCTCGGTCCTCTAAAAAAATCGCTGAGTGAAGTTCGTAAAGCCTCTGAATTACCTGCATTTCCTAACGATTGTGTAATTATTGACGCCCTATTTGGTATAGGGTTGAGCAGAGCTGCTGATGGCCTTGGGGCCAATACCATAGAGCGTATAAATAACTCAGGGGCATTGGTGGTGAGTATTGATATGCCCAGCGGACTATTTTGCGACAGCAACCCAAATGCGGACCTGCACAAAATTGTGCACTCAAACCATGTGCTGACTTTTCAGAATCCTAAACTCTCCTTCTTCCTGGCTGAGTGCGCGCCGGTAGTAGGTAAGGTGCATGTGTTGGACATAGGTATTCACCCTGCTTTCATACGCGATACGGATACCTCCTATCACTTGGTTGACAATCATTTTGCGAAAGCATTGTGGAAACCGCGCAACCGCTTTGATCATAAAGGCACCTTGGGCCATGCGCTGCTCATTGGGGGCAGCTCAGGAAAGTGGGGCGCCATAAGCCTTTCGGCGAAAGCCTGCCTGCGCGCCGGGGCAGGATTGCTCACTGTACATACCGGAGCAGCCGGAGCAGCCACCATACTGCACCACACGCCCGAAGCAATGATCAGCACCGACGATGCCGGACATTTCGGATACCTTCCCACACTCAGTCAGTGGAGCGCCGTGGGCGTAGGGCCGGGCATGGGAACCCATGAAGAGAGTGCACGTGCTCTTAAATTGCTGATACAAGAATCTACTGCGCCCCTGGTGATAGATGCCGATGCACTAAACATACTTTCTGAAAATAAAACTTGGCTCTCGTTTTTGCCGAAAGGCACCATACTTACCCCCCACCCCGGCGAATTTTCGCGGCTTACCGGCCATAAAATGAACCACTTTGATGGCGTACAAAAACAGCGAGAACTCAGTGCAAAATACGGTGTACACATACTCCTGAAGGGTGCGCATAGCAGCCTGAGCACACCTGATGGCAATGTATGTATAAACCTTACGGGAAATCCCGGTATGGCCACCGCCGGCATGGGCGATGCGCTTACCGGAATAATAACAGGCCTGCTGGCAAGCGGTTATACCCCTTATGCTGCTGCGGCGCTCGGCATGTATATTCACGGCCTGGCAGGCGATTTGGCCCCGCAAAGCCACGAATCGCTGCTGGCTACAGATCTCATAGAAACAATTGGACAGGCTTTCAATACCCTCAAAAATGCGTAAACACCTACTGCCCGTCATTGCAATTATAGCCCTCGTGGCATGTAGCGACGATGCCAAAATACCCGATGGCAAAGCCAAACCAAAAGCACAACCGTCAATAAGGATAAAAACTGTGCAACCCGAAATACTGATATACGGCGACACTATACGATTCAGTGTAGAGCCTACTGCTGCAGGCCTTTCACTGAGCAATGTGCGGGTATTGCAAGCCGATACGCGAATGATTCTGGCTGAATCTGAAAATGGAAAAATATCAATCCCCACAGTATCCACCGGCGGTGGCAAGGTAAGGCTTAAAATAGAAGCGGGTTTTGACGATGGGCGCACCGGCACCCGCTACCGCGACTATACCATTGTGGCCCCCACTCCTGCCCGCCGATGGACGTTTGAAGTATTGCGCAGATACCCCCACGATGTGAAAAGCTTTACACAAGGGCTCCTTATACACAGTGGCTACTTGTACGAAGGCACTGGACAGTATGGTGAGTCGCTCTTGCGCAAAATAGAGCTGCTCACCGGCAAAGTACTTCAGGAAAAAGAAATGGATAGCAGCATATTTGGCGAAGGCATCACCATACTCAATGGTAAAATATACCAACTGAGTTATAAAACAGGGCGTGGTTATATATACCGTTTAGAAACCTTTGAATTTATCAGGGAGTTTGCTTTTGCGTTTGACACAAATGAAGGCTGGGGCCTTACCCACAACAATCAATCGCTGATTGCTTCTGATGGCTCAGCGATGCTTTACTTTCTCGATCCCGAATCGCTGGAAGAAACCGGCCGTATGCGGGTATTTGATGACCGCGGTGAAATAGCCCGCATCAACGAATTGGAATATCACAATGGCACTATATATGCCAATATCTGGACCACTGCAGAAATTATTGCAATAGATGCAACCACCGGCATTGTAACCGATGTGTACTCAGCACGCGGAATGGTAGACCATGCTGAACTAAACCCTGCCATGGATGTGCTAAACGGTGTAGCAATAAATCCTGCCAACGGCAATTTGATAATAACTGGCAAATACTGGAATACGCTCTATGAAGTACGTCCGGTGCCGGTGAAGGATGTGTAGTTCCGGCTTTTAGTTTTTGGTGATTGGTTTTCAGACTGAGTGGTGACTACCCTGACAGTGGTTGGGTTCAGACGGGTTTTTAGCTGTTAGCGATTGGTATTTGCTTACAGCAAATCGGATTGAACTTTGCCGGACGCCGCAATGCAAACAAAGCACAGCATGTAAACATAATACTTAGAATTTCTTATTTCTAATTTCAGCATTCCCCTTCACAAATCTAGCTCACCGATACCCTGCCTTACAATTACTGGTTCGCCATCGGTAAGGTCTACAATTGTACTTGCTTCGTTGTGTCCGTATCCGCCATTTATGACCATATCAACCTGGTGGCCGTACTTTTCGTGAATCAGTTCAGGGTCGGTGGTGTATTCAATTACTTCGTCTTCATCGTGCACCGATGATGCTATAAGCGGATTGCCGAGCAGCTCAACCAACCCACGTGCGATGCTATTGTCGGGGACGCGTATACCTATCGTTTTTTTGTTGGCTTTAAATATGCGCGGTACTTTGCTGCTTGCATTGAGAATAAATGTAAAAGCACCCGGCAACGATTTCTTCATCAGTTTATAATCAGGCGTTTCAATACGTGCATACTCGCTGATATGACTCAGATCATAGCAAATAATTGAAAAGTTTGCCTTTTCGGGCTTGAGACCCTTAAGCTGGGCTACGCGGGCCACTGCCTTTACGCTCATGAGGTCGCAGCCGAAGCTATAGACTGTATCAGTAGGATAAATTATCACGCCACCGTTTCGCAAGCAGTCGGCTACCTGCTTCATTTTTTTTTGGTCGGGATTGTCGGGATGAATATTAATCAGCATCGTTTGTCGAATTTCAAGGTGTTAATGTAAAAGAAAAGCGCGTAAGGCTAAAGAAAAATATAATGCATTATTATTGCAGACATTTATGTTTTGACAAGGTTCTGTTGCCACAAATCGTCTTCAAAACAACTTGTGCAGGTATTTTCGTAAAAAAGGGCAAAGTACTTTCGTCGCAATTCAAATAATTATTGTTGGGTATTTGGAAACGGGTGAAAATAGTGGGCGCATAAAAAATGAAATTTCCCCGACAGGCCAATAAGGTCTAGTAATATAAAAACCATTGCCTTCCGCGCATATTCAGCAGTACGGTGCATGTATACCATGAATAAACAGGCATGCGCCCTTTGCACAAGCATCAAGTTGAAAACAATAGGCAAGGCTTTAGATTGTTTGCACTATTCTGATACATTTGGTGATGACGAAAACAGATTGGTTTCAAACGCGAACTTTACGCAATAAAACGGCAGAGTGGAGCGCAAAATGATTTACGCAATCACTAAAGAATGACACTAGGTAGAAATAGAACTGATAACAGAAAAATATGAATTTTGGAAATTTCATAACGAGTGAGACGGGACTTGTTCATTTCATCTCTTCATTACTTGCATTAATATTGGGAACGCTTGTTCTCATTATGAAAAAAGGTACAGCGAAGCACAAAATAACTGGCCGGTTTTACGCATTCACCATGCTTGTAGTCTTAATAACGGCTTTTATGACTTACCGGCTTTTTGGAACTTGGGGCATATTTCATTGGACAGCAGTGATCAGCACCTTGACACTTTTTTGCGGACTCATACCCATTCTCACAAAGCGACCAACCAAGAGTTATGTTTCGCTTCATTTTAGTTTTATGTATTGGAGCATCATCGGAGTTTACGGAGCTTTTGTTTCTGAAACATTAGTAAGAATGCCTAAAGTGGTTATTGAAAGTGGTATTCCAAACAGCGTATTTTACAATATGACAGCAATTGGCACAGCAGTGGTTATGGGGCTTGGTGTATATTATTTTATAAAACTAAAACCCAAATGGGACCAACAATTTGGTGGAAACACAGGATAATAAAAAGCAAACCGTCGGCAACAAAGACTTTACTGAGTTTGAAAAGCACAGAATAAAACCGCTATGCTGAGGAACCACCTGCAATTGTTGCGAAACTTTTTCCAATAGGTAAAGCAGCTTTTTGACAAACGAACCCTTCTGCCTATACGCCCCAGCCATTTGGGATGCAGATAAGAAAAATCCTTGACCCAATATTCTTCCATTAGCTATTTAGGTTAGCTTTGGAAGGTTGAGTGTGAAAATAACGGACTCACATTATTTCTCTTTTTAAAAGGACAAGTCGATATGAAAAACACCACCAAATTATTCATAAGTCTGGCCTTCTTCCTATTTGGATTAAATCAAACTTTTTCGCAAACAATTAAAAAGATTTCACTGGATGAGAATGATTTCTATAGTGGTCACTATTTAGTCGTAGCGCCTGAAAATGAAGATATGATTTCAGGTGCACTTGTACTCTTGTCAGGGTTTGGACAAATCCCTGAAGACACTCCCGATGAAACAAAATTACACCATATTGCTTATGCAAATAATATACTGACCATATTCTACGCAGGCGGCAATAAGCTATATGCCGATTCCGTAACACAAGAAAAATTAACCAGTGTATTTCAAGATATCCTAAACCGATACAAAGTAAGGAGCAACACTTTTGTTTTAGGCGGCCTCTCTGCGGGTGGCATGATTGCCATGAGATATGTAGAACTTTGTAAGGAGTTTCCAAGCAAATTTCCTGTTCAACCAAAAGGGATTTTTACCGTTGATTCGCCCCTTGACATTTTTACAATCTATGAGCAACTCGAAGAAAGTGCAACAAACAACTATTCGGAATTAGCGGTTGAAGAGGCCGTAAGAGCAATGGGACATATAAAAAATGACTACGGCATTCCGCGAGAAAACGTGTCGACCTATTCTAAAATCAACGCCTTTAGCATGAATAAAGATTATGGGCAAAACGAAAAATATTTAATAAGCACTGCCGTGAGAACCTATCACGATGTAGATATTATGTGGAGAATAAAAAACCGCAACCAAACAGTTCACTTGTCTAATTTTGAAGTATCAGCAGAACTTATAAATCGTTTGGTATTGCTGGGAAATGAAAAAGCAGAATTTATGCAAACCTATCAAACCGGTTATCGATCGAACGGACAAAGACACCCCCACTCATGGTCGATTGTGGATGAAGTTGAATTGATAGAATGGATGAAAGAATTGTTGAATTAAATTCGATGAATCGCATCAAACTGGTTATTTCCAACACAAAATTCTCTTTTCTAAATTACTCCATTCATCAACAATCTTAAGGGTTGCATAACTGTAAAACGCTACACGGTTACTAGCCAGTTTATGCTGGATCAACAATGCTCAATCTCGCTTCATTTTCGTTTTCATAATGCGGCACAAATAGTTTCCACCAATTACATGAAACCCCTGGAAATTGGTATATATACATTTCTCTCCTATGGTTTGATTGGGTCTTATACTTTCCACATTCCAGAGCAAATATCGGGTTTGGCAAATCAATCATGTTCGGGCATCTCCGGATGTAGTTACAAATATCTCAGTGCCTATTTGAACATCCGCAGTACTGCGTGCAAATGCAAAAACTCCATTGCATCAGCATACAGTGATCAAGCCTCTACCTTCGGCTGACAACAACTTGTGTCAACACCCAAAAACTCTTGCTATTACTCATGATGTATAAGAGATGAGACCATTGCTGCCGCGAAAATAGACAGAAGTACACATCAAGCCAACAGGATAGAAATCAAGGAGGAGTCAATGTGTAAAAAACCGTAATATTGCGTTGGTCATCAGGACCAAGTTCTAAACCAGGACAGTGGGGGTAAGCATCAATGGAATACCCAGTAATTCAACCACCTAACAAGATTGGCCAATTACGCAGCGCGAAAGTGCCAATGAGCAAATAGTTAATTTTGGAGAAGGTATCGCCGTATGGCCTTAAAAATTCTTCTTCTCTTCATAGCAACCATCGTTGCTTTTTGGATCAGTGCCATTTGTGGAGGCGGTGCAAGTTTAATATTACTTCCACTACTCAATTTGCTTTTACCCGGTTCCGTAGTTCCATTCTCGCTTACCATCGGCACATTTACAAGTTCAGCTTCACGAATCGTGGTGTTCAAAAAGCATATTCGATGGGGCATTTTCTTGTGGTTTGTCCCATTTTCCATACCTGCCGTTCTTTTGGGCGCATGGCTTATTAAATGCATCAATCCTATTTATCTGCAATTTTTTGTGGCATTGTTTCTGATAGCGAATGTTCCCGAACTATTCAGAACAAGAAAGCAACAAGAAAAAGTAGAGAAACCATACCCAAAATTTGTCCTGGCCATTGTCGGTTTTTGCGCAGGTTTTATTTCAGGTGTTACAGGAGCAATCGGACTTATATTCAATCGATTTTACTTGCGTTACGGCCTTGCCAAAGAAGAAAATGTAGCAACAAGGGCAGCCAACGAAATTTTACTTCATTTCACAAAACTGATTATCTACCTGCTATTGGGTCTTTATTCTACTAATGCATTGTGGCTGGGAATTACCATTGCTGCTGCGTCTGTAATTTCATCGTATTCCATAAAGTACATTTTGCCTCATTTGAGTGAGTATCTATTTCGCAAAATCGGTTACGGGGCCATGGTTGCATCTGGAATATTTTTGTTGGTAAGCACTTCGCACATCATTATTCACCAGGACAATATTTCATTTACGAAAAACAAGTACGACGAAATTACAATGAATTGGCGCAAGAGCAATTTAACTCTGGAATTTACCATCGACGATGGGTTAGAAATAGAAAGGCCCATTTTGCCTGATGAACTTCCTTTGGATATCAGGTCTGAATATGAGGAACTTCAATTTCAATATGACCAAATACTATTGGAAAAGGTATTCAGGCTTGGTTCAAATCCCAGCTTTGAGTTTTATTGTTTTAAGTACAACGTTTTGACAAAACTTGAATTTTTGAATGAAAAACAAAGCCAAATAACAAGGGCTCAATATTGCACAAGCGGATGGTTTCCCAGAAGTGCGATTTGAGACCAGCTTTTGTTTCCATAACTTGCAAGAAGTGATTTATTCAAGCCCTTAATTGTTGCCATGCATCATAAGCATTGAAGAGTAGAGAATTAAAAGCATTGATGCAAAGTGCGTCCATGTGTGTTTATTCCTTTGCGATTTATATCCACTTGGTACTTCTTTACAAAAGAAGTGACAATACTCTTGACCGATATCTGCAAGACTTAAGAAAAGTTATTTAGTTTTGATGATGACATGGCCTTCATTTTTGTTTTGCCACCCAGGCGCACAGAGACAGGATGCCATGTAATTTTTCAAACGGTTTGGATAGATGTGAATGAACCTTCAAATACAACACCCAGTAACCTACACTTATGGCTGAAAACAATGATGAACTTGAGAAGTTGATGGAGAAACTCGAGTTAATAGCCGGGCGACAAAAGAAACTGGCCGATTCTGTAAACACACTTTACGCTGAAATAAAAGCACTGAAATCAGGCCAGGCTTCCTCAGAAAAGAGAGAGGAAATTAAACCATCCAATCAGGTTTCGGAAGAAGGTAAACAGACACTTTTACAACCCGACCGCGCGAGAATAGCCCAACCCGAACTTACTACTGCTGTAGCCACCGGAAAAGAATCAGACTGGGAGAAATTTATCGGGGAAAACATCATCAATAAAATCGGGATTGCAATTACCATTATCGGCGTTGGTATCGGTGCGAAATACTCCATTGAACACGACCTGATAAGTCCGCTTACGCGAATTATTCTGGGTTATCTCATTGGCGCAGGTCTGCTGGCTTTCGGAATAAAGCTGAAGCAGAAATACACCGACTTCAGCGCGGTGCTGGTAAGCGGTGCCCTGGCAATTATGTATTTCGTTACCTATCTCGCTTATGATTTGTACGCGCTGATTCCGCAGATGCTCGCCTTCGCAATAATGGTGATTTTTACAATATTTACTGCAATTGCCGCTATTTCATATTCCAGGCAAGTCATCGCACTTATTGGGCTGGTGGGCGCCTATGCAGTTCCATTCCTGCTCAGCAATAACTCAGGGCGCGTGCATATTTTCTTTTCCTATATAGCCATTATCAATACCGGCATTCTTTTTTTAGCCTTCAGGCAATACTGGAAAAACGTATCTCTCGCTGCATTTCTGCTCACCTGGCTCATTGCAGCTTCATGGTACCTGAGCGACTATGACGATGCGTTTCATTTTGTAACCGGCCTGAGTTTCACAACCATATTTTACCTCATTTTCTACACTACATTTCTTGCATATAAATTGATCAGAAAGGAAGTTTTCGATCGGCTTGATGTTGGCCTTATCATAGCCAATTCATTTATCTACTTCGCGCTGGGGTACGACATACTCGATGGCAATGAAGCCGGCGCGCAGTATCTTGGCTTATTTGCCTTGTGCAATGCCATGGTGCACTTTATAGCGGGGCTCCTCATTCAGCGAAATAAAGCAGCCGATAGAAATTTGTTTTACCTCGTACTGGGCCTTGTGCTGGTATGCATTACCATTGCTATACCGATACAGCTCGATGGCAACTGGGTTACACTGCTATGGAGCGGTGAAGCGGTGCTTCTTTTTTGGATTGGGCGCAGCAAAAATGTACCATTCTATGAGCGCCTCTCCTATCCGCTTATTTTCCTAGCGTTTTTCAGTCTGGCCCACGACTGGATGATCGAATACGGCAATTTCTACCAGGGAAGCACTGATGGGTTTATCACTCCTTTCCTGAACATTCACTTTCTCACTTCTCTATCGTTTATTGCTGCGCTTAGTGGAATTATGAGCATTCAGCAGCGGCATCCACGCACTGAGTTGCCTGTCGGCAAAAAATGGTTTCATAAATTTATTGCCTTTGCCATACCGACTTTATTGCTTTCAGCGATATACATTTCCATAAGGGTCGAAATGGTAAATTACTGGGATCAGTTATTCGAAAATTCGGCTCTTACTGTTACCATCGATGGCATGGAAAACTACTATCGAGATGATTCTCTAAAGGATTTTAAAAGATTCTGGATCGTAATTTTTTCGTTGTTTTTCTTTTCAATGCTAGCCATTTTGAATATGCGCAAAATTCGCAGTACCACATTGGCCTATGTAAACATGTTGCTCATCGTGCTTTTGCTGCTTGCCTTTTTACAAGATGGGCTTTCAAGTCTTGCCTCCCTGCGCGATACTTACATACAGCAGCACCTGGCTGAATATTACCATGTCAGCATATGGTATATTCTACTCAGGTATATCGGTTACCTTTTAGTGGTATTTGCGCTTCTTGCTCTCGGCAAATATGTGCGGCAGGATTTTGTGAAAATGAATCTCGAAAAAGCTTTTGATGCCACACTGCACATTACCCTTATATGGCTTGCCAGCAGCGAATTGATTCACATCACAGCCATCGCCGACCCCAACGGCACCTACGATCTTGGATTGAGTATTTTGTGGGGAATTTACGCCCTTACAATCGTAGCAATTGGCATCCGAAAGAAAAAAAAACATTTGCGAATTGGTGCTATCGCATTCTTTGGAATCACGCTGTTGAAATTATTTATTTTCGATATTGCCCACCTCTCCACCATCGCGAAAACTGTCGTTTTCTTGTCGCTGGGTGTGCTTTTGCTGATCGTTTCATTCCTCTACAATAAATTTAAAAATATAATCAGCGATGACCCTAAAGATTAAGCTACTCGCATTCTGTATGATCTTTGCCCTTGCAAGACCCTATGCGCAGCACGGCTATACCTACCGCCGTGACATCAGCGGCATCAGTGGGCCATGGCACCGCATCACGTTACCACCCGAATTGGTGGGCAAAACTACTCAATCGCTAAGCGATATAAGGGTGCTTGGCATTGCTGCAAATGGTGACACCATTGAAGCTCCTTACCTGCTGCAGCGCGATACGGAACATCATATCAGTACCGATGTGGAATATAAACTCATCAATTCAGCGCGCCGTGGCAAGTTGTATTATTTCACTTTCGAAGTGCCCGAAGGTGCTACAGTAAGCGAAATAAAAACCGAATTCGCTCAGCCAAATTACGATTGGAAAGTAAATATTGAAGGAAGCCATAATCAGAACGAGTGGTTTACCATCATTGAAAATTACCGCATTCTATCAATAAAGAATGATCAAACCGATTTTCAGTTCACCAATATTTCTTTCGCTCCTGCAAATTACCGCTACCTGCGAATGTCGATACAAAGCAATGAGCAGCCCGAACTTAAAAAAGCAGCACTTACTAAGCTAAATATAAAAGAAGGCGTTTGGAATACCTTTACTGTAATTCAAGCAAATACAGAAAACAATAAGGTAAATCGCACTACGCAAATTGACATAGATCTTGGCGTTCTCTTACCCGTTTCGAGACTGAGACTTTACGTGGCAGATTCACTTGATTACTACCGAAATATTTCCATTGGCTACCTCGCTGATAGCACTATAACCGAAAAGGGAATGTTGTATCAATACAGCAATCTACTTAAGAGCACAATGCATTCTTTGCAGATAAATGAATTCACATTTACGGGCACCATTTTGCGAAAGCTGAGGATAGAAATATACAATGGCGACAATGCCCCGCTTGATATCGCAGATTTCACGGTGCAAGGCTACCGGCACGAGTTGCTGGTGCGCTTTGCTGAACCTGCTTCATATTTTCTCGTTTATGGCAGCAGCCATGCCCGCGCGCCGGTGTATGATATTTCGCGGTTTGCAGACAAAATTCCAGAAAATTCAGCATTCCTTCAGCTCGGTACTGAAACAAGAATGGATACTCCGAGAAGCGCTACTGAAGGCCTTTTCACAAATAAGCTGTGGCTCTGGGCGCTGATGGGAATCATTATTTTAGTACTCGGTGGCTTTTCTTTGAAAATGCTCAGACCAGACAATAAATAACCAATTGAAAACCACACCTGACCTTCTAGGTTATTGACGGCAGCTCAAGCCGATAGCCCACGCCATGCACATTTTTTCAACTGCACGGTAAGGTCGCAGCGCAATAACTTCCGCAACCGCGAGATAAAAACATCGGGACTTCTGCCTACCATTACTCCTTCGTCTTCCCAAACAGAAGCCAGAATATCTGACGGTGTCAATACCTGATTCGGATGGCTTGCAAAGAACAACAAGAGTTTGTTTTCCCGGAAGGTAGTAAATACTCCTGTTGACCAATCTTTAAATTCTGATTCTTCGGATCGAAACGAAATTCACCAAGAATAAATTGATCTGATGATGACTCCACAGAAGGCGCTTTTCTCCGTTTCCGGAAAATAAAGTATCCCAGCCCTCCAAGGGGTATAAATAGCATGGCATAGCCCGCCAGACCTGATGAATGCGGTTTCTCGCTGATCTGAAACTGTATGAAAATGTCGGCACAGCTTACAGAAGGGTTTCGCTCAGTGCAAGGAACACTATCCCGATCCATGGCCAGCTTATTAAAGCCAAGCAAGGTACTTTGACTATTGCACGACCTTAACACAAGTTCAAATGACTCTTCAATACCATAGTCTGTAATGACCCTTTGAGTATAGCAGGCAGGGAACTATAATTGAACACTCCATGAATCCTGAGCAAATATCCTTGTGAACCTTCCCGCTTCACAGGAGGAATAATGGTGGTAGAATCGTTTCGCTCCAGCAACAAAAGATGCCCCGTTTGCCTCAGTGCAAGATTCACCTGATTGCTGAACCTGTCGTCATCAGCAGCGCATACAGATGGTGACAGTACATAGCAAATTACAAAGCAGTATGCCGCGGGCAATAGCCCTTGAATGCATTTCATGCCCACAATTTACGCAGTGTATCGCATTCGGCGGCTACTTTTACATTTCATTTACATTGTTTTACAGCAAGTTTCAACCTTCCTACCAGGTTAAGCCGAAATTTGTTGCTCAAACTTTAAAACAACGAAACTATGAACGCAACAAAATTTTGCACTACGCTCCTGCTTGTGCTCACAACGATGGTACAGGTGAATGGACAAATGGATGTTCTTTTCAAGAATATAAAAGGCGATGGAAGGTACCGGGAATTTACGGCTGTTTGTCTCAAAGGAGTACCGCTTGCACAGCCAAATACCCCCGAAGGCGTGCTGCGTACAGACCCGGGTACGGGCGGCAAACTTACCATACAAACTGTAGATAAAAGAAATAATAAAGCTATAAATGCCGTGGGCTTTATGTTGGCTATAAAAGACCCTGCAACCAGTGCGGTATGGATGGTTTCGGACAGGGTGATGTATGAAGTTGATCTTGAAATCCTGCTTCAAAAGTGCAACGGAAATGAAACGCTCATTTTCATTACAACCGACCGAAGGTACCGCCTGCCCAGAAACGAAATTGCACTTGGCAATGGCTGATGATATTAGGACTTTTCGGCTGCGAATTGGTATGCGTTCTACTCTCTTACCAAGGTTACATTGCCTTTAAAGAGTTCGCCATTTCTCAGTTTCAGCAAATAAAAGTAAGTGCCTGCACTGTGATCATCACCATCCCAGTTATTCAGGTACGGGTTGGCCTCGAATACCAGATTTCCCCAGCGGTTCCAGATTGAAAGCGATGCGGGAGGATACTCCTCGAGGTTCCACACCACGAAGAAGTCGTTCAACCCACCGCCATTTGGTGAAATAACATTAGGCACCACAATATTTCCGATTACTGTATAGTCATAGCTGATCAGTGAAGTGCAGCCGAAAGCATCAGTAATGAACAGCGTAACAGGATAGATTCCTTCTTCAGCATAGTTGTGAACGGGGTTCTGTTCGGTGGAGCCATTGCCATCGCCGAAAGTCCACAGCCAGCTTACGGCAGGCAATGAATCAACAGTGGCTGACAAATCGGTGAATTGGGTGGGCTTGCCGGTGCCGTATACAGGTGAGGGATCAAAACTGAAATCCGCAATGGGTATTACCGGAAGTACCACAGTTGTAGCTGAGTTCTGACAACCATCAGTATCTGTTACCTGCACGGTATGGGTGCCGTTTCCGGCAATGGTTTGCGCCACTGTATATCCGGTGCTCCAGAGGTAGCTCGCATATCCTTCATTTGCCGAAAGGGTGGTAAAACCGCCTGGACATACTGCAAGAATTCCGGTAATCTGCACCGGTGGAAGATCGATAGCTGCAACGGTAACCGTATCAGAACCTTCACAGGTATTTACATCGGTTATCAGCACCCAGTACTCACCAGCACCAGCTTGTATTGCAGATGTGGTGACCCCGGTTGACCATAGATACGTTTCAAAATCATCGCCGGCATTCAACTCTGTACTCTGACCTGCGCACGCTGCGAGCAGACCTTCAATATTCACGAGTGGGGCTTCAAAATCTTCAATTGAGATCGTATCTGAAGCTTCGCAGCCATCCTTGGTAGTAATCACATAGTACGTACCCGGGTCTGCTACGGTAATGCTTTGGGTAGTTTCTCCGGTATTCCACGCATAGGTATCCTGCCCCGGGCCTGCATCGAGCAATACAGCATCTTCAACACATTTGGTAAGATCAGCGCCGAGCTCTACTTCCTTGCCAAAATCAGAAAAGTACCCATACCGGCAGCCCGATGAGTTGTTGCCATTGATAATTCCAAGGTGAAAAAGCGGATCATCAGCAGAGCTGTTTGTAAGTACGGCGTTCGAACCAAGGGGTATCTGTACGGTGGTGAAGCTTATTTGCGCAGCCACCCATTCATTATTCGTACCGGGCACCACAGAGAATGCTGAAGCGGGCACAAGGGTGGTGCTGCCATTGAGCGTAAAGAATGACTGATTGCCATGTCGTATCATGATATTAAGCCCGAAAAACTCGCCCGTGCTGCGGGTAAAGCGCACACTTTGCGACCCCGTGCAGCGTATTGAAGGGAGCAATGCGCCACCCATTTCGCAACCGAAGCCCGATATATGGAATACGTAAGCCGGCTTATTGGTTTGTACATAGGCTGAAGTAACTGTAAGCAGATGCGAGTATTGCTGACCTGCATTGATGGTGGCCACCACTACTCCACCTACCATTATCTCAGTATTGTCTTCGGTGGCGGTGACAAATATGCGCTCTTCGTCGCTTAGAAATCCTTTCATCACAATGTATTCCATCCCGATGATTTCAAGAGGCACGATCTGATCGCCAATAAGGTCAAAGCACGATTCCAAACCCATAGAGTCGTGCTTGATGGTGATGGCAATGGGATTGGTAGAGACTACCCGCGTACCGGCGGGGAGCGATGGTGCTGTTAAGCTCTGCGCGAGTAGCGAATACGTTTGACCTTCGTTGAGATTGATCGTGAAGGGCACACCTGCGGGATGACCAACGAGCGCCGCAGTGGGTGTGATGGTAATGGCGGTATTGTCCATGGTGGCTACAATATCAAAACCTACCCGCGGCGATGGTGATCCGAAAATATCGCCTACGCTGAAGAAATTCTGAATAGGCAGGAAGAAGTCGGTGCCGAGCGCGTTATTGCCCTTTAAAGCAAAAATATCAGGGTTCAAACTTGGGTTTACTTCGTAATAAGCCGTAATGGGAGCAGTACTTTCAATCAGCAATCCAAAATTAAGAATAGTATTCTCAGGTTTGTTTTCAATAATGCTGATCTGCCCGGTAAGGTCTACCGAAACAGTATTATTCGCGGCGAGATTCTGGGTGATAACCGCAAAACCGGGATTGGCAGGTTGCGATATGGTGATTGTAGCTGCCTGATTGAATGATGACAACCTCAGAAAGATGGGGTTGTCACCGTGATTTTCAGTAACTTCGGGTGCCACAAACCAAAATTTGGTATCGACCTGAGCCTGCCCGCTCAGCACTGCGAGTAACATGGCAATGATCAATCTACATCTCATATCATCTGAATGGTCACAAAGAAAATGATTTCAGGCCAATAATCTGTCCTGCTCTATGGCAGGTTTCATGGCTCAGTAAAAATTAGGGGTTGACTTAAATTTAGTTTCCCTTCCGGAATTCAAATTCAGATAACTGATGATGTTTAATCACCTAAAAGAAGCTGCTTTTTTCGACAAGTTGTAAATGAAGAGTTAGATGTTGAGATGTGCAGTGTTGTAACAACACGGAAGTAAGCTAGGGTCAGGAAACACCTTCAAGAGATATTCTCTTTTGACCAAACTGATTTTACGAACATTGCGAAATGAGTGATCGTAAATAAATACCAGTGCAACATGTAGAAGCCAAGTAATGAACCAAGTTGAAAGGATGTTTTCATTGTATCCGTCCGAGCAACCCATATAGCCGACTTACTCCCCCCGCTTATATTTTTCCCAGTTATTAGGTAGGAGCTGATAGAGTTCTTTGTGATTGTGGGATTGGATTCTGCCCAGTACATCTGTGAGCCACTCCAATTCATGGGGCCCACTTTTCTTGCAGGTAGA
>JBBQZU010000003.1:0-206662 GCA_038207425.1 Flavobacteriales bacterium | reverse complement strand
GTTGATATCACTGATACGCAAGTGTGTGCATTGCTGAATTTTTTACAGAACTATTTTGAAAGTAACGATGCGATTCATTCTTCAGCATTCACATTGCTCCATCAAGCGCAGTACGAGCGCATACTTGGCAATTATGAAACGGCGTTGCAAAAGGCACAGTTGGCAGCCGCCACCGCACCCGAAGATACAATACAGACTCTTACCAAGCGGGTGTATTGCATGCTTCAGCTTGAATCCACAGGCCAGGCATACCTTATTGACCATTCCACCGGCAGCGGAGACTGCCTTGCCACATCGGGCAAGTCAAATGCCCCTCATTCAAAAGTGGAAACCAATAACCCAATGGCTGCTCCGAAAGTAGCAGCGTACCCCAACCCCACTTCAGGTCCGGTGAATCTTGAATTCAGTTTTGAACCTAATACTGTGTATGACCTTTCTGTTCACAACATGCTTGGAAGAAGGGTTTATGAAATGAAACTGACAAAGGAGTCTAATGCTATCCTGATTCCGCCGAATATTGCTTCAGGAGCTTATATCGTAACTCTGTCCAACAACAATTTAACATTGGAACGCTCTGTTCTTGTTCTAAACCGCTAAAAATAACTGTTATGAGACTTAAATATAACATCGCCATACTGTTGGTTTGTTTTTTGGAATCCAATCACCTGTTTGAACAGGAAATCATAGAACCCCAGTGGAAATTTTATTTTGCATTTGAAGATGCTACGGGGGCTCGTGACACATTGTGGAATGTTTTAGATAGTGGGTCGACTTTATATAATATATGGGTTCCACCGTATACAGACGGCTTGGATATGCAGTTCGGGGAAATTCCAGTTGAGCTAGATTCAGACGCGTTCAATGTCTGGACATATCAGGCCAATATCTCGTTTTTCTTTAAGACTGTAGCCCTTCCGATTATTTCATCACCGGACGTAGAAATCTATGCCAACAACTTCGTCCTACCAGTAACCATCTCCTGGGACACTTCTCTTTTCAGGGCGCCTGTATTGATGCAGATGATAGAAGGCCCTATCAACGCGCCGCTGCTTGACAATGATTACTTTTTTGACTATCACGTGGCATGGGGATCCTATTGCATGCTGTATGATACGGATGTGGAAATGCCGGAATTCTTCTGGTGGTCTGCAAATTATTTTCCATTAATGTGCACCATGAGCCGTGGTTTTTGAAGACCCACTTTCAGTTCCGGACATTGTTCCAAAGCTACCTTCATTAAAACTATTTCCCAACCCTGTACAAGACCTGCTGCTGGTAGAAAGCACCGCCGGCTGGAAAGAGTTTTTGGTGCTGGATGCTCAGGGTAAGGTGGTACAGAGCGGCTCGTACAATGCCGTACAGCCTGGGCTGGATGTGAGCAGCTTACCTTCCGGAGCATACATACTTCGACTTTTGGGCAACGTCGGGGAGAAAATCGGGGCTGCAAGGTTTGTGAAAACCTAAGTGAGATAAGCAGAAAGTAAACCCTCAAAATAGTGAAGCAATGAGAGCAATCGTTCAAATCTCCAAGGCTGTTGCTTGCAAGATTTTAATAATTCATGCAAGTCTTTTCTTTTTCGGGAGTTTCTTCCCTTATTGATAAAGTCCCAAGCACATCCTTGCGAATGGCGGTTTTATTTGGCTTTTAAAATTTATCAGGAGCGACGGATACGCTCCGGACGCTCTGGCATCCCGAAGGTAATTATCTTGCTTTAGATTCATCTCTAGGTGAAATTCTATACAGCCGCGCTGAATTGGATACAGGACAGTTTATTGTATCTTGGGGACCCGGGTCTGAGTACATATTAAAATTGTACGTACCAGATTACTGTTTTACTGGTTTTCAGGTTTTTGCTTACAACTACCAGCTCCCCATCACAGTAAGTTGGGACACTACCCAGTTTCAATCTCCTTCGCTTGCTGCGCCGGAATGTGTGGGCATAGGTTGGAATACATGCGGGGCAGGGGTTACCAATGGTATGTTGGTAAATGACGACATTCTGCAAAATGCCTATGGGTTGCCAATACCACCTTTTCCTTGGTATGGTGTAATTACGTTCCTCACAAGCATTGAACTTGTTGAAGTACCCATTTGGCCCTGGTTTACTAATTTTCCTTTGGGTTTTGACTTGCGCTGTGGTGATCCCAATGAAACTCCCTGGAGCACCCGCAACCTGCGCAGGGAGCCGGAGTTGCATGTATACCCCAATCCTGCATCAGATGAGCTTCATGTGCAAACACAACTCCACTGGTACAATGCAGAGGTGTATACCGCCCATGGTACACGGGCACTTACAACTCAGGCCACAGTTGAAAGAAACGTTGTTCCAACGTTTACCCTTGTCCCCGGCATGTACTTGCTTGCACTCTACTACGAAAACGGCATGGCTGTGGGTCGGAGTAGGTTCGTAAAATTTTAACTTGTAAGTAAGTATTTTACTTGGCTTATTGCATTTCATCAAGGCTGTTTCCGTTACAGTAGATTTTCTTTTTTCTGGATATTGAAAATTTATAGCTCGTGGCTTATACAGCTTTACTGGCCATTGGCGGACAAATAGCTGATGAGGCACAGCAGCAGTTTGGGTTGAAAGTATCAGACCCGGTTATTTCGCGGTAGCTGCCGGCTTTTCATCTGCAGGCTCTATTGCCAGCCTTAGCGACAGCAAGCAAAGCAATGCTGTAGCAGGTGTGAAGGCCCATCACTCCAATGCCGATTCGGCAAAGAGATTGCCCAAAGTGTTCAGCGCAAACAACAAGGCAAGCAAGTACATTGATAGTTGTGGGAGTTTGCTGTTTTTCCCGAAAGGGAGATACCCCGCCCTGATGGCAGTTAATGTGGCGCAAATGATCAGTACGGCTATTGAAACAAATTCCATTTGAATAAGCTCAGTACGGTCGCTCAGTTTACCTCCCCAAACGTACTGCATAGGCACAATTCCAACTACCACCGAAATATGAAATACCACAAAGGCCAGATAAGCAATAATGCAAATCAATGCTGCCTTGCGAAAGGAGATTAGTTTTTTCATAAATGCAATCCGTATAGGAATGCTTTCAGGCTACCTTATGCTTTTGCAGAAACGACTCCCAATCCCACAGAAAATTTTCCATCGCTTCTTTGAATCGCTGAAGGAAAATAGGGTTTGGAACACCGAGATTTCTAAAATACTCTTCCTGGAACTTGCTCAGGCCGTATTTGCAAAAAAGGGCTTTGGCCATGCCACTGCTTACCACTTTACTGGGGTGGTTTTTGCGCGACATAAACTGCCGTGTTTCGGCTATAAGTCGTGCAAAGTCCATCATATCGAGCTCATAAAGCCCAGCAAATTTGTCGAGAATGCTTTCGGTAATACGCTTATCCTGCCCAGCATCAAGGTACTGTGGAAGCGACTGAATATTAGCGGCAATCACTACCATCGTAAAAGCACCCATGCCATCGGTTCCTATTTCGGGGCGGCTTACAAACTCAGGAGAGTCGTTGATAAGCCCTGCAATATCCTGATAGCCCTCATCTATTAGCGCCTGCACGGCATTCACAAAAATGTTTGCGGCTTTCTCTTCGGTAAGTTTTTTCTTTCCGAACATTGTGAGCATAGGGCTTGGTAGGATTTGTTAAATTGCGATTACTCAAAAATACTTACAAGCCATTCCATTATGCCTTTTGCTACTCAAATGCTTATCAACAAAGTTTTCAACCCGTTGTTTCTGCAGTTGAGGGTTACTTTGTTCATTTTGGTAATGGTTTGCATGGCTTACCTTTGTACTATAAAATGCCACTCATGGGATTAAAGGGTACTAAAATATATTCGGTCTTCACCTTTACATGTCCGCGCTGTCAGGAAGGCAAAGTTTTCGAATCGCCAAATTCCTATTCTGCGCAACTTGCAAAAATGAATAAAACTTGTCCGCACTGCGGTGAAGACTTCGTAAGAGAACCCGGCTATTACTTTGGCGCGGCTTACGTGAGCTACGCACTTACAGTGGCGCTTTGGGTGGCATTGCTGGTGGCACTTATTTCCTTTGATGCCATCGGGATCATTCGCTTTTCGATAAGTGAAGACCCCATCCTTTTTCTGCTTCTGGGTATCGGATTGCTGATGGTGTTGTTGCCGCTCATATACAGGATTTCGCGGGTTATATGGCTCAATCTGTTCGTGAAATTCAACCCCGATGCAGTTGACATAAATAAGCTCAAAAATAAATCAGCGGCCTAATTACACTCTATTTTACTGAAACGACTGCAAGTCATAAAGCCGTTTGTAGGTACCGCCCAGTTCGAGAAGGGCATCGTTATTACCCGATTCGGCAATATGACCATCCTCAATTACCACAATGATATCTGCATGCTGAATGGTCGATAATCTATGGGCAATTACAAGCGATGTACGGTTTTGCATCAGCTTATTGATCGCATCCTGCACAAGCCTTTCTGATTCAGTATCGAGTGCCGAAGTGGCCTCGTCGAGAATAAGAAATGCAGGGTCTTTAAGCACTGCCCGTGCTATGCTGATGCGTTGCTTTTGCCCTCCACTGAGTTTGTTTCCTCCATCGCCTACATTGGTGTGGAGGCCATTTTCAAATCCTGAAATAAAATCCCAGGCATTGGCAATGCGGGCAGCTTCTTCCACTTCGGCATCGGTAGCTTCGGGCCGAGAAAGTCGGATATTATTGGCAACGGTATCATTGAATAAAATACTATCCTGCGAAACCACCCCGAAGAGGGCTCTCAAATCTTTTAATTTCAGCTTGCGGATGTCCACTCCGTCAATGGTAATACTGCCTTTGGCAAGGTCGTAGAAGCGCGGCACCAGATTGGCCAAGGTGCTTTTTCCTCCGCCCGATGGCCCCACCAAAGCCACTTTCTGACCTTTTGCTATGGTTAGGTTAATATTGCTCAGTATCTCTTTGCTGCCATAGCTGAAACCTGCATCCGTAAAGCGAAGCTCATTTTGAAAACCTTTGATAGGAAGCGCATCGGGCGCTTCAACTATTTTTTCTTCGGCATTTATTACATCGTTGATGCGATCTACACTGGCTATTCCTTTCTGAATTTTGAAATAGGCTTCGCTAAATGATTTAGCCGGAGCGATAAGCTGTGAGAAGATTACTATAAATGTGATGAAAAACTCGCCGGTGAATCCACTTTCGCTCTCGCTGAATACAAGCAATCCTCCATAGTAGATCAGAATGGCGAGTGTAATGCTGCTCAATATTTCCGTAAGGGGACTGCCCAAATACTGCCTACGAAAAAGGCGCACCATAAGCTTGTAATAGCTGTTATTTGTCTCCTTAAACTTTTGGTGTGTGAGTTCCTGTGCGTTGAATGCCTGTATGATGCGAAGACCTGAAAGAGTTTCGTCAATGAATGACATGACCTCCCCAAGTTTCGATTGTCCTTTTTTCGAAGCGCCTTTAATGCTTCGGCCAATGATGGATATAAAGATTCCTGTAACAGGTAGAAGAATGAGTACGAATAGGGTGAGTTTCCAACTCATAAAGAACATGGTTCCTAAATAAGTCAATATGAGTAACGGGTCGCGGAAGATCATTTCGAGTGATGAAATGATGCTCGATTCCACTTCATTCACATCGGCGGCTGAACGTGAAATGATATCGCCGCGGCGCTCATTGCTGAAATAGCCAAGGTGCAGAGCCAGTATTTTTCGGTGCATTGCTTCGCGTAGGTCGCGCACCACGCCTATGCGTATGGGGGCGAGGAAGTGCAGTGTAAGATACCTTGACATATTTTTCAGGAAGAAAACCACCATTACGAACAGGCAAAAGTATATGAGTGCTTTCTCAGACCCGTTGTTGAGAATAAATGCATTGATATGGTAGTTTACATAAGTGAGAAATTCAGATGATGAGTAACCGAATTTCGGAGCTTCGGCAGGCAGTTCTATATTGCCGGCGGTGAAAAGAATTTTAAGAAATGGAGCCACTGCGGCTAGTGAAAACAGTGAGAAAATCGTGGAGAGCACATTGAAAAATAAATTGGCCGCAACGTATTTCTTGTAATTGCCCAGCAGCCGGAGTATTTGTATAAAACTTTTCATAGTCTTACCGGTGCTATACCCAGGTAATTATGCGGACTCAGGGCCTTGAGTTCTGCTTTCACGGCATCATTTACCAAAAGGGTATTAATAAAAGTGTGGAGCGATTCGCGGGTTATTGCTTCGTTGGTGCGGGTAAGGTCGCGCAGTGCTTCGTATGGCTTTGGGTAGCCTTCGCGGCGAAGCACGGTTTGAATGGCTTCGGCTACCACGCTCCAATTGGCATCGAGGTCGGCGTTGATGGCTTGTGCGTTGAGCTGCAATTTATCCAGCCCTTTGGTAAGCGAGTGCATGGCTATAATGGAGTGGGCGAGGGGCATACCCGCATTGCGCAGCACTGTGCTGTCGGTAAGGTCGCGCTGAAGGCGAGATATAGGCAGCTTGCCGGCCATATACTCCAGCAAGGAATTGGCCACGCCGAGGTTTCCTTCGGCATTTTCAAAGTCTATCGGGTTTACTTTGTGGGGCATGGCCGATGAACCTACTTCACCCGCCTTGATACTTTGCCTGAAGTAATTTAATCCGATATAGCTCCACATATCACGGCACAGGTCAATGAGTATGGTATGAATGCGGCGCAGCGCGTCGAATTTTGCAGCAAGTTGATCGTAGTGCTCTATTTGTGTTGTGGTCTGCTGGCGCAAAATGCCGAGTTTTTCTTCGAGAAAATTATTTGCGAAAGCCACCCAGTCTATATCAGGGTAGGCAGCATGGTGGGCGTTGAAATTGCCCGTAGCTCCGCCGAATTTCCCCGAAAGGGGTATACGTTTCAGCTCAGCCAATTGAATGGCCAGCCTTTCGGCAAAAACGAGTATCTCTTTCCCCAGGCGCGTGGGCGATGCCGGCTGCCCGTGTGTGTGCGCGAGCATCGGCACTTCCATCCACCGCGTGCTGAGGTTATATAATTCTGCCAGAAGTGCTTCAATAGCAGGATAGAGTACCTTATCAAACCCATCGCGGAGTGACATGGGTATGGCTGTATTATTAATGTCCTGAGAGGTAAGCCCAAAGTGGATAAACTCAGCGCAACTGGAAAGATTAAGCGCGTCGAGTTTCTTTTTTACAAAATATTCCACCGCCTTTACATCGTGGTTGGTTACTTTTTCGAAATCTTTTATTTCTAGGGCATCGGCTTCAGAGAAATTTGATACTACTTCGCGCAGGGCTCCCTTATCACCTGTGCTGATGCTACCAATTGCAGGCAGCGGAATTTCCGCAAGGGCTATGAAATATTCTATCTCCACCCTTACGCGGTAGTGCATCAAGGCGTACTCTGAGTAGAAGGGTATCAGTGCAGCAGTCTTATCGGCATAGCGACCGTCAACAGGCGAAATGGCAGAGATGCTCATTGGGATTCGAAATGAAATAAGGCGCAAAAGTCGCTATTTTTAAGCAATTAAATCCAATCATCACTGAAAAGGCTTTGCAAGTGAGGTAACACAAGGTCATGCCGCACTGCTGAGCATTGGTATGACAGATCGGGCATTGTGAAAAATTCCAGATTTAATTTTTCAAAATGCGGGCAAATGAGTTTGACATTCTCACATAATAGGCGCCTGCTGCCAACTTTGAAACATAAACATCGACAAGTCTTAAATCTGAATGCTTTATATCGCTGAGTCCATGTAAACTGCGTCCTAGCTGGTCGAATATTTCCAAGTCAATTATTTCGCCTTCATTAGGGAGTATGGTAATTTCGTTAAAGCAAGGGTTAGGAAAAATAGTTATTCGTATTTGTGAACTGCTCAATTCACCTGCGTATCGCACATCAGAGTTGGAATATGCTCCGTCGAAATCCGTTTGTTTGAGTCGGTAGTAGGTGCCGGATGGGTAAGGAGATTCGTCAATTGAAAAATAGTTGATCGGAGTAGCTGAATTGCCTGAACCATCTACAGTCAAAACTTTTTGCCAGGCTTTGCCATATATGGAACGTTCAATGATGAAATAGTCGTTGTTGATTTCAGATGCTGCAGCCCAAGTAATTTCCGCTTTGTTTTGGCTATTTAATTTTACGTTGAAATTAAGCAGTGTAATAGGTAATGGGGTCATTAAATATCAAATAAAAAATGCTGTTTTCAATAAATTTTCCCCCGCACACCCAAAGGAATGTTCTCTGAGGAACGGGCATACCAATAATCACTCAGCAAAACATTTTTTATGTTTGTTGATCATTCGCTTCCATGGACATCATAATCATTCTATTTGCTTTTGGGCTGCTGCTCGCAGGTTTGGCAGGGTCTGTATTGCCGGTTTTACCGGGTCCGCCGCTGAGTTGGCTAGGAGTGTTGGCTTTCCATTTTAGCAGCTATGGCAACTTTTCCTTGAGTTTTCACATTTGGATGTTTACAGGTATGGTGGTGATCACGGTACTCGATTACCTGATACCCATGTGGGGTGCGAAGAAATTTGGCGGAAGCCGAGCCGGTGTGATCGGTGCGGGAGTAGGTCTTCTGGCCGGGCTTTTTTTTGGACCAGCAGGCTTTATAGCCGGGCCCTTTTTCGGAGCGTTGATATTCGAATTGGTGAGCGATGCCAGCGATCCTACCCGTGCTTTCAAAAGCGCAATAGGGTCGTTTGTCGGATTTCTTGCTGGCACAGGCCTTAAATTGCTCTATGGTGGTATTGCAATCTGGTTTTGTGTGGCGGCGTTTTTTCAAATGTAGCTTCCGTTTATATCCACTCCGCTTCGAACGTTTCTGCCTGTATTCCTGCGCTCTTCATCATCTTTATGACCAGCAATTGTATATTTGAGTAAACTTAATAGGATGACTGCTGCTGAATTGAAATTGAAGATATTTCGGGAGATTGACGCGCTCGATAAATCAAAACTGGAAGACTTTTATGGGTTTTTTATGAATCTATTCCATGGGCAAAAAGACATTGATGAATAACTTGCTCTTTCAGAAGAACAAAGACAAGGCATCTTAAAGGGCATTTCTAAAATGGATGAAGGCAAGGGAATTTCGCATATCGAGATAATTGCAAAATACAGAAAGAAGCATTCAGATGGCTAAGGCTTTTATTTGGTCTCCACCGGCCGAGAACGATTTGTCGCAAATTCTCGATAATATCAATAAAAATAGGGGGGCAGATGTTGTCAACCGCTTTTTAGATTTGTTATTCAGTTTTTTGGAACAGATAATTTTCTAACCAGAATTGTACCCCATAATTTCCTAACAATATGATGTGCGGAAATGTGTTATCACTAAATATAATTCGTTGTGCTACAGAATTATGAAATCGGAAATTCAGATAATAAGAATATTCGATACACGACAAAACCCCAATAAATTGACATTCATGTAAGTCAGCACCTGGACCGGAAAACTCTTAGAAGTTCGAGTTTATTTTAACGCATGCTCACTTCACAAGTACAAAGTACCAAGTAATCGATACAGTAATCGAAGATAATGATATTCAGAAATTTACATCTTAATACCTCATACTTAATACCTAATTCATTATCTCAAATCATACACCTTCCAGTCATTCTCATTGAGCAGTACGGCTGTATTTTCAACGAAAATATTGAGTTTTTCAGGGGCATTGATGCGGCTTACAATCCTCTTCTTCACTCCATTTTGAGAAAGCATGATGATGGTGCTCGGCAAATCGCTTACATACGGATCGTTGTATAGTGAGTCGAGCTCAAAAAAGTCGGTTTTACGGGCAAGCTCATACACCTTTTCGATTTTATCTTTGCTCAACGTTGCTGAGAATATGCCCAGCCTTTCGGCAAAATTCAATCCTTCATAAATGGCAAAGCCACTTTCGAATACCTTAATTTTGTAAACCGGACAGCGCCCGAAGCAGGGTGTTTTCTCAAATGAAATAATCAGGCTATCTCTCGGCGATATGGGTTTTTCGTCAGTTACCAGTCGCAAGGTGTCATTGGATGCAGGGCCTGATTGCGCTTGTGGCGATGAAGGTGCTTTACACGACACAAAACCTGCAACGATAATTGTTATGAATAAAATGCTTCGCATAATTTACTTCGAACTAATACCGCGTTGTTTGGCAATATCTTCCAGCTTTTGCTGAAATTTCGATTTGCCTTTGGTCACCTTCTTTTTTTTATTCTCGGCGATTTGCAATTTTATTTTTTCCTCATCAATAAAGAATCGCTTTATGAGAATCATCTGAGCGATGGAGATAACGTTTGCAAGGAAGTAGTAATAACTCAGCCCCGACGAAAACTTATTGAAGAAGAAGAGCATCATGAAAGGGAAGATGTACATAATCACCTTCATATTAGGCATGCCCGGTTGATTGGTAGTAGGCATGCTGCTGCTGTTGAACATAGTATACACGAAGGTACTCGCCGCCATAAGAAGGGTGAAAAGGCTCACGTGGTCGCCGTAAGCCGGTATAGTAAAGGGCAGCGAAGCTATGCTGTCATAGGAGCTCAAGTCGTCCGCCCACAGGAAAGGCTCGTGCCTGAGCTGTATACTGCTTGGGAAAAATCTGAACATGGCGTAGAGTATAGGAAGTTGCACAAGCATAGGCAGGCATCCGGCAAAAGGGTTTACACCCGTCTTGCGGTAAAGCTCCATCGTTGCTTGTTGCTTTTTCATGGGGTCGGCATCCTTAAACTTCTCGTTGACTTCGTCAATTTCAGGTTTTAGTACCCGCATCTTGGCGCTGCTCAGGTAGTTTTTCCACGTAAGTGGCGCCAGCAGTGTTTTGATAATGAGCGTAAGAATAAGGATGATAATTCCGTACGACATGCCTGTGGTTTCGAGCCAGTCGAAAATGAGAATCACAATATATTTATTCACCCAACCGAATATTCCCCAGCCAAGGTTGATGACTTTATCGAACTCGTTGCCGTACTGTTTCATGGTGCGGTAATCGTTGGGTCCAATAAAGAGTTTTCCGGCAAATGCTATGCTTACTCCTTCCTTCAGTGGTATTTCAGCAAAGTAGTACTGGGTAAGGCTATCATTTTCTTCTTCAAAAGGCCGGCTTTCCAGCTTGGTTCCCGCCCCGAAAGCTTCGTTGCCTAAAAGGGCAACCGAAAAGAAGTTTTGCTTAAAGGCTATCCACTCGAGATCGGTGCTAAGAACATCGTCGTCGCCACCGGTTTCGCTGAGGTAATCGCGGCCGCTGCCTTTTTCCTTAAAGAAAATGGTGGAGTTATTGCGCTCTGCTTCTATGCCTTTCTCGTTGTGCAGGCCGCTGAGTTCCCATATCAGTTTTGGCTCGGTAAATATGCTGCCTGCGTCAAAGAGTTTGGTTTCAATGGATAAATCGTCACCACTTCCGGTAAGGGTATAAATATTTTCAATTTTGCGGCCTTCTCCCAGGGCAAGGGTGTAGACGAACTGAGTAGTCTCATCGCCGCTTATTTTATCCTTACCGGTGCGTGCTTCAAAGTAGAAGTCAGAAGTATGCAGCTTGCCGATGGAGGGATAAATAAACTGATAGCCCATGCTCGAGGTACGCTCGGTCATGAGGTACAAATTCTCGCGGCTATAGGTGGTATAGTTGTTGAGTTTAGCCCTCACCGGCATACCTCCTTTTGAAGAGAAGGTAACCTCAAATTTGTCGGTAGTTACTGTGTTGAAAGTTTCAGTGCCTTCGCTGGCCGGAGCGAGTATCCCGTATTTTGCCGATAAGCCTGCCTGCCGTAAATTTCGCAGGCTGTCGTTTTCAAGGGTATCGGGCCGAGCCTGTGTATTTACAATGGCGGCATTGCTATTGGTATCGCTTATACTGTTTTCATTGACCATTGCAAGGCTGTCGGAAGCTTTGCGCTCAGCAGCGTGCTGGGCTTCGTTTGGTTTCTGGTATAAAGTATAGCCTATAAGCAAGGCTCCGATAAGCACAATGCCTATCACTGAATTCTTATCCATTCTGGGATATTTAGGGCCACAAAGATAAACCCTTCGGCATAGCGCACAAGGTTAAACTTTTATACGGTGTGGCATCAGGCTTTTTCGAGCACTTTGCCCACTGCCACTGCGGCTTTTACAAAGCCAATGAAGAGCGGGTGGGGGTTGGCAACGGTGCTTTTGTACTCTGGATGAAATTGTACTCCGATAAACCAAGGGTGTGAAGGCAGCTCAATTATTTCTACAAGTCCGCTCTCAGGGTTAAAACCTGAAAATCGAAGGCCCGCTGCTTCCAGTTGTACCTTATATTCACTATTGAACTCAAAGCGGTGGCGGTGGCGCTCTGAGATCATGCTGTTGCCGTATACTTCAGCGGCTTTGGAGCCTGGAATTATTTGGCATTTATAGGATCCCAAACGCATGGTTCCGCCTTTTTTCTTGACGGATTTTTGATGCTCCATCATGTCGATAACGGGATGAGGGGTCTTAGGCTCAATCTCAGTGGTGTGTGCTTTGGCGAGTCCGGCCACGTTTCGTGCAAATTCAATGACAGCACATTGCATACCCAAGCAAATTCCGAAAAATGGGATATCGTTTTCACGGGCAAATTTAATTGCAGCAATTTTGCCTTCTATACCGCGCTCCCCAAAACCCGGAGCCACAAGCAGGCCTTTGACTCCGCTCAGGTGATGGCGCACATTCGATTCGTCAATATCTTCGCTGTGTATCCATTGGATGTCTACATGCACTTCATTGGCAGCACCAGCATGGATGAACGATTCGACGATTGATTTATAGGCGTCCTTAAGTTCGATGTATTTACCTACGAGTCCAATTTTTACGGAAGTGCGCGGCGACTTGTGCTTATGCAAAAAGTCTTTCCAGTTACTTAGTTCTGCGCGGCCTTTCACTTCAAGACCCAGTTTTTGGAGTACCACTTTGTCTAGCTCTTCTTTTTCCATGAGCATTGGCACATCGTAAATGGTATCAGCATCAATGGATTCGATAACTGCATCGGGTCCTACATTACAGAATTTTGCAATTTTCTGGCGCAGCTCTTCATTAAGTGGGTGCTCGGTGCGACATACGAGTATATCAGGCTGCACACCAAGTTCGAGCAGTTGCTTTACGCTGTGTTGCGTAGGTTTTGTTTTTAGTTCACCGGCGGCAGCGAGGTACGGTACCAGGGTAAGATGTATTACTATACAGTCGTGACCCATTTCCCATTTAAGCTGTCGCACCGCCTCTACATAGGGAAGTGATTCTATATCGCCTACGGTGCCGCCTATCTCGGTAATTACAAAATCATAATCATACTCGTTGCCGAGAATTTTTATACAATGCTTTATTTCGTCAGTAATATGGGGTATTACCTGCACCGTTTTTCCAAGGTAGTCGCCACGCCGCTCTTTGTTTATTACGTTGAGATATATGCGACCTGTTGTGATATTATTTGCCTGCGAAGTACCTATGTTCAGAAACCGCTCATAGTGCCCAAGGTCAAGGTCGGTTTCTGCACCATCGTCGGTTACGAAACACTCGCCGTGCTCATAGGGATTCAGGGTACCCGGGTCAATATTAATATAAGGGTCGAGTTTTTGAATAGTCACAGAATATCCCCTTCCCTGAAGGAGTTTAGCGAGCGAAGCAGAGATAATTCCTTTGCCCAATGAAGAGGTAACGCCGCCCGTTACAAAGATATACTTGGTGTTGTGACCCATAGATTCGAGATAACTTGTTTAACTATGGGTTGTAAATGTAAGCAATATTGCTGTGTCAATACCTAGATCGGCATACTTTTTAGAGACATGCTGTGTAAAGGTATTAACATTTACGCGCAAATACCTGATTAGCATGGCATTAGAAGCTATACAGAAGCCCTACGCTTGGTAAAATGGGCAATTGATTTACCCTATTGCCCGAAATACGGTCTATGTAGAAAATATTGTCACGGTTGTAAAGGTTGGTAATACCGGCATTTACTTCAAGTGATGATAACTCGCTAAAGAAGAACATTCTTTTCAGGTTGATGTCGAATCTGTGATAGTCAGGCAGGCGACCCTGGTTTAGGGGGCCAAGGAGAATCTCTACCGCACTTGAATTTGTTTGGGTGACATTGGAGTTCATACCGCCCTGAAAAGTTTCGCGCAGATAAAATCCCTGGTTTTGTGTGAATGGGAAACCGCTGCCGTAATTCCAGCGGGCGTTGAGCTCCCATCGCTGTGCTGTACCAAATTTATAAGCACCTACGAGATTCAGGTTATGCCTTCGGTCGAAAACAGGATTGTAAGAGGTTACTCCATCCCAGCGGTCCACTTTGGCAAGTGAATATACCACCCAGAAATAGAATTTTTTGTCGTCGTACTTGAATGTTACATCAATTCCTTTTGCGGTTCCGCTTTCCACGATGTAGTCATTTTTGAGTATATCTGGTACGCCCGGGGTGCCGGTAGCGTATATTTTGTTTCGGTTTATGTCGGTAAGCTGGGTGAAGTTTTTGAAATATCCTTCTACGTTTAAATTAATTCGATCTGTAAGGTCATATTCGAAACCGACAATAGTATGCCATGATGTTTGCAATGGATTGAGCACTTCACGCACCGATCCATCTTCGTTTACAAATTCATTTTGCAAATCTTCCGGACCTACAAGGAATCCGTAAAACAAGTTTACTACATCGCGGTCAGAGCTGGCGCTGATAAGGTTTTGCGAGTACAAACCTCCGGCGGCTTTCACGCGAAATTTATTATTGACATTGTACTTTACTCCTACACGAGGCTCAGGTCTGAATACCCTCAGCGATGCGAAGTATTGTGCTCTGAAACCTAGATCTACTATGAGTTTGTCGAATTTGCGCTTGTAATTAAAAAAACCTGCAAGCTCTGTATTATTTGCTTCTTGAGTGAGTTCCTGTCCTAAGGGTGAGAAGAAAGAGAAATTAGTGCCGAAGCCTGTAATTTCTATACCGTATTTGAGCTCATTATCTCCTTCGAAATACTTGAAGTTGATGCCAAGGTTAAAGCTGTTAATGCCGCTTGTTCTGGGAGGGAGCAATACAGAGGTGTTTCCACTTCCGTCATTTAATTCTACGGCATTGGCTTGTTCCACCAGGCGTATCTTATAATCGCTAACAGAAAATACCCCTTCAATAAGCACCGGTGAACCGTCAGGTACGAGTACAAAGTTGATTCCACCGCCATAGGAATCCCAATTCAGTTCTGAGTTTTCCTGAAACCTGGCAGCATCTCTGAAGTTGAATCCGAAGAGGTTGAACTTGCTTCCATTGGTAGCACTCAACGTCACTTTGCCATACAGGTCAGTGAATCTGAATGGAAGGCCGTCTTCTTCTATAAAGCTGTAGAATATTTTTGAACTTTGATCCAGATAGGAGTGTTTTGCCGAAAGGATGTATGATACTGAACCTCTGCCTTCATTGGTCTGCGGTATCAACGGGCCTTCAAGGAGCACATTTGCCCCGAAGGTGGTCATACCAAACTTACCTGATGTGCGGCGCTTGTTTCCATCGCGGGTCGATATGTCCATCACTGACGAAATACGCCCGCCAAACTGAGCGCCGAAGCCGCCTGTATAGATATCAGCGTTTTTGATTATTTCTGTATCAAATACCGAAAAGAGTCCGATGCTGTGAAACGGATTGTAGATGATCATACCATCAAGCAATACCATGTTTTGCACCGGCGAACCGCCGCGAATGTAAAGCTGCCCACCCTGATCGCCGGTGAAAATTACACCGGGAAGTACTTGTAAGTATTGAGCCAAATCAGCCGATCCGCCTACAGTAGGTATAAGTTTTATATCCTTTGGAGTGGCCTTAATAACCGACATGGTTACATTGGTTTGTGCTTCTTGTTTTTCGGCGGAGATTTCTACCGTTTTGATGTCAATTGCTCCTTTTTTAAGGAATATTTTAAGCGATTCAATTTTGTTAGCAAAAACGGTAATTTCCTGATTATAAGTTTTAAATCCGAGATAGGATACTTCAACGTTATAGGTGCCAGGGGTAACTTGAGTAATTGAGAAGTAACCATTTACGTCAGTGGATGCTCCTTTGGTAGTACCTTGCAGCACCACGTTGGTAAATATTACTGGTTCGCCTGTGCCTTCTTCATAGATGAAGCCTCGAACGGTTCCATTTTGGGCGAATGCTGTGAGAGCGCATAAAACAATTGCAAAAGAGAAGCCGAATTTACTAAGGTTTCGAAACATGTATTCAAAAAAATTTGTGGGCGCTAATGTAGTGATATCCGTGCAGGCGAAAGAATCATATTTATGTATTGCTTTACAGTTCAGGAATCATATTCATCAATGATTATTTATACCATTAGCAACCTTGCAACAAGTTCACGGGTCAGCTCGCCCGATTCAGCATTGCTGGCGCCAACACCTTTTGATTTCAGGTCAATTTCCGATATTATTTCCAAGGCATCCATAAGCGATTCAGGTTTGAAATTGGCTGCCACTCTGCGATAGTCTTTTACAAAGAAGGGGTGTATTCCCAGCAGGGTAGCCATTTTCTTTTCGTCCATACTGCTGTGGTGTGCCTGGTATTTTATGAGTTGGCCGAAGTATAAAGTGAGGCTGCCAATAGTCATTATAATATGGTGTTCTTTTTCATTTCGGGCGAAGTGACGGGCTATGAGCATGGCTTTGTTGGCATCGCGCGCACCAATTGCGTCGCGTAGCTCAAACACATTGAAGTCTTTGTCAATGCCGATATTCTTCTGGACAAGTTCAGGGGTTATATTCTTTTTTTTACCGCTTAGGATTACAAGTGTTTCGAGTGCATTTACGAGTTTGCTCAGGTCAGCACCCAGATATTGTGCGAGCAGGGCTGCAGCTCTCGGGTCGATGCTGATGTGGTGGTCAGCACAGTGGTTTGCTACCCAGCCGGCCACCTGATAATCCTTCATTTTTTCGCTGGTGTACACCACGCCCATCTTGCTAAGTTCCTTGGTGAAGGATGCTCTGCCATCAAGCTTTTTATTGCGATAGGCAACAAATAGTATCGTTGTAGGAACAGGGTGTTTTACAATTGCAATCAACTCATCTACGCTTTTCCAATTCTGTGCTTCTTTTACAATGATCACCTGATACGGAGCCATCATGGGAAAGCGTTTCACTGCACTTACAAGATTTGAAGGGCTTACATCCTGCCCATAAAGTATCGATTGATTGAAATCTTGTTCATGGGGTTCAAGTATATTCCTGGCAGCATAATCGGTTATGGCATCAATGAAGTAAGGCTCTTCGCCTTGCAGCCAGTATATGGGTTTGTATTCTTTTCGCTTCAGCGATGAGAGGAGTTGATTAAAATCCATTAGAATTTCAGGTGTTTTACAGAGCGGCCATCGGTAGCAAGTTCGTTCATGGCTCCAATGCCAACCTTTATATGCACATCCACATATTGTTTTGAAACATTTCTATCGCTTTCAATAGTTTTTACCCCTTCGGCTACCATAGGCTGATCAGTTACGAGCAATAAAGCGCCAACCGGTATCTTATTGGCAAAAGCCGCTACAAATATGGTAGCTGTTTCCATATCGATTGCCATAGCGCGGGTGGAACGCAGATATTTTTTAAACCTTTCATCGTGCTCCCATACCCTTCGGTTGGTGGTATACACTGTGCCTGTCCAATAGTCGCAGCCCACATCGCGTATGGTTGACGAAACCGCCCGCTGCATCATAAATGAAGGGAGAGCAGGTACTTCAGGAGCGAGGTAATCCATGCTGGTGCCTTCGCCTCTAATAGCTGCGATAGGAAGAATAAAGTCACCTACATTGTTCTTTTTTTTCAACCCGCCACACTTACCCAGAAATAAGACCGCCTTTGGTGTGATAGCACTCAAAAGGTCCATAATGGTGGCCGCATTTGCGCTGCCCATTCCAAAGTTTATCATACTCAGATTGCCGTGATGGGCGCTTGGCATTGCTTTATCAGTGCCTACCACTTCCACACCAAGGGTTTGTGCAAAACGGTGTACATAATCATCAAAGTTGGTAAGCAGAATATACTGTCCGAAACCATCGAGTGGTATTCCGGTATATCTTGGTAACCAATTGTCTACAATCTCTTTTTTGGTTTTCATAGAGGCTTGTTATTACTATGCTGAAATCTATGCAGATGCCATTACAAAGTTGAACTAATTTAGCAAGGTGCAAGCACTCAACCTTCCAACATTTGAATTTCGGATCAGCGAAGATAGCGGCAAGCTAAAAATTTTTGATCCTTTGCGTAAAAAGCACCTCGCGCTAACGCCTGAGGAGTGGGTAAGGCAGCATTTCGTTCATTATCTTATTGAGCATCGAAATTTCCCGAAAGGCTTGCTGAAACTTGAGAATGCCGTGAAATACCACCAGCGCTCAGGCAGGTACGATGCTGTGTTTTTAGACCGCACAGGTAAGCCCTTTTTACTTGTAGAATGCAAGGCCCCAACAGTAAAAATTACCCAGGAAACCTTTGATCAGGTGAAGCGTTACAATACACAATTGAATGCGCCTTACATTGCAATAACCAATGGATTAACCCATTTTTTTATGAAGATAGACTTCCACGAAAACAAGGTGTTTTTCTTAGATGATATTCCGCATTACCAGTACCTTTCACCGTAATTTCATGCCATGAAGAATATTATACTGTTCTTGTTGCTCCTGCCGACTGTACTTTGTGCCCAGCACCGCGACCTGCTCAACTTTGAGCTAAAGGCGGCACTTATACAAACCGACGCAGCCACCCTGCCCGTATATCTTAGAGGCGATATTGCCATGATCAGCACCTTCGTACGTGCGCAAAGTGGCACAGTAAAGGGTTTTGTAAATGATATTGTGTCCTGCGATTTGCCGCTTTCGGCTTTCGCCAAATTGAACGATAAGCCCTACATTACTTTCGTGGAATACTCCGCTTCCCGGCCTGCGGTGCTCGGCGATATGATGATAACAAATAATAACGTGCTGCCGGTGCATCAGGGTTTGGGAGGCTTGATTGAAAGCTACAAAGGTCAAGGTGTTATCATAGGCATCATTGACACGGGTATAGAATTAGAACACCCCGATTTTCAGCACGCCGATGGGAGCACAAGAGTAGTGGCGCTTTGGGATCAAACCCAGCCTGAATCTTATCCCTTCAGGGTGCCGCAGCCTTACGGGTATGGACAGGAGTGGAATGCTGAGGAAATAAATGCCGGTATCACAGGTCACGGCGATCAGGCTGCATTTTTTGGTCATGGTTCTACCGTATCGGGTGTGGCAGTAGGTAATGCCAATGCCACAGGCAATTTTATCGGCGTAGCACCAGAGGCTGATATAATTGTGGTTTCGTCAAATTTTTCTGCGCCAAACTGGAAAGGTACTGTGGCCGAGTCGGTAGAATGGATTTTCGCGAAAGCGGCCGCCATTGGCAAACCCGCAGTAATCAACGCTTCACTCGGTGATTATTATGGCTCTCATGATGCACTCGATGCACCGGCACTTTTCATTGATGCACAGATTGATGCATCACCCGGTCGCGCTATGGTGGCAGCAGCCGGCAATAGTGATCAGTTTCCATTGTACCACCTGGGCTACCAAATACCCGAAACCGATACTGCATTTACCTGGATGGCTTATAACGCAAGTTCATCCCTGGGAATAGGAGCGGTGTTTTTTGAATTCTGGACAGATGTGGCTGATTTTGAAAATGCAAAATTTACAATAGGAGCCGACCTTACGGTGCCTGCATACCAATTCAGGGGCTACGCAGGGTGGCGCACCGCTGCTGCAAATCTCGATCAGGTAATTACAGACACCATTTGGTTCAACGGCGCCATCATTGGGATAGTAGACAGTTGGTGCGGGCAACGAGGCGATCAGTATCAAATCCAAATGGTACTTACCCAGCCATTCAGCAACCAATATCGATGGCGCTTTGCAGCTACCGGAGGCGGCAGGTTTGACTGCTGGAGCCACGCTCCATTCGGCACTTCAGCTATAGTGAGTACCTTGCTGCCTTCAGCGGGCCAGTTTCCTGATATAGCAAAGTACAGAATGCCCGATAAAGACAAAACCATTGTTGATTCATGGACTTGCTCTGACAAAGTACTAACGGTAGGCAATTATGTAAATCGGGTGAGTTTTCTGAATTATCAGGGCACAATGACAGAAGTAAATTTTACTCAAGGCGCTGTGAGTATCAACTGCAGCCGTGGTCCCACACGCGATATGAAGCAAAAGCCCAATATTGCTGCTAGCGGCGACGTAACGCTAAGTGCCGGGCGTCTTGCCACCATCAGCAATATGATAGCCACCAACTCACCGAGCCTTTCCTTCACCGGTATGCATTACAGCAATGGCGGAACATCCATGGCAAGCCCGGTAGTGGCGGGTGTTGCGGCTTTGTACTTCAGTCGTTGCCCATTGGCCAATTGGGCTGATGTGAAATCTGCCATCCAGACCAGCGCCATAGCTGATCTGTTCACCGGGGTATTACCCGGATATCAGTTTGGCTTCGGTAAAACCGATGCCTTTGGGGCTATGCTTACTACTGTGCAACCCATATCATTAGCGCCAATGAGCCATGATTTGTGCAGCGGGAGTTTGCTTAATATCAATGCCCCTCAGGGCTACAGCAACTATGCATGGAGCAATGGCACGCAAGGTGCCAACATCGAAATAGAAACGGAAGGTACCTATACGCTTCAGGCCATTGATGCCAAAGGCTGCCTTCAGCAAAGTACACCTGTGCAGGTTACAGAAATACCTTCGCCACCCATACCAACCATCACTTCCGGATCGGAAACTCTGAATGCCACCGGCGAGGCTGCATCCTGGCAATGGTATTTAAATGACAACCCTTTGGAAGGGGCCATAAGCAATTCATATATTCCGGCGGAAAGCGGTTCATACACTGTAGCGGCAACCGGAGCGAACGGATGCGTTACATTTTCACTGCCTTTTCAGTTTATCATTACCAGTTTGAGCGAGCTTGGTGATGCAATAGATGGTTTATATCCCAATCCTGCAGCATCTGAAGTACTGCTTTCTGGATTGGCAAGCGGCGTCAAGGCCATTCATTTTCTCGACATTACCGGAAGGGTTATTTTGGCTGAAGCAGCTTATACTGTATATGACGAATTGATAATATTGAATATATCCGGGCTGAGCTCAGGGATGTATGTGGTGCATGCTGAATTAATAAATGGCTCGAGGAACATCTTTAAACTAGTGGTTGAGAAATAAAATGAATCTGATTAGCTTTGGCGCTCTTAAAAACTCCTGATGGATTTATCCAAAATAATTTCGGTAGCCGGTAAGCCCGGTCTTTTTAAAATAATCACCCAGTCGCGAGGCGGTGTGGTGGTAGAATCGCTTACAGATGGCCGCAAGATGGCTATAGGCCAAACCCAGCGAGTGAGCACACTCTCTGACATTTCAATATACACCACAGAAGGTGATGTGCCGCTGAAAGATATTTTTGCAAAAATTATTGCTCAGACCGGCGGCAAGGATGTATCAGTTGATCTGAATAACAACAATGCGCTGCGCACTTACTTCATAGAATTGGTTCCTGATCATGACCAGGACCGAGTGTATGTATCTGACATTAAGAAACTGATAAAATGGTATTCCAATCTCAGGGATAAAAACCTGCTTGGTATAGAGGAACAGCCTGCGCCCAAAAAAGCGAAGGCTCCAGCCAAGTCAAAATCAACGAAAGTAGCGAAAGAAGAGCCAGCAGGAGAAGAATCTGCTACCGTTGAAGAACCTACGGCGACAGTGGAAAAGGAGTAAAACAGCTCGGATTCACACAATATTTACTTCGCGCTCCAGATCAATATTGAATTTTGACTTTACGGCATCAAGCACAAGCTGACTAAGCGTGTATATTTCATTTCCTGTGGCACCGCCATAATTTACCAGTACCAAAGCTTGCTTTTCATGCACCCCGCATGCACCCAAGCGCCTGCCTTTCCATCCTGCCTTTTCTATGAGCCAGCCAGCAGCCATTTTTACCATTCCATCAGGTGCGGGGTAGTGGGGCGCATCGGGGTACTGCTTCGCCACAGCTTCATAAATCGATGTGTCCACTACAGGGTTTTTAAAGAAACTACCGGCATTGCCCAACACGGAAGGGTTAGGGAGTTTGCTGTTGCGAATGTTTATCACGGCTTGGCTCACATCAGCAATACCGGGTTTTTCTACGCCCAGAACTTTAAGTTCATCGCCTATTGCGCCGTAGCTGATGTTGAGATCAGGATTTTTGAAGAGACTGAAAGTTACATTTATTATCACATACCGGTCTTTCAGCTTTCGCTTGAAAACACTTTCGCGGTAGCCGAATTCGCAGGCTACAGCATCAAAATCTCGAATAATTCCAGTGTTTATATTATAGGCTTCAAGGCTATGAAAACGGTCTTTGATCTCCACTCCGTAGGCACCTATGTTTTGCATAGGGCTTGCACCCACATTGCCGGGTATAAGCGATAAGTTTTCGAGACCTGCCCAGCCATGGCTTATACAATGCTGTACAAATTGATGCCAGTTTTCGCCGGCGCCAGCTTTTACATAAAAGTACTCAGCGTCTTCACTTTCGAGCGTTATGCCCTTTACTTTATTTAGCAGAATTACCCCATCATAATCTTTTGTGAAAAGCAGGTTACTGCCACCCCCGAGAATCATATATGGTCGGCCATGCAGGTCGGAGTGCGATAGCAGGGCCGTGAGCTCATGCCTGTCGGCAAATGATGCAAGGGCGTAAGCGTAGCACTCTATACCAAAGGTATTCAGGCCTTTTAGCGACGCGTTAAAGCTAATATTCATGCTGCAAATCTAATTGAATTTGAATCTTTGCCGTGTTCGCTACATTTGGCCCGTGAAGAAAAGAATTATAGTAAGCGTAACCAACGATCTGAGTACCGACCAGCGGGTGCGCAAACAGTGCGCTTCGCTATATGATGCAGGCTGCGATGTGTTGCTGATTGGCCGCAAGCTGCGCGGAAGTTTGTCTGTAGAGCGACCCTACAAGGTAATGCGGCTGCGTCTTTCTTTCAGTCGAAAAGCCCTTTTTTACGCAGAGTACAATTTCCGATTATTCTTCATACTTCTGTTTTCGAAGGCAGATTTGTACTACTCCAATGATCTGGATACCCTTTCGGCAAATGCCCTTGCATCTTTTATCAGGCGCAAGCCGCTGGTATATGACAGTCACGAATATTTCACGGAAGTACCCGAAATACAGGGCAGACCGCTGGTGAAATCAGTTTGGAGATTTTTAGAAAGTACATTTATTCACAGGGCATCGCTGGTAGTTACGGTAAATGAATCAATTGCTGGCCTCCTTCGCGATGCGTATGAACTTGAAGAAGTATTTGTAGTGCGAAATGTACCTGAATCTGAGGTTGTGCTTCCGCGAAAAAACAGAAATGAACTTCATTTGCCGGAAGGTACACGCCTCCTCATACTGCAAGGCAGCGGCATAAATGTAGACCGAGGCGCTGAAGAACTCGTTCAGGCAATGGCCTTTGTTCCTAATGTAATGCTTATGATCGTGGGTAGTGGTGATGCGGTGCCCTTACTCAAGAAGATGTGTGAAACTGGCCCTTTAATAAAGAAAGTATTGTTTTTCCCCAAGATGCCATACGCCGATATGATGGCATATACTTCGGTTGCTGATTTGGCGCTGAGCCTTGATAAGGACAACAATCTCAACTACCGCTTTAGTTTGCCCAATAAGCTTTTCGACTATATAGCAGCCCATGTGCCTGTGCTGGTAAGCGATTTGGTAGAGTTGCGCCGCATCGTACTTGGGGCTGACATAGGCCGCGTGAGCAAAAGCCATGATCCTGTTTTGATCGCAAAAGAAATTTCATCCATGCTCGATGATGTAGAAGCTTTGGCGCGCTACAGGGCAAACGCAATAATTTTTGCCGGTACTATTAATTGGAAATCAGAATTTGATGCTGTACTGCAACGGATTGAAACACTAATTCCTTGATTTTAGATCAATTTGATGAAGCCAAATTAGTCGCAGCAAGTCAAAACGCCGCAGGTGCGGCGAGTCACTGCTGAGGTTCCTGATCAATGCAGCTTCGTATCGGTAAAGCCTGTTAAGAAACCATGCTCCTGATGGCACAGACATCAATTTCAGGTAGCCGTCAATTACCTTGATTGCAGAAGGTTCCATATCGCCTGATTGCACAAGCTGCCAGCCATTTTCAAGCGCCATTTTAGATTTTTTCAGAAATTCTGTTGTTTCCTCAAGTCCGCCGTGTAGAACAGGATTTTCAATATGTTTCATGTTGAAGCCCACTTTGGCAAAAGTGAGCGCAAATAATGTGTCTTCATGCCCGTATTGTTTAAGTGATTCATCAAAACGAACCCTGGCAAATACATCCTTCTTTACCATGAAGTTATTGGTTCTGAATGAGGCATACGGGTTTTTCGCCCTTTGCGAAGCGGGTATGGCTTCACGGCTGCTTCCATACAAATAGTGCAACATCAGATCTCCCTTCTGCGGTTTCAGGTAGATGGTGCCTCCATATACCAGGTCATATTCAGTATATTTAATGTATTCTCCTATAAATTCATTTTGAAGCACTTCGCTGTCGCAATCCAGAAAAATCAGTTGGTTATATCGGGCTTCATCGGCGAGTCGGTTGCGAATGGAAGCCCTGCCGGCATTTTGAGCATATTGTGTGTAAAATACGTTTGGCAAGCCTGCCAATGCAGCATTCTCCGTAAGATAGGTGGCGCTGCCATCTTCCTGCACTTGAATTTCGAATGCTATACCCAGCGCTCTGCATTGCGACGCAAGTGTATGTACCAGCGAGCATACAGGCCTGTTGTATACGGGTATCAGTATTGAGAGCAAAGATTGTGGGTTATTCGGTTACCACTGTATTATTTTCACATCGTATGGTACGCGATGAAAATTTTTGCATGTGCGCATAGTCGTGAGTAGCCATAAGCACGGCACGTCCGTTTTGGCTGATCGCGTAAAGCAAATTCAAAATCTCTTCGGTGGTAGCTGGGTCAAGATTTCCTGTAGGCTCATCGGCGAGAATCAAATCAGGATCATTGAGCAGCGCGCGGGCTATCACCACCCTCTGCTGTTCGCCACCCGATAATTCGTGGGGCATTTTATAGCCTTTAGTACCAAGACCTACTTTTTCGAGTACTTCATTTATGCGATCTTTCATTGCCTTCTTGTCTTTCCAGCCGGTGGCCCTGAGCACAAAAAGCAGGTTGTCGTTTACATTTCTATCTGGAAGCAGTTCAAAATCCTGAAAAACAATTCCGAGCTTACGCCGCAGGTACGGCACCTGCTTGCGCTTCAGAGAAACCAGATCGAAATCTGCCACCTGACCCGTGCCTTTTTTCAGAGGCAACTCACCATACAAGGTTTTCAGCAGGCTGCTTTTTCCGGAACCTGTTTTGCCGATAAGGTATACGAAATCACCTTTCTTTAATTCTATGTTCACTCCGGTAAGTACCAGGTGATCGCCTTGAAAAACGGCGGCGTCCTTTATCTCAACAATGGTGTCCAATGCCATTTATAAACTTTGGGTAAAACTACGATAATTTTGAGCGAACATTGCCGTTCTATATCGACATAACCGTCCATATAAGGCTTTATTCTCCACAAAATTGCGTTTAAAACTTTTGGTTTACCAAAGAATTTATCGCAGCACAGCCAGGTTACCTTTACTCAAATAACAGAGCCCACATTGTACATGTACTTTCGCAACATAGCGGCACTCCTGCTGCTTGCCACTATTGGTGTGTATACAGGAGCCAGTGCCCAGCAAACAGAGTCGTTCAGAAGCGAGTATCGCCCTTACCACGATGCAGTAGAGTTAATGGGCCACGCTCAGTATGAAGCGGCGCGCAAGGGATTTGAATCATTTTTAGACCAGCAAACCAATCAGCGTGGTGAGTTATATGTGAATGCTGCCTACTATCGCGCACTGTGCACCATTAAGCTATTCCACCGCGATGGTGAGCGCCTGATGAGCACCTTTGCACTCGATTTTCCTGAGAGCGTTTGGGTGAATCCGGCTATTCTTGAGCTGGGCAGATACAACTTCAATCGCCGGGATTTTAAAGATTCTTACTATTATTTCAATACGCTCGACCCTCACGATCTTGATGCTGATGTGCGCGACGAGGTGAAGTTTAAACTCGGTTTCTCAGCCTTTGAGTTGGGGAAGATTCAGGAGGCACGCGGCCATTTTTATGACCTCAAGAGCAAGCAAGGAGAGTATTATGGAGCCACCAACTATTATTACGGACATATAGCCTATACCGAGGGCAACTACCAAACCGCCCTTGAGTCGTTCGAGAAAGCAGCTACCGATGAGAAATTCGCTCCCGTGGTGCCTTACTATATTGTACACATATACCACTACCAGCAGAAGTATGATGAGCTGATATCCTACGCCCAGCCCATGCTCGACTCTGCCTCTACGGGAAAAAAGCAAGAGATAGCACGCCTCTTGGGTAACGCGCACTACCAGAAGCAGGACTACGCTCAGGCACAACCCTATTTGGAGCTTTACATGACCAGTCCCGGGGCCACCACCCAGGAAGATAACTACCAGGTAGCATATACCTACTACCGAAACAAGGAGTACAAAACTTCGATCGACTATTTTGCGAAAGCAGCACGCGATGACAATAAACTCGGGCAAGTAGCGACCTACCAAATGGCCGATGCCTACGTGCAAATGAGTGAGCGGAAGTATGCGCAGAATGCTTTCAGAACTGCATCGCAAATGGATTATGACCCCGAAGTAACTGAAGATGCCTTATTCAACTATGCAAAGCTCGCCTACGAATTATCATATGATCCCTTTCACGAAGCTATTCAGGCTTTTGAGCGTTACCTAAGTACCTATCCCAACTCAAGCCGAAAAGATGAAGCATATGCGTTTCTTCTAAAAGTGCATCTCTCAACGAAAAACTATAAAGCTGCAATTGGGGCTATAGAAAAAATGAAGGCACCTAGCCCAGTGGATAAAGCCAACTTTCAGCTCAGCGCCTATAATTATGCGGTGCAGGAAATGCGCAAAGGAAATAATGAAGAAGCCTTTACCTACTTCAAAATGGCCAAAAAATACCGCGAAGATGCGGGCATTGTAGCGCTTGCAGATTATTGGGCCGGCGACCTGAAGTACCGCAAGGGTGAGTACCCGGAAGCCATAAATTCATACAATACATTCCTGGCAAATTCAGCGGCGGTAGGCACTGATTACTTCAATACTGCCAATTATAATATAGGCTATTGTCATTTCAAAACAGGTGATTATGGAGCATCGCTTACAGCGTTCAGAAAGTACACATCAGCGCAAAAGGAGAATCCGAAACGCCGCAACGATGCGCTTTTGCGTATTGGCGACTTGCACCTTGTGAACAAACAATACGACCTTGCTATAAAGAGCTACCAGGAAGCACTTGCCATGAACGTGCTCAATGGCGACTATGCCCTGTACAATATCGGGATGGCCTACGGTTATCAAGAGCAATTCGATAAGAAAATAGCTGCCTTGAACGATATGATGAAGCGATTTCCTGAAACATCACTTACGCCGGTGGGCAGATATGAACTTGGCGACAGCTATTTTCTTCAAAACAACCTGAGCGACGCGCTCAGTTCGCTGAATATAGTAATCAATGACTATGGCCAATCACCATACAGAAAGAAGGCCCTGCTGAAGAGAGGACTGGTAGAATACCGAATGAACAAATATGATGATGCCATAGCCAGTTACAAGAAAGTAGTAAGTGAATATGGCGTAGATTCAGAATCAAAAGAAGCCATTGCCGTATTGCGCAGTATATACCTCGACTTAGGTAAAATAGACGAATACACCGCTTGGCTCAATAAGGTACCAAATTACAGTATATCACCAACGGAAATAGATAGCCTGACTTACCAGGCGGCACAGAACCTTATTGCCGATGGAAATTGCACCGAAGCCGTCAATGCATTCGACAAGTACCTAATAAAATTTCCTGCGGGTCTTTTTGCTACCAATGCAAATTACTACCAGGCTGACTGCGCATACCGACAGAATAATTTCGATTTGGCAATCAAGGGATTTGAATACGTAGCCACGCAGCCTATCGGCAAATTCACTGAATCAGCACTTTATGGAGCCGCAGCCATCCGTTTTTCACGCAAGGAATACAGCGAAGCCCTTGTTCACTATGAAAAACTTGAACAGGTAGCCACATTTGCATCCAATAAGCTCGAGGCGCAGATTGGCCGCATGCGCTGCCACTACCAACTGAAAGCGTTTAGCCCTGCACTTGATGCTGCCAACCAGGTAATACATGCCGAAGGTGCAACCGAAGCATTCATCACAGAAGCCCGCCTTACGAGAGGCAATATCAGGCTGGATCAGAAAAACTACGTGGAAGCCCGCACCGACTTCAAGTGGCTTTCTGAAAATTCAAAAGTAGCTGCAGGCGCCGAAGCGAAATACAGGTTGGGCCAGATATCACTTGCGGAGAACAAACTCGAAGAAGCCGAAAACCATGTGTTTGAACTTGTGAAGAATTTCAATAGTTATGAATACTGGAAAATTGAAGGATTCATGCTGCTGGCCGAAGTTTACATCGCCCGAAAGGATTATTTCCAGGCAAGGGCAACATTGCAAAGCGTGGCTGACAATGTGGAAGATCAAAATATTGTAAACAGGGCCAAAGCCCGCCTGAAGTTCATAGAAAATGCCGAGGCTGATGCCAATAAACCTGCAGCTCCAATCATATCATCAGATGATGAAGAATACAAAAATCTTATTGATGACAAGTAAGAACATGACCAATCGAATCATCCTTATCTCATCAGCCATTTGGGCGCTGCTATCAGCGGCATCGCTGCACGCGCAGCCAGGAGATACCTTTGATCAAACCCAGATCATTACCGGCGACCGCACCCTTACGGTCGATAAGGCTTTCAAAATAACTGAAACACCCAATACCATTGACATACCTGTGAAAATGGACAATATCAGGTATGAATTGGTTCCAAAACGACCACCCATCGCAATTGCAGTTGCTCCGTTGGAACCCGCACGCATCAAAATCAGAGAGCCGCTCGAGCCATTGTACAAAGGTTTTGTGAAGGGTGGAATGGGCACTTACCTTACTCCATTGCTGGAAGCCTACTATACCAGCGTGCGCAACCGCGATCTTTCATACGGCATTCACGTAAAGCACCTTTCGGCAAATGATGGAATAAACGGCGATATTGCTTACAGCGGATTCAGCCAAAATATGGCAGATGCCTGGGTGAAAAAGGTATATGAAAAGCACAGTCTTCAATCAAATTTTGGATATGCCCGTGATGTTTGGCATTATTACGGTTTCGATCCGCAAGATCAGAAGATCGAAAGGAAGGATTACAGGCAGAGATTTAACCTGTTCACACTCGATAATAAATGGAAGAGCTACTACAATGATTCTTCCAAAGTAAATCACGATATAAATCTGAATCTCTATCACCTGGGCGACCGCTTCAATGCAAACGAATTTGGTATTGCTGCCAACGCTGATCTCCGATCTTTTCGCGAAGGAAATTACTATGTAATGAAAACCGGTTTCGACTTCATAAGCTACAAAGCCGACCCGCTTTCGCCTTTCGGATTTATGAATGATACCCTCGGTATTACAACCACCGCTATTGATAAAGCAAATGCCATAATCTATGCTGTTCCAAAAATTGAACTGCGCAAAGGTCAGCTAAGGCTTCTGGCTGGCCTTGGGCTCTATGGCCAATTTAGCAATCAAGCACGTTTTCATGTTTTTCCCGATATAGAAGTTAGTTATTCACTCTTCGACAATATCTTTATTCCCTATGCTGCCATTACAGGCAGTGTGCAGCGAAACGGTTTTCGCACCCTCACCCGCGAGAATCCATTTGTGCTTTCGCAAATTGAATTACAAAACTCTATCGTGCGCTACAATGTTTTCGGCGGTATTCGCGGAAGCGTAAGCGATCGCATTAGCTTCAATACAAGCATAGGACTAGATAAAACGGACAACAGACCGCTCTATGTAAACGATACGTTGCTAAGCAGTCAGAACAGATTTTTAGTGGTATATGATGAGGTGACCACTTTTACCATGATGGGCGAACTTACCTACCAGAACAATAAAAAGTGGAATGCAGGTACCCGCCTTGAAATATTCAGCTACTCAACGGACAAAGAGGACAAGGCATGGCACCTACCTGCATATCGATTTTCGGTAAACGGGCATTATAATCTGTTCGATAAGCTCGAGCTAGGGGCACAAGCTGCTCTAATAGGCAGCCGTAATGTGAAGTCATACTTCTCGCCAACTTTAGATGCGGTGCCCGAGGCAAGTGGATACTATCTGGTGGAATTGAAGCCTTATTTCGACCTTACACTTACCGCAATGTATAGATATACCACTAGGCTTTCAGCATTCGTGGAGGCGTATAATCTTACCGCAACCAAGTATGATATCTACTACCGGTTTCCCGCCCAGAGGGCATTTATCATGGGTGGGCTGAAGTACGCTTTTTAGCCATTTAGACACAATTTTTTTATCTTCATTTTTCTGTCCTTTCGCCAAAAGGTTCCCAAGTGTGTTTTGTGTTAATTAAAGGTTGAAAATAGTCAGTGTTTTCAAGGGTTTTATAGTGATTTAACCTTGTAAATGCCGTACCTTTACGTGTAATATTTTTGACTAAAATTAAAGGACTTTATGACCAACGAACAGAAGAAGCAAACCAGTACTTACTCAGCCGATAGCATACAGGTACTCGAAGGCCTAGAAGCAGTGCGTAAACGCCCTGCCATGTATATAGGCGATATAGGAGTGAAGGGGCTTCATCATCTTGTATACGAAGTAGTTGACAATTCAATTGACGAAGCACTAGCAGGGTATTGCGATACCATCACCGTAGTAATCAATGAAGATAATTCAGTAACAGTACGCGACAATGGCCGGGGCATACCAGTTGACTTTCACGAAAAGGAGCAGCGATCGGCTCTTGAAGTAGTAATGACAGTGCTCCACGCTGGTGGAAAATTCGATAAGGATTCCTATAAGGTGTCCGGTGGATTACATGGTGTTGGAGTATCATGCGTGAATGCCCTTTCGGAGCACCTTGAAGTTACTGTATACCGCGATGGTAAAGTATACCGTCAGGAGTACAGCATCGGTAAGCCGCTTTATTCTGTGAAAGAAATTGGCACATCTGATGAAAGAGGTACACAGGTTCACTTCAGGCCTGACAACACCATTTTCGAAGAAGTAATATACAACTACGACACGCTTACCAACCGTATGCGCGAGCTTTCTTTTCTCAATAAGGGCATCCGAATTACCCTTACTGATATGCGCGAAATTGAAGATAATAAACCCCGTGAAGATTCTTTCTTTTCTGAAGGGGGGCTCTATGAATTTGTACAGTTTCTAGATGGTTCGAGAGAAGCGCTTATTGCTCGACCTATTTACATGGAAGGCGAGAAGGGTGGCATACCCGTTGAAGTAGCCATGCTTTACAACACAACCTTCTCTGAGAATATTCATGCTTATGTAAACAATATCAATACCCACGAAGGCGGTACGCACCTTCAGGGTTTCAGAAGAGGCCTCACTGCCACCCTTAAGAAGTATGCCGAAGATTCAGGCATGCTTAACAAACTTAAATTTGAAATTACAGGCGACGACTTTCGTGAAGGTCTTACAGCAGTCATTTCTGTAAAAGTGCAAGAGCCTCAGTTTGAAGGCCAGACAAAAACCAAACTGGGTAACCGTGAAGTCACCGCTGCCGTGTCGCAAGCAGTGACCGAAATGCTCACGAACTACCTTGAAGAGAATCCCAATGATGCCCGCACCATTGTGAACAAGGTAATACTTGCCGCAACAGCGCGCCATGCTGCCCGCAAAGCGCGTGAGATGGTGCAGCGCAAGAGTGTGCTTACCGGCACAGGACTTCCTGGTAAGCTCAGTGACTGTGCTGATAAGAATCCTGAAAATTGCGAAATATACCTCGTTGAGGGCGACTCGGCAGGTGGAACAGCCAAGCAAGGTCGCGACAGACACTTTCAGGCAATACTTCCACTTAGGGGTAAAATTCTCAACGTGGAGAAAGCCATGCAGCATAAAATATTCGACAACGAAGAGATTAAGAATATTTATACCGCCCTCGGTGTTCGCATTGGTACAGAAGAAGATTCAAAAGCCCTGAATATAACCGGCCTGCGCTACCACAAAGTCATCATTATGTGCGATGCCGACGTTGATGGAAGCCACATTGAAACATTGATTCTAACCTTCTTCTTCCGCCACATGCGCGAGCTTATTGAAGGAGGACACATCTATATTGCTACGCCACCGCTTTACTTGCTTAAAAAAGGGAGCACCCAAAAATATGCCTGGAATGATAAAGAACGCGATGCACTACTAATCGAAATGCGCGGAGCAGGAAAGGAAACCGGAGTTGGCATACAGCGCTATAAGGGTCTTGGAGAGATGAACGCCGAGCAGCTTTGGGATACCACCATGAACCCACAATTCAGAACATTGCGAAGGGTTACTATTGAGAATGCGGCTGAAGCTGACCGAATTTTCTCAATGCTTATGGGCGATGATGTACCGCCACGACGTGAGTTTATAGAGAAGAATGCGAAGTACGCCAAGATAGACGTTTAAAAAACCACTTGAATTTATTCTTCAGAATCTGAACCGACGTTGACTTCTTCAGCGTCGGTTTTTTCATTTCTTGGCGACGTGTTCAGATCGAGAAAGATAGGTAGATGGTCGCTGTACCCACCTACATAGGCAGGCCCCTGGTAGGTGCGGTATGTTACGGAATTACCGGCCGCATTTTTAGTCAATAACCAGGGTGCGTCAAATATTCCCACTGCATTGGGCACAATGCTGGTGCTCCTTCCGGCAAAAAACGAATTACTTGCAATCATTTGATCCAGTACTCCCCATTCGCCAGCAAAAGAGTGGGAGCCAAATTTGTACATAATTGGGAAGGAAAGATTTACCAGATCATTTCCCTTTGCCAAAGAAGGAGATGCAAGTGCTAAAAGATGTTCGGCGAGGCTTATGTCGTTCGGATAATCGTTAAAATCGCCCGTGAGGATGATATAGGGATTTGCAAAAGCATCATTCAAGCTGTCAACTTTTTGGCGCAGAATATCAGCTACATAAATTCTGCTTTCTTCTGAAGCAAATTGCCCACCATACCGCGAAGGCCAGTGGTTGATAAACACGTGAAGGGTATCGTCATTGTTCAGCCTACCCTTTACGTAAAGTATGTCTCTTGTTCTTCGGTCAGGCGAAAATGGAAAATTTACGCGGTAGTACTTATAGCTTATCACATTGAATTTATCTGGGCGGTAGATACACGCTATGTCAATACCTCTAAAGTCTGGAGAGTCCTGATGAATAATTTTGTATCCTACTTCTTTCAATGGTGATCTTTGGGTAAGTTCATCCAATACCAAGCGATTTTCAACTTCACATAACCCGATGATTTCTACCGGCTCCCAACCTCCAATGGCAAGCATTGTTTTTGCCAATCCGTTTGATTTTTTCTTGTAGCGGTTATAGGTATACCGGTTTTCGCCGTCGGGAGTAAAGGCTTCATCATTAGTGAGGCTATCATTCTCCAGATCAAATAGGTTTTCCACATTGTAGAAACCAATCCGGAAACGATTGTTAAACCTCCTTGACATATCCATATTTTCAAAGCGCTTAAATACTTCGGCTTCCTGGGCATTTACGGTAAATGCAAGCAGTGTCATTGCTGCGATGAAAATATGCGGACGTTTCATGTTTTTAGTATTGGCTTCATTTGCCGTGAGCGCCACATAAAGTAGATGCCTGCGAGAATAAAAGGAATGCTGAGCAATTGACCCATATTTAAAGGAAGCGAATCTTCAAAAGATTCTTGGTTGATTTTGAAAAACTCATCTATAAAGCGCAGGGTGAATAGCATAAACATAAACAGTCCGAAGAGAAATCCGGGTTTAAGCCGGGCTTTCTGCTTTCGCCAAATACTGAAGGTGATACCCATGAGGATAAGGCAGTAAATCGCTTCGTAAAGTTGAGCCGGATGCCGGGGTTCGAACGAAAGTTCAACTGGGTGAGCTTGTACAAAAAGTATTGCCCAAGGCAAAGAACTAACAGTACCCAGAATTTCAGAGTTCATAAAGTTACCTACCCGAATGCAGGCAGCGCTAAAGGCTACCACAATCACAAGCCGGTCCATTAACCACAGAAAACTAAACTTGTATTTTCTGCAGTATAAGTATATAGCTGTGAGTATGCCTATAGCTCCGCCGTGGCTTGCGAGCCCGCCTTTTTGTACCATAAGAATTTGCAGAGGATTGCTGAGATAGTAGGTAGCATCGTAAAATAAAACGTGTCCCAATCTTGCACCTATGATGGTTCCCAGCACTACAAATATTGTGAGGTCTTCTACATTTTTTCTGGTTCTCCCTTCTTGTTCAAAAACATAGAACATGATGTATTGACTTACTATTAATCCGAAGACAAATAACAAGCCATACCAGCGCACAGGCCAATCAATAAACGGAATGGTAAAAGCTTCAGGACTTGCGTCCCATACAATGTGAAGTAGAGTTGTCAAAAAGAATTATTTGGCAACGAATTTACTGAAACAACCCTTTCAATAATTGCTTTCTATATTATAATAACAAAAAGCCTTGTTACCTCAACACAGTTATGAAACCGGTAAATTCAAATTTGTCTTCGGTAGTAGCCGATGACACTTTAATGAGGTAGGTATATATTCCTGTGTCTACAAAATAATCTGATCCCTGAACGGCACCATTCCAGCCGCGGGTGTGATCGGTAGTTGTAAACACTTCACGGCCCCAACGGTCGAAAATAGAGACACGATAGTCTCGGAAGTCAGCGGTTTGTGCTACAGGTCTCCAAATTTCATTTATTCCGTCACCGTTTGGTGAGAAACTATTTGGAATAAACCAAAGCAGTTCTTCTTTGATTTCAAGAGATCTAAATAGCGTATCAATACATCCATTTACATTGGTAGAAATAAGTCTCATTTCGTAAGTGCCCGAAGTATCAGAAGGGAATCTAAACGATGCAAACCTTTCATTCGATGTTCCAAGCGTGGGGTTGTTTCCAAACCTAAAATGACTTTTCGCTATTGCACTCGGATAAGAAACATCCTGAAATGTAACAAGTGTATTTTCAGTGGTGGTAGGGTTCGGATTTACGTTAAAGTCAGCAGTATACTTCAGAGGGTCGGTTAAGGTAACAGTACCTGAAACTGTGCATTGGTTTGCATTTCTTACAAAAACGGTGTATTCACCTTCACATGTCTCGATCATATTTTCGGGTTGCCATGTTACGCCATCGTCATAACTATACTCTTCTGCACCCGCTGAAATTACTGTGATGCGGCCATTGCAGGAATCTGCACACAATGGTGCAAATCCATTGAGTTGAATTTGTTGTGGAATCGGCTGACCAACTTCATAAGAAGTTGAATCAGAACAGCCTACATTGTCAATAATCTTTACGGAGTGAACTCCCGCGCAAAGCTCATCTCTAACAAAATCGGTTAGCCCTGTGATGCCGCTATACCAAATATAATTGTACAGCCCGTTGGTCGTCGTACCGCCGCTTGCTATTGCAATAGCTGATCCTGTGCACTCATTGTTGCATTTCGCATCAGCGGGAACGGTAAATACCGAAATTGGATCAGAGAAGTATACTGTAATTTGGTCAGAGGCTGAGCAGAATGCCCCGTTATTGTCGGTATAGGTGAGCACTAAAGTAGCTCCACCAGGAGTCGTACATGTGGCTAGTGTATTAGGGTCATTCACATTGCTGAATTGCACGTTAGCAGGGCCTGACCATGAGCCGACACCCACTGGAACAGAGCCGGTAAGCTGATATTCTAAACCACATGGCACTGCATCATCGCCTGCAAATGCATTTGTTTGACAACACGTGGTATTCGTAAATGGTAAAACGGTGATATTAAGCTGCGAAGTACCGGTGCATACTCCATTGCTTACGGTATATGTAACACTTAATGACAGGCCATTGGGGTTATCTACCGGATTGAGGAAGTTGGGCACCACCTGACCGTTTGCATTATCTGTAAAAGTACCGCCAGGCGCGGGTGTACCATCGAGATAGGAAAGGAGTGTCGCTGAAGGCTCGTTGTAGCAAATGACCAAATTGGTATTTAATCCTGGATTTGCAGTTGGATCAGGCGCAACGATTACCTGGTCAGTTACAACGCAACCCGGGTATTGAGGTGGGTAGGCCGAAACGGTATACACCGTGGTTTGACCTACCAGAACCATCGGATTCTGTACATTAGGATTTGATAAGCCGATAGGTGGATCCCATGACCATACCAATCCACCTCCACCAAGGCAACTTACGCTTATATTCAACTCCTGAATAAAGCCAGGAGTGCCAAGACAACTCACCGAACCGTCAGATGTAAGCTGCCAGGTAATGCAACCACTTGGGTTAGAAGCTGAGAAAGAAAGACCGGTAAGGTCGCCAGTAATTGGACCATCAATCAATGGTGCAAAAATATTGGTACCATCGTAAATGAATATATTGTCAAAAAAGTTTTCAAGATTGCCCGAATTGATAATGAAATCCATAAAAGTTATTCCATCATTTGGTGTATCGGGGCAATAGGTCACAACTAAATTTGCACCGTCACCATAGCAGTAGGTAAAGGTTCCGGCGGCGTTGTTGCATGATGCATTTTCCATTCCTTGCAAACCCGCTTGAAGCATTTCGGGAGTATCACAAACAATAAGATCTGGTCCGGCTGTTATTGCAGGTCCTTGAATTACTTCTAGTACAATGGTGGTATCGAAAGTGCATCCAAAATTGTTGGTAGTAAAAAAGGTGTAATTATAAAATCCTGGCGTTTGGTGCAATACTTCAATTAAATTGCCATTGGTAGAAGTATTCACAACATTTGGACCTTGCCAAAAAGATGAATCTAAATCTAATCCTATAACGGGAGTAAAAGTGGTTACATCCGGAAACAGTGCTGGGTTAAAATTAATTCCCCAATAGAAAATATAACCATTATCTATTGCCAGGTTATCTGTAACTCCAAATGTCCAGTCGCCATTAAGTGGACAACCCACCAGTGCACACATATCGTTGTCACTTTGGTAAGTTCCAGGTGGTACACTTTGACCATTTGTCAATGGCGGAGCACCACCCACTGGAATGGTAGTCTGATCATCCAAATTTCCGTTGGTAGCATTTGGGGACCAACCATATTCTGCACCAATACCTGGTATCTGAGAAGCATCATCAACTGCGCTGCCAAGAAATATGCCTCCAGATCCATTGGGCCAGTCAAGCAATGATATGACAGTGCCATTCGGACATGTTATAGTAAATCCTAAATCACCAAGGTAGGAATGTTCGATATTTACAAAAACCTCTTCCAAGTCGCTGCAATTTTCAAGCACTGCACCGGGTTCAAAAAAGTCGAATGTAAGACTAGTCGAGTAACTGAACCCCGCTCCGTCGGCGAGATAGGTTTCACCGGCTACCACTTGTGGTGGAAGCGCAGTCCAGGTTATGCTTTGTATAGGATCACCGTTGATTGGTGCCACAGTTCCTACGCAAACCGGGGTATTGTAGGCTGTATTAAAAATTGGTATTGTACTCACTAAAATCTGAAGCGGATCGAGGTTAAGGCTTCGGCAACCATTGTTATCTTCTACAGAAAGGCTTACAATATATTCACCTGGTTGATTGTAGGAATGTACTACTTGAATAGGTGACACAAGAGAATCATAGGTGCCGTCACCCCAATTCCATATATAGTATTCAAGATTAAAACCGGGCACTGCAAAAGACCCTCCATCCCCAAAAGTTATTGGCTGGTTCAGGCAAACTCCGATACTTTGATCTGGTCCGGATGGTGTTGGACTGATAAATTGCGCCGCTGAAGTTGGCGGGGCACATGGTGTAGTGCATGAAATAATGCCTTCCCACCCCGGAAATGTGCCAGGGCTGCTGTTGGTCGGATTAAAAAAGAAGGTTAAGCACCCGGATGGGTTATTTACAGTACCAGTAACAGGCAGGCCTTGTAAGTTATTTCCTCCATAGCTACCCAAAGAGTTAGCAGCAGTCGAGTTTCCGTCAAAAATGGCAAGTTGATCGCTATTGTTCGGATTGGGACTTGTGAATAAAGCAAAAGCCACAAAGTTTACCTGAATTACATCGCCGGGATTATCAGGACAAATCGTGAATGTGTAGGTTTGATCCGAATAAGGTGCTCCGATTAAACCATCATCTTGAAATGATCCGGAACAAGTAGAAACTGTTCCATTGGTCATATTGAAAATTTGCGCAAACAAACTTCCACTGCCAAAAGTATACAAGCCAAGCATCAGTATATTGCAAAAGAGTTTGGCCGAGCTGACGAATACTTTTTCCTTGGCCATTTTTTAATCAGTAATTGTTTCTTTGCGCATATTTTCCTGTGCCAGCTTGCGCGGTATAATTACAAGCACTTTATCACTTTGCCCAATCCTGTAATAGGTATGACCTTCATGACGAAAGTCAAATTGATAGGCAAGCAAATTTAAATTTCCTGACACAATTATGTGCTCGCTAAGAGGGCTTGCAACTTCATACATGGCCGGCACCAAAAGCGCGTCGGATAGGTTGCTTATATCTTTTTGACCTTCCATATCGCTGATATAATATCCGTGCTTATTGATATAAGCCATTTCGCTTATCAGTTCAGGGTTATTGTTTTGAAGGTATGACAATTTTCCTTGCGGCAAAAATGAAGTTAATGCGGCAAGGTCAGCATCACCCTGGCCAATTGCAACTATACATATTCCCTGGGAAAGCATTAGCAAAGCAGCCAGTTTGATTTGTTTCATTCCTGCAGGTTCTAAATTCTTTATCGTATTACTGTCACTAAGCCTCTAAATTCCAGTTCATCAGAAGTAAGTTTGTTCTTGGTTTCAATCAGCCAAACATACACCGCATTTTGCGCATAGAAATCACCTCCATCAATTGACCCGTTCCACTTTTTGTCAGGATCCAAAGTTTGGAAAATTATTCGTCCTGTTCGGTCAAAAACGGAAAGTCGGTATTCATTTTCATCAATGTTTGCCATTACAGGCCCCCAAAGATCATTTATACCATCTCCATCAGGAGTAAATGCATTGGGTACGAATACGAGCATTTCTGGCCTTACTTTTATAAGATTAGTATGCGTATCACTGCAACCGGTTAGTAAATCAACAGCATTCAGGATTACGGTATAAGTGGCTTCAATTCCTTCCGGGAATTTAAAGGTTGGATTCTCCTGGATAGAAGTGCCAAATATGTCAAACTCCCAGTAGAAACCTGTTGTTTCTGATGCATCACTAAGATTTTGGAACCTTACTGTAGGGTCTATAGATGAAATCGGGTTTGGAGAGAAACTAAAATTTGCTCGTGGTCCGGGGTCTACGGTGATCTCAGAAGTAGCGATAGCTTCACATTCTCCGTTGGTTGTTGTGAGTGTATAAATAAAAGTGCGTGGATTTACACCTGCAACTGCCAACTGGATGCTGGGGCTCGAAACATTAGCATCAGAAAGTCCGGTGGTGGGGCTCCAAGAATATGAAAGACCTGATACAGGTGGCGCACCTATGCTCAATGCTTCAGAACCTGAGCAAATTGTATAATCTGTAAGAACCGGCGCATTAGGAAGTTCTCCCACCTGTACAAATGCACTTGCCGGTGTGTTTGATACGCACGACGGATTTGAGCTATCCTGCACAAAAATAAGTGAAGCGACCACGGGTGCATTTGGTGACAGTATTTGAGTGAAATTGTTTGGTACCCCGTTCAAACTTATGGTATCTCCATCAATCACATAAGTGATATTGTACGGTGGAGTTCCTTCCATATTAAATGTAAGACTTAGCTCCTGCCCTGTGCAAAGCAAATTGCTGTTTGTTAAAATTTCGCCGTGTGGCAATGGATTTACCTGTAATTGAGCATTGCCTCCAGTTCCCTGTCCGGTACAAACTTGATCGGTTACGGTAATCACATTGTAATTGCCTGCAACTCCCGACTGGAAGGTATGGCCATTCATTACACCATTGAGCACCGATTGCGGCACACCACCAACGCTGTATAATACGTTGAATGGTCCATTGCCTGTAAGCTGCAAGGTAAATGAAGCTGTATTTCCCTGGCATACTGTACCGCCGCCTGTAATTTGCGCTGTTGGGTTTACTATTACATTCACCGCTAGCAAGCCTGAGGCTGCACCGCTGCAGTTCGCATCCTGCACAGATACCATGCTATACAAGCCACTTGACTGGGCAGGGATAGTAAAAGTCGGGAAGCTAGTAGTAATGTTGTTTTGCACGGCCCCATCAAGTGCATAGGTAAATGTCCAGGGCCCCTGTCCTGTGAATGCAATCTCTGGTCCATCGCCACTTCCGGTGCATACGTTAGGATCACCTGTCATGATTGCTGTAGGAGCAGTGAAATTATTAAGATTGGCAACTCCCGAAGCAGTACCTACACAATTGTTGTCGGTTACAGTTTGTATCACATAAGCACCTGGACTGTTTCCAGAAATGGTAGTGCTATTAGACTCTGAGATTCCTAGTGTAGCACCATTTCCATTTATCGTATAGGAATAATCCCATGGTCCGGTACCAGTAAAATTCACGTTGAAGTTAACGACCGATCCCGGGCATAAAGTTGAATTACCTGAAATGCTGGCTGTGGGAAGTGCATTGAATACCACTGATACACCGAGTGAAGCAGAGAAACAAGGGTCGTTCTGATTTACGCCTCCTTGTCCGTTGCTGTTTCCCGCAATGGCAGTAATGAAGTAAGTCTGTCCGGCTACAAGCCCACCACCAAAGTTAAAGGCGCCTGTGGCTGAAGTTGCCAGTATGGTGCCCAGAGTATTGGAGCTTCCGTTGTGCAGAATGTATTGAAATATGTCGTTTGCGTCTAGGGTTGGTCCTGATGTAGGTACAACCTGTGCAGTTTCATTTGTACAAACCACTATTGGGGTAGTTTGGATTGTGCCAGCATCTGTTGTACAACCGCAGGAGAAACTGCCTGAAACGACTACCGCCGGGCATGCCCCTCCATTGGAAACGCTGAACGAGTAGTTAGTTCCCGTTGGTATTGGCGCGCTGGTATAAAGCCCTGTTCCTGCATTGAAATTGCCTGCAGGCGGTGTGACTCCTGTTGCAGTAACTACAATTGGAGGTACACCTCCGGTCACGGTGAATGTAACAGTATAGTTTTCGTTCAATACGTTGCATGTCTCTGTAATATTGGAAACAGTTACAGGTGGATTTACTGTTACAACTACTGCATTTCCCTGTACTACTCCTGTGCAATTATTGTCTGTAACTGTTAGCAGGGTATATGTGCTCGTTGCTGATGGACATACAGTAATGGTGTGACCATTAAATATACCGGTAAGAAGCACCGGATTGAATGGGTCATTGCTGTTTTGGTAAACCACTTCAAATGGCTCACTTCCCTGAAGGTTGAAAGTGATGGTTGCGCAGTTTCCGGAACAAATATTTGTTGTACCGCTTATTGAGCCTGTTACATTGCAATTGCAGTTTGGCGACACACCATTTACTGGCAAGTCGGCACATATACTGGTATCACTAACATCGAAAGCATAATTATTTCCCGTGTTTATAAGTGCTGAAGTAAATGTGTTTCCCACGAGTGTTCCTGTCAGGCCGACAGGACTTGTTACAGTGATTCCCCCAGCACCTCCGGTTATGGTAAAGCTTAAAGTATATCCTGTCTGTGCAGCATTGCATATCGCTGTAAGGCCGGTTACCGCCAGAGGAGTGGTAATATTAATCGTGTAAAGCGCAAAATCAGATGGGCAAGGAGCGCTGGTTACAGTGTAGGTATATACTCCACTTGAAGCGGCGGTAACAGGGATTGATGTTACGGTACTTCCTCCTGCGTTTGTCCAGGTGCCTCCTAAATCAGCGCTAAGGTTAAGTAAGCTGTTTAATATGAGCGTGGCACCTGTGGCACAAAGATTTGACGTAACATCAGGTCCAGCGTTAAGTGAATTCACAACATTGACAGTGAGTGATCCAGCAGCGGAACCCGCACAGTTTACATCACTTACACTAATTAACGCATAGGTTGTATTTACAGTTGGCGACACCGTAATAGTACCTCCACTGGTGTTGATGGTTACGGTTGGCTGGTTCACACCGTTTGCACTATACACCAATTGCCACGGTCCTGAACCTGCAGTGCTAATGACAAGGCTAGCAGAACTTCCGTTGCAGATGGTTTGGTTGCCGCTAGAAAATGAAGCTGTTGCAGGGCAACTGCAGTTTGGTGCTGCACCATTTATCACAACAGCAGGGCAAGGTCCTTGATCGTCAACGCTAAACGAGTAATTACTTAAAGGCAACAAGGCAGAAGTAAATGCGCTTCCAGGAATTGTATTTCCATTCACACTATAGGTTCCGGATCCTGTTCCTCCAGTTATGTTAAAACTAACCGTATAGTTGGTTTGCGCAGGATTGCATGCAGTGGTAATAGCGGTTACAGAAATGGGATCAGTGATGATAATAGTATAAAGCGCTGCATCAGAAGGGCAAGGTGCACTGGCTACGGTGTAGGTATATGCCCCACTCGAAGCAACACTAACAGGTATTGAAGTTACAGGTGTTCCCCCGGAGTTGGCCCATGTACCTCCTAATTGGGCACTGGCATTAAGAATTGTATTCAACACAAGATTTGCTCCTGTAGTGCATAGGTTCGTCGTTACATCAGGTCCTGCATTTGGTGGGTTTACGACTGTAACAGTAACAGAGCCTGATGCCGGACTTGTGCAGTTAGCGTCAGCCAAGCTTACCAAAGTGTAAATGGTAGTAACGGTTGGTGAAACATTAATTGTTTGCCCACTCGCGTTTAATGTTGCGGTTGAATTGGCAGTCCCATCATTGTACGTTAATGTCCAGTTGCCCGATCCTGTTAAGGTAACAGGTAAACCGATTGATCCACCTAGACAAATGCTTTGATTACCTCCGGAAAAGGTTGCAGTTGCAGGGCAAATACAAATGGGCGCCGCGCCGCTTGCTGTGATTGCTGGGCATGGCCCGGTGTCATCTACGCTGAAGCTAAAGTTATTTGGTGTGTTGATCAAAGCAGAAACAAATGTGCTTCCCATTATGGCCAAACCATTCACGATATAGTTTCCAGTGCCAGAGCCCCCAGTGCCCGTACCATTGCCTCCACTTATTACTATTTCTACTGTATATCCGGTCTGCGCTGCATTACAAGTACTAGTTACAGTTGCGGTAATTGGGTTGGTAATATTCAAGGTGTACAGAGCCACATCCGATGCGCAGGCTGTGCCTGCTAAAGTATAGGTGTAAACACCCGAAGCGGCAGCATTTAAAATAATTGTGCCACCTGAAACTGGAGCAGGATTAGTCCAAGCACCGCCAGTTTGTGCTGTGGGATGCAATATGGTATTCAAATTGAATGCTGCACCCGTAGCACATAAATTAGTCGTTACATCCGGACCTGCAATTGGAGGATTTTGCACATTGATTGTCAATGTGCTTGAAGATGAGCACGTACCATTATTCACATTATAAGTGAATACTTGAGTGGTGCCACCAAGTGCAGAAATATTAAATGGGTTGGCTATAGGAGTCGCGCCCTGAAACCAGTTGCCCGGTGTTTGGGGTGTTCCATTTAGATAACTTGTGAGGTCAATACTTCCTAAGTTCGAGCAAAGATTGGTGGTGGTGTTTGTGCCGGCATTAGGTGGAGGAACAACGGTAATTGTTGCAGTTGCACTCACCACAGGACAGCCCGCTACTGGGATGATATAAGTATAAACACCCGCTTGACTGGTGCCGGGAGTAAATTGAGCATTACCTGCACCTGGTACAATGGTGCTGGACGGATTGAACCAGTTTGCCGCCGCTGGAGTAGGAATAGTTGGTGGAGCAGGAGTACTACCCAGCACTGAAATCAGTGGAAAGGGGGTCGCATTGCTGCAAACGGTTATAGCTCCGTTTGATCCAGCACTTGGTATATTTTGCAGCGTAACGGTAACTGTTGCCTGGTCGTTACATTGACCTGAAGGCGACGAAACGCTATACGTATAAGTGCCCGCCGGCGAGCCGGGTGTAAAAATGCCGTTGGTAGGTCCGCTAGGTGGGGCCGTCCAAGTTCCTCCGGTAGTCACCCCACCACCCAAAAGTGTGAAGAGATTCGTTGGTACCGTGGCATTGGGACACAAGGTTGCTGTTGCATTATTTCCTGCATTAGGCGTGGTTTCTACAGTAATAAATATTGTTTCACTATCAGTGCCACAACCATTATTTGGAATGGTATAAGTGTAATTGCCGGTAACAGCAAGAGGGCTTGCAGGGTTAAAATTGGCACCGGTGTAAGAGCCTGGCCCTGCCCAGAATGTTCCGTTTACCACGTTAGGAGGAGGGGCGAGCAACGTAAACAGAGATAATGCCGGATCAGTAGAACAGTAAAGCTGTGGCACCGCTGTGGCAGTTCCTGCAAACGGAGCGATTGTAAGGTTAATCGTTACGGTGGCGCTCGCAGAACAATTGCCCGAACCAACTAGGTAGGTATATACAGCACCATTGGTTACAGTGGCACCATTTACAATATTACTAACCGGAGCCCCGGATAATGTCCATGTTCCGCCGATAGCAGGAGTACCACCAAGCCCAGTGAACAGATTTACATTGCCAGCATTGCTGCAAATATTGAGCGTTCCATTGGTACCGGCAATAGGTAAGGGTAGTACGGTCACATTTACAGTAGCCTGATCAGTATCGCAGGTGCTAGTTACTGTGTAAGTGTACAATCCGGGAAGCGTTGTGCCTGGTATAAAAAAGCCATTAAAAAATGCTGTACTTGGCGCAGGTCCAGTGAATATACCTCCTGGTTGAGCTGAATTGATTGGCACATCGAGCAAGTCAAATAGTTGAAAGCCAGGATCGGTTTCACAAACAGTGATGGTAGTTGAGGCACCAGCGTTCGCATTGGCAGGAAGGACTGTAAGCTCGAGAACGTTAAATGCAAAGCAACCGGTATTGGCCAAACCACCTGAATAATTAAGAAGAATAGTTTGTGGCGGGTTTGTAATGGTCGCAGGATTAAATATGCAATTAGCTAGGGGTACCCCTGCATTCGTTGCCCAGTTAAGGCCAGGTGTAATTGCGTTGGAACCCGGGTTTAGTAGGGTTTCCAAACAGAAAGGTGCATCTGTAACGCATACGTTGGCTTGTGTAAATACACCTGCGTTTACAGGAAAGTTTATATTTACAGTGAGGTCAGCAAAAGACGGGGTACATGGTGGATCACCTATCGCATAGGTAAAAGTGCTGTTTTGTGCAAGGTTGGCAGGATTTATGGTTAAGCCGATACCTTGAGCATTGGTGTAATAAGCTACAAATCCAGGACTTGGAGGGCCTACATAAACGTGCAGCCACTGACCTCCTGCAACAGGGCCACAGGCAAGTTGATCTAGTAAAACAAAAGGAGGATCTAAAGAACAGACATCAATGGTTGTCGGACAACCTGCATTTGAACCTCCCGTGTTAAGCGAGATGCTTAGTATAGCCGTGGTTTGACAATTGTTTGAATTAAAATAAGTATACGTATACTGCCCTGGTATATTGGTGGGTGGTAAGTTAGGGTTTAAAATCCCAGTGGGAATGACAATCCCGGCGGGGTTGGTCCAGGTTCCGCCAGGTGGCAAGATATAGCTAGGATTATTCTGCAGGGTCATCAACGCCACTGGGGCCAAAGAACAATATGCCGGGTATGCTATGATTCCCAACGTATTATAGGCCATAGTAAGCGAAGTTGTATTGATGCAGCCATTACTGCCTGTGGCTGAATATGTATATACTCCCGGAGGAGACGCTATCGGATTTAAAGGGTTGAATGTGCCTGTTGGAACAGGACCATTTGGGCCACTCCAAGTAGCATTTGTGGTTTGTACAGGGGGCAAGAGCAAGCTTGTAAGATTTACAATTCCATTTTGACAGATGGGCACAGTACCAGGTGATACTCCTGACTCTGCATCGCAGCAGTTTACATTCATTGTCACATTCGGCGAGTTTGTAACCCCAATTCCATTGCACGGGCCGGTTGTTGGACCCCAACTTCCTGTGTCACCATCACCCCAAACTTGTATTTGAGGCACAATGGATGAGCCATCCAATGGATTGCCTGGGCCTCCGCAAGCGGCACTCAATGTTACTTGCAAACACCAGCTCCAGTTTGCGTTTGTTCCGAAGCAAGGATCTCCGTAGTTATTGCACGGGTTTCCATCTTGAGGTCCGCCGCTGTTTACATCATAGAAAAAACCAGGGCCAACGTTGAGCCCTTGGCAAAGAAATGTGTTGGGCATCCACATCCATATTCCATTGTTTCCCGAACATTGCTGGGGTGCGTTTACAACTACAATGGATGAAATGTCATATGCAGGCGGGAAGTTAAATTCAATGCCATGAATCCAGTTTGCTCCGGATGTAAGGTAATTGGTAATGGTGCCGCAGATTTGTATCGTGGTGCCAGCATCATATGAGCCACTAGGTGGAATGGGTGGGTTAAACGTCCAGTTGGTTTGAAGAACGCATAGTTGAGCATTAACAGAATTGGTGCCGCACAGTACAAAAATCGACAGCAACAAAACTACAAACAGTTGGTAAAGTTTCCTCATGGTGGTTAAAAAATGATCTTTCAAAATACGACAACGGACAAAGATAGAAATACTACCCTGCATTGCCTCATTCAAACTTTGGTTTATTTATAGCCTTATGACGCGTGGTATCCTATTAAGTTGCCCTTGAGATTTCAACAATTTAAGTATGGGTTTGACATCAATTTTACTTGTTCCAATGTTGTGCTCAAACTCAGTATAATAATCTGTGCTAGTATTATTGATAGAATATTTGAGAGGGTAAAATAGAATGCTCGGTATTCACCGAATTTATTAATTCTCAAATGCTATTTGATCATATAGGAATCAAAGGCATGCCAATTTATAAGCGCGATTCTTGCCAGAGTAGATTTTAATTCTTGACAGATATCTAAAATTAAAAAGCGCCACACTTATATAAGTTGTGGCGCTTCTATTCTGTTGATTTGGCTTCTTGATCTTGGAGCCGAAAGGTCTGATTATTTTACATCAAATTCGCCCGAGTGAACGCTGTAGATCGATTCCTTTAGAACTGCACAAACCCATCGGTATGACTTCCCAGGGGCAAGGGCAGGTTCTTTCTGAAGATCTTTCGCTACATGCTGATGCACCATTTTGCCGCTTACTTTGTCAAACACTTTGAACCCAATTATTTCGCCTGATGTGAAGTAATTGCTGGCATCAAACGAATTGAATATTTCCGGGCTAAACTGGGCAGGGAGCATCTTTGAATTCTGATGGTTTTCGACCAATGCAAATAGAGTGTCTGTGCAACCTACCTTACTATAAGCAGCAAGTTGTAGCTCGAAGTGGGTATTGTCAGCTAAATTTAGTGAGAGGTCACTGCCAGTTTTTTGTACTTTATTATTTACCAACCACTCAATATCCGTTGCTCTGTAACTTTTATTTTTGAAGATGAGCTGATCTGGGCTGTTTAATTCAACTTCAATTTTGGCAGTAGGTGCCTCTACTACGTGAATCATGCCTTGAACCATATTTGAAGTGATCTTTCCGGTAGAATATGAAGTTACTGAAAGCGACACATCAAAGGTTCCGGCCCTGTTGAAAGTGTGGGCGGGATTTTTCTCATTACTGAAGTAGCCGTCACCAAAGTTCCAAAGATATTTGGCTTCCTTGCCATATTCTTCCCCGGCTTCAAATTGTATGGTAAAACCAGTACAGCCTGATCTAATCAACTTATCACCGGCAGCATTGGAAACAGGGGTTTCAGCAATTTTATCTGAACTGTTCTTTGCTGTAGTTTTTGCAACTTTCTCAATATTTGATTTACCAACTGGAGCAGGGCTACTTTTAGCTTTTTGAACTTCTGGTTCAATGTTTTGAACAGATGACTTTTCCATAGCCGTATGCAATTCATCTGAATCTACTTTGGGTTCGACTGCAGAAATTTCCACTTTGGGATCACCTTTAGAAGAAGTACTGTCTGATATTACTTCAACTTCTGCAATCTGATTCTGGCCGTTAGGGTATTTGTCTACATCAGAGAAAAAGAACAGCATCATAATAAATACTAAACCAGTAGCGGCAATACCTGTGGTAATGCTACTGAAGTATTTAAATGCAGTCGGTGCTGCGATGTCCAGTTCTTTTTCCAGATCACTCCAGTGCGATTCGTTGTAAGGCGTCTCGTACTGTTCGTAGGTTTCTCTGAGGTTTCTCTCAAATGAGCTCAGTTTATTGTCCATATTTCTTCTTTAAATCGGTACTCAATATTTTCCTCAAATTGGCTCGGGCTTTTGCGAGATTCGATTTGCTCGTTCCAATGTTTATTCCAAGAGTTTCTGCAATTTGCTGGTGTGAGTAATTTTCAAAAACATACAGGTTAAAAACCGTCTTGTATGCTGCTGACAACTTGTCCATCGCCAACCTCACATCACCTACGTTTAGGTCCAGATCATTATCATCTTCAACGTCAACTTCTTCTTTCAGGCTATCTTCAAAGTCTTCAATCGACTGATTTTCATTCATCAGGAGATAATCATGTTTTGATTTCCTGATGTGGTCAATGGCGGTATTTACTATTATCCGCCTCACCCAGCCTTCAAAAGAACCCTGAAAGTTAAACCTTTCAATGTTTTTAAACAACTTTATGAAACCATCTTGAAGCATATCTTTTGCTTCGTCGTCGTTTTTGGTATAACGACGGCAGACTGACATCATTTTACCGTAAAACATCTTGTATACCGTCTCCTGGCTTTTTCTGCTATTTCGTAAGCAGCCATCAATCAGTGTTTTAAGCTGTTCTTCGCTAATGTTGTTTGCACTAAGCACTTCTTAGACGGGCTATTTGGGTGTGGTTGCCACTATGTAGGTAATCTTTTATAAAATGGGTTACTTCAAGATGGTTAATCTAGTTTTGGCAGCGCTAAATATACACTAATTCGAATATTGAGGTGATTGGAGCAAAAATATTGCTTGGCAAAACAATCCATTAAGAATTATCTGAATCATGTGATTTTCATAGCCTATATTTGCCGCGTTTAATTATCGAAACAATTCTTACGCCATGAAAATTACTGTAATAGGTGCCGGAAATGTTGGAGCTACCTGCGCCAACGTTATGGCCCACCATGAGCTTGCCAATGAAGTGGTATTGCTCGACATTAAAGAAGGCTTCGCCGAAGGCAAAGCGCTTGATATTTGGGAAACCTCACCAATTAATCTTTATGATAGCCGTGTAGTTGGGGTTACAAATGACTACGCGCGCACGGCCGGCTCTGAGGTGGTGATTATTACTTCAGGCCTGCCACGAAAACCGGGTATGAGCCGTGATGATTTAATAGCTACCAATGCCGGAATTGTAAAGAGTGTTACGGAGAGTGCAATCAAGTATTCGCCCAATGCCAAAATAATTATAGTAAGCAATCCTCTTGATGTAATGACTTATGCGGCTTACCTCACTGCGAAAGTTGATTCTTCAAAGGTATTCGGTATGGCAGGTGTTCTTGACACTGCGCGTTACCGTTCATTCCTTGCTATGGAGCTTAATGTGTCGCCGAAAGACATACAAGCGGTGCTGATGGGAGGTCATGGTGACACTATGGTGCCGCTACCAAGGTACACTACCGTAGCCGGAATACCTGTTATGGAGCTTATTGCAAAAGACAGACTGGATGCCATCATAGACCGAACTAAAAAAGGCGGTGGCGAAATTGTTAACCTTCTTGGTACTTCAGCATGGTATGCACCGGGAGCTGCTGCCGCTCAAATGGCGGAAGCTGTGGTGCGGGATCAAAAACGAATTTTCCCAGTATGCGCATGGTTGCAAGGTCAATATGGCCTAAAGGATATCTATCTTGGAGTTCCGACCCGACTTGGCAAAAACGGGATAGAGCAAATTATAGAGCTTCAACTCAATGATCAGGAGAAAGAACTTCTCTATGCTTCAGCAAATTCCGTGAAGGAAGTGATGGATGTATTTGATAATATGAATTTGATGTCGGTATAACCGCACCAACATATCTTAATTTGATAGGCTCCTGCATTAGGGGCCTATTTTTTTACCCAAAGACATTTGCCGGAGTAGTTGGCTTCGATGATTTCAAGAATATAAACTCCTGAATTTAAATGTGCTACATTTATCTGTGTGCCATGGGCCGCACCTTGACTTACTATCCGGCCACCAAGATCATATATTTTGTATGAAGCAGTTTTTGCCGTAAGGCCAAGCCATTGTATCAATAGATCATCATCAGCCGGGTTGGGATACACCTTTAATTTAGTATTCCTCACACCGTTGCCGGAGGCGCTTATGATATATTGCCCTTCATAGTAAAGCACTCCCCCACCAATGCAGCCTGTGAAAATATCGGGCACTCCATCATTGTTAAGGTCGGTTACCCATGGCCTGCTTCGGTTGCCCGCACGAACACTAAATGCTTCAGAGCTAACCAATTCAAAAGTTCCAGATGTATTGCCTTCTATATTTCCATAGAGAAACACACGGCCTGACTCTGCTCCACTAAGCAAGTAAGTTTGCCCTGCAAAGGTGTAGAAATGGGGTGCGCTGCTGCCAATAAAAAATTCCGGTTCTGTAGTATTCACACCTCCCAGATTTTCATTGATTAGCGTGAAAACTGGATTCTGAGCTGAGCCGATATTTTTGTAAAAATTTAGATTTCCCAAGCGTTCTCCTACAATCAGGTCCAGTAATCCGTCGCCATCAAGATCGAAAAGTTGAGGTGTACTTTGCTGTCCTACATCCACTGTCAGTGCATCGGCTTGCACAAAACCGCTCAATTCTAAATTTGCGGTATTGCCAAGGCCGGCTGTATTTGTAAAAAGGTTTAGCCTACCCGAAAGGTCGCCCACTATCAGGTCAGTATCGCCATCGCCATCCAAATCACCAAACGTACAGTGCGGGTAAGTGCCAATGTCAAGTAATTGAATTTGAAGCCAGTCGGTGTCAGTTTCCTGAAAATAAGGTTCGTTAGCTGTGCCGATATTTACATATAAGGCCAGAACCGGTTTATAGAGTTCCAGGCCCAGAAATTCACCTCTGCTTCCAATCACCATATCATCTAAACCATCGCCGTTGTAATCGAAAAAAGCCACAGAAGTATACTCTCCAAGATCGATCATTTCATCCTGCAGAAAATCCTTCTGAATAAATTCGAAATTGGGTGAGTTATCGGTGCCGGTGTTCTTGTAATACCATACTGATTGTTTATTTTCAGAAAAGGAGTTGTTATTGGTGGTTGCAAGAAGGTCTTTTACCCCGTCACCACTTACATCTTCGTAAAATGCCGCTGGAAAATTATCAATGTCAACAGCCAGATTTCCAATATTGGCTGGAAAATTGGGCGATACACTAACCATACTGTCCATACCAAGCACACCATGGCTGTTTTCCAGAAAGGTCAAATTACCAAAGGTTACATCGCCCAAGACAACATCTTGCAGTCCGTCGCTATTTCCGTCAAGTGTAAATATTGTAGAGCCAATATGTCGCTCTCCCGATTTTGGATTTACTACATTAAATGAGCAAGGGTTGCCAAGTACTATTGAATTATTCTCGCTCGCTTCCGAAAACTGACCATAACATCGGTTGCGAAGTTTAAATGACTGCAAGGAACAATTTCCCGATTCATCTGTGCTAAAATTCTCATGGAATTCCAATGAAGTACCTCCTACCGAGAAAGTGAGAATATCCAAGTCACCATCACCATCGAAATCTACGATTGCGGGTACGTCTTGAGTACTTACGTAAATATTGCTGGTGAACGAACTTGATGTGAATTCATACAAGCTTAATATCATATCTGTTTCCAACTCAAATTGAAGAGGCCCGCCTATCGAAGAAATATTGCGGTAAGCACTGAACGAACCTCCCAATGTGCTGTATGTGAAAAAATCTTTTTGCCCATTGCAATCAAAATCTCTCATCAGCGCCCAATCCCTAGCTATTGGAAAACTTGCATCCATTGCCGGTTTGAAATTGAACTTTCTGAGCCCGTTTTCCATAACAGCTTCAAAAACAAGAATTCTATTTCCTGCTTTATCAAAAATGAACAGATCCTGATTGTTGCCGGAAGAATTAATATCAAATGTAGAAACGTGAACGGCGTTTATGCCACCCGTCCATGGATTTCGCATCTGGGTGGCATTGCCGTGGTTTACCGGTATGAAATTGGAAGGGCTCACTACAAATTGAGCGCTTGCTGAAGCAGAAATGAGCAGTATTACAAGTAGTCGGAACAAAATGAAGCAGTTTTTCGATAAAGATATCACTTTATATATACAACCAAGACCCGTAATCCCCATTTGCCAAAGTCTACTATGATTGTAATTATATGAAAAACAATATTTTAAATTATCATTCACGATTCTGAAGGCAGGTTGGGAAATTATACTTTATAGTCTATATTTGCGGCTCGAAAAAAAATCGTAACACTGCACAAATGCAAAACAAAGGCGCCATTTGGCTTTTCACATTATTGCTGGCATTGGCCTGTCTCTTCCAGATATCTTTCTCATTTGTAACTTCAAATTTCGAAAAGAAAGCTGACGATTATGCAGCTCTCAAGGTAGATTCCGTAGTGGCCGCTGATGGTCAATTGGATATGCTAAACGAATTTACACTTCGTGATAGGTTCAAGGCAGATTTTTTGAACAGAAATTCCAATACTTCTATTTATCCATTATTTGGATATACCTATCAGGAAGCTAAATCAAAGCAGATTAACTTGGGCCTTGACCTTGCAGGTGGAATGAGTGTTACGCTCGAAGTTTCTATTCCTGATCTAATTATAAACTTAAGCAACAATGCCCGTAACGAACAGTTGCTTGCAGTTGTGTCTGACGCCAAAGAGCTTCGCAAGCAGTCGCAAGATGATTTCGTTTCGCTTTTTGGCAAGGCTTGGGAGAAAAGATTGCCTGATACCAAAATGGCAACTCTTTTTCATAGCCGCGATAATAAAGACCGTTTTCCAAGAGAAGCATCAAATGAAGAAATTTTGGATAAGTTACGTGAAGAAGCACAAGTTGCCATTAACAACACTGAAAAGATTCTCAGAACCCGTATCGATAAGTTCGGGGTAACACAACCAACTATACAGAAGCAGCAGTTCACAGGCAGGATATTGATTGAACTGCCAGGTATTAAAGATAAGGAGCGCGTTAGAAAACAACTTAAGAGTACTGCAAATCTGGAGTTTTGGAATACATATGAAGCGTCAGAAGTTCTAAATTATATTTATCAGGCAAACCAGCTTTTAAGTGAGAAGTATTATCCTGAACTTAGTGACACGATTGCTCAGCAAGCTGCTGTTCAAGACTCTACCGTAGCTGAAGCTCTTCAATTTGTCGACAGTTCAAATGTCGATGCACCTCAAACCGAAGAGGAGCTTCTAAATGCGAATCTTGAAGGCGATAGCGCCGAAACAGCCGTAGAAGACGAAATCAGCGAAGCAGAGCAACGTAAGCGAGTTCCGCTATTGGCTAAACTTAATCCGGCAATTAGTGAGAATGGTCAGCCATTTGAAGGCTCTACAGTTGGATTTGCTCAGCTTAGCGATACTTCTGAGGTGAACAGAATGCTTGCTGAAAAAGAAGTTCAGGCAATTTTGCCTGGCGATTTATTGCTGCTTTGGTCAGCGAAGCCCGATAGCCGTTCGGGTAATCTTATGCGACTACACGCAATTAAGGTCGACACCCGTAACGGTAAGGCTCCGCTCGATGGAGCATCAATTACTGATGCTTCACAGACCTACAATCCTGCGGGACAGGTTGAGGTGTCAATGAGTATGAATGCGGATGGAGCACGAAAATGGAAGGAAATTACTGCTGCTGCATCATCACTTACACCAAAACGCACTGTAGCTATTGTTCTCGATCAATACGTATACTCAGCACCAACTGTACAAAGTGAGATTCCAACTGGCCAATCAGTTATTTCAATGGGTGGTGGTACACGCACAGAGCAAATTCAGGAAGCTCTTGACCTCTCTAATCTCCTGAAAGCTGGAGCGTTGCCTGCCCCTGCCAATATAGTAGATGAAGCGATTGTAGGACCTTCACTAGGTCAAAAGAATATTGAAGATGGCCTAACATCTCTAGTCATCGCCTTGGTTGTGATACTCTTCTATATGTACTTTTATTATCGCGGTGCGGGACTCGTTTCCGATATTGCCCTGATGGTAAATCTTTTCTTCCTTATTGGGGCACTTGCTTCAATACAGGCAGCATTGACATTGCCTGGCTTAGCGGGTATTGTTCTCACCATCGGTATGGCAGTGGATGCCAACGTACTTATATTTGAACGTATTCGTGAAGAGCTGCGCCAAGGACGTGGCATAAAGGCTGCGATAAAAGAAGGTTACAGTAAGGCTTACTCTTCGATTATTGATGCCAACCTTACAACATTGCTTATTGCAATTGTCTTGGTATCATTTGGCACTGGGCCGATAAAAGGATTTGCCACAACTTTGATCATAGGTATTTTCACATCTCTTTTCTCTGCTATTTTTATTACGAGGCTCATTATTGATGCCCGTATGAAAAAGTCAGATAATTTGACTTTCTATCGTAGTTGGTCAAAGAACATTTTGGTGAACAACAGCTTTAAGTTTATTTCCAGAAGGAAGATAGCCTATGGTATTTCAACTGCATTAATTGTTTTGGGTATTGTTGGGCTTTTCACCCGAGGTTTGAATTTTGGTGTTGATTTTACAGGAGGTCGCACATATACTGTAAAGTTTGATAAATCCGTTTCAATTGATGATGTCCGCTCTACGCTTAGTACAACCTTTATTACAGAAGGTGGCACTGGAATCCCGCCTGAAGTAAAAACCTTAGGAGCATCAAATCAAGTGAAAATCACTACAAAATTTTTGGTTGATGATGACAGTCAAGATGCTGACCGCATCGTAGAAGATGCCCTAACTGCAGGTCTTGATAAACTCAATGATCCTTATGAATTGGTTGAGTCAAGAAAAGTAGACCCATCAATTTCTGATGACTTTGCTACTTCCTCTTCGAGTGCTGTATTCTTCTCTTTGCTGATCATTTTTGCATATATCGTTTTCCGATTTAAGAAGTGGCAGTTCGGAGTAGGTGCTATCGTAGCTCTCCTTCACGACGTTTTTATAGTGCTGGGGATTTTTGCCCTTTTCCACGGTTTCCTTCCATTTTCACTTGAGATTGATCAGGCATTCATTGCAGCAATTCTTACGGTAGTGGGTTATTCTATCAACGATACCGTGATTGTATTTGATCGAATCAGGGAATACCTAAAAGAACATCGTAAGGAAAATGTCAGTTCAGTAATTAATAAGGCACTGAACAGTACTTTGTCTCGAACACTCAATACTTCGATGACCACATTTGTAGTGCTTTTAGTTGTGTTTATTTTTGGCGGCGAGTCTGTCAGAGGCTTCATTTTTGCTCTTATGATAGGCATTGTGGTAGGAACATACTCTTCGCTTTATATTGCGGCACCTTTGGTTTCAGATTTTACAAGTAGAACAGGTACAAGTCTCGAAGAACCTGAAGAAGCATAATTTTCTTTAATTTTTTTAGCATTCGAAAAGCCTTTCCTGAATTGAGGAAAGGCTTTTTAACTTTGTACCCGTATGTATTCTAACGTGCTCTTATTTTTTAGTATCAGTGGAGGTGAGATTTTTGTCATTCTTCTATTCATTCTCATATTCTTCGGGTCTGATAAAATTCCAGGAATTGCACGCACTTTAGGACGTACCATACGCCAAGTGAAAGATGCTACCAGCGAAATTCAACGCGATATTCAGAAGTCAGTGAAAGATACGCAAAGCAGTATCGACGAAGGGTTTAAAGATCAGTCATCTGATAAGAAAAATTAATGGAATTCATACACATCATTGCAGGCTTGGTGCTTCTCGTTTTTGGTGGCGACTATTTGGTGAAAGGCGCTTCAGGGATAGCGATGAAGCTCAATATTACGCCTATGCTGGTGGGTATGACAGTAGTCGCTCTTGGTACTTCAGCACCTGAATTGGTGGTGAGTTTAAGAGCAGCCCTTGCAGGAAAATCTGATATTGCTGTTGGTAATGTTGTAGGATCAAATATTGCCAATGTTGCATTAATTCTGGGTCTTACTGTAATTATTTTCCCTCTCCCTTTAAAGAAGGATTCTCTTCGGTTTGACTGGTTGGCTATGATGCTTGCTTCTTTTCTTTTTTATTTTACTGCCCTTGGTGGGGGGTATTCAAGAAATATCGGGATACTCTTCGTTGTCCTTTTGGTTGGGTTTGTCACCTACAGTATTATCAGGGTAAAGAAAAGCGGTACATCCGAAAAGGTTGCTATTCCTTCAGACGCAAAAAATTACCATGTTTTGGTGCTTATTGCTTTCGTGGTGTTTGGTAGTGTGGTGCTTGTATTGGGAGCCAAATGGTTCCTTGAAGGTGCGGAATCTATAGCCCGTTATTTTGGTGTAACTGATCGTGTTATAGCACTTTCGCTTGTGGCATTTGGAACCAGTGTGCCAGAGCTTGCAGCTTCTCTGGTAGCAGCATTTAAAAAGGAGCAGGACATTTCTTTAGGAAATATTCTCGGATCGAATCTATTCAATATTTTGTTCATTATCGGAATCACTTCAGCGATAAAGCCCATAAATGTAGATCCAGTAATGCTTGGAAGTGATTACATCTGGATGCTTGCAACATCTTTCGCTATTTTACCGCTCGCAATTTGGAGAATGCGTTTATCTCGTTTCAGCGGTATTTTGCTCGTTGCATCATACATCATATATGTCTTTTTGCTGGTAAGTCAGTCCGATTGAAGAAATATCGAATAAATTTCTTTGCTCTTTAGGGGGTGGCGCTTTAAAATGATTGTTATTTCGGAAACTACCCCTAGAATATTAACACCTTGTTTAAAAAATGAGCTGTTTTCAAGCGTGAAACCTTAAAATTCAAATACCTTTGCGCCGTATTTAAAGAAAACACAATGGCTATATTTAGATTTAAGGCATTAGAAGCGGTGCTGAATCGTAAACCACTTATTTCCGAAAGGCCTTCGGAAAGGATTTCTGAGTATTTCTCTTCCATGGTATTCCACATGGAAGTGATGCGCGAATATCTTCCCGATGAAGCATTAAAAAGTGTAGTTGATGCGATGAATCATGGTACAAGAATACCGAGAAATGCTGCTGATCAGGTTGCATCGAGTATGAAGGATTGGGCAATTCAACATGGCGCAACCCATTATACGCATTGGTTTCAACCTTTGACTGGCGCAACGGCAGAGAAGCACGATTCATTCTTTACGCCATTAGGCAATGGAAGAGCCATTGAGAAATTCTCGGGAGATCGCCTTGTTCAGCAAGAGCCCGACGCATCATCTTTTCCAAGTGGAGGCATTAGAAATACATTCGAAGCCAGAGGTTATACTGCCTGGGATCCTTCATCACCAGCCTTTGTTATAGGAAGGACACTTTGCATACCTACCATATTTATTGCCTACACCGGCGAAGCGCTCGACAATAAAATGCCCTTACTCAAGGCAATTCAGGCAATAGACACCGCCGCGGTAAGGGTGTGTCAGTATTTTGACAAAAATGTTAGAAAAGTCAATGCTACCCTAGGATGGGAACAAGAGTACTTTCTTATTGATTCAGCGCTGTACAATGCCAGACCCGATTTACAATTTACCGGAAGGGTATTATTTGGACATAATCCTGCAAAAGGTCAGCAGCTCGACGACCATTATTTTGGCTCCATCCCAGAGAGGATTCACGCTTTCATGCGCGATTTCGAATACGAATCTCATTTATTGGGCATACCCGTTACTACCAGGCATAACGAGGTTGCCCCAAATCAATTTGAAGCTGCTCCGATGTTTGAGGAAATCAATCTTGCGAATGATCATAATTTACTCTTTATGGACATCATGGAGAAAACTGCCAGAAATCACAACTTCAGGGTACTTTTGCACGAAAAGCCTTTTGCCGGTTTGAATGGAAGTGGAAAACATAACAACTGGTCGCTGGCGACTGATACGGGAGTTAACCTGCTCTCACCAGGCAAGAATCCTAAATCAAATCTTCAGTTTCTGACATTTTTCATAAACACTGTAAAGGCAATGCATGACAATGCCGATATGCTGAGGGCGAGTATAGCAAGTGCCGGCAACGACCACCGGCTAGGAGCCAATGAAGCACCACCGGCTATTATTTCTGTTTTTATTGGTTCTCAACTTTCAAAAGTACTTGACGACCTGGAGAAAAGCATTAAGGCAGGAAAAATGACTCCTGATGAAAAAACCCAGCTAAAGCTGAATATTGGTAAGATTCCAGAAATTTTGCTCGATAATACAGACCGAAACCGTACATCACCTTTTGCCTTTACAGGCAATAAATTTGAGTTCAGGGCAGTGGGCTCCTCGGCAAATTGCGCCGTTCCTATGGCAGCATTGAACACGATTATGGCTGACCAACTCACCAAATTTGCCGATGCCGTTGATGCACAGATTGCCAAAGGAGTAAAGCGCGATGAGGCAATTCTTAAGGAATTGCAAAAAACCATTACAGCATCTAAGAAAATTCGATTTGAAGGCAATGGTTATGGAGATGAATGGGTAAAAGAAGCTGAAAAGCGCGGGCTGTCAAACATCAAAGATACCCCAAGGGCTCTAATGTTGCTGCGCACCAAAAAGGTGTCAGATCTTTATGCGAAGTACGGAGTTCTCACAGAGCGCGAACTTGAAGCCAGAGTAGAGATTGAACTCGAAAAATACAGAATGCAGATTCAGATTGAGTCTAGAAAGTGTGGTGATATTGCGATGAATCATATAATTCCTACCGCGCTTCGCTATCAAAGTATTCTAATCCAAAATGTGCGCGGACTGCAGGAGATACTTCCCAAAGCAACTTTTACCAAAGCGGCCGCAGCGCAGCTTTCGCTGATTGAAGAAATCTCAGAGCGGGTTGATATCATTAAAAGCAAGGTAGAAGAGATGATCGAAGAGCGCAAAAAAGCGAATAAAATCGAGCATGCATTTGAAAGCGCAGTTGCATATTGTGACAAAGTAAAGCCGTTCCTGAATGAAATTCGCTATCAGGTCGATAAGCTTGAGCTAATTGTTGATGACGAACTCTGGCCAATGCCCAAGCTCCGTGAATTGCTCTTTACGAGATAATTAAAGTTAAAAACCGGAGCCCGTTAAGCGCCGGTTTTGTTTTTTAATTTACGTAGATTGTTTTCGATTTTGTTCATATCAGAACTTATTGCTTATTTTCGGGAATTATTTTGCGCCACAAAACTTAATCACCCACATGCAAAACATCAGGAAATCCTTTCTTACCGCTGTAATGGCGTCATGCACCATTTTGCTATTTGGTCAGGCTGAACGACTAATCAAAGAAGCCGACAATGCCTTTAAGAATGAAGCATACTTTGAAGCAATCGACATTTACAAAAAAGCTTATGCCAAGGAAGGTTCCGCCGAAGAGAAATCCAGAATGCTCTATCAGATTGCTGAGTGCTACCGATACGTTCTCGATTATGAACAGCAGGTTGTATGGTACAATAAGGCCCTTAAGGCACAGTATGAAGGCCCCGAGGCATTTCTATATCTGGCTGAAGCTTACCGCCGTGAAGGTGATTTTAAACAAGCCATTGAATATTTCAACAAGTATCAGGCCCGCGTGCCCGGAGATGCCCGCGCTGCTCATGGAATTAAGCAAAGTGAATTCGCTGAGAAGATGCGCAAAGCACCAACGCGATATTTAGTGCAGAATGAAATACTGCTAAATTCTGCAGAATTCGATTACGCTGCAAATTGGGCTGACCCTGAATACAAGTCCATATTCTTCAGCTCATCACGTCAAGGAGCACAAGGATTGGAAATTGACCAGCGCACGGGTGAGAGTTTTATGGATTTATTTACCACTACCCGCGATCAGAAAGGAAAGTGGAGCGAGCCTGAAAGACTTACATACAGGGTAAATGGAGAGCACAATGAAGGCACTCCATTGCTTACTTCCGATGGTACCATGCTACTCTACACCAGATGTGAAAGCAACAAAGATTCCAATAAAGGATGCGAAATTTATATATCGAGAGCGGCTGATAAATCATGGAATACAGGTCAATTAGTGCCACTTAAAAATGAAAAAAGTACCGACATCACCACGGTAGGTCATCCTGCTTTTACAAAGGATGATGCTTTTATCATATTTTCAAGTGACATGCCCGGAGGTCAAGGAGGAAAAGACCTTTGGATTGCATCGTTTGATAAAGGTTCACGCACAGCAGGGAAAGCTGTAAACCTAGGTCCTGATATCAATTCAAAAGGTAACGAAATGTTCCCTTTTGTGCGCAAAGATGGTGTACTCTTTTTTGCATCTGATGGACACCTAGGTATGGGTGGCCTCGATATATATATGGCTGAAGGAACCGGTACCAACACTTGGGGAAATATTCAAAATATGAAGGCTCCAATCAACTCTACTGGTCACGACTTCGCTATAGTTTGGGAAGGCGACGCCGATCGAGGATTGTTTGCTTCTGACAGGTCAGGTGGAAAAGGTAAAGATGATATATACTCATTTTCAATGCCACCTCTGCTTTTTGTTCTCGAAGGCGTAGTATACGATAAGGATACGCAGATACCAGTGCCTGAAGCAAACATTATAGTACTAGGAAGCGACGGTTCGTCTTTCCAATTGCTTACTGACAACTCTGGAGCATTTACATTTGACAAAAAAGGTGAAGAGCGTTTTATAAACCCTGAAACCAATTACTCGATTCAGGTACAAAAACCAGACTATCTTGTTGCAAAAGACCAGATTAGCACAGTGGGAATCAAGGAGTCAACAACCTTTTTGAAGGAGTACTTCATTACCTTCACCAAGCCCGATAAACCAATTGAGTTTCCAGAGGTTCGATATGCATATAACCGTGCCGAACTGCAAGTGAATGAAGAAGTGAATTCCAAAGATTCTCTTGATTTTCTATATAAAGTCTTGACCGACAATCCAACGATTATTATAGAATTGCAAGCGCACACTGACTCTCGCGGAAGCGATTCGTATAACCTTGACCTTTCGCAAAGAAGAGCGCAAAGTTGTGTGGACTATCTTGTCTCTAAAGGTATTCCTAACGAGCGAATGGCTGCCAAAGGCTACGGAATGCGTAAACTACGAATTACAGACGAGCAGATTAAGCGCATGACAACTGAAGAAGAAAAAGAAGCGGCTCATCAAAAAAATCGTCGCACCGAATTTAGCGTACTGAGCTTTGGGTATGTGCCCAAGGATGGTTCAAGTAATTAGGTATTCCAAATACAATATCAAGCGTCCCGAAAGCTGCTTTCGGGATGCTTTTTTTATTTTATGACAAACGAGAAAAGATATCAGGCACGCGGCGTTAGCGCCGGTAAGGAAGATGTCCATGCTGCAATTGCCTTCATTGACAAAGGCATCTATCCGGGTGCATTTTGTAAAATAGTGCCGGATATACTTACTGGCAGTGACACGCACTGCATCGTAATGCATGCCGATGGCGCAGGCACAAAATCATCTTTGGCCTATGCTTATTGGAAAGAAACTGGCGACTTGTCCGTATGGAAAGGTATTGCGCAGGATGCCGTGGTCATGAACCTCGATGACCTGCTCTGTGTTGGCGCCACCGATGGGATACTGCTAAGTTCTACAATAGGTCGAAATAAATATTTGATTCCGGGTGAAGTTGTTGCAGCCATTATTCAGGGTACAGAAGAGCTTCTTGAAAATCTAAGAAGCCACGGCATTGGCATTTATAGCACAGGAGGCGAAACTGCAGATGTAGGAGATTTGGTAAGAACGATAATCGTAGATAGCACTGTGACTGCTCGAATGGCAAGAAGAGACGTGCTAGATAATTCACACATTGGTCCCGGTCAGTTTATAGTGGGTCTTTCATCTGCGGGCCAGGCGAGTTACGAGACTGAGTACAACGCAGGCATGGGAAGCAATGGGCTTACTTCAGCCCGGCATGATGTATTCGCAAAATCCGTAGGTGAGAAATTTCCGGAAACGTATGACCGCGCAATACCTGCTGAACTAACATACTCTGGAAAATACTCGCTACAGGATACAGTTCCTCACCTTCCGGTAAATGTGGGTAAAGCTGTGCTTTCGCCCACCCGAACCTACGCGCCCGTAATAAAGAAAATGTTTCAGCAACACCGTAACAGAATAAAAGGCATGGTGCATTGTAGCGGAGGCGGACAAACCAAAGTTTTGCATTTCATCAGGGATGCCCATATAGTCAAGAATCAATTGTTCGATACTCCGCCGTTGTTCAGGCTTATACAAGAAACTTCAGGTACGCCGTGGGAAGAAATGTATAAAGTATTTAATATGGGGCATCGGATGGAAATATATACTGATCAAACAACAGCATCAGAGCTAATTGATATTTCAAGAAGCTTCGGCGTAGATGCACAGATTATAGGAGAGGTGTATGAATCTGATCGCAAACTACTGACCATACAGTCACCTTATGGTACCTTCAATTACGACTAATATCAATGAATCAGCACGAAATATTATTGCGCTTGGGTTCAGTTAAGGACCACTACGAAGAGTTGTGGAAACTGATAGTGGATCCCGATGTGATCTCCGATATGAAGCGCTATGCCAAGCTTGCAAAAGAATATAAAGACCTTGAGCCATTGGTAGAAGCGTATGAGAACTATAGCAGTGTGTGCAGCAATATTGATAATGCCCGCGACATCGTAAAGAATGAAAAAGACGAAGAATTTCGCGATTTAGCCAAAGCTGAACTTGCCAATCTCGAGATAGAACAGAATGAAATAGAAGAGCATATTAAAGTACTGCTTGTGCCAAAAGATCCTGATGACAGTAAGAATGCCATCATGGAAATCAGGGCAGGAACAGGAGGTGATGAAGCGAGCATTTTTGCCGGAGATCTTTTCAGGATGTATACAAAGTATATAGAATCAAAAGGCTGGAAAGTAGAAATTGTAGATACAAACTACGGCACAGCGGGAGGTTATAAAGAAATAATATTCAACGTGGTCGGCAATCAGGTTTATGGAATTTTGAAATACGAAGGCGGCGTGCACCGGGTTCAGAGAGTACCCCAAACTGAGACACAAGGACGCATACACACATCAGCGGCTACGGTGATCGTTTTGCCCGAGGCAGAAGAATTTGATGTGGATATCAAAGATTCTGATATTCGTGTAGACAGCTACTGCGCATCAGGCCCGGGAGGACAGTCAGTAAACACTACCTACTCAGCCATAAGGCTTACCCATATGCCCACTGGTATTGTAGCTCAATGCCAAGATCAGAAGAGCAAACTCAAAAACCATGAAAAGGCACTGGCAGTGTTGAGAACCAGAATTTACGAAATGGAACTGGAGAAAAAACTCGCAGCGGACGCGCTAATTAGAAAAACAATGGTTACATCGGGTGATCGCTCAGCCAAAATCAGAACTTACAACTATCCACAAGGGCGCGTTACTGATCATAGAATTAATCTCACGCTGTATAATCTTTCAGGAGTAATGGGCGGAGATTTGAACGAATTGCTGAGTGCACTTCAAGTAGCTGAGAATGCCGAGAAGCTTAAAGTAAGTGTTGAAAGCTAATTGAATATGATGAATCGCACCAAACTCATAGCATCCATTAAGAGTAAGGGTAGTTTTCTTTGCGTGGGTCTTGATCCCGACCTTCATAAAATACCACCGCATCTTCTCTCTGCGGAAGATCCTATATATGAGTTCAACAAGGAAATCATTGATGCCACGCGCGAGCATTGTGTTGCCTATAAACCCAATATTGCATTTTTTGAGTGTCTTGGTGAAAAGGGTTGGGGTACTTTGCGGAAAACTGTGGAGTACATTGGTGAAAACCATTTAATAATTGCCGATGCAAAACGAGGCGATATTGGCAATACATCAGCTATGTACGCCCGAACCTTCTTTGACACATTTGGATTCGATGCAGTTACCGTGACGCCATACATGGGTAGCGATAGTGTAAAACCATTTATGGATTATGCCGGCAAATGGACTATTATTCTGGCACTTACGTCAAATGAAGGTGCAGATGATTTTCAATTAAAACAATTGGCCGACGGAAAATATTTGTACGAACAGGTACTCAGATCATCCGCATTGTGGGGAACCATTGAAAATACCATGTTTGTAACAGGAGCTACCCGGCCTGCACAGTTGCAGGAAGTAAGAAAAATTATACCTGACCATTTTCTACTCGTACCAGGAGTAGGAGCGCAGGGTGGAAGCCTTTCTGAAATATGTAAGTTCGGACTGAACGAAGATATTGGTCTACTCGTTAATGCATCACGATCTATCATTTATGCATCCCCGGGAATTGATTTCGCGAAAGCTGCTGCTCATGAAGCAGTGAAATTATCTCATGAAATGAAGAACATACTTAAAGAAAAAGAATTACTTTAGTTCAAAGCTTTCGCTATGAATGAGGACTTTCTTCAATATATTTGGAAGTTTCAACAGTTTACCAGTTTTGATCTGCAAACTACTCAGGGCGAACAAATTCAAGTAATTCATACCGGTAGGCACAACCACGATGCAGGCCCTGACTTTCTCGATGCCAAAGTGCGCATTGGCGATACCCTCTGGGCTGGCAATGTTGAAGTTCATATTTCAGCAAGCGACTGGAACCGGCACAATCATCAGGCCGATCGGGCATATGACAATGTGGTGCTCCATGTGGTTTACAGTGCCGATGTGGATGTGTATGCAGGATCGGGCTCGAAAATCCCTACACTCTGTGTGCGCGATTTATTTGATTATCAAAGCTACCGTTTCTACAAATCATGGCTAAAATCGCCAAAATTCATTGCTTGTGAGAATATGATTCGTGAAGTGCCTTCTATTGTGAAGGCATCTATGGTTGAATCTTCAGCAATTGCGAGAATACGAGCAAAAGCAGGTGTATGCATGGACCATCTCCATCAAACCAACGGCGATATTGAAGGAAGCTTCTACAGAATTTTACTCAGAAGTATGGGCCTTAAAGTGAATGCAATTCCTTTTGAGCAATTATCGCTTATTACACCGTATAATATAGTTCAGAAAGTAAGGCACGACCGCTCCAATCTCGAAGCATTATTTCTTGGTCAAGCGGGCTTTTTATCGAACCTGAAGTTAAATGACAATTATGTAATTGAATTGAGGAAGAAGTATGGATTCCTAAAAGCCAAGTATAGCCTGGAAACCATGCCTGTTTCATCCTGGAAACTTCTAAGACTTAGGCCCCAAAACTTTCCGCCGGTGAGGTTGGCGCAGCTTGCAGTCATGTTCTCGAGCAATGATTCACTTACCGACAAAATTTCAGACTCAGAGAGCCTGATCGATATACTCAGATTATTTGAGGTGCAACTCAATGACCCGTTTTGGCTGTTCCATTATACCCTTGAAAAGGAAAGCGCATCAGCAACAAAGCACATAGGCGCTGATACTTTGGCTCTTTTAGTGATTAATGCCGTAGTGCCGTTTTTATTTGCGCTCTCGGAATATAATCGCGATGAACGATGGCAGGACAGAGCCGTGAGATTTTTAGAGGAACTACCACCAGAAATAAATGGCGTGACCAAGCGTTTTAGTTCGTTCGGATTTAATATTCAGAACGCACTTGACAGTCAGGGAATACTACATTTGAAAAAGTTTTCTTGTGAGCCAAAAAAATGCCTAAATTGTAAGATCGGAATTAATCTGATGAAAGACCATGACAACATTGGAAATATACATCAAGAACTTCTTTGAGCGTAAAGCTTTTGGAGTCTGTGAGTGGTGGGGTGAGAAACTCGGTATTCAATCATCAAAGGTGAGGGTTTATTTCATTTATATTTCTTTTATTACCCTTGGCTCACCCATATTAATCTATTTGTTTTTTGCATTTTGGCTCGATCAGAAAGATGTTTTCATTCGAAAGACCCGCCCCACAGTTTGGGATATTTGACTATCTCTTCAGTCTCTGAAAATATTTTGTTTCTTTAGACCTTCGCAAGCCAAGCAAGACCTGCGGAAATAGGAAAGAGATTTATGAAAAAAGTATCGGCGACACTTTTATTGGCCTTGAATCTTTCATGCGTTGTATATGCGCAGCTTGAAGCTAAAATTGAAGTATTCAATGACAGTAAGCTGATATCTGATGGGCGCGCACAAGTAGTTGTGATAAAAGGCGTGCCGCCTTTTACCTATAAATGGAGCAATCAGGCAACATCCTTAGATTCGGATTTGAGTGTAAAGCTCACAGAAGGTGTTGCGTTTAGCGTGTGGATTACAGATGCCGCTGGGAGTGAAAAGCTGCTTAACGGAATCATCCCCGTGGAGTCGCCAGAAGAAAAAATTAATTCACTATTTCTACCTCTTGTAAATGGCATTGCCCAAATACTTTTTTGGGACCCATTTGAGGCTACAGGAATCTATGATCCGGTAGTATATGCATCACATGAAGACGTAATAGCCCTAGGATACAGAGCAGCAGAGACCAACCGAATTTTTCTGCAGCAGTGGTACAAACCTTCTGGTAAAAAGGTTCAGAAAGGCGATAGAATCGCGCTGCTTCGCCGCAATACCAACGATACCCTTAGCATTTTTGCACATGAAACAGGCATTCTAACACATCGTTTTAATACCGGCGAGCTGGTTTACAATTCTGATGATATTGCTGCACGTACGGCACCCGGCACAGGAGTTATAGGCAATATTCAGTATGAATCGCCGGTTGCACTGGTTCATCCCAATGGCGATTTGCAAAAGAAGAATATTCCTTTCATCGTAGTTTGGTTGGTATTAGGAGCTATTTTCTTCACATTGCGAATGGGCTTTGTAAATTTTCGAGGTGTCAAGCAGGCATTATTACTCGTAAGAGGGAAATACGACAATCCCACCGACCCGGGAGAGGTTACGCATTTTCAAGCACTCACTACCGCACTTTCAGCTACCGTTGGTCTTGGTAATATTGCTGGAGTCGCTGTAGCAATTGTTATAGGTGGAGCGGGTGCTACTTTTTGGATGATCATTGCCGGTTTGCTCGGTATGGCAAGTAAGTTTACAGAATGCACGCTCGGTGTCAAGTACCGAAGGATTAGTGAGAAAGGGGTAGTTTCAGGAGGGCCTATGTTTTACCTTTCACAGGGTTTGGCAAATCGCAACATGAAGGGATTTGGAAAAGTGCTTGCCGTCTTATTTGCCATTCTTTGCGTGGGTGGTTCTTTGGGCGGGGGAAATATGTTTCAGGCCAACCAGGCTTTTGCACAGGCCTCATCCAAAATTGAGTTCTTTCAAGGCAACGGTGCCCTCTTTGGCGTTATTCTGGCAATACTGGTAGCATTGGTTATTCTGGGCGGTATTAAAAGTATTGCCAGAGTTACAGATAAGATTGTTCCACTAATGGTAGGTATTTATGTGAGCTTCGCTGGGATAATCATCCTAATGAATATTGAAAATTTAGGTCATGCATTTTCATCAATCTTTGAAGGAGCATTCGCACCTTCTGCCCTAAAGGGAGGGGTTATTGGAGTCCTGATTGTTGGATTTCAAAGAGCAGCCTTTTCTAATGAAGCAGGCGTTGGCTCTGCTTCAATTGCACACGCTGCATCGCGCACCGAAGAACCTGTAAGCGAGGGTATCGTTGCCCTTCTTGAACCATTTGTTGATACAGTTGTGGTTTGTACAATGACTGCCTTAGTGCTCATCTTTACCGGCTTCGCTGATAATACGGGTGGTCTTACCGGTGCTGAACTCACTTCAGCAGCCTTCAGCAGCGTTTTTGGTTGGTTTGACTGGGTCTTGCTTATTGCCATTTTTCTATTTGCGTTTTCTACTATGGTGTCATGGTCCTATTACGGCCTTAAGGCATGGACTTATTTGTTTGGATATTCGCGCCGCACCGAACTTGTTTATAAAGCAATATTTCTAGTCTTTATCGTCATTGGCTCATCGGTTGGTCTAGGCAGTGTATTAGATTTTTCAGACCTGATGATTTTAGGCATGGCATTCCCGAATATTTTGGGCCTTGTTATTATGTCGGGCGAAGTGAGAAAGGACTTGGACACCTATTTTGGTAAAATTAAATCAGGTGCGATAAAGCGATTTAAATAACTATATGGAAAGGCAATGTTGGAAGGTTTTAAGTCATATTTTACCCATTATAGAGCAGAACGCAATGCCACTCTAACAGTAGCTGTATTAATAATTTTAATTATTTTCGGTACTCAGCTCTACGTGAGTTTTTACAAGCATCCACCACTGGACCCTGAAGTTCTTGCCATACTTTTAGATAGTTCGGAAAACCGCGTAGTGGCAGATACGGGCTTCGTTCAAAAGACTTTCGATTTTGTAAAGAGGGATGTAGAATATTTTAAATTCAACCCAAATACACTAAGTGATTCAGGCTACGCTTCATTGGGCTTTAGCCAAAAACAGATACAAACTTTGCGCAAGTATATGGCCAAGGGAGGCGTATTTAGAACAAAGCAGGATTTTGGAAAGTTGTATTTTGTTGATGATGAGTTGTTTGAATCAATTTCTCCGTATATTGAACTTCCCGATAAGCTCGATAAGTACGAGAAAAAATATGACCGGCAAAGTCCGATGCCTACACGAAAATGGTCTGATACCGCTGAAACAAAACCCTATGAATTCAAAGAAATTACAATAGAGCTAAATTCTGCTGACACCACAGAGCTAAAGCAACTGAAAGGAATAGGAAGTTATTTCGCAAAGCGAATTATTGCTTACCGCGAAAAATTGGGCGGGTTTCATTCACTTGCTCAACTGCTTGAGATTAAAAAAATAACTCCCGAAACGATTGATTTATTTGCCGACAAGGCAACAATAGATTTAAGTCAGATAAAGAGAATAAATGTAAACAGAGCCACCGCCCAGGAACTGTCGGCCCACCCGTACCTTTCATTTGACATGGCAAATAGAATTGTGAATCATAGGGAAAAGCAAAAGCGATTTGATAGTATCAAGGAACTCACTGATGCTGGTTTGTTAAATGCTGAATTAAGCCTTAAACTTGCACCCTATTTAAGTTTCGAATGAACGATATTCGCGAGCAGCTGCTTAATACCGTGCGCACAATTCCTGATTTCCCAAAACCAGGAATTCAGTTTAAGGACATTACCCCCCTTCTTGAATCGCCTGTATTGAGCCGAGGGGTAGTGCAAGAGTTTGTAAAACTTTTCGAAGGGGTTAGAATTGACGCAGTTGCTGGCATTGAAAGCAGGGGCTTTCTTTACGGATTTCCACTGGCGCTTGAACTTAACGTACCATTTATTGTTCTTCGTAAAAAGGGAAAATTACCGGCTGAAACGGTTTCATACAGCTATGCTCTTGAATATGGCACTGCAGAGATTGAAATGCATAAAGGATCTGTGTATTCAGGCATGAATGTGCTTATACACGACGATTTGCTGGCTACAGGGGGTACTGCTTGCGCAGGCGCCGAGCTTATAAAGAGTCAAGGCGGAATTTTGGCAGGATTTGCCTTTCTTATTGAATTGGAGATGCTTTCCGGGCGAAACCGGTTGCTCGATTACGATACGCCTATCATTAGCATGCTTAGCTACGGATGAGGACCTTACCACTGAAAATTTAGTATAATGACCACTACAACCACCACTGAAAACCAGCAAATGATCGCCCAAATGGTGCGTGATTTTTGCGATAAAGAAATACGTCCCCATTTTATGGAGTGGGACGAATCACAGCATTTTCCTATCGAAACAATGCGCAAGCTCGGAAGCCTGGGTTTGCTAGGTGTGCTTGTTCCTGAAGCATACGGAGGTGCAGGCTTTACCTACAGCGAATACTATACCACCATAAGCGAAATCTCCAAGGTTTGCGGCTCCATCGGCCTCTCAGTTGCGGCCCACAATTCGCTTTGTACCGGGCACATATTATCTTTTGGAAATGAAGATCAAAAACGCACATGGTTGCCAAAACTTGCCACCGGCGAGTGGATCGGAGCCTGGGGGCTTACGGAGAGCAATACGGGTTCAGATTCCTTGCGAATGAAAACAACTGCCGTGCTTGATGGTGACCATTATGTGTTGAACGGAACCAAGAACTGGATCACACACGGAATCAGTGGTAATGTTGCCGTGGTTCTTGTGCGTACCGGCGATTTGCTTGATACAAGGGGTATTTCCGCTATAGTTGTTGAGCGAGGCACGCCTGGATTTAAAGCAGGAAAGAAGGAGAATAAGCTTGGTATGCGCGCAAGTGAAACCGCTGAACTTATTTTTGAAGATTGTCGTGTACCGGCAGCAAATGTACTTGGAAAGGTTGGTGAAGGATTTATTCAGGCCATGAAAATTCTCGATGGTGGCCGTATATCGATTGCTGCTCTTTCAATGGGTATTGCCAAAGGTGCTTATGAGGCAGCATTGAAATACAGCAAAGAACGGGAGCAGTTTGGACAATCTATTTCGAAATTTCAGGCTATCGCTTTCAAGCTGGCCGATATGGCTACAGAAATTGAGGCAGCCGAATTGCTGACCCTTCAGGCCGTGCATCTCAAAAATACCGGTCAGGATGTTACAAAGCAGTCGGCTATGGCGAAATATTATGCCAGTGAAGCATGTGTTAGAGCATCTACTGAAGCAGTACAGATTTTTGGCGGATATGGTTATACAAAGGACTTTCCTGTTGAGAAGTTTTACAGAGATAGCAAGCTATGCACAATTGGCGAAGGAACAAGCGAGATACAAAAGCTCGTTATTTCGAGAAAAATTCTTTCATGATTTTTTTCTTTCGATAAAAGTGTATATTTGCGCTCCCTAATTAAAAGGAACCGAAAGCATATGTTAATTGTACCAGTAAAAGAAGGCGAAAATATTGAGCGAGCGCTTAAGAAATTCAAGAAGAAATTCGATCGCACCGGGGTTGTTAAAGAACTACGTATTAGGCAGCAGTTTACAAAACCGTCTATAGTGAAACGCCAGCAGCGCCTTAAAGCAATATATGCTTCAGCTATGAAGCGCACCTTGGAGTAGTCGCTCTTTACTTACAGTACAATCACTATATTGGGGGCAGCCTTTGGGCTGTCCCTTTTTTTTATGCTCCAAAATTTCGAGGCTTACCTTCAGTTTGAGAAAAGATATAGCAGCCATACTGTTAAGGCTTATGTTACCGATTTGCAACAGTTGAGCATATGGCTTGATCAGACCTATGAGATTTCAGATATCAGCGTTGCCGACTACCAGCATTTGCGAAGTTGGCTGGCACAGCTTTTCGAGAATGGAAATGAAGCCCGAACACTTCATAGAAAAATCAGCGCAGTAAGAGCATACTTCAGGTACCTGAAGAAATTTTACGGCCATGAAGTAGATCCTTCCAAGAGAATAACCGTGCCTAAAATTCCATCAAAGCTTCCGGTATATGTGGAAGAAGTACAAATGGAAGAGCTACTGGGTTCTGATATCTTCGCATCTGACTTTGAAGGCTGCCGTGATCGAGCCATTATTGAAGTGTTTTATCAAACTGGCCTCCGCTGCGCCGAATTGGTAAGCATAAAAAATTTCGATCTTGATTTACAGCAGGGAACGCTTAAAGTGCTCGGCAAGCGCAACAAGGAAAGGATACTGCCCGTAGGCGAAGCAATACACCCGGTGCTAACAACTTATATGAAGGAAAGAGAGAAACTCAATGCAATAAGCGACAACAATTTTTTCTTCCTTACCAAACGAGGCGCGAAAATCTACCCAAGACTTGTTTATAACATAGTTAATATCTACCTTTCGAGGGTAAGTTATTTACGCAAGAAAAGTCCCCACGTACTCAGGCACACTTTTGCTACGCACATGCTGAACAGGGGGGCTGACCTCAATGCAATAAAAGAACTCTTGGGCCATACCTCACTGGCTGCTACCCAAGTGTATACCCACAATAGCATTGACAAGCTAAAAGAAATTCACCGCAAAGCCCACCCAAAAGGCTGAGCATATCTATAAACCATCAAAAACAGAACGACTATGCAAGTCAGTGTTCATTCCATCCAGTTCAAAGCAGATGGCAAGCTCGTATCATTTATCGAATCAAAACTTCATAAACTGGAACAGTTTCATGGCAACATGATCAGAGCCGAAGTATTTCTCAGGCTTGAAAAGAATAAGGAAGAAGGGAATAAAATAACCGAAATAAAACTCAATGTGCCCGGCAAGGAATTGTTCGCCAAAAGGCAAACGAGCTCATTTGAAGAAGGTACTGACCTCGTAGTGGAAGCGCTTCGGAGGCAAATAAGAAAACTCAAAGGAAAACAGGCATTGGCAAGCTGACGCTATCACAAAGAATGAAGAAAGGAGCTGAAAGGCTGCTTTCTTCATTTAGAAACAATTTTTCGCTAGTAAAACTTGTTCTCAATTTACGCTTTAATCAATTTGTTATCGATGTGCAATTAAGCGAAGCCTTAATGCCTTGTTTGTTTTGAAAATTGAGAAAACTGATACTTACAGCATCTCAATTATGCCAAACGGATAAAAAGAATACCAAGCTAAATACATAAGTAAGTGAATGAACAAAGTTAAGCTCATAAATCACCGTCAGGGTGCAGATTGAGTCATCTCAAACAGGAATTTATCAATAAACGCACTTGTAAAGCCCGCTAGTGCAAACATGTTTAAGTGTTATTCTGGTATGAATTCAATAGGCATAAGTACAAGTAAATCAATGATTAAAATCCTATCAGGCATTTGCAATTTTTTGGCTCAGATCACAATTATAGTCAATGTGTTCAGAAAAAAACGGCAACACACTTTTTGAACGAAAAACTTTTATACATTTGCAAACCTTTTTGGGAAAAGGTGCGGCCTGCGGCCAAACGTTCTTAAAATACTGGTTTTGCCGATGTAGCTCAGTTGGCCAGAGCAGCTGATTTGTAATCAGCGGGTCGGGGGTTCGAATCCCTCCATCGGCTCTCTTAAGAAAATTTATTTTGGGGAGATACTCAAGCGGCCAACGAGGACAGACTGTAAATCTGTTGGTTCATACCTTCGCAGGTTCGAATCCTGCTCTCCCCACTTTTAATTGTCTCAAGAGAAAGGCGGGAGTAGCTCAGTTGGTAGAGCATTAGCCTTCCAAGCTAAATGTCGCGGGTTCGAATCCCGTCTCCCGCTCAACCTGAAAGCCGATGTAGCTCAGGGGTAGAGCGCTTCCTTGGTAAGGAAGAGGTCATGGGTTCAATTCCCATCATTGGCTCAAATTTGGCACTATTGCACACGAAAATAAAGATTAACATAACCACTAAAATCCTAGCTCATGGCTAAAGAAACATTCGATCGCTCCAAGCCGCACCTTAACATAGGTACAATCGGCCACGTTGACCACGGTAAAACGACCCTTACCGCAGCGATCACATCCGTACTTTCTGCAAAAGGTCTTGCTGAAGTGAAAAGCTTCGACATGATCGACAATGCACCAGAAGAAAGAGAGCGAGGTATCACAATCAACACATCACACGTTGAGTACCAAACCGTTAAACGTCACTACGCTCACGTTGACTGCCCAGGTCACGCTGACTATGTTAAGAACATGGTTACAGGAGCTGCTCAGATGGACGGCGCTATTCTTGTTGTAGCTGCGACTGATGGTCCTATGCCACAAACACGTGAGCACATCCTTCTTGGCCGCCAGGTAGGTGTTCCGCGTATCGTCGTGTTCCTCAATAAAGTGGACATGGTTGACGATGAAGAACTACTTGAACTAGTTGAAATGGAAGTGCGTGAGCTTCTTTCTTTCTACGAATACGATGGTGATAATACACCTGTAATCAAAGGTTCTGCACTTGGTGCACTTAATGGTGAGCCTAAATGGGTTGCTACCGTTGAAGAATTGATGGATGCAGTTGATGTATGGATTGAAATGCCACCACGTGATATTGACAAGCCATTCCTAATGCCGGTAGAAGATGTATTCTCGATCACTGGTCGTGGTACTGTTGCTACAGGTCGTATTGAAACAGGTATAATCAACTCAGGTGATGAAGTTGAAATCATCGGAATGCAAGTTGAAAAACTTAAATCTGTAGTAACAGGTGTTGAGATGTTTCGCAAAATACTTAACAGAGGTGAAGCAGGCGACAACGTAGGTCTTCTACTCCGTGGTATTGATAAAACAGCAATTCGTCGCGGAATGGTTATAGCCAAGCCGGGATCAATTACACCTCACACTAAATTCAAAGCGGAGATTTACGTTTTGAAAAAAGAAGAAGGTGGACGTCATACTCCATTCCACAACAGATACCGTCCACAGTTTTACCTCCGCACTACTGACGTAACAGGAGAGATTTTCCTTGGCGAAGGTCGTGAAATGGTAATGCCTGGTGACAACGTAACAATCACAGTAGAATTGATAGTACCTGTAGCGATGGACAAAGGTCTTCGTTTTGCGATCCGCGAAGGTGGACGCACGGTAGGTGCCGGTCAGGTAACTGAAATCATTAATTAATTAATCAACTTTTGATGGGGAAGGTGAGCATCTTTGGGTGCTCACCTTTACCTGTCAATAAACGGGTGTAGCTCAGTTGGTAGAGCACTGGTCTCCAAAACCAGGTGTCGGGAGTTCGAGTCTCTCCACCCGTGCTTAAAACGAAAACAATCGTGGCAAGTTTAAGAACAACATTCCGTGAGTCATATGATGAGCTGTTGCACAAAGTGACATGGCCTACTTGGAAGCAATTGCAAAGCAGTAGCATCCTAGTTTTGGTTGCGTCAGCAATAATAGCAATCATCATTTTTTTAATGGATTATATCTTCGGAGTTCGGGTGACCGGTGGCGAAGGTTTTGCCTGGAAAGGTATACTAGGGTATATCTATCAGGCACTTAACTGATCAAAAGGACAGCAATGACTGAAACTACCGGTAAAAAGTGGTACGTGGTGCGCGCAGTAAGCGGTAAGGAGAAAAAGGTGAAGGAGTTAATTGAACTCGAAATTAGCCGTAGTAATCTTAACGACTTCGTTACACAGGTGCTTATACCTACTGAGAAGATTTTTCAGATTAGGAATGGCAAAAAGATCAGTAAGGAGCGAAATTTCTACCCTGGCTATGTGATGATTGAAGCCGAGTTGGTAGGTGAAATACCCCACCTTATCAAGAGCGTGAATAACGTGATAGGCTTTCTAGGCTCAGAAAAGGGAGGAGATCCTGTTCCGCTAAGAGCAGCAGAAGTAAAGCGCATACTCGGTAAAGTTGATGAACTTGCCGATAGTGCAGAAGAATTGAATATACCATTTGTTGTTGGAGAGAATGTCAAAGTTATTGATGGCCCTTTCAACAACTTCAATGGAGTAGTTGAAGAGATAAATGAAGAGAAGAAGAAACTCAAAGTGATGGTGAAGATTTTCGGAAGAAAAACTCCACTGGAGCTGGGATATCTTCAGGTAGAGAAAGAAAATTAAACCCAAGGATTCACCGGTAGTCGGTACCGCAGATGTGAGTGCGGATTGCTTCCAACAATGACTACTGAATCAATATAACCCAAATTAAAACTTAACATGGCGAGAGAAGTAAGCGCAATGATTAAGCTGCAAGTGAAAGGCGCCGCAGCCAATCCAGCCCCACCGGTAGGTCCTGCTTTAGGATCTAAGGGTGTGAATATTATGGAGTTTTGCAAGCAGTTTAACGCGCGAACACAGGATCTAGCTGGAAAAGTTTTACCTGTTTTAATTACCGTTTACACTGATAAGTCTTTTGACTTTGTAGTGAAAACACCACCAGCAGCGATCCAACTAAAGGATGCAGCAAAGCTCAAATCAGGTTCGGCAGAGTCGAACCGTCTAAAAGTAGGAGCAGTAACCTGGGATCAGGTGAAAGCTATTGCTGAAGACAAAATGCCTGATTTGAATTGCTTCACCCTCGAATCAGCCATGAAAATGGTTGCAGGAACCGCGAGAAGTATGGGAATTACGGTAAAAGGCAAAAACCCATTTAACGGTTAAAACTTTTAGTATGCGAGTATCTAAAAAACAAAAAGAAGCGCTGAGCAAATACGACCCCGCTAAATTCTATTCGCTTGAGGAAGCATCTGGTATTGTAAAACAAATTGTTAATACCAAATTTGACTCAAGTATAGATATAGCTGTCCGTCTCGGCGTTGACCCAAGAAAAGCAAACCAAATGGTAAGGGGCAGCGTGTCTCTTCCACACGGTACCGGAAAAGACGTTCGCGTTTTGGTGCTTTGCACCCCCGATAAAGAAGCCGAAGCCAATGCTGCAGGCGCTGACTTTGTCGGTCTCGATGATTACATTGAGAAAATTAAGAATGGCTGGACCGATGTAGATGTAATTATTACCACTCCTAATGTAATGGGAAAGGTTGGAGCACTAGGCCGAATACTCGGTCCACGTGGTTTGATGCCAAACCCGAAAACGGGTACCGTTACTATGGATGTGGCCAAAGCTGTGCAAGATGTAAAAGCCGGTAAAATCGATTTTAAGGTTGACAAATACGGTATTATCCATGCAAGTGTTGGCAAATCATCATTTGATGCTGCCAAGATTAAGGACAATGCCCATGAAGTGATTCAAACGCTGCTCAAGCTGAAGCCATCTTCAGCAAAAGGTACCTATATTAAGAGTATCTCAATGAGCGGCACCATGTCACCCAGCGTTAAGATTGAAACCAAATCATCAGTAGTTTAACTCTAACAGAATCAGAAAAAATGACAAAAGCAGAGAAAAATCAACTGATCGACGAACTGGTTAATACGCTTTCAGCTTCAAGTACGATTTATCTTACTGATACTTCTGAATTGAATGCAGAAGTGACATCAAATCTTAGAAGAACCTGCTTCAGCAAAAACATCAAAATGACCGTGGTTAAGAACACGCTTTTGATGAAAGCTTTCGAGCGAGTTGAAGGAAAGAACTTCTCAGAACTATTTGGTTCACTAAAGGGTTCAACCTCCATAATGATGGCCGAATCGGGCAGTGCTCCGGCAAGGCTTATTAAGGAGTTCAGAAAGAAACATGCAAAGCCTGTATTGAAGGCGGCTTACGTAGAAGAAATGTGTTTCGTAGGTGATAATCAAATCGATACTCTCATCAATATCAAGACAAGAGAGGAACTTATCGGTGATGTTATTGCAATGCTGCAATCACCAATACGCAATGTTGTAGGAGCACTCCAATCAGGAGGGCACACTGTAGCAGGCCTTGTGAAAACACTTTCAGAGCGTTAATTTTTAAACAAATCAGAATCAACAATTTTAAAAACAACAACAATGGCAGACATAAAAGCAATAGGCGATCAACTTGTGAGCCTAACAGTAAAAGAAGTAAATGAACTGGCAGCTTATCTAAAAGATGAGCACGGTATTGAGCCTGCCGCGGCTGCAGCGGTATTCGCAGCTCCAGGTGCTGGTGGCGGTGATGCCGAAGCAGAAGCTGTTCAAACTGCTTTCGATGTAATTCTGAAAGCAGCCGGTGGTGCTAAGCTCGGAGTTGTAAAACTCGTAAAAGAGCTTACAGGTCTCGGATTGAAAGAGGCCAAAGAGTTGGTTGACCGCGCACCCTCTCCCGTGAAGGAAGGTGTTTCCAAAGAGGAAGCAGAGTCGCTCAAGTCACAACTCGAAGAAGCAGGTGCTGAAGTTGAAGTTAAGTAAGCAAAGAGCAACATTTTTGCTCATATCTTGTTAAGATTTAGGCTGTCTCGTTGATACACTCAATGAGACGGCCTGAACTCTTTTTGCATCGTGCATGCATTACCGTTTAGATTCTTAATCACTTAAAATTCTATAGTCTTGGCCACACTAGTAAACAAATCTCAGGGGCGTATAAACTTCTCCTCGAGCAAGCACCTCATAGACTACCCCGATTTCCTCGAAGTGCAACTTAAATCATTCAGGGAATTCTTTCAGCTCGAAACAAATCCTGAAGACAGAGAGCATGAAGGTCTCTACAAGGTTTTTAGTGAAAACTTCCCTATTACCGATACAAGAAACCAGTTCGTACTCGAGTTTCTTGATTATTTCATTGATCCGCCGCGCTACAGCATACAAGAATGTGTTGAGAGGGGTTTGACTCATGCTGTGCCGCTTAAGGCGAAGCTAAAACTCTATTGTACCGACCCTGAGCACGAAGATTTTGAAACAATCGTCCAGGATGTTTATTTGGGTACTATTCCATATATGACACCTCAGGGTTCGTTTGTCGTAAATGGCGCTGAGCGCGTTATCGTTTCTCAGTTGCACCGGTCTCCCGGCGTATTCTTCGGCCAAAGCCGCCATGCCAATGGCACTAAGCTTTATTCAGCCCGTGTAATTCCTTTTAAAGGATCATGGATTGAGTTTGCTACAGACATCAACCAGGTAATGTACGCGTACATTGACCGTAAAAAGAAGCTTCCCGTTACCACGCTTTTAAGGGCAATTGGTTACGAAAGTGATAAAGACATTCTCGAAATTTTCGACCTTGCTGACGAAGTAAAAGTTAGCAAGTCGGGAATAAAGAAATACAAAGGCCGCAGGCTCGCAGCACGTGTGCTTAAATCGTGGATTGAAGACTTCGTGGATGAAGATACCGGCGAAGTGGTTTCAATTGAGCGAAATGAAGTAATCATTGACCGTGAAACCATTATAGAAGACGAGCACATTGAGCTGATACTTGATTCTGGTGCCAAGACCATTATTCTTCACAAGGAGAATGCAAATAGCGCCGATTTTAGCATTATCTACAATACCCTTCAAAAAGACACTTCTAACTCAGAAAAGGAGGCAGTAGAGCACATATACCGTCAGCTTAGAAATGCTGAGCCACCGGATTTGGAAACTGCACGGAGCGTTATCGATAAACTCTTCTTCTCTGAAACAAGATATGACCTCGGAGAAGTAGGCCGATTCCGAATCAACAAGAAACTCGGACTTACCACAAGCTACGAAGAGCGCACCCTCACGCGTGAAGACATCATAAAAATTATAAAGTACCTTATCGACCTTATCAACTCTAACACAGATGTTGACGATATTGACCACTTAAGCAACAGAAGGGTGCGAACAGTAGGAGAGCAGCTCCATACCCAGTTTGGTGTAGGCCTCGCCCGTATGGCCCGTACTATTCGTGAGCGTATGAATGTGCGCGACAACGAAGTATTTACACCTACTGACCTGATCAACGCCAAGACGCTTTCGTCTGTTATAAACTCTTTCTTCGGTACCAACCAGTTGAGCCAATTCATGGATCAAACCAACCCGTTGGCAGAAGTTACGCACAAGCGCAGAATGTCGGCACTCGGGCCAGGTGGACTATCGAGAGAGCGTGCCGGATTTGAAGTACGTGACGTACACTACACGCACTACGGAAGACTTTGCACCATTGAAACGCCAGAAGGACCAAATATCGGATTGATTTCTTCGCTTTGTGTATTTGCGAAAATAAACCGACTTGGCTTTATTGAAACTCCCTACAGGAAGGTACATGACGGCAAAGTGGATATCACTTCCGAACCAATTTACCTGAGTGCCGAAGAAGAAGATCAACAGGTAATTGCACAGGCCAATGCCAAAGTAAACGCCAAAGGTGATTTCCTTACGGAAGTAGTTAAAGCGCGAAAGGAGGGAGACTTCCCGGTAGTAGCACCAAGCGCAATTGACCTTATCGACGTGGCGCCAAACCAGATTGCATCTATAGCAGCGTCTCTCATACCTTTCCTTGAGCATGATGATGCCAACCGTGCGCTCATGGGATCAAACATGATGCGCCAAGCAGTTCCGCTTCTCAGACCTGAAGCACCCATTGTTGGCACAGGACTAGAGCCACTTGTAGCCCGCGATAGCCGCGTACTTGTTACTGCCGAAGGCGATGGTGTTGTTGAATATGTAGATGCTTCTAAAATAATCGTGAAGTACGACAGAACCGAAGAAGAACAACTTGTGAGCTTCGATGGTGATTCTAAGGAATACCGACTTATCAAGTTCTTAAAGACCAATCAGGGTACTTGCGTGAATTTGCGCCCGATAGTTCATAAAGATCAGAAAGTAAAATCAGGACAGGTGCTCTGTGAAGGATACGCAACAGCAGGTGGTGAACTTGCAATAGGTCGTAACCTGAAGGTGGCGTTCATGCCTTGGAAAGGATACAACTTTGAAGATGCGATCGTAATCTCAGAAGATGTGGTACGTGAAGACATATTTACTTCAATCCATATTGACGAGTATATTCTTGAAGTGCGCGATACCAAACGAGGTCAGGAAGAACTTACACCTGATATTCCCAACGTAAGCGAAGAAGCTACCAAAGATTTGGATGAAAACGGTATGATCCGTATTGGTGCAGAAATAAAAGAAGGAGACATCCTTATCGGTAAAATCACACCAAAGGGTGAAACCGATCCATCACCTGAAGAAAAACTCCTTAGAGCAATATTTGGTGATAAAGCTGGCGATGTGAAAGACGCATCGCTTAAAGCACCTCCATCATTGAAAGGTGTGGTTATCGATAAGAAGCTTTTCGCGAAAGCGGTAAAAACTCCAAAAGGCAAAACATCTGAGAAAACACTTGTAGATAACCTCGACAAGCAGTATGATAAGGATACCTCAGAGCTCAAGAATATCATGATTGACAAGCTTGCCAAACTCGTGAGCGGTAAAACTTCACAAGGAGTTTACAACAACTTCAAGGAAGAGCTTATCAAGAAAGGGGTGAAGTTCACCCAGAAGTCGCTCGTGTCTATTGAATACAGCATCGTGAATCCAAGCAAATGGACTACCGATGACCATGTGAATGACCAAATCAAAAAACTCATTCACAACTACAACATCAAGCACAATGATTTGGCAGGAGCCTACAAAAGGCAAAAATTCCAAATCACTATTGGTGATGAATTGCCAAGTGGTATATTGAAGCTGGCCAAAGTATATATCGCCAAAAAGCGCAAGCTGAAAGTAGGCGATAAGATGGCTGGCCGCCATGGAAACAAAGGTATTGTAGCCAAAATAGTGCGTCGTGAAGATATGCCATATCTCAGCGACGGAACGCCGGTTGATATCGTATTGAACCCGCTTGGTGTGCCTTCAAGGATGAACCTTGGTCAGATATATGAAACCGTGCTCGGATGGGCAGGCCAAACACTCGGACTCAAGTTTGCCACGCCAATTTTCGATGGTGCAAGTATCGACCAGATCAATGAGTACACAGAGAAGGCAGGATTGCCACAGTACGGCGTAACAAGGCTCAGAGATGGTGGCACAGGCGACCTGTTTGACCAACACGCTACCGTAGGTGTAATCTACATGCTGAAACTCGCTCACATGGTTGATGATAAGATGCACGCCCGATCTATCGGGCCTTACTCACTCATTACGCAGCAGCCACTTGGAGGTAAAGCCCAGTTCGGAGGTCAGCGATTTGGAGAGATGGAAGTTTGGGCTCTTGAAGCATTTGGCGCAGCCAATATACTTCGTGAAGTGCTCACCGTGAAATCTGATGATGTGGTAGGAAGAGCAAAAGCATACGAAGCCATTGTAAAAGGCGACAATATGCCGGAGCCTGGAATTCCAGAATCATTCAACGTACTTCTGCATGAACTTGCAGGACTTGGACTTAATATTTCGCTCGATTAATTCGGCCCGAAAAAGTGTAATTCACCATTAAAGATTATTACAATGGCCTTAAAAAAAGAAAATAAATTAAACGCCGGTTTCAACAGTATCACCATCAGCTTGGCTTCGCCAGAGCTGATTCTTGATCGCAGTTTTGGCGAAGTGCTGAAACCCGAAACAATCAACTACCGCACCTACAAACCAGAACGCGACGGTTTGTTTTGCGAAAGGATTTTCGGGCCGGTCAAGGATTACGAATGCCACTGCGGAAAGTACAAGCGTATCCGATACAAGGGTATTGTGTGCGACCGCTGTGGAGTGGAAGTTACCGAGAAAAAAGTACGCCGTGAGCGTATGGGGCATATTTCGCTGGTAGTACCGGTGGCCCATATCTGGTATTTCAAATCGCTTCCAAATAAAATAGGTTACCTACTCGGCATGCCTACCAAGAAGCTGGACCAAATCATTTACTATGAGCGATATGTAGTAATAAATGCTGGTCCTGCCGTAAATGTTGAAGGAGTACAACTTGAGCGTTTCGATTTCCTTACGGAAGAAGAATATCTGGATATTCTCGATACCCTTCCAAAGGAAAATCAATACCTCGACGATGCTGACCCTAACAAGTTTGTAGCCAAGATGGGTGCTGATGCACTTTACGACTTGCTGCGCACTGCCAATCTGGACAATCTTTCCTACGAGCTGCGCCATGCGGCAAATACAGAAACTTCTCAGCAGCGTAAAAACGAAGCCCTCAAGAGACTACAGGTTGTGGAGTCATTCCGCGAAGCCAATGAGCGTATCGTAAATAAGCCTGAGTGGATGATTGTGAAAGTAGTACCGGTTATTCCGCCGGAACTGCGACCTCTCGTGCCACTTGATGGCGGACGTTTCGCTACATCTGATCTTAACGACCTATACCGCAGGGTAATCATCAGAAATAACCGACTCAAAAGACTTATCGAGATTAAGGCTCCGGAAGTAATTCTCCGCAATGAGAAGCGTATGCTTCAGGAAGCAGTTGACTCGCTTTTTGACAACTCACGAAAGTCGAGCGCTGTAAAAACAGAATCGAACAGGCCACTGAAATCACTCTCTGATAGCCTAAAAGGTAAGCAGGGGCGGTTTCGTCAGAACCTTCTTGGAAAAAGGGTTGACTACTCTGCACGTTCAGTAATTGTTGTAGGCCCTGAGCTTAAACTTCACGAGTGTGGTTTGCCAAAGGACATGGCTGCGGAGCTATACAAACCGTTTATTATCAGAAAGATGATAGAGCGCGGCATTGTTAAGACAGTTAAGTCGGCAAAGAAGATTGTAGACCGTAAAGAGCCTGTGGTTTGGGATATTCTTGAGAATGTACTGAAAGGCCACCCTGTACTATTAAACCGTGCACCAACGCTTCACAGAATGGGTATACAAGCCTTCCAGCCTAAACTGATTGAAGGCAAGGCAATTCAGCTTCACCCGTTGGTATGTACTGCATTCAACGCTGACTTTGACGGCGACCAGATGGCTGTTCACCTTCCACTTGGCAATGCTGCCATATTGGAAGCGCAATTGCTCATGATAGCTTCGCACAATATTCTGAACCCTGCAAACGGCGCTCCTATTGCAGTACCGTCGCAAGACATGGTTCTCGGATTGTACTATATCACCAAAGGACGCAAGTCTGATGCTGAAATGGTCGTGAAAGGCGAAGGCAAAACTTTCTACAGTCCTGAAGAAGTAGAAATTGCATATAACGAAGGTAAACTTGCTCTCCATGCCCATATTAAGTTCAGATATGTGCACGTGGACGGACGCAAAGAGATCATTGAAACTACTACAGGCCGCGTATTGTTCAACAATTTGGTGCCAGTTGAAGCCGGATATGTAAATCAGGTACTTACCAAAAAAGCACTTCGCGATATCATTGGCGATATTCTCAAAAATGTAGGTATGTCGCGCACAGCCAAATTCCTTGATGATATTAAGGAACTTGGATACCACATGGCATTTAAGGGTGGTCTTTCATTCAACCTGAATGACGTAATCATTCCACCGGAGAAGGAAATTCTTGTTGCCAAAGCTTCGGAAGAGGTGAAATCAGTAATGGAGAATTACTCCATGGGTCTTATTACCAACAATGAGCGCTATAACCAGATTATCGATATCTGGACCCATACCAACTCCAAGCTAACCAACATATTGATGGATAGGCTCAAGAGCGACAAGCAAGGATTCAACTCCATCTACATGATGTTTGACTCCGGCGCGCGTGGTTCTAAAGAGCAAATTCGCCAGCTTAGCGGTATGAGGGGCCTTATGGCAAAACCTCAGAAGTCAGGTGCAACCGGCGGACAAGATATCATCGAGAATCCGATCCTTTCTAACTTTAAAGAAGGTCTTTCGATTCTAGAATACTTTATCTCAACCCACGGTGCACGTAAGGGTCTTGCTGATACGGCTTTGAAAACAGCCGATGCCGGTTACCTTACACGCCGACTTGTTGACGTGGCGCAGGACGTAGTGATTCTCGGTGAAGACTGTGGAACGCTTCGCGGGCTCGTTGCAACAGCTCTTAAGAAGAATGAAGAAGTAGTAGAGCATCTCTACGAGCGTATCCTTGGACGTACATCGGTGCATGATATACACCACCCCGTAACAGGCAACCTGATCGTAAGCTCAAGTGAAGAAATCAGGGAAGATGCAGCCACCGCTATTGAAGCCGCAGGAATAGAAGAAGTAGAAATACGTTCGGTTCTTACCTGTGAACAGAAGCAAGGCGTATGTGCAAAATGCTACGGTCGAAATCTTGCATCGGGCAGAATGGTTCAGAAAGGTGAAGCAGTAGGTGTCATTGCTGCCCAATCAATAGGTGAGCCGGGTACACAGCTCACGCTGCGTACATTCCACGTTGGTGGTACTGCATCAAACATTGCTGATGAATCTGAGATCAAGGCTAAGCTTGACGGTGTGCTCGAAATAGATGAATTGCGATCAGTGGTGCAGGATGCAGGCAACGGAACCAAAAAGGAAATCGTTGTAGGCCGCTCTGCGGAAATCAGACTGATTGATGAGAAGACAGGAGTTGTGTTTGCCACAAATAACATCCCTTATGGTTCTGAGATTTTCTTTAAATCTGGCGCCAAGATCAAGAAGGGAGATGTGATTTGTAAATGGGATCCATATAACGCTGTATTCATTTCGGAAGGTAGCGGGGTGATAAAATTCGAAAACTTTGAAGACGGAATTACTTTCCGTGAAGAAGTCGATGAACAAACAGGATACCGTGAGAAGGTAATTACCGAGCGCCGTGACAAGAAGAAAAACCCTGCGATACATATCGTTGACAAAAAGTCAAAGGAGATTGTAAAATCATACAACCTCCCGGTAGGTGCCCACGTGAGCGTGCAGGAAGGTACTGAAGTTATTGTTGGTAGTATTATTGCAAAAATACCAAGACACTCCGCAAAAACCGGTGACATCACCGGTGGTCTGCCTCGTATCACGGAGCTTTTCGAAGCACGTAATCCTTCTAATCCTGCTGTAGTTAGTGAGATTGATGGCATCGTATCTTATGGAAAGATTAAGCGTGGTAACCGAGAAGTAGTGGTAGAAAGCAAAACCGGCGAAACCAAAAGGTACCTCGTTTCTCTCTCCAAGCACATATTGGTGCAGGAAAACGACTTCGTTAGAGCAGGACAGCCACTTTCTGACGGTGCCATCACCCCGGGCGATATACTTTCAATTGAAGGTCCTACCAAGGTGCAAGAGTATCTAGTAAATGAAGTTCAGGAAGTGTACCGTTTGCAAGGTGTGAAAATCAACGATAAGCACTTTGAAGTAATTGTGCGTCAAATGATGCGCAAAGTAGATATCGAAGACCAAGGAGATACAAGATTCCTGGAGAACCAAATTGTGGAGAAACAGGACTTCATGGAGGAAAACGATAAAATCTACGGAATGAAGGTGGTTGTGGAGTCTGGCGATTCTGCGCATCTGAAAGCCGGAATGATTATCAGCGCCCGAAAACTGAGAGATGAAAACTCACAGCTACGCCGCAGAGATCAGAAGCTTGTAGAAGCCAGGGAGGCAATTCCTGCTACTTCAAGACCGGTGCTTCAGGGTATTACCCGCGCGTCATTGCAAACCAAATCGTTTATTTCAGCGGCATCTTTTCAGGAAACCACGAAAGTGCTGAACGAAGCAGCCGTTGCCGGAAAACGCGACGATCTGCTAGGCCTGAAAGAGAACGTTATTGTTGGTCACCTTATTCCGGCAGGCACAGGTATACGCGAGTTTGCTCGTGTAAATGTGGGTTCGAAAGAAGACTACGAGCGCCTTACTGCTGAAAAGCGTGAAGTAGAGCATGAAGTGCAATTGAAATAATAATTAGAAAGCCTCCCTTCGGGGAGGCTTTTTCAAAATACAAATCATCATGGCTGATCAAAAACAAGACAAGAATCAAAATCAGCTCAATATAGAATTGAGCGAAGAAATAGCCGAAGGTATCTATTCAAATCTGGCAATTATAACCCACTCAAATGCAGAATTTGTAATAGACTTTGTACGCGTTATGCCCGGTATGCCAAAAGCACGCGTTAAATCGCGCATTGTGCTTACTCCTCAACATGCAAAGCGCTTGCTTGCAGCAATGCGCGACAATATTGAGAAGTATGAGGCTGTTCATGGTATCATTACCGAAGCCAAGCAACATGAAGGGGGTTCTTTTCCAATGAATTTTGGAGGCCCTACAGCACAAGCCTAAGCCAAAAGTATCAGCTACTGATATTGCTGCTACTTCTGATATACACTTTTGTTAAAAATCGTATATCCGAAGTTGAAGAGAAAACTCCAGGGACTATCTTCCCGTTTGTCGTAGTAATTGAGATTCAAACTCACCGGCCCTAAAGGACTGTGGAATACCAAGGCCCCCGCCCCAATATATTGGGTCTGGCCATTGAGGCGTTCATTGCTGGTTTGATTCTCACCGGTCCTAACAAAAACTTCCAGCGGTTCCATTGCATAGCCTTCAGCGCGAATTTCTAGATTGCGACGTACTTCTACTACCAATTTAATTCCACCTGCAATATATTTTCGTGAGCGGTGGCTATCTATGAATATTGTTTTACTCTCAGGTATTGGGTTCCAAGATGGTGCAGAAATTACTGTAGCTGTATAATTATCAAAATTAGGTTTGATAGAATAAACCCCCTCTAACTCTGCCCCAAGAATGAACGGCCCCTTTCGGTAAAAGTAGTTTTCATAACGGAGTCGCAGTTCTGCCCATTGCCTGTATGCCACACGCACCGAGTCTATATCTGGAATGGTAGTGCCATATTCTGTTGATTCCTTTCCCGCCACACCTCTGGCTGAAAGCTCCAACCGGGTGCCTTTACTGGCAAACTGCTTTCGGTTTAAGGTGTTTCTGTCAATTCCCAAAGCAATCGTATTGAGTTTAAATCTCGTGGCATCTGCTGTATCTTCAGGGGTGAAGTTTTCAGTTTGATAGTAGTTGTCAAGTGTTTCACCATATCGCAAGTCAAATTTCAATACAGTATTGTTACCCCATGAAGTAACCGCTTCTACACCTCCAAAAACTTCGTTCTTTACAATATATGATGGCCGTGATAGCTCGAAAAAGGTAGCGCGGTTTCTGAAGAAGTCCCACCTATTTAAGATGATATGTGGCGCGATGTAGTATCTTTTTTTCCCGCCAAAGTCAATTTTTGCACTTAGTAAGGCTGACCCATAGAACTTACCAAAATAGCTATTGGCCATGATACTTGCTGATGTTCTGCCGAACACGTTGTACTTTAAACCAATGTATCCCATATTAATAGGACGTGATGAAAAATTCCCACCGAAGTATGCTGTGAGATCGCGCTCTCTTTGCACAACCATACCTATGTCAAAATGTTTTGCACTGTCATTGTAATGCGAAATCGGATAGATATGTCTGAACTTTTCATCCTGCGTTACCCGTAAAAAATGGCCTTTGAACTCATTGAAGGTGTAAGTCTCACTTTTACCCACGGGTCCAAACATGGAAAGAATATAGTCCTTTTGTTTTTTAGACAGATCGCCTGTTGCATCAACTTTGCCTATGCTGTTTGGTTTGAATTTTTGCCGGAATTCAGCTCTCTTATTGGCTAAATCATCCTCACTTCTTCTTTCTTCTACAAATACTTTGATCATTTCTATTTTCTCAAGAGTTGCCAAATATCCCTTCTCTATTTCAGCATTGGGGTTTGAGAAATCAAATATTCCTATTGTTGATGGCGGTTCAATGATCAGGCCGTAATCACATTGTAATGTAAAATTACTCTGGCTACTTATCATGCTTCTTATTTGCGACAAGAGGTCATCTTCTTCAGGGGGTAGATATCCCGAGGCCACATTGCTGCCTATTATTACATCGGGCAAAAACTCATTGTACATCACATCAGCCGGAAAGTTGTTATATAATCCTCCGTCAAAAAGTAATTTGTCGTCAACTTTGATAGGCTTAAAATAAAAGGGATAGGTAGAAGAAGCGCGCATTGCCAGAGAGAGATTGCCATTTGAAAATATAATTTGCTTCTTATTCTGAATATCAGCGGCTACACATCTGAATGGTACAAAGAGCTGATCGAAATCATAGTTGGCTGCCTGCGATGCCTGGGCAGTAAGATTCATGATCTGGAACTCCATCAGGTCAGGTGTAACGAGGTTGGTGGGAATAGATTTCTGAACCAGATTTTCGGTAGAAAGCTTAATTCTTATAAGCGAAGCATCTTCAATGCTTTTAGAAAAATAATACACATCGCTATCCTGTAGTGAACCATTTACAGCAAGTATGAATGACGGGTCATTTACGAACCTTTCCAGCTCTTCCACACTGAAACCCGCGGCGTACAAACCGCCAATAAGAGCGCCCATTGAAGTACCTGTTATAAAATCTATTGGAATCTCCTGCTCTTCGAGTGCCTTAATTACACCGATATGGGCCATGCCCGATGCTCCGCCTCCGCTTAGTACAAGGCCAACCTTTTGCGCAGACAGGTCGCAAGAATTTCCCGAAAGGAAGTATAGGAAGAGCAGCAGAACTGAGAGGCGATTCATCACTTTTTTACGAACGTAAAGCTATACGTTTGGATTGTAACCGGCGTAAAGATTGTGTTAACCGGTTATTTCTTTTTGTAATCTGAGCAGGTAGGGCATTGACTTTGCCATGCGCGAGCCGTACCATGAAAATGCTTCACCATCGGCAAGAAGAGCAGATTTCAAAGCGTATGGTTCGAGCTCATCTATATGCTTTTCACCAAAAGGATAAGGCTCAGATGAGAGCAAGATGCAATCAGGTTTCAGAGACATAAACAGTTCTTTTGTGATTTCCGGGTAGCGCGTTCCTGCGGCGCCAAGTGCGCTAAGTGCATTTTCCCAGCCCAGATGTTCCATTACACTACTTATGTAGGTATCACTGCCGGCCGCCATGTATGGCTTTCGCCAAATGAGGTACAGTACTCTGGGTTTTTTAGAGATTGTATGCTTTGCCAGTTTGCTAAATCCGTCATTTACTTCTTGAAGCCACCGGTATGCAAGCTCAGTTTTTCCTGTAATATTTCCAAGTGAATCCATCATATCAAGAGCATCGGCTACTGAGCTTATTTGGCTTACCCATACAGGAAATTGTCTTGATAGTGCGTTCACTCCATTTGGCTCATTTTCTTCTTTATTGGCAATAATCAAATCAGGTAGAAGATTTTCGATTTTATCAATCTTAAAATCTTTGGTACCTCCTATGCGCATAATATTTTGATATGCTGATGCAGGGTGTATGCAGAATTTGGTAATTCCTACCAACCGATCTTCCAATTCAAGATCGGCAAGGTACTCTGTGATAGAAGGTACAAGCGACACAATGCGTAGAGGTATATCGGCCAGATAGACCCTGCGGTTGGTCTGATCGGTATACTCAGGCATCAGTGAAGGGCTGCAATAAGATCGTGACGGGTAATGATATGGTATTTGCCTTCATCAATTCGCACAAGTACTGCAGGGGTACTCTTATCAACCAATCGGATAACGCTTTGCAGTTCTTCCTGACTATCAACAATGGGAAATGGCTCACCCATCACTTCGCGCACATTTATCTGATCTACACGCTGGCCGTTTACAATCATTTCGAATACATGACGCTCATCCAGCGACCCTACAAACTGCCCATTGCTCACCACAGGAATCTGCGATATTTCGAATTTCTTCAATTTCTGTACAGCAGCGCTCACTAATTCGTCGGCTGAAATAGTTACGAGTGGCTTGTCAATATGACGGTTTACGAGGTCGAGAGCTGATTTATTTCTTTCGTTGAGAAATCCGCGGTCGCGCATCCAGTCATCGTTATATACTTTACCTACATAGCGTGAGCCATGATCATGAAAAAGCACCACCACCACGTCATCTTTGGTAAGCGTATGCTTCATTTGCTCAATCACTGCATAAGCAGACCCGGCTGAGTAACCAAGAAAAAGCCCTTCTTTGCGTGCTAATTCACGGGTGTATAACGCCCCATCGCGGTCGGTTACTTTTTCAAAATGGTCGATAAGTGAGAAGTCTACATTTTTAGGTAGAATATCTTCACCTATACCTTCAGTGATGTATGAGTATATTTCACTTTCGTCAAATATTCCTGTTTCGTGATACTTCTTAAATACTGAACCATACGTATCGGCACCCCAAATCTTCACATCGGGTTTCTGTTCCTTAATGAATTTGGCTACACCCGACACTGTTCCTCCCGTGCCAACACCAACTACAAAATGCGTAATCTTCCCGTCGGTTTGTTCCCATATCTCAGGGCCTGTACTTTCATAATGTGCCTGTTGGTTTCCAGGGTTATCATATTGATAGGGATAAAATGAGTTTGGAATTTCCTTGTTGAGCCTTGATGCTACTGAGTAGTATGAGTCAGGATGATCAGGAGCAACATTGGTAGGGCACACATGTACCTCAGCACCCATGGCTCGCAGTATATCCATTTTTTCTTTGCTTTGTTTATCGCTGAGCGTACATATGAGCTTGTATCCTTTTACAATGCAAGCTAGGGCCAGACCCATACCAGTATTGCCCGAAGTACATTCTATCACTGTTCCACCGGGTTTAAGGTTGCCTGCTTTCTCGGCATCTTCTATCATGCGCAGCGCCATGCGGTCTTTGGTGCTATGGCCAGGGTTGAAATATTCAACCTTGGCAAAAATCTGAGCAGGAATGTGCTTGCAAATGCGGTTCATGCGCACCAGAGGCGTATCGCCAATGGTTTCAAGTATGTTGTTATAAGGTCTGCGGTATTTCATTTAAGGAAAATTTTCGCAAAGGTAGCCCAATTTAATCGAAGCGAATGGCTCTTGCAGGCTGTATTTGATTTATGGTAAGCGATGGAAGCAACATCAGCAAAAGACAGATAGCAAGTGTACCTGTATTCAGCCAAATGAGCTGTTCTAAAGTTAGCATAATAGGTACTTCCGATACATAGTAGTTTTCGGGGTCAAGCTTCATAAAACCATATTTTTGCTGCAGCAGTGCCACGCCTATTCCCATGGCATTTCCTGCGCTTACTCCTATTGAGATTATATATGCGGCCTGAACGAGAAATATTTTTTGCACCATCCAGGTTGTAGCACCAAGGGCTTTAAGTATTCCGATCATTGAGGTGCGCTCCATGATGAGTATCAGTAAAGCCGAAGTCATGTTAATTACGGATATTAAAATCATGAGTACGATGATAATAATGGTATTTAGGTCGAGCATTTCGAGCCAGTTGAATATATCGGGCGAGCGCTGAGTGATAGTTGTTGTGCGCAGGTCGTAGTTGAGATGCTCATAAACGAATTGCTCCATTTTGTCAAGGTCCTTATACCTGGCTAGTGTAATATCGAAACCACCCGTATAGTATTTTCCGCTACCGCCTGAGGTTGTAATAAAGTATTCATCGTCTTCGGGGCATCGTAATTTCTCATTTTGCTGAAAGATTACGGTGTAAGTTGCAGTATCGGCTACGGTATTGCTTCGGTCCTTGAGCACTACGTAAATGGTGGTATCACTCTGAATTGCAAAGTTGTGTGGTCCGGTGCCTCGCAGTGAATCTGCGCTCCATATAAATCGGTGTTCGCCGTCACCACCAAATCCACGTGCTTCCAGGCTCACTATACCGTCTTCACATTCGGCAACAACCATTTGCGCTTCAAGGCCCCATTGGTTTATTTTTCTGAGTACTCCTATATCAACAAACACAAACTGCGCATCGAGATCGCGCAAACCTGTATCGAAAAGGCCTCCCAATTTAAATTTGCGCTGGCTAAGTCCTTGCCGGGCATTCGGAAAGTAAACAGTTACCTGATCGTCTATTGATAATCCCAGCCGCCGCGCAAGGTAGGCTGAAATTAAAATTTGATTTGACGTAGCTGTATCTGAGAGTTCAAGAATAGCGCCTTCTGTAAGATGGGTTTTAATAAATGACCAGTCATAATCTGGGGCTACACCTTTCACAAATACACCTTGAATGTTATCTGATGTTTCAACCATACCCTGCTTCAATGCATACAGGCTTATACTTTTTACTTCCTTTATGGTATCAATGCTTGGATAAAAATCCTGTGCAATTTCAAGCTTAGGGTCATTATAACGCTCTGTATTTCCAAAATTTGTGACCTGAATATGTGAGCCAAAGCCAATAACCTTTTCTCGAATTTCGTTTTGGAAGCCAGTTACTATACCCACCGCCACAATCATCACGGCCATACCAAGGGCTATCCCAATAGCTGCTATACGTACAATGGGTTTTGAAAGCCCCTTTTCGGTACTTTCGCGGGTTATTAATCGTTTGGCAATGAAAAAAGGTGTATTCAAACTATCAGATATTTGCTCCGACAACATTCAAAGCGCTGTAAAAGTATGAAAATAGCAACCTTTATTTTGACACTTTGCCACACCTGCATTATAGCTTGTACACAAACCCCTGCAGGTGAAGTGAGTATTGAAGGATCAGATCACAAAAAGCCCGAGCCGGGGAAAGAATTACTTGCCGTGCGAAATGAATTCCGGCCGGGTATATATTCATTTACCGAAAAATTAGGCGATCTCAAGGGTAAGCGTATTGCAGTGGTTGCCAACCACACATCGCTCATCAATGGAGTGCATTTGGTTGACACGCTGCTGGCAGCAGGTGCTAAGGTGGCACTCGTTTTTGCACCTGAACATGGTTTTAGAGGCGATAAAGCAGACGGCGCGCATGTGGCCAATGAAGTTGACAGCCGAACGGGTATACCGGTAGTTTCGCTCTATGGAAAATCAAAAAAACCAACTGCCATCCACTTGAAGGGATTGGATTTGGTGGTTTTTGATATTCAGGATGTTGGAGCAAGGTTTTATACCTATATATCTACGCTACACTATGTGATGGAAGCTTGCGCTGAAAACGGGGTAGCATTAACAGTACTCGACCGCCCGAACCCTAATATTCACTACATGGACGGGCCCATTCTTGAACCTAAATACAAATCGTTTGTAGGTATGCATCCCGTACCGGCAGTGTATGGAATGTCTATTGGCGAATATGCAATGATGATCAATGGTGAAGGTTGGCTCGAAGGTGGGCTAAAAGCTAATTTGGAAGTTGTGGCATGCTCAGGTTACGATCGAAATATGAAGCAATTTCTTACCGTAAATCCTTCTCCCAATTTGCAAACCATGGAGTCGATTTATCTGTATCCATCACTTTGCTTTTTTGAAGGCACCGTGGTAAGCGTAGGCAGAGGCACTGAGGCACCGTTTACAATTTTCGGTGAACCCACAAATACAAAAGGAATATTTTCATTTACCCCAACTGCGATACCAGGCGTATCAGATAATCCGCCGCACAAGAATATTGCTTGCAGGGGTTATGACTTGCGTGGAGTGATTGCAAAAGATGGACTACCTCATCAGCTTAATCTGTCATATTTGATCAGAATGTATGCTGAAACCGATGATTCAACAAAGTTTTTTCTGAAAAGTGGTTTTTTTGACCTGCTCGCTGGTACAGATCAGCTCCGAAAGGATGTAATGGCTGGTAGTACTGAAACCGAGATTAGAAAAAGGTGGAAAGAAGGGTTGGAATTATTTGCCGAAAGGCGCGCGCAATATCTGATCTATAAAGTTGAATAATGAACCTTAAAAAAAGGCGTTCGTACTACATCTAAATCTGAGAATTATGCAAGATTTTCTGTCAGTTTTGATTCAGTTGCTCCCATATATTATGATTGTCGGTGCGGCTTTGTATATGTTTCACGAAGGCATGCGCTTCATAGAGCGACAAGGCGCAAGGACTCGCCGTAATGATAATCAGGTGCATACCCCGCAAAGTGATAAGGAAGGTCGTGCATTTCAGCTCGCCCAGCTCGAGTTGCAGGCGGCTGAGCGATTTGCGCTCTATCTGGAGCGCATAGCACCCGATCGGTTGGTGATGCGACTTCACCAAAATGGAATGAGCGCCAAAATGCTACAAACTGAAATGCTCAGGGCTATACGCGAAGAGTTTGATCATAATCTTTCTCAGCAGGTTTACCTCTCTGATGCTGCATGGAAATTGATTAAAGACGCCAAGGAAGAGATGGTAACTTTCATTACAAAAATGGGCGATACCATGCGCGATAATTCTACTGGGATTGATCTGAGCCGCAAAATTTTTGAAACAGCTTCACGTGTTGAGAATTTACCTACGGACATTGCCTTGCGTCAAATCAGGAAAGACTGTCAGATTGTTCTCAAAGGAAGTTAATCAGATTCAAACATTTTAGTCAAAAGAATGTCTCCTGCGCTGTCCTGAAGGTGTTGGCATGTGCCTCTACTATGGTTGCAATTTTTTCGGAGTACCCACCACCCATGGTGAAAACTATGGGAATTTTATTTCTGAAAGCCAGGTTGAACACTATCCTGTCGCGTTCCCGGCAGCCGGCAATGCTCAACCCAAGTCTTCCAAGTTTATCACTGGCCAGCACATCTACTCCTGATTGAAATAAGATGAGCTCCGGATAGGTTTCGTCAATCAGTCGGGGCAGTGTTTCACTCAGAATATGCAGGTATTCTTTATCTCCGGTTCCGTCGGGTAGTGCGATGTCAAGGTCGGATTGCTCCTTGCGGTGGGGGTAATTCTTCGCCCCGTGCATACTAAATGTGAATACCGTGGGGTCATTTTCAAAGATTTTAGCGGTTCCGTTGCCCTGATGCACGTCCAGGTCAACAACCAAAATTTGTTGAACCCCAAGACTATTTTTGGCGAAAGCTGAGCTCACGGCAATGTCATTTAGCAGGCAGAATCCTTCCCCCCGGTCGCGGTATGCATGATGGGTACCACCGGCGACATTTGCTGATACCCCAAATTTCATAGCATGCTCTGTGGCTTGTATTGTGCCGCCGGTAATGAATAATTCGCGTTGCACCAAAGCCTCACTCAACGGGAATCCTGTGGCTCTCTCTTCATGTCTTGTAAGCTTTAAGTCTTTCAGTTTTTTGAAATAACCGACGTCATGAATTTCAAGCACTTCTTCGTCGGACGCTCTACGTGGATTGAAAAGATTCGAATCAGCAATAGTGCCTTCATGCAACAGTTGCTCAGGAAGCAGACTGTACTTTTCCATAGGGAATCGATGCCCTTCAGGCAAGGGATGGGCGTATTGATGGTTCCAGGCGATCTTAAGCATGCTTTCGCAAAACGATTCTAAAGAATGATATGTTCAAGCCATAATATGGCTTCTGCAAATAAAGCCATATAAAAGAAAACCCCCCGATGCAAGCAACGGGGGGTTTTTTGATTGTAGATTAACTATTACTGTACAACCAACTTCTTAGCTCCTATTGGAACTTCATTCACAATTACATTCACGGTATACACCCCCGAAGCAAGTCGCTGATGGAACCGCAATGATGCGTTCAGGCTTGCGCCGTTGCTGCCAAACAATTGGCTATGTACCTTCTTGCCAAACAGATCGTATATTTCCACAAGCACATTTTGCTCGTAGTCAGCAAGATTGCTCAAGGCAAGGGTAACTTCTTCACCGGCAGTAGGGTTAGGGTATACTTCCAATTCAGCAGCAATTGATACTGATTCAGGCCCACTTGAAGGAGCTTCGATCAAACCTGAACCGCTTATTGTAATATTGCAGGCTGCACCGTAGGTGCCAACTAGTCCGCCTGATCCTCCAAGCACTTGCACAGCGTAAGTGTTTCCTGGTATCAATCCAGTAACCCATGAAAGTTGGATTGTTCTCAAACCATCATCACGCGTGTAGAAGAGCGGTGGCTGATTTGCGTCAGTGATATTCGTGAACTGGAAGGTATAGAATTCAGCAGCGCATATTTCTATTGCACTAATTACTGTGCTTAACGGATAAGTTCCACCGCATGCAGTAATGTTTTGATCTACACCTGTGGGTACCACAAAGTTGTTCATCGCTATAAGATACCATTGACCGAATGGTGCCCAAACACCAAGTGTTCTAGCTCTTACACGCACGGCATATGGAGAGCCAAGCTCTAATCCTGGTACATCTTTGAGTTTGCAGAAGCGATTATCGGACTCATGGATATGTGTAACGAATCCATTGTCGAATCTGAATCGGTACTTGGTTGCTCCAGGTACATTATCTGCTTCTAGAATATCGCACATATTATAAAATCCATTTGCTTGCGCAACGATGAGTTGAGTAATTAGCGGTGTAGCTGAGAAACCAATGGTGCAAGCCACACTGTAGTCACCCCAGTTGGGGCCTTGATACATACGTGGTCTTGTTCGCACTGAGTATGTTCTTCCGTATTGCGCTTGTGGGAACCACTCCAGTTTAAAGTTCGGGTTTGAACCATTTGGAGAAAGAATCTCATAAGTGTTAAACGGAGCTTCAAGCTCGGTGAATTCGAAGTACCAGTTTGCAAGCAGGAACTGATTTGGTGGCAACTCAGAAGCAATGATGCTTGCAGGAGTGTAGTTGAAAATACCGCAATCCTGAACTCTCAGCTTGGTGAAAGGAACATGCGCTACTGCAGCAGTAAACGTGGTTGTGGAAGGAGTTCCGCCACCACCGTGGTATATTCTGAAGTAGTAGGTCTGTCCTACAACAGTATTCTGGAGTATTACTATTTCACGTTCACCGGCAGGTGCGTCGTTTTGACAAGCGATAAGGTTGCCGCCACATGCATCATATACTTCAACTGCTGCGTTGTAATCACTTAATCCCCAGCCGCGCATATACATTACCGTTGCGATAGATGTAAACTTAAACCACTTATCTGGCTGTGGATTTGATGGGTTGATGCACTGCGCAAGGCCTGAAGGTACTGCACCGGCTGTTGAAACTGGAACTTCAGACTCAGCAAACGTTGGCATACCGCCTACAAATGTTGCTTCATCGCAAGCTGTTCCTGTAAATCCTGCGCACTCGCAGGTGGCACTAACTATATCACCAAAGGTGCCGGGGTTGCCATCATCACAAGAATCTCCGATGTTTTTCTCAAGCTCCGGGCAGTCGTAAACGATGATCGGTGTGCCCACGCATACGCAGTCTGCATTTACTGTATCGTTTTCTGTGGTAGCATTCAGGTCATCGCAAGCATCGCCAATGTTAAGTTCCAGTTCCGGACAGTCGTAGGTGATAATTGGAGTACCCACGCACACGCAGTTTGCATTTACGGTGTCATTTTCAGTTGAAGCGTTCAAGTCATCACAAGAATCACCAATGTTTGCTTCGATGTCAGGACAGTCGTAAATACTTGTTCCAACACATTCACAAATCGAGGTGATTATGTCATTTATAGTGGCGGAGTTACCATCGTCACAGCTATCACCGATGTTTGCAGGGATCTCAGGACAATCAAATACAGTTGTCTGGAATGTTGGTATCAAACACCAGCTTACCAGAACCCCATCATTTAATCCTGGGAAATTATCAGCAATGTCGATAAACCATACACCATCGAATGCAACTCCTGTAAGAGTTGAAAGATCTTCAAATGGAGCGAATGTACCTTGCAGTACAGGATTTGCGCCAGTATTGCATGATAAAGCTGAGCCATTGTCGTCGAATAGCACATCCATGTTTTGGCCTGTTCCACAAATTCCAGCTTGAAGCTGAATTACGGTACCGCCGGGAGCAATGACTCTGATTTCAATTTCACCAAGAGCTTCATGGTTCATTACTACTGAAACTTTTAGACTTTCAATAATTCCTCCTGTGCCATTCACAAAGATTGGGTCAAGGATGATTGGCGAAGCAGTTCCTATAGGCGCATTTGGTGAGCTGGTGTAAGCACCACATTCAGTAGGTTCCACGGGTGTTCCAGCACAAACACAAAATTCGTTTACAATGTCATTTATGGTGTTTGAGTTGTTGTCAGTGCAAGCATTGCCAATGTTAAGTTCCAATTCCGGACAGTCGTAGGTGATAATTGGAGTACCCACGCATACGCAGTCTGCATTTACTGTATCGTTTTCTGTGGTAGCATTTAGGTCATCACAAGAATCTCCGATATTTTTCTGGAGCGCAGGGCAGTCGTAAACCGTAGTTTGGAAAGTCGGTATCAAACACCAGCTTACCAGAATACCGTTATTTGCCCCAGGGATATTATCTGCAATATCGATAAACCACGGACCGTCGAATGCAATTCCAGTGAAACTTGAAAGGCTTTCGAAAGGAGCGAATGTGCCTTGCAATACAGGATCAGAGCCGGTGTTGCAAGCCAATGCTGCACCATTGTCGTCGAAAAGAACATCCATATTTTGTCCGCTTCCGCAAATGACTGACTGAAGCTGAACTACAGTTCCATCAGGGGCTATTAGCCTTATTTCAACTTCTCCCAGTGCAGCGTGGTTAAGGACAACTGAAACTTTAAGGGATTCAATGGTCTCTCCTGTACCAACTACAAATAATGGATCAAGAATGATCGGATTATTTATATCAAGCGGAGCATTTGGATTACGGGAATAAATACCACATTCAGTGGGCTCAACCAAAGTACCTTCACACACACAAGCTGCATTAACTAGGTCATTGATTGTATTCGGGTTGCCATCTTCACAGGCATCGCCAATGTTAAGACCCAGCAAAGGACAGTCAACAACAACCTGACCCACGCATTGGCACAAGGCGTTTACGGTATCATTTACTGTGCTAGGGATACCGTCGTTGCAAGGATCACCAATATTGAGGCCTAATAACGGGCAATCAACTGGCGGGCCGCAACTTATGGTAATTACCCTTGTATGAGCGGTTGTTGCTCCTATAATTAAATTCACGCAATCGGCTGAGCTGTGGGCGTAAAATCTCACTCCACCCGTGAAGTTAGCAGTCCAAGTAACTAGGCCTGCGCCGGAAGCCAAAACAGTTGTACCCGTGTTATTGCTAATGGTGATATAAAATCCTGGTATGAAAATCGGATTGTTGGTGGTTGAGAAAGTATAGGTACTTCCTGATGTTACATTGACGTTGTTGAATTGACCCACCCAAGTGTTTGCAATGTTAGAAACAGGCAGTGTGGTACAGTTTGGGGTAGTAGTTTGAAAACCAGTACCTGTAAGGCAACCATTGAATCCTTCGAGTGGCACACATTCACAATTTGCATTAAGAGTACCACCGATATTTGTAGCAGGGTTAATGCAAACATTACCGATGAATGCGTTGAAGGTAGGACAGTCGTAAGTAATATTAGAGCAGTTTGCAGTAATAATCCTGTTGTGAAGTGAGGCAGAGCCTACTGCTCCACTTACGCAGTCGTAAGAACTGTGAGAATAGAATCGAATCGTACCGGTATAGGGTGCAACGTAGGTTATTGAATTTTGACCGGTAGCCAATACAACTGGCATGGCAACATTAGTTGCGAGCGTAATAAACCAAACAGGAACGTTCGGATTTGGTGTGGTGGCGAAAGTATATGATACCCCTTGATATACCGTGATAGTCGCATACTCATTGGCGCGGGCATTGGTAAGCGTAATTGGCGCTCCCGTGCAAAGTGGTGTACCGCTTCCAGCCGCGGGGCCATTCAAACATCCGGGAAAGTTGAACGGTCCGCATTCGCAATTTTCAGTTATTGATCCTTCTAAACCATCAAGATCACATTGACCACCTATATTGGCAAACAGGACAGGACAATCAAATACTGTTTCTGAAATAGTAATTTCATATTGAGAAATTTGTGGCGGAACCCTGGTTGAAATAACGATATAGTATGTTTCGCCGGCCGTTACTGGCAAGGTAGATATTAGTCGGCCATTGGCATCGGTACCAAGGTGCCATCTGAGCGTACTTGCAAAAGGACAGCCAGTGAACACCCATAAACCAACGTTGGTGGCGGTATTTGCCAGTTCTATATCAATGAAGGTGTTGCTAGATGGTGTATACTCATATACAGCATCGTAACCTGCGAGATAAAGGTTAGAGAAAGAACCTGTGCCAAATGAGCCAGGGGCCAGTGCAGGCACGCTGGTAGCCAAATAATTATTTCCAAATATGAGTGTATTTGCAGTTTGCACATAAGGGAGCGTGCTTACAACCTGAGGGTCTCCACACGTACTTCCGCTGAAAATACAATCACCGTCATCAACTGTTGCTACAGGTGCATAATTGAGCGCCGTTGGATCAGTACATCCGGATATCGTAAGGCCACAACCAATTGTCCAGTTCCAGATGCTTGTATTTCCAGTACTATTGGAGCAACTACCTGTTGCATTTGAAGTAATGGTCATATATAAACTTCCGCTGTTTGCAAGAAATTGCAAACCGGAAAGGTTACCAAAATTGTTGCCTGAATATAGCAGGGGGGCACTTGTATTAGCCCCATTATAAACATTGATGATGTCAGCAGTTTCTGTCAGGCCGGAGTTAAAAACCATCTGGATTGGTTCATCATTTTCACTCTCATAATAGAAGAAAGTCTGATCAATGTTGGTATAGCAATGAGACTCTCCTAAAGGAGTGCCACAATCGAGCACGGTAGGACAGAATATGGAACTCTGCTCTATAAAGTATTGCGCGGGACATTGAAAGCCAAAGGGGTCAAAACGTAATATTGTAAATGCATCGAGAGGAATATTATTGATGGTAAGGGTGCTTCCGGGAATATTTGGTACAACTCCTCCGGCTCCTGGCACAGATACACCGCCAACGCTAGCGCTTGCGATAAGGATTGGCGTTGTAGCAGGCACTGATGATGAAACAACCGTAGCTTGCACTGAGAAGGTGTTAGTCGCACAGTTAAGTACAGGTGTTCCAAGACTTATTACCGGTGGCGCGCAGTTGGCAGGGGGTGCGCAGGAAGCATATGCTTTCCATCCAGGGAATACCACTGAAGGGTCACTGCAAAATCTGAAAGTTAAGCAACCCGATGGGTGTGTTGATGTAAAGGGTCCTGGCAAAAATGCTGTTGGGCTGCCGCTGGTGCCGGTAGGACTCCACCAGCTTCCTACTCCAAACTGAGTGCCGCAATTCGTTGGTAGTGCGCCAAATCCCAGACCATTGGTTGATGCGATCAGAGGGAAACTTGTATCAGGCCCGTTGTGAACATAAATACGGTCCCAGTTGGTTTCAAGCTGGAATTCAAGAAATGTCATGGTTACAAATTCTCCCGGACTGTTGGGGCAGTAGGTCCATGTTGTGATTTCGTTGTTCGGGTAATTTCCGTTTGGACCGCCCGTGTCGTAGAAGAGCGTGCCACATGACTGTGAATTGCCGGCCCACGGCAACATTATGGCTAAAAGTAAGAGCGCAAAGTATGCGTTCAGTTTGGTAAACATCTGTTTCATCACGAGAAAGTTGGTTAAATAATAGTTAATCAAAAGCGATGACAAGTTACGACAAAAGGAAGTTATAGCGCAACTTTTAACAGACGAAGCTTGAAAAAACTTTGTTGAACCTGTTTAGAATAATGGAAATAAATCTCGCTAAATAGTTTATTAATAAATGATTACCTGAAGGTGAATTATGTGAGAAACTACCAAAAAGTTTCCATTTCGCCCGTAAAAGGTAAAGCCGCTGCCGACCTTAAAGTCAAACAGCGGCTTCTCCCCTTAAACTAATCGTTGAATATGTTATGCTATTGTATGATCATTTTTTTACTGAGCACTTCTGCTCCATGTGTTAATGTAACCAGATACAATCCAGGTCTCAGTGTAGGTATTTCAATCGGTTTAGGTGTATTGTGCTCCACGTTTAGCTGCGCGCAGTGCAATTTCACTCCTGTAATGCTTTGGATACATAGATCCAATCCATTCCAGTTTCCGCTCATCAACAGATATACTTCACCTGTTGAAGTTGCCGGATTCGGGTAAATCAATAAGTTTAATTCTTGTACTTCTGTTTCTTGCAATGCTATGCTGCATGAAGGCCCCCAAGGTAACCAACTGCTACCAATCAACGCTCTCGCTCTAACCAGGTAGACGTGGCCTTCACTAAGGCCTTCAATATCATTGGCTGCGAATCTGGGAATGGTATTTTGCAATACTGTGGTTCCCGTTATATCACCACCGCTAATAAGCAATTCGTATACGCCGGCACTATTGATAGGTTGCACTTCCAGGGTGTCATTTTCTAAAATAATTTCATGGTTATTACACCAGTTTTCGGTAAGTATTGTCGTTTCAATTACTTCATGGATCATAATAGTGCAAATAGCACCTACAGACCCCCAAATGTTTTTATAATTGACTTGCACCGTTACCTTATAAATTACATCAGCTTCGATTCCCGGAATTGATGAAGGAACGAATTGCCCATCGTTACTTTCATAATAGAAGCGCTCTCCTGTTGTATTGTTCTCCAATCTGAATTCATATTTTTCAGCATATATAATAGGTATGCAAAAATTGCTGGTTGAGAATGTGAGATTGTGTTCGCCGCAGGTTTCTGCACTGAGCTGGGTGCTGCCTATTCTGAAAATAATATCACATTCGCTCCCGAAAGCGCTGCTCATTGTGTCATTTAGTCCTCTTACCTGAATTTGGTATAAAGTATTTGGTATTAAAAAAGGTATGAGATAAGGAGTAAATGAATTGCTTGCAGTGGTGTAGACTTGACTATCCAGTCCCTGCGCTGCAAATTTCCATTCATATTGTTCAGCATTTGCTACGGCAGTGCAGTTGATAATCTGTGCAAATTCCGTATTTTCGCTTCCGCAAAAGGCTCCTGAAAGTTGAGTATTCGCTAAGCTGTCGCATGAAAGTTGGAGTATTTGCAAAGTTCCCGCAATCTGGCATTCGTTGGCATCAGCAACATCAACGACATATAAATCCGGTGCAAGTGAAGTGAAATAATTCTGTGAAAGTGTTAGATCATTGTACTGGGCAGTATAGGGTTCAGTGCCTCCGGTAATTGTAAAACTAGCTGCCCCGGTATTGCTCGCACCGCAAGCCACATGTACAATATTTTTAAATATAATGGTCAGGGCATTTGGTTCAGTAAGGGTAACGTATACAGTAATTGTGCATTCATTATCACTAATCTGCGCACTGTAATTTCCGGCCGTCAAGCCATTGATTGATGCACCGGTAAGGCCATTGCTCCACACTACATTGTAATTTCCAGTAAGAGAATTTATACTTAGTGAAATTTCCCCATTCGCTTCTCCGTAACACGTCGGATTGCCAATAGCGAGAATACTAGCGCTTAGAGTTTCACAAGGCTCGCAGTCATTTTCAGCAATGGCATCGCATACACCACAGGCATCGGTATAAGCCGGCCCATTCATTTCTCCTGCGCAGTCGTAGCAACTATACCAGTCGTTTATATTGGTATCGTTACAATCCATTGCATTGCTTACGTAGCCAGTTGGTTGTATGCAAAAGCTTTGCACGCCTGCCGGGTTGCCATATCCGTCACCATCCTGGTCCTCATACCAGTTGGTATTTGCGGCTACAATTACATAGTCAGTTTTAGTTTCTTCGGTAAATCCATATTGATTCGCAGCCTTGAGCTTTACAGTATAACTGCCCGTATTGTTGTACACTACATTTCCAGGATTAGCCTGGGTTGATGTTGCCGGTGATCCACCTGTAAAAGTCCATAGATAACTGGTAGCTGCTGCTGTTGTTTGATTTGTGAAAGCAACCCCCTGACCCATACATATATTGTTGTTAGCGGCTGTAAAGTTGGCTTGCGGAGGTGTGCCGTTGCTTACGCAGAAATTGGTGAGTTGCTGTGTGGTAAAAGTACCTCCTAAAGCAAGTACAGTGCCGTTGCTGTGGGTAAGGGTATAAGAGCCGTTACCATTGAAACAACACATTCCATTACTACCAGAGTCCATCATTACGAAATCATAGCATCCGTCGGCAATGCAAATTTGAGCAGTATGTACCACTCCGCTCTGGAAGTTGCTGTACGGTCCACCGAAAGCGAGTACTTGTCCGGAGTTGTTTCGCACCTCCCAGGTATTTTGGGCGCCTAGGTTGTCAATGGTAATACTCAGATTGAGCGTATGCCCATTTTGCAGTGCGGTATATTGGCGGCTCATTAGGTTGTTTGCATCGTTGCTATCGCTACCGCCATTTGGGTTCACCACTTGAACCTGCATTGTTTGGATACCCCAACCTCCGTTGTAAGTCGGTAGAATTATATTAGCGCTTTGGTTTTGGCCGAGAATTCCGGTCCACTGATGGTTTTGCCAGGCACCTGATGTGCGGTATTGAATGGTAGCTGAGGTAAGTATTGTGCTACCGGAGTTGGTCAGGGTTGCTTCAGACTGCACAATGTTTGAGCATACATTACCAAATGGTTTTGAAATGGCAGTAATGGCTGCATCGGCAAGTATACCTCCACCCACCGGCTGGCAGCCGTTTGAATTCATAAGATTGGGTCTCGAGTTTGTAATTGAGAGCCGCATTCGGTCCTTCTGCCCCAGGGTAAACATATTTTTACATGTTTGGCTGGTGTAATCCAGATAATTTTCTACCTGTTGTGTGCCACCGCATGCCGAAGTATTGCAATTTGAATTTAAAGTAGTTGGAGGGGTATCGCATACCCGGTCGCCCATCAAATCACAATCAGTTTCGTTGCAGGAATCGCCTTGAAAGGTGTGAAAAAGCGCGAATGCATGGCCCATTTCATGTGTCAACGTTTTGTTTCGGTTGGTATACGTTTTTAGCGTCCCAACAGTGCCAAATGCGTTAAATAGAATCACCGTACCATCAACTGCTGATGACGTAGGAAAGTAAGCGTAGCCTTGTATTCCGGAGCCCCCGTTATTATTTTCTATTTCAGTTACCACCCATATATTATAATATTGCTGGTTTGGCCATCGCGAAAGGTCTTTTACATTTAGTTCGTTTGCTCCCTGACCATTACCGGCAGTTATACCTTGGTCACAATAGAGCGCCGCGCTGCAACCATTTACACGGTTTATACCACTATGGCCATTTCCAGAAGGGTCGCGCTGCGCGAGACAAAAATCTACTTTCACATCTACACCATTGCCATCACCCCAAGTACCGGGTATTTTTCTGAAATCGTCGTTCAGGGCGTTGATGGCACTGTATACCTGCTCGTCGGTGATGTTGGCCCCTACGCCGTAAGGTTGACCTGTATGTACAATGTGAACTACAACAGGAATGGTAAGTATCGCATCAGATTTTGGTATTAAGCCCGCGCTTTGCTGTGCTATCAGCAAGGACAAATTACTTTCACGCGTTTCCTGTTCTTGCCGGTATTTAGGGTTTTGCGATATAAGCCCCTCGTGAATGCTTGTATGAGCACATTGCCCGTTGGCGCGCTTGTTGAATGCTTCATTTCCAAAATGTACGGGCTGCTGCCCGTATATCAGGCTACTAATAAATAGTATAAAGCCGGATAGGAGAGTCTTTTTGTTTGCTGTCATGGCACCTTGCAGGGCGTGATGACATTTGTACTTGTGGTAACAGGTAAATGTTACGTTTATAGAAAGGGCTACACGCGGAGATTCTGTTGAGAATTTGGGTCTATTTACATTTCTTAAATAACAGTAGTCGTAAGGAAGCCCTTGCGATCATCTCTCGTTCACATTATATTCTCTGTTTTGCCGAAAAAGGTAAATATTGGGAGACGAGGTACAAATAAATAGCCCGTTCACTGAATCTCTAAGGCAAATACTTCTTTATACCTTTGCGGCATGAAAGCTGAAATCGTAACGATTGGTGATGAGCTGTTAATAGGACAAACTATTGATACCAATTCTGCATGGATAGCCGAGCAATTGCATATGCTCGGCGTGAGGGTAAACAGGATAGTTTCTATCAGTGATTCGCGCGAAGCGATACTTGAAGCTATTGACGATTCTTTCAACAGAGCACAAATTGTATTGATGACTGGTGGCTTAGGCCCTACGCAGGATGATATTACCAAGGAAACCCTTGCTGAGTATTTTCAAACTTCCTTGGAGCGCAATGAAGAAGTGCTTGCAGGTATCACTTCGTTTTTCGCGTCAAGAGGCAAGCCAATGCTGGATGTGAATACCCGACAGGCCGATTTGCCTAAGCATGCACAAATATTGATAAATAGCCGTGGCACTGCAATGGGTATGTGGTTTGAAAAGGGTGGAAAGGTGCTCGTTTCTATGCCAGGTGTACCGTATGAGATGGTGGGATTGATGAATGAACATGTACTACCCAAATTAAAAGAAAAGTTTAATCCTCCCAGTATAATACACCGCACTATTCTCACTCAAGGCATTGGAGAAAGTTTCCTGGCTGAGAAGATATCAGACTGGGAAACGGCGCTTCGCAACGAAGGCCTTTCGCTTGCCTATCTCCCCTCACCGGGGCAAGTAAAGCTGCGTATCAGTGCATACTCTGTGAACGGAAATAAATCGGAAACGGAGTCGCGAATAGCTCACTATTTAGAAGAATTAGAGAGGCGGTTACCTGAATATATTTTCGGGCGTGAAAAGGAAACTCTGGCAGAAGTGGTAGGCAGGCTGCTCCAGGAGCGCGGTGAAACAGTGAGTACCGCTGAAAGCTGCACCGGAGGGTACATCGCACACTTAATTACATCAATTTCGGGTTCATCCAAGCATTATATGGGTTCGGTGGTACCATACAGCAATGTATCCAAGAGCGAATTGCTCGGGGTAGATCCAAGAATTATAGCCGAGAATGGTGCAGTAAGCGAAGCAACTGTAATACAGATGGCTGAGGGTGTGCGAAGAAGTTTCGGCACTACATGGGCCATCGCTACAACGGGTATAGCAGGACCTGATGGCGGTACGGCCGAAAAACCAATCGGCACGGTATGGATAGCTGTGGCCGGGCCGGACGGTACTGTAGCCAAAAAGCACATATTTGGTAATAACCGAGGCAGAAACGTCACATTATCAGCACTTACCGCATTAAATGAACTTCGTAACGAAATTCTTTCGCAAGGGTTTGAATAATCGAAAGGAAATACCGTAATTTGCACCCCACTTAAAATACCTCAAACAAAGGAACCCATGTCACGAGTTTGTCAACTTACAGGAAAAAAACCGATGGTAGGGCACAATGTTTCGCATTCAAACCGCAAAACAAAACGTCGATTCTACCCGAACTTGCTCAAAAAGAAATTCTACATCACTGCAGAAGACAGGTGGATCAATTTGACTATTTCGGCTTCAGCCCTTCGCACTATCAATAAGTTAGGGGTGGAAGAAGCGATTAAAAAAGCAAAAGAAAAAGGAACTTACGTTAGCTAAGCCCTCAGGCAAAGCCCAAATAAGCATATACAATGGCAAAGAAAGGTAAAGGAGCCAGAATCCAGGTCATTTTGGAGTGCACAGAGCACAGAGAATCGGGTAAGCCCGGTACTTCAAGGTACATCACCACCAAAAACCGCAAGAATACGCCAGACAGGATGGAACTAAAAAAGTACAACAGAATCCTGAAGCGTCAAACAGTTCACAAAGAAATTAAATAATAAGCCATGGCAAAGAAAACCGTAGCGACCCTGCAAACTGGTAGCGGTAAGAACCACACCAAAGTGATCAAGATGGTAAGGTCGCCGAAAACCGGCGCTTACATGTTCAAAGAAGAAATAGTGCTCAACGACAAAGTGGGCGACTTCTTCAAAAGCAAGTAATCTGTTTCACCCAGCTCAATCAGGCTTTTTCCAGTTTTGGAAAAGGCCTTTTTTAGTTTTAATTACGAAGTAATGGGACTTTTTGGATTTTTCTCGAAAGAGAAAAAAGAGAAACTCGATGCCGGCCTAGAAAAAACCAAATCAGGTTTCTTCTCAAAACTGGCGCGAGCGGTGGCCGGTAAGACAAAGGTAGACGATGAGGTACTCGATAACCTTGAAGAAATTCTGATCGGCTCAGATGTGGGAGTAAATACCACTCTTAAGATTATTGGCCGTATCGAAGCCCGCATTGTACGTGATAAATATCTGGGCACTGATGAATTGAACCGAATACTTAAGGAAGAAATTGCCGCCTTGCTCGAAGAGAATCATACTGGCAATGAAACAGAATTTGCCGTGAGCCAAACCCATAAACCATACGTTATTATGGTAGTTGGAGTAAATGGCGTAGGTAAAACTACCACCATTGGCAAGCTGGCGCATCAGTTTAAAAAAGCAGGCAAGTTAGTGGTACTAGGTGCTGCAGATACTTTCAGGGCTGCAGCAGTAGAACAACTTAAGATATGGGCAACCCGCGCAGATGTGGCCATTGTGCAACAAGGCATGGGTGCTGACCCTGCTGCAGTGGCCTTTGACACACTTCAATCGGCCCTAAAGCAAAATGCCGATGTTGTGCTCATAGATACCGCAGGTAGACTCCACAATAAAGTTGGGCTTATGAACGAACTTTCGAAAATCCGTAAGGTGATGAGCAAAATAGTACCCGATGCTCCCCATGAAGTGTTATTGGTGCTAGATGGTTCTACCGGTCAAAACGCTGTAGAGCAGGCGCGACAATTCACCCTTGCCACCGATGTAACAGCCCTTGCTCTTACCAAAATTGACGGCACTGCGAAGGGTGGGGTAGTGATCGGAATCTCCGACGAGTTTAAGATTCCGGTGAAATATATTGGAGTGGGAGAGGGAATTGACCACCTGCAAGTGTTTAACAAGCATGAATTTGTAGATTCTCTATTTGGTGAATAACGAATAAGACCACAGCAAGGAATGAAAACCAAGACACTGAAGAAGAACAAAGTGAATGTAGTGACCCTTGGTTGCTCAAAAAACATCTTTGATAGCGAAGTGATGATGGCCCAACTCAAGGCCAACAAATATGATGTAGTGCATGAGAGCGATGATGGCGATGCATCAATTGTAATAATCAATACATGCGGATTTATAGAAAATGCCAAACAAGAGAGCATTGATACTATACTGCAATGGGCTGATGCCAAAGCGTCAGGAATGGTCGATAAAGTATATGTTACAGGATGCTTATCAGAACGGTACAAACCTGAATTGGAGAAAGAAATACCGGAAGTTGATGCCTACTTCGGAACACGTGACTTACCCCGTTTGCTAAAAACGCTCAAAGCTGATTATAAGCATGAGCTCGTGGGCGAGCGGCTGCTCACCACACCGGTACACTATGCTTACTTTAAAATTTCTGAAGGTTGCGACAGGCCATGTTCGTTTTGCGCCATACCCCTTATGCGTGGTGGACATAAGAGCACTCCAATAGAAGAGTTGGTTTCGAGGGCGCACAACCTTGCGGCAAAAGGAACCAAGGAGTTGATATTAATAGCACAAGACCTTACCTATTATGGCCTTGATCTTTATAAGAAAAGGGAATTGGCAAATTTAATAGATCAGATTTCGGCTGTGGAAGGAATTGACTGGATAAGACTTCACTACGCATTCCCCAGCGGATTCCCGATGGAGGTGCTAGATGTGATGCGCGACCGTCCGAATATTTGCAATTATTTGGATATCCCTTTACAGCATGCAAGTACCCGAATGTTGAAAGCCATGCGCAGAGGCATCACCAGAGAGAAGACTTCTGAGCTAATACATTCTATTCGTGAAAGAGTGCCGGCAATTGCTGTGCGCACCACCCTAATTACAGGATATCCTGGCGAAAGCGAAGCTGACCACTCCGAAATGCTCGAATGGGTTGAAGAGATGCGATTCGACCGATTGGGGGTTTTTACTTATTCTCATGAAGAGGATACCCATGCTTTCAAAGAAACTGATGACGTACCTGCAGAAGTGAAAACCAATCGTGCGGAAGCCGTTATGGAACTGCAATCAGGTATTTCCCATGAAATAAACGAAACTAAGGTTGGAAAGATATTTAAGGTGATGATTGATAAAATTGAAGGCGATTTTTATCTAGGTCGCACAGAGGCAGATTCTCCGGAAGTTGACAACGAAGTAATCATCCCTAAATCATCAGGATATGCACGTGTTGGTGATTTTGCTCAGGTATTGATTACTGGTGCTGAGCCTTATGATTTGCACGGTAAACTTGTTGAAACAGCCGTTTAGGTGTTTTTTGGTTGCTTGCATTCCAAGTATTGGCAAATCTTATTTCAGTTGCTCATACAACCTGAGTATTTTTTCTAACGTCGATTAAGTAGTTTCGTAATTTGATTTTAGCTAAGTCGAGCTTTAGGGAGTTTTAGTAAACCTGATGTTTTACGAAGTTGAAGTTTTAATAATTTCGCAGGAAAAGAAAACACCAATCACTCACTTAAAAAAAAAATGAGAAAACTCTTTACACTCCTACTTCTGGTTGCGTTTGGTTATTTTGGATTCGTTAATTCATCATTTGGTCAACTTACAAAGTCATCAGGGCTGGTGCAGTTGCTACCGGGATATGAAGCAAGTATTGAGTTTACGGAGTCAGAAGTAACGCTATTTCTAAGCGGTCCGGTAGACCGATGGTTTGCCATCGGATTTAACTCATTAGAAATGGCCAGCGGAGTAGACGTTGTTTATTTTGCAAATGGTGCACAAGGAGCATCACTTTACGACGGTCACCTCACAGGTAATGCACCTCCGGTAGCTGACGCAATTCAAGATTGGGAAATACTGAGCAATGAACTGACGCCAATGCCCAATCCTCGCAGGCAGATTACTGCCAAACGGTCGCTCGTTACCGGAAATGCAAATGACTTTAACTTCAGCATTGACTTAAATTCTTTGAACATAATTTCCGCGCGAGGAGCTACAGCGTCCACCAATCTCGCCTTTCATCAAAACAACAGAGGTTTCACAGTACTTCAATTCTCTGATGTCACTTCAGTTGAAAATTTCGCAACCCTTGATAGCCGTATTTCATTATACCCCAACCCAACCAGTGATATTTTGAACGTTTATCTGAACAAACCTGAAGTGATTAAAGCCATCAGGATTTTTGATCAGAGCGGCAGGGTAGTAGGTAATATTCCAGCAAATGGTATCATTGAATTTACTTCAGTTCCAGTAAGCCATCTTTCGACGGGAGCTTATTTCCTTGAAATAAATTCTGACAATGATAAAGCTTTAAAGCGATTCATTGTAGAATAGGAATTCAAGCATTTTTAATTCTACTGTGCATAGCTTGAAATACTTAAGGTGAAAAACAATTGAATTCTATTTAGTAAATCCTGTTTTTATCATTCCAGCTAATCTGGCTTAAGGACTTGGATATAAATGCGATTTTGAGAAGTGTTTTTTTGACCTTACGTCAGTAAATCAGTACTTTTAGACGCTTAAAAGTTTTGTTTAACCGATAGAACTGCTTAGTTTACCTAAGTTTTAGTGCCAATCATTTTTAACCAAATCACCATGAATAATTTGCACTCTGACACGTTTTGTAAGATGGGTTTTTATGCCTTGCTAAAACCAATTTTAGGAACTGTCCTCATGATTTTTGTAGTTCAGACTCTTTCAGCGCAAAGCTGGCTTACCTGGCAAGTTGAAACTGCCGAACGACTCACGCTTTCATCTGTTGCCAATTCAGACCCTGAAGAGAAGGATATCTCTGTTGGCGACTTGAACAATGATGGATTTGACGACATGATCGTTGTTCGCAAGCAGCCTTTTTCGATTTCTACTGAGGGTTCAAAAACAGATTTACTTCTTATCAATGAGGGCGGCGTCCTTGTAGACCGCACGGCTCAGTTTGCACCAGGATTTATTAGTACCCCAACTTTCGCCCGTGACGTGGTAATATCCGATTTTGATGGCAATGGATGGCTCGACGTAGTTATTGCCAATACATTTGATCAGCAACCACTTTATTATCACAATCTTGGCAACGATGGCAATGGCAACTGGTTGGGACTACAAAACCAATCAGCCAGTAGGTTTCCAACGCTTACAGAAGACAATATTCTGTTCTGCGCAGTTTGGGCCGGTGATGTAACCGGCGATGGTGCAAAGGATTTATATTTCTGCAATTACAAACTAGGAGGCGGTACATCAAAAGACTTTTTGCTTATTAACAATGGTAGCGGGGTATTTACTAACCAAAGTCAGACAAGATTGGGCAACCTCCGCAATAGCGGATTTGGCACTGCAGTGCAAATTGTAGATATGGATAATGATGGCGACAACGACATTGTAAAAGTATCTACTCTTTTTAGTGTAGCACCTTGGAATGGTATCGGTGTAATTGTATTGTTTAACAATGGCACAGGCAACTATACCAACTGGCAAAATGTAGCACCACATGCGCCTTACATGATTGAAGTGGCCGATTACGATGGCGATGGATTGAAGGATATTTTTGTTGTTGACGATGGTGATGACTATGTAATTCGCAATCTTGGAGTAAACCCAAATGTGAGCATCAACTTCGTTAGGCAATTCATAACTAATGGCAGTGGCGGTTTTGGTGGCAATGTTCATACAGCCGACCTTGATCTTGATGGTGATCTCGATATTATAGTAAGTGATGTGGACGTGGATATTCCTCCTTGTAACTCAGGTAGAAAGATACGTATACTTCAAAATAATGGAGGGATTTTTACACAGATGTACAATACGGGATTCCATGCTTGGGCTGTGAATAGCTTCGACATTGGAATAATAGATGTCAATAATGACGGACTAAAAGACTTTGTAAACGGAAGGTGTTCAGGCTACGATGTGGTAATGAACAACAGTTGCGATATTGTACCAAATAATGCGGATTATGATGGTGATGGCTTGCCAGATGCCTGTGATCCATGTCCTACTAACCCTGATCCCAACTGCGCTCCGCCTACCAACTATCCGGTGATCAGCACCGATTTGAATATTGCTGAGCAATGGAATGAGATGTTATTGGCTTCTATTCGCCGTGATTTGGCGAGACCTCCTGTTCACGCTCGAAATCTCTTTCACCTTTCGGTTGCAATGTGGGATATATACGCTGTCTACCACGGAGGTTGTCCTTATCTTTTGGGCGAATCACCATACGGCTTCAGTGTGCCATTTACACCATTTGACCTGCCGGCTGATATTGATGCTGCTACTGCTGAGGCTATCAGTTTTGCATCGTACCGCATTTTAAAGCACAGATTTGCCAACTCACCTCAATTTATTCTTTTGGAGCAGGCGTACAATGTGCATATGACTACCCTTGGTTATGATGTTTCAAACACATCTACCAATTATTCTACCGGATCGCCTGCAGCTTTGGGCAATTTTGTGGCTCAACAGATTATCGCTTATGGCATACAGGATGGTTCAAACGAACAAAATAATTACGCCAATACAGTGTACCAACCGGTGAATCCGCCTTTGAGTGTCGAAGACCCGGGCAATCCTACACTTATTGACTTTAATCGCTGGCAGCCGCTGATTCTTCAGATTTTTATTGATCAAAGCGGAAATATTATTCCTGGTGCTCAACCACCATTTTTAGCACCTGAGTGGGGTAATGTGAATGGCTTTGGTCTTTCATTCGATGATGCGACCACTTACTTCCGTGATAATGCTTTGTGGGATGTATTTCATGATCCAGGTACACCGCCACAACATAGTATGGATGGCAGTGGAACAACAGATCAATACGTGTGGTCATTTCTAACTACGCTTATTTGGTCATCACATCTCGACCCTGATGACGGTGTAATCTGGGATATTTCGCCAGGTGCCTTAGGTAAACGTGATGCTTTGCCCCCCACATTTGCAGATCATCCTGCCTATTATGATCAATTAAACGGGGGTATACCCGGAACTGGTCATACAATCAATCCCGTGACCGGTGTTCCATATGCACCAAATATGGTTCCCCGTGGCGACTATGCCCGCATTCTGGCTGAATTTTGGTCTGATGGTCCTGACTCTGAAACCCCTCCCGGGCACTGGTTCAAGATATTTAATATAATCAGCCAACATCCACAACTTGTAAAGAAAATTGGCGGCGAAGGGGAAGTGGTCTCTGACGTGGAATGGGCTGTAAAAGGTTACCTCGCACTTGGGGGTGCTATGCATGATGTGGCTGTGGCTTGCTGGGGCGCTAAGGGTTGGTATGACTACATAAGGCCCATTTCTGCAATCCGTGGATTGGCCGAACTCGGCCAGAGCACCAATCCAGGATTGCCAAATTACCATCCCGCTGGTATGCCGCTTATTCCAAACTATATAGAGTTGGTTCAGCCAGGCGACCCGCTTGCCGGACAAGGTAATGTGAATGTAAATAAGCTAAAAGTTAAATCTTGGAGAGGGCACAAGACGCTCAATAATATCGATATCGAAAATGCTGGTGTCGGTTGGATTTTGGCCGAAAGGTGGGAGCCGTTCCAAAGATCCTCTTTTGTAACCCCACCGTTTTCCGGCTATTACTCTGGTCACTCTACTTTTTCACGCGCTGCAGCAGAAATACTCACTTCATATACTGGCACAGAGTTTTTCCCTGGTGGTCTTGGCGAATTTGATGCACCACAAGGTGATTTCCTTCATTTTGAGAACGGACCTAGTATCGACGTGGTACTTCAATGGGCAACTTACCGCGATGCCGCAAATGAGTCAGCACTTTCAAGAATATGGGGTGGAATACATCCACCCGCCGATGATATTCCGGGTCGTCTTAGAGGGGTGATTATGGCGGCTGATGCATATAATACGTCTTCGCAATTGTGGGATAATTGTTCAAATCCTGAACCTGTAAACTGCGCTGAAGCCCCAACCGGACTAAATGCCAATGTAGGTCAGAATGGAGTACTTCTCACATGGAATTCAGTGCCAGGGTCAATTGGTTGCAGGGTTGAAGGCCGTCGTGTAGGCGCTCCATCTACTCAAACACAAATTGATATTCCGGTAGCAGGAGCGAGCCAACTATACGTTCCAAATAGCATTCTTCAACCTAACAAGACTTTTCAATGGAGGGTAATCTGTGCTTGCTCGCTTAATCCGCTGGTTACAACTCCATATTCACCCTTCAACTTCTTTACTACAGGGGCACCTTCTGCCGGTTTCACTTCTGAAGGCGGTGAGTTTAGTGCGGTTGATTCAGAAATCACACTCAATGTATATCCCAATCCTACGGATGGCATGGTAAATCTATCTACCAATATTGAACAGTATGATGTAGAAGTTTATGATATGACCGGGAGAAGGGTGCATCACAGAGCAAATGTAAATTCACTCAATGCATCAGTTGATCTTCGTCATCTTTCATCAGGTACCTATTTCGTTACCGTCAGAAGCGGAGAACTTACTGAAACAAAATACATCATTAAGAAGTAATAATCACCGCATAAACCGGCACTGGGGGCTGCTTCGTTCAGAAGCAGCCCCTTTTGTTTTATTGAAATAGTATATTTGGCAAAAAGCTCAAGTATGCTGCATTACCGTTTCTCCTGCAAAAATCCTGACCAGTATCTTCTCGAAGTTGAGCTGACTTTTGAATCAACACAGACTGAAACTATTATTCAAATTCCATATTGGAGGCCGGGAAGGTATGAAGCCGGTAACTTTCCGAGGTTGTTCAGAAACTTCAGGGCATATGCCGATGGCAAGCTGACAAACTTTGAGAAATCAAGCTCACACACTTGGAAGGTTACTTCAAATCCCGGTTCGCAATGTTTGCTCACTTATGAACTCTACTCCGCTGACTTGAGCGCTGGAAATACCTATTTCGACAATGAGTTACTTCTTATAAATCCTGTAAATTCTTCGGTTTATCCGAGATGTATGGAAGGTGATACTTGCCAAATAGAGCTTCATTTGCCGAAAGGATGGCGGTTTGCGTCATCTTTTCAACTGGTCGAACAACGGGATGATACAGTAATTTTTGCCGCGGGCAATATTCAGGAATTACTCGACACACCTATACTTGGTGCGCCCGATTTACAGACTCTCCGTTATCAATCGAAAGGCATTCCATTTGAGATTCATTTTACGGGTGCCAAATTTCCCGAAAGGGAGAAGTTGCTTGCCGACTTTAGCGCATTCACTGAATTTCAGATCGCTTCATTTGGACATTTTCCGGTTGACCAATATCATTTCCTATTCATTTTCACACCGCACCGCTACCATCATGGCGTGGAGCACGATAGGAGTACAGTTATAGTCCTTGGTCCGGCTTCTGATCTGAATAAAAGAGAGATATATGATGAGTTGTTAGGGGTTTCATCGCACGAGCTTTATCATACCTGGAATGTAAAAGCATTGCGTCCAAAAGACTGGTTTCCTTATAATTTCACAGGTGAGAGTCCCTCACGGCTTGGTTATGTAGCTGAAGGAATTACCACCTATATGGGCGACTGGATGCTTTGGAAATCAGGAGTGCTTAGCGATTCATGGTGGCTCGCTGAACTCAGCATACATCTGCAGAAGCACTATGACAACCACGGCAGATATAATTTAAGTTTGGCCGATGCTTCTATTGATACCTGGATCGATGGCTACACCCGAACCGGTACGCCTCATAGAAGAGTTAGCATTTACAGCGAGGGCGCTCTGCTTGCGCTGGTAATGGATGCATGGATTATGCAAGCATCAGCAAGGGCCGAAAGTCTTACAACATTTATGCGTAAATTTTTTAATACCTATCATTCATCTGGATATAATGAAAGTCAGTTTTGGAAGGCCTTGAACGATACCGCTACCATGCCTTGGGATAAGCTGCGCACCGACGTCGTTGATGGTACCGGAATGCTTGACTCCTATGTTCAGGAAGCACTGAACTATTTCGGATTGGAAATTAAGGAAGAGCCTTCTAAAAACATACTGGAAGCCACATGGGGCATAAGGGTGCAATTAGATGGTGAAAAGTGCTTGGTGCTTGCTGTACTACCTGGTTCACCTGCTGAGAATGCGGGAATATGGTTCCATAATCAGATTATCTTAATTGATGGAAAATCACCATCGGCATTTTTTGGCGAAAGCCCTGATAAAATACCTGCCTTTGCTGAAGTGCAATTTAAATCGGGATTCAGAATGAGAAATGCCGTGGTGAAAACAATTGCAAACTATGCCTTGGGTAATATTACAGTGCGACTGAAAGATGAAAATGACGGTGCAAGCTTTGAAGAATGGAAAGGAATTTCGAAAAGAGAAACAAACAAAATGGCCTGATTACATGAAAAAACGCCATATTCATACCTGCAATTTTAAAAGCTCTCAAAACAATTATGGAAACTGAAACTGTAGACTACCAGCCAAGTAAAAACAATCCTTCACGACCCACCTTTTTAACGGTGCTTTGCATACTGACATTTCTTGCATCAGCTTATTATTTTTTCACTTCACTGGTAGGTATTTTCATTACCAATGAATTTGATGATTCGCAGTGGGAATCTATCAGTGAGCAGCTTGCAGAGAGTATGGATGGTGCTGATGAAAATACTTCTCGCATCATGCAGTCCGTTATGGATTCATTGGCTACAACTTTGGCAAAAACGGTAGAAAATGCCACATCCCTAGGTCTCATTGCCATGCTGGTTGCGTTGCTATCAGCATTTGGGGCATATGAGATGTTTCAAATGCGACGAAGGGGATTCAATATCTATGTACTCGCCAAATTTATCGGTATTATTTTCCCCCTGATCATCATTGGTGTAAACATCATTACAGCCATCGGCTACGGCATAGCACTTATTGGCGGCCTTATAATGGTTTTTTTGTACAATGTGAACCGCAAACACCTGCGTTAAGTAGCCGCAGCAATTACCGATATTTCTACCTGTGCTCCTGCAGGCAAGGCGCTTACCTGTACCGTTTCCCTTGCTGGAAATGGCTTTTCGAAATAGCTTCCGTATATGGCATTGATTTCGGCAAAACGGCTCATATCGAGTAGGAAAATGGATGTTTTAATGATGTGGCTGTAGCTAATACCGGCAGCTTTCAATACCTCACCAATATTTTTCATTACCTGGTGGGCTTCCACGTCAAGCGATGTATTATTGAGTTTGCCTGTGGCAGGGTCGATGCCCACTTGCCCGCTGAGATATACGGTATTGCCGTGTTTCACAGCTTGTGAGTAAGGGCCAAGTGCGGCCGGAGCTCTGTCAGTATGTATGGTTTGCATTTTAAAAAGTTTTTCGCCAAAGGTCGAAAATCATTTCGCTAACTTTCGGCCTAAATCTTTTCTTTTTGAAGATTCATTTTAAAGGTGCTGCCCGATCGGTTACAGGTTCGAAGCACCTGCTCGAAACAGAGCAGGGATTGCACATATTGCTCGATTGTGGCTTATACCAAGGAAGGGACGAGGCCCGTGGCAATAGAAACCGGCGCCTTGGCTTTGATCCCACCAAGGTGAATATGGTGATACTTTCGCACGCACATATTGATCACTCTGGTCTATTGCCTCGCTTGGTAAAAGAAGGTTATAAGGGTCCTATCTATGCAACCGAACCTACCAGGGCCTTGTGTGAGATAATGCTTGCTGATTCGGCTCAGATTCAACAAAGTGATTTTGGATTTCGCAAAAAGCACAATATTAAAGACGAAACCGATGAACCCCTTTACGATGCTGACGATGTAATTGCGACGCTGCAGCTATTCACAACACTTAACTATGACGGATGGCATGAGCTTCACCCTGATGTTTCGCTCATGTTTACCTACGTGGGCCACATACTTGGCAGCGCATGTGTGAATTTGCGTGTGCGCGAAGGGCGCAAAACGCATCGCATCGCATATACCGGCGACATAGGCCGCAAAAAGCAGCAGATCATTAGGGGATGGGAAGATTTTCCGCAGGCTGAAATTATTATCACTGAAAGTACCTATGGCGACAAGCTTCATGAGGATGAAGGAAATACCATAGAACGACTTCGGGAAATTGTGGTAGAAACTTGTGTGGAGAATAGAGGCAAACTTATCATCCCTGCTTTCAGCCTTGGGCGCACGCAGGAAATTGTACATGCGCTCGACAAGCTTGAAAATGCCGGTAAACTTCCACCCATTAAGGTATTTGTTGACAGCCCGCTCAGCACCAATGCCACAGATATTGTTAAATCTTTCCCTGAGCATTACAACAGTGAGCTGCTTCGGTATATGGAGCGCGATCGGAATCCTTTCGGATTTGCCCGCCTGCATTATATACGCGATGTGAAATATTCAAAACTCATCAATACCATCAACGAACCCTGCATCATTATTTCAGCATCGGGCATGATAGAAGCAGGCCGTATCCTGCACCATATCTATAACAATATAGAGAATGAAAGAAATACTGTTCTGATAGTAGGCTATTGCGAGCCGTCATCGCTTGGTGGCAGGTTGCGCGATGGTGCGGCAAAAATCAAACTTTTCGATAAAGAACTCAATGTGAGAGCGAAGGTGGAGATAATGGATTCATACAGTGCGCATGGAGATTATAGTGAAATGATAGATTACCTGAAATGTCAGGAGCCACATCTTATCAAACATCTCTTTCTGGTTCATGGACAATATGACAGGCAAGTGGCTTACAGAGAACATCTCACCAATGCTGGTTTTCATCATATAGATATTCCGGAAGATGGAAGCACAAGAGAATTTTAAAGCATTTTCAGAAGCTACTTCTTGGTAGATGATTTAATGGCTAAAGTATAGGCCTATTTTCTTTTTACAATGAGCTGCGGCAACTCGCGCGGTTCAACAATTCAATCACCTAAGTTGCCAGTCAATATTGCTACCTTCGTTCGTAAATGTGGAGTGAAGTCAAAGCCATAGTTTTAAAGGACCTTCGCATGGAATTGCGTAGCCGCCATTCCTTAGGCAGTGTATTTTTATATGTAGTTGCGTCCATTTTCGTAGCCTACTCCGGCTTTAGCCAAATAGTTGATGTACCCACCTGGAATGCCTTGTTTTGGATAATTGTACTTTTTGCCGCCTTCAACGCTGCTGCCCGCAGTTTCGCGAGTGAGAATGCCGGGCGCAGACTATACCTCTTCACCTTGGCCCGGCCCGAAGCTGTTGTAATCGGTAAAATGCTTTACAATGTAATGCTTCTTACCGTGATGGTATTGACCAGCTTCGTGGTATTTGCGGTGATGATCGGCACGGGCCCACTCGAGCAGGCTGATGTATCTGCTTTGATGCTTGCACTCCTGCTCGGTGCTTTTGGGCTTGCTTGTATTCTCACCCTTATTTCAGCCATAGCTGCCCAAACCGACAATAATCTCGGCCTGATGGCTATTCTTGGATTGCCGGTTATCTTGCCTTTGCTGCTCATTTTAATGCGGTTTTCAAAGAATGCCATTGATGGCATTGCCTGGTCAATAAACCATGTTTACGCCCTACAAATATTGGCTATTATGCTGCTTTCGGCAGCGCTCTCCTACATATTATTTCCATACCTTTGGCGCGAATAAATCGCAAGGTCAAAAATGGCTAAACAGTGGTGGAAATTCCTTTCCGCGCTCTTGATTCTCTTCACGCTGGCACTTGGTTTTCGCGCCCCGCTGGCTCCCGGAATTGTAAGCGTTTCGCCCGATATGCTCAGCTACGGCGCTACGTCGGTTGCCATACTAGGATACAATACCAAATTTAAATCTGCTGAGTCTTCATTGCAGGTTTGGTTGGCAAACAGCGATCTGGTTTACTGCCCATATGAGCTGGTGGTAGTAGACGAAACCCATATCAGGGCCAGTTTCTCCATAGCTGATGAAATTGGCGATTCATTCTTTGATCTCTATATAAACAGCGATGCTGACGGTACCATAATGCTACCCGCCGCTTTTATGCAAAATGGTATAAACGTAGGCCTGAGCCCAATACGGCCTCAGCCATGCCTTAAGCCTTTGGCTGCTACCGAAACAGGTGCCTTTAATTATCCAAATCAAAGCATCCTGAATGAAACTATTCGCAATATACTTTTTCATGTGCCCAGTTGGTTTGCCATGATATTCCTGATGCTCGCTTCACTGGTATCCAGCATACGTTACCTTTCGGGAAATAAAGCTATGGATGATTTGGCTGCAGCCAATGCCGCCCATGTGGGATTGGCTTTCGCAATAGTTGGCCTTGCCACAGGCTCGCTCTGGGCCCGGTTTACATGGGGGGCATGGTGGGTTAGTGACCCACGCCTCAACGGAGCTGCTATTGGTGTACTCATCTATCTTGCATACTTTGTACTGCGCTCATCAGTAGGCGATGAAGAAAAAGCAGCACGTCTCGGGGCCGTGTACAATATTTTTGCTTTTTTTATGATGATTCTTTTCGTGATGGTTTTGCCCAGACTTACCGATTCGTTGCACCCGGGCGTGGGCGGCAATCCGGCATTTAGCAAGTACGATTTGGATGATAATCTTCGCGTGGTATTCTATCCTGCCGTAATTGGTTGGATTGGAATGGGTATGTGGATATTGCAAATACGCAACCGCATTTCAAAACTCAAACTGAACAAAATTCTTCGTTGAAATGACTAAACATCTCATGGTCTTCATTGTAGTAGTAGCAAGCATATTGCCTCAAATTGGTCTTGCCCAAACAGGCAACTCATGGCTCGAAAATACCATGTACGAATCGGGCAAAATCAATGTTGTTATTGGAGTGGTAGTGCTGATGTTCCTTATTCTACTGGTATACCTTATCAGTATTGACAGGAAGTTAAAAAGGCTGGAGAAAGACGATAAATAAACGCACAATGAAAAAGACATCCATAATAGCCATAGTCCTGATTGCTGTCGTAATCACATTCTTTATAGGCTCTGTTACACAATCAAGCTCATATGCCGACTTTGAAAAGGCCTTTTCAAAACCCGGTAAAGAATTTCACGTGGTAGGCACGCTGGACCGCACCGCTGCTATAGCCTACAAGCCTGAAGTAAACCCGAATCTTACAGAGTTTACCATGATTGACAATGCAGGCCAACGGCGAAAAGTGCTGCTCAACAAGAGCAAGCCACAGGATTTTGAACGGTCAGAAAGTGTCGTGATTATCGGAAAGGCAGAAGGCGATGAGTTTTATGCATCGGATATTCTTATGAAGTGTCCTTCTAAATACAAGGAGGAAGGCAAGTTTGATATGGAAACCACTTCAGCAAAAGATACCTATCAATGATAGAATATATCGGTGAACACACTTTTGCCGGAAGGCTGGGCAACACCCTTGTTATAGTTTCATTCGTTGGTGCCCTGCTTTCTGCGGTGGCCTATCTTATTGGTCATTACAGCAAAGCTGAAGCCCACCGTAAGCTCGGCCGGCTTGCTTTCAGGGTGCATTCCATAGCGCTTTTCGGCGTTGCAGCCACACTGTTCTTTATGCTTTTTAATAAGTATTTTGAGTACGATTATGTATGGAAACATGCAAATCGGGATATGCCATTGCGCTATATATTTTCTTGTTTTTGGGAAGGGCAGGAGGGTAGCTTTATCCTATGGAGTTTTTGGCACATGGTGCTTGGCAATGTATTGCTCATATCAGTGAGAAAGTGGGAAAACCTTACCATGTTTACCATTTCGGCTATGCAGGTAATGCTTGGATCAATGATTCTGGGTGTGTACATTTTCGATGCGCAGATAGGCAGTACACCGTTTAAGTTGATCAGAGAACTGCCCGAGAATATTGGTTTGCCCTGGACGCAGGTAGCAGACTATATGTCGCAGAATCCCGGATTCGCTAATGGGCGCGGCCTCAACCCGCTGCTGCAAAATTATTGGATGACTATACATCCGCCTACTTTGTTCTTAGGTTATGCCAGCACCCTTATACCATTCGCATTTGCAGTAGCAGGGCTCTGGAGCGGAAATATACGCGAGTGGATTAAGCCCGCAATTCCATGGGCATTTTTCTCTGTATCGGTGTTGGGCATTGGCATACTCATGGGTGGTGCGTGGGCTTACGAAGCATTGAGTTTCGGAGGCTTCTGGGCGTGGGATCCAGTAGAAAATGCAAGCCTTATACCGTGGATTACTATGGTTGGTGCAGCGCACGTTATGGTGATTAATCAGCGCAAGAACAACTCTCTGTATACGGCCCTATTCCTAACTCTTATCACCTCTGTGCTGGTAATGTACGCGTCATTTCTGGTGCATTCAGGTGTGCTTGGCGATACATCGGTGCACTCCTTTACAGGAAATGGGCTGATGCTTCAGCACCTCACTATATTGCTTACGCTTACTTTCGTGAGCGTGATTTTGTTGCTCTTGGATCGCAAGATGAGACTTCTTTTTGTAGCGGCTTCAGCATTTCTTTTACTTACTACCGTGATATTTTCTGCAGGAGTGGCCGCACTTGTGGCGTTTGCAGGTGCCGCTGTTGTTATGCTAATCGTCGCGTACCGCCGATTTTTTCCTAAGCCGGCCGAAGAAGAGCCCCTGTGGAGTCGTGAGTTCTGGATATTTATTGGCTCACTTGTATTGCTTCTTTCAGCCGTGCAGATTGGATTGGAAACATCAAAGCCAATCTGGAATATTCTTGCCCAGCCTTTTGCTGGTCCTTTGATGGATATTTACAAACTCACTAATATTGAAGGTTTTCAGGCACTTGCTGAAGGGAAACTCGCCCCACACAGCGATCGCATTGAGCATTTCAATAAGTGGCAGGTGCCGTTTGCATTTATCATCACCTTTCTGATTGCTTTTGGGCAGTATCTCAGATATGGCAAAACCGGCTTTGGCGAGTTTATCAAGAAGCTGATTATTTCATTTGTTGTTGCACTTATTCTCACAGCACTTATAGCTGTGGCCTTTGGGTTTTCTGCTGATGAAAAGCCGCTGATCATTCTGCTATTTACTGCGCTTTTCGCAATTGTCGCCAATTTAAATTACATGATTCGCATCATACGCGGAAAGATGGATGTGGCGGGCGCATCGGTAGCCCATATTGGATTTGGAATGGTTTTGCTCGGCGCTTTGATTTCTACTGCCCGCAGTGAGAAAATTTCAGAAAACGCAAGTCGTTTTGATATAGAGCGTCTCAACGAGAACTTTAAAAACAATGAAGACATCCTGCTCTTCATCAACGACACCATTCCGATGGGCCCTTATTTCGTTTCATTTTCAGGCAAAAGAAAAGAGGGTGTAAATGTATATTACCAGGTAGATTATTTCTCGAAAGAGCCACGGCAGGTGCAGCAAGGAGAGCTAACCATAGCGCGTGGCGCATTGTTTAAGGCAATTGAAACACATACTCCAGGCCCTGATTTTATCATGGATCAGCAGCGATGGGAGTTGGTAGACGACCCCAGAGAAATTAATATTGAAAATGTGAAACGCTGGTCACCCCACAGGCCAGGTGAATTGCTTTTCACATTGAATCCCAGAATTCAGCTCAACCCTGAATTTGGCAATGTGCCTGAACCTTCTACAAAGCGCTACTGGAACCGTGATATCTACACCCATATACGCTGGGCAGAACTCGATGTGGATACCAATGAACTGGGCTTCAGGGCACCTGATGAACTACAACTCGCCGTGGGCGATACCGCTTTTATAGGCACTACCCTAATCAGACTTAATGGGCTTTCGGTAGTGCGCGATGAAGCTAGGGAGCAGTATATGGTGGGCAAAAATGACCTCGCTGTCCGCGCCATTGTGGGTATAAGAGATGCGGAAGGCAAGAGATATGATGCCGAACCACTTTACATTTTGCGGGATTCAGTAATGCACATTCCTGATTTTGCTATTGTTGAGGAAATTGGGCTTCAGATAAGTTTTGACAAAATCGATCCTATTTCCGGAAAACATTCGTTTCTTGTATCAGAACATGTATCAAACCGAAAAGAATTTGTAGTCATGCAAGCCATTGAATTTCCCATGATCAACATTTTGTGGATAGGTTGTATCATCATGTTTATAGGAACTGTCATGGCCATACGCCACAGGATAAAAATTGCCAAACGAACCACTTAGCAAAGAATGAGCGAACTAAACCGAATTGCCATATTGGGAGCTGGCCGCGTGGCACACCAGCTTGGTGCAGCCATGCAGAATGCAGGCGCAGAAATAGTGGGTATATATGGCCGTACCCCTGAGCGTGCCGAAAAATTAGCCACCCGGCTGAAAGCAAAAATTATCAAAGATGTATCAAAACCAATTAACGCAGATATTATTATTATTGCCATCACCGATGATGCCATAGGCCCGCTGGCGCGAAAGATCAATGAGAATACCAAGGCCCTTGTGGTGCACACATCAGGGGCAGTGCCCATGAAAATAATACCGAGTTATTTGCGCCGCGGAGTTTTCTATCCTTTGCAAAGTTTTACATACGACAAAAAGGTTGTTTGGGAGAATGTGCCATTTTGCATAGAAGCGGAAAATGATGCCGACGTAAATCTGTTGGGACTTTTGGCCGAAAGGCTTTCGCGAAAAGTGCACTTTCTGAATTCTGAACAACGCAAAAGTCTTCACCTTGCAGCGGTCTTTGCCAATAACTTTGGTAATCTTATGTTCGAGTTTTCTGAAGAGTTGCTTGATAAGGCAGGTATTGACCGAACCATTATGCACCCGCTGATTCTAGAAACTGCCAATAAAGTACTCATGCAGCGTGCCGCTGAGTCGCAAACAGGGCCTGCTTCGCGCGGCGATCTTGAAACAATCAAAGCGCATCAAGCCTTGCTAGGCGAGAACAATAATTTCCGACAGATATACGACCTGCTTACCCGGGAAATATACAACCGCAACCATGACGACAAGTTATAAAGAGCGACTCCCCGGAATTACAACGCTTATTTTTGATGTTGACGGTGTTTTTACTGACGGTACGGTAATAGTAATGCCCGATGGCCAGTTATTGCGTAGACTCAGTGCCCGCGACAGCTATGCGATACAGTATGCTGTGAAGAAGGGCTATATTCTGGCCATCATCACAGGAGGCAACAGCATGGCAGTTTCTGATGCTTTTCAACGGCTCGGTGTACAACATATTTACCTCGAAAGCAGCAATAAGCTGCAGGTATACAATGCATTTTTGGAGAAAACGGGTCTAGCTGACCATGAAGTATTATATATGGGCGACGATATACCTGATTATGAAGTGCTCTGCAAGGTAGGGGTCGCAACTTGTCCGCACGATGCCAGCATAGAAGTAAGGCAAGTAGCACATTACGTTTCGCATAAAAATGGCGGCGAAGGTTGTGTACGCGACATAATAGAGCAAACTTTGCGGGTGCAGGGCAAGTGGTTCGACCATGATGCCCACCATTGGTAAAGAATGAGCAATCTGATACAAATAGTACGCCTTACCAGGCCGCTTAATTTGCTGATTATAGCTCTTACCATGTGGCTTATGCGCGACTTTGTGCTTAGGCCATTTGTAGAAGTGAATGGCTTTGAATTGCAATTGTCCACAACGTATTTTGCGCTCTTGGTGCTTTCTACCTTAATGGTGGCCGCGGCGGGCAATGTGATCAACGACTATTTTGATCAGCGTACCGATCGCATCAATAAACCACAGGACGCCCTGGTAGGAGTAGTGGTGAAGCGCCGGGTAGCAATGCTTATACACCAGGTGCTGAACATACTCGGAGTGGGTATAGCATTTTATATAGCTTGGAGAATAGGAAATTGGAAAGTAGGCTTGGTTCATCTATTTGCAACAGGGGCATTGTGGTTCTACAGCGTTCAGTTTAAACGCGATTTAATTATCGGGAATGTGGTAATTGCAGTGCTCGCTGGTTTAGTACCGTTGCTTGTAGGATTGTATGAAATTCCATTGCTCATCAAGGTATATGGAGCCGAAGTAGCAGAGTATTTTAGCATGACCCATCCCGGCGAAGACCCTTCGGTGTACTTCAAGTACATGTTCTACTTCCTATTCGGATATTCAGGTTTTGCATTTATGCTCAATCTTATAAGGGAAATTCAGAAGGATATTGCCGACGTAAAAGGTGATATGCGCATTGGTGCGAAGACCATTCCGCTTTCATTCGGTATTAAGAATGCCAAAAAGATTACTGCAGCTCTTATTGTATTTACAATTGCTTCGCTCATAGTCATTCAGCAATTGGTAGTGAACGATGAGTTTTCACTGCTTTACATGATTATCGGTGTCATTTCGCCGCTGCTTGCGAGTTTATGGTTTAACCATTTTGCAGTATTCAGGGCTGAATTTGTAAAAGCAGGCAATTTTATCAAGGTTGCCATTCTTGCAGGTATACTCTACAGCGTAGCACATTATTACATTTACTTTGCCAACTGATCTCTATGCCCCTTCAGATACCTTACAAAGTAATACTCGCTTCAAAATCGCCCAGAAGACATGAGTTGATGCGGGGTTTAGGTATTGATTTCGAAGTGCGAACCAAAGATGTGGATGAGTCATTTCCCATAGGTTTGAAAGGCTCTGAAATAGCAACTTACCTTTCGGAAAAGAAGGCCAATGCTTTCAGAGGAGAACTCTCAGACCAGGAATTACTCATCACCGCTGATACCATTGTATGGCTAGGCGACAGAGTATTCAATAAACCCGAATCGAGAACCGAAGCCATTGATATGGTAGCGACATTGAACGGGCGCATGCACGAGGTATACACAGGAGTCTCCATTACCACGAAAGCTTTGCAGCGCACTTTTTTTGACAAATCGCGGGTATATTTTGGTGAAATTGATACAACCGACATAGCCTGGTATATAGATCAATACAAACCCTTTGATAAGGCCGGTGCATACGGTATTCAGGAGTGGATAGGCTATGCAGGAATCGACCGAATTGACGGATCGTTCTATAATGTTATGGGCTTACCCACACGAAAACTCTACACTGAATTAAAAGACTTTTTGCGCTAATGGAGAAATTGGATATACTGGCCATAGGAGCCCATCCTGATGACGTGGAACTTGCAGCTTGCGGCACCGTTCTTTGCGCCATAGCTCAGGGCAAACGCGTGGGCTTACTTGACCTAACCCGCGGTGAGCTTGGCTCAAGAGGTTCTGCTGAAACCCGCGCTCTTGAAGCCACCAAGGCAGCGGCTATGCTTGGCGTTGGCTTTCGCGAAAATGCCGGCCTTCCTGATGGATTTCTTGAAAATACAAAGTCATATCAATTGGCCATAGTGCCTTTTATAAGGAAATACCAGCCGCGTATAGTCCTTACCAATTCACTTGATGACCGGCATCCCGATCACGGAAAAACAGCTAAATTGGTCTCGGATGCTTGCTTTCTGAGTGGACTCCGAGCCATAAAAACTACCGATGCGAATGGTCGTGAGCAAAAGGCATTTCGCCCTGAAGCAGTATACCATTTCATTCAGGACAGGTACCTGAAACCCGATTTCGTGGTAGATATTACCGAAGTATTTTCGCGAAAGCTTGAAATTATCGCAGCGTTCTCGAGCCAGTTTTATACCGGTGACATTCAAAAACCTGAAGAAATCACGCCAATCTCCACTCCTGAATTTTGGAAATTTCTTGAAGCGCGGGCACGTGAATTTGGTCGTGCAGCAGGATTTGAGTTTGGTGAAGGCTTTAATATCGAAAGGCCAATCGGGGTCAAGGATATCTCTAATCTGTTGTAATTCAGTAAGCCGCGTTGGATTCCAATTTAGCGCACAATTATTTCTCAAAATTGACCGGTGAAATTCTTTTCAGAATAGCCAAAAATGGCTAATATTGCTCTGGACATTAGATAATGGCGCTGTTGCGACGCCTGAAATTGAAGTCCTGTTTAGCCCAATATGTTTGGTTTGTGTAATGTTTAACAAAGAGAAGAAATCACAAGGTTTCTTCTCTTTGTTTTTTGGGCGATTTTTTATCCTTTCAGAACCAGAATAGGCAGTGCGGCTTCATTTACAATTTGCTGGCTTACGGACCTGCGGAAGAGGTTTTCAAAAAAACCATAGTTGTGCCTCACCAAAACCAACATATCAGTTGGTTCGGCTATTATAGCTTCTTTGATACCTTCTTCGACCGTTGTATCAAAAATAAAGGAGAAACGCACGTCCTGCTCACTGAACACATTCGCTACCTGCCCACGGAATTCCTTGCCAAAGTTGGCGTCTACATTTTCACTTTGTTTTCGCACGTGCAAAAATTTGATGTGCGTATTGAATGCCTGGGAGATTAAGGCAAGTATTCCGAGACCTGAAGTATCTGAGAGTTTTTTCAAATCGGTTGAAAACGTGATAATCTCAATATCCTTATACTTGCGGTCAGCAGGAATAGCCAGTAATGGCACAGTAAGATTTCGGGCGGCAGCGGCGGTATTGCTGCCGAGCCATTTCTCGGTAATGCCGCTCGCTCCTTGCGTTCCCATGATTACAAGAGCGGTATTTTTGTCATTTGCAGAAGCGCGATTTATTACATCTACCACACTGCCGTGTTCAGCTACGTAGGTAAGCTGAACTTTTTTGGTTGCATCCATTTTTTCAACTTTCTTTCGCAGCTTAGCCATCTCTTCAAGGGCGTTTTTCTTGAGAATGTCTGTAATATCTAACATAACAGCGGTACCTGTGGGTGGCATCATAAATGCGTGAACTACTTCAATAGAAAAGCCCAGTTTTTCAGCGTAATGCACAGCGTGCATCAGTGCATTGAATGCGCCTTCTGAGAAGTCGGTTGGAACAAGAATTTTTTTCATAATGGTTCTTTTCTGTGATGAGTAATAGGTTACTTCAAAGATAGCAGGGCCTTTCGATTTGGGCAATATACCTCCAAAGAATGAAAAAAAAATAAAGCCGCTAGGTAGCGGCTTTTAAAGTACTATCGGCATTTTACAAGGGTCACCACAACATCAGCTTCTTTTTACGATATCTAGGTAGTCACGCTTGGTGGCGCCGGTATAGATTTGTCGTGGGCGACCAATAGGCTCTTTATTCGCTACCATTTCTTTCCATTGCGCAATCCAGCCTGGCAGGCGGCCTATTGCGAACAGCACGGTGAACATTTCGGTTGGTATACCTATGGCTCTATATATAATGCCTGAGTAGAAATCGACGTTTGGATACAGCCCGCGTTCTACAAAGTAAGGGTCTTTCAAAGCAACTTCTTCCAGCTTCTTGGCTATTTCGAGTGCTTCATCTTCCACACCCATCGCGTCGAGCACTTCATCGCATGCTTTCTTGATAATAGTGGCGCGCGGGTCGAAGTTTTTGTATACCCTGTGACCGAAGCCCATAAGCCTGAAGGGATCGTTTTTATCCTTGGCTTTATCAATCCACTTCTGCATGTTGCCTCCATCGGCAATCATCATTTCAATCATCTCAATCACAGCCTGGTTGGCACCTCCATGCAGCGGGCCCCAAAGGGCTGAAACTCCTGCTGATATTGATGAATAAAGATTAGCCTGAGAAGAACCTACAATCCTCACAGTGCTCGCTGAGCAGTTTTGCTCATGGTCAGCGTGCAAGATGAGCAGTTTCTCCAGGGCATCAACCACCACAGGATTTATTTCATAATCTTCGCTTGGTACAGCAAACATCATATAAAGGAAATTCTCTACATAGGTAAGACTGTTGTCAGGGTATATGTAAGGATGTCCTTTGCTCGATTTGTATGAAAGAGCCGACAGGGTAGGGATTTTAGCAATCAGCCTGAAAATGGTTCTTTCAATCTGTGCCGCGCTGCGGTTGGGATTTTGAGATTCGGGGTAGAAGGTACTCATCGATGAAAGCATCGAAGAGAGAATTCCCATAGGGTGGGCATTTGAAGGAAACGCTTCGTAAAAGCGCTTCATGTCTTCGTGAATCAGTGTGTGATTCGTGATGTTTTTTGCAAAAGAGTCGTATTGCTGTGTTGTGGGCAATTCGCCATGAATGAGCAGATAGGCTACTTCAAGAAAAGTTGACTTCTCGGCAAGCTGCTCAATAGGATAACCTCTGTAATGCAGAATTCCCTTTTCACCATCAAGAAATGTAATCTCTGACTTGGTTGCACCTGTGTTCTTAAATCCTGTATCAAGGGTAATGAGGCCAGTCTTGGCTCTAAGGTCAGAAATATCAATACCGGGTTCATTTTCGGTGCCTACAACTACAGGGAATTCGTATTCTTTTCCCTGGTAGATTAGCTTTACATTATCGCTCATTGCATTGTGAATAAAAATAATTTGGGGAGATTTTCCAGTGCTCCAAATGTATTAAACTAATTGCTTTACTCATCCGAAAGGTCTATGACTTTTGGAATTAATTTCGCTAAATAATCCTAAAGCGGTATTTTCTAAATCACTTTTAAGGCTGAGAGTATTCTTGCCAGGATTTACTCTTATAGATATTCTCACCAAAGTAAGTAAGTACCGGTTTAATTTGCTGGGGGTTGTACAAGCCCTGAACGGGTGACAAAATTTGAAAACTCTCATCCATATACACAATGGTTGGGTAGGCTATTTTTCCATTCACGGGGGCAATAGCTTTCGTAAGCTCATGCGTACCGTTTCTGCCACCCACCCTTGATGCGTCAAATTCATTGTTTTTGAAGGTACTGCCTTTAAAGGAAATAACTTCATTTCCTTCAGCGTTGAACTTTACAGCGTAGTAGTACTTGTTGATATACTTCACGGTTTCCGGATCTTCGAAGGTGGTACTGTTCATGATTTTGCAAGGACCACACCAGTCAGTGTACACATCTATCAGCACCTTCCGCGGTTCTTTCACCATTCTTTTTTGGGCTTCATCAAGGCTTATCCAGTTTACTCCTGCTGACTGGGCCGTGCCTTCAAGGGTAAGAAATGCCATAACGGCAAATGCGAATGTTTTCATAGTATTGGGTTTGAGCAAAATTAAAGAAAGGATTTTTAAAATGTTTTCTTATTCAACAATATTGATGCCAGTGTTACCGAATACCATTCATCATTTTCAGCAAGAGCTTAGAAAGGAAGAATAGGATAATGGATGCACCCCCTGCCATAAAAACGAAAATCATAAAGAAATCATAGAGATCGCTTATCACAAATCCAAGGAATGAAGGAAGCGTTTCGCGCGTTGGATCAGGATAAAGGCTACTCAGCACTCCCGCAAATTTATTGGCATTGGCCATAGCCAAAAACCACACCCCCATGAGCAGGGAAGTAAATTTCACCGGCGAAAGTTTTACGACCATTGAAAGTCCAATTGGCGAAAGCGAAAGCTCTCCAATGGTGTGCAGCCAGTAAAGGCTCACGAGCCACATCATGCTTACCTTCACGTTGGGGTCGAGATTTTTAACCCCGAAGGCTATCACAAGGTAACCCACAGCCAGCAAAAAGAGACCTATGGCCTGCTTGTATGGCGATGCTGGTTCCATCTTTTTATCTCCGAGTTTGGTCCACAACCAAGCCATTACAGGTGCAAAAATCACAATAAACAAAGCATTGAATGACTGGAAAAAGGATGCAGGCATTTCCCAGTCAAGGAACCCGATATTTCTGTTTGTTTGCTCCTCGGCAAAGAAGGTGAGCGAAACGCCGGCTTGTTCAAAAGCTGACCAGAAGAAAATAACGAATACTGCGCAAATATAAATAACCCCAATACGCTGTTTTTCAATTGCGCTCAGGGTTTTGTCGGTGATGATGCTCATGGCTGCCGTAACGGTAATACCCAGCATGGCTGATGCGATAAAGTCGAGCTTGGCCAAATAATACAGAGCACCGGTAATACCAAATGCGAGAAGCAGGTAGAGAAATGCCTGTGTGAAATTGAATTTTGGTCCTGAACCATCGGTTGCTTTTACCTTTACAGGGGGCAATCCTACCGGCGCGCCTTCAGACGTTACGATGTACTTTTCCTTAAAAATTTCGAAGAAAATAATGGATATAATCATACCGATGGCAGCGGCGAGAAATCCCCATTTAAAATCGGCTGGATTGCCGGTATCACCGAGTCCTCCGGCTATAAGTGGGGCGATAAACGCTCCTAAATTTATACCCATGTAGAAAATGGTCATGGCCGCATCGAGGCGGTTATCGCCTTTGGGGTATAGTTGACCCACCATGGTAGAAATATTCGGCTTGAAAAATCCATTTCCAAAAATGAGTAATCCCAAACCACCGTAAAACATAAGGTGCGACATGGAGAAGCCCGCATTCGCGGCAATTTGTTCATACATCAATGCCGAGCCGAAGAGCAGAAACTGCCCCATAGCCATCATGATTCCTCCCCAGAATATGGATTTTCTGTTTCCCCAATATCGGTCGGCAACATAGCCTCCGATAAGCGGTGTGAGATACACAAGGCCGGTATAGTTGCCATATATGGTTGATGCGAGCGCTTTGTCAAAGAGCAGTGCTTTGATCATATAAAGTGAAAATATTGCGCGCATTCCATAGTAGCTGAACCGCTCCCACATCTCAGTTATAAAGAGCACATACAATCCTTTGGGGTGACTTTTGGCCATGGTTTAATTTTTAAGTTAGCGTATTTAGGTTCGTAAATGTAAACTCTTAAAGGTTTTGAAGAATGAAATCGGTCATTTTTGTGTAAAGATGGTTTCGGGTATTGCCGCCATATATGCCGTGATTCTTATCGGGGTATATGTACAGGTCAAAGTGTTTATCAGCTTTTACAAGTGCCTTTACCATCTCCATCGTGTTCTGATAGTGTACGTTATCATCAGCTGATCCGTGCACCAGCAAGTAGTGTCCTTTGAGTTTATCTACATAGTTGATAGGCGAATTTTCATCGTATCCCAATGGATTTTCCTGTGGAGTGCGCAGAAATCTTTCAGTGTAAATACTGTCGTAAAATCGCCAGTTGGTTACTGGAGCCACAGCAATACCTAGCTTGAAATAGTCGGCTCCTTTGGTCATGCATAGCGAACTCATATACCCGCCGTAGCTCCATCCCATTATTCCTATTCTTTCGCTGTCAATATAAGATTGGGATCCAAAATACTTTGCTGATTCAATAAAATCTTCAGTTTCCAATTTCCCTAACTGAAGGTAGGTGCTATGTTTGAAATCACGCCCCCGGTGCATGGTACCTCTTGGATCTACTGAAACAATGATGTATCCGTTTTGCGCAAGCATTTGATGCCAAAAGAAATCAGAGCCACCCCATCGGTTTGCTACTTGATTGCTACCCGGGCCGCCGTATACTATCAGTACCATTGGGTATTTCTTAGAAGAATCAAAATTCACCGGCTTTATCATAGAGTAGTGAAGTTCATGGCCTGCTGTTGTTCTGAACTTGCTGAATTCTACCGGCGCGATATTGTATTTTTCAATGTTTGCCTGCAAAAGATTATTGCTTTCAAGCTCCCGTATTTTATTTCCTTTATTGTCCCAAAGCCCTATGTATGGGGGTTTGCCTGAGCCACTTTCGCTATTTATATAATACTTGAAGCTTTTGCTGAAATCTGCGCGGTTTGAGTTTTTGTTTGGCGTGAGCAAGGTATGATCCTTTCGAGTGTCAGCGGCAGGTACCACTGTATTACGCGATTTTTCATAGCTTCGTAAAACACTGCGAAACGGAGTGCTGTATACCGAAGTGCTCAGTGGCCCATCCATGGAAGCGGAGAAGTACAATATTCCGTCTTTTTGATCTGCACCGTAGAATTCTGTCACCTCCCAATTGCCATGTGTGAGCTGTGCCACTTCATTGCCTTGCATATCGAAAATGTAGATGTGATTCCATCCATCTTTTTCGCTGTTCCAGATGAAGTATTTTTCGCCTTCCAGAAAAATCAAATTATCGTTGATGTCAATATACGTCGCAGATTTCTCTGAATAGATGATTTTTGCAGCTACGGTATTTCCCGCAAGGGCGGCATCAGCCAGCAGAAATTCAAGGTGGCTTTGGTGGCGGTTCATACGCATTATGCACAGCTTTCCCGGGCTTTGCGTCCAAGCTATTCGCGGAATATATTGCTCGGCATTGGCACTAATTTCTACCTCGCGCGACTTGTTTTGAGCCAGGTCGTATACGAATATTTGTACCAGCGAATTGCGCTCGCCAGCCTTTGGATATTTATAATTGTAAAGGGAAGGGTATAGCCCTGTGTACATAGAAATATTGAACTCAGGCACTTCGGTTTCATCAAAGCGGTAATAGGCAATTCTGTCTCCTCCAGGCGACCAGTAGAACCCTCGGTGAAAGCTGAATTCTTCTTCATACACCCAGTCGAGAGCTCCATTTATTACCTGCGCCCATTTGCCATCAAAGGTCGCCTGTTGCTCTTGTTGGCTATCGAGGTCATTTATGAAAATATTGTTGCCTCGTACAAATGCAACTTTATTTGCTACCGGCGAGAATGCAGCGAGTTCCTGTTTGCCTTTTGAAAAATCTGTGACCGGTGAAATATTGTTTTTACGCACCTCGCAACTGTAGAAATAAGCACGGGATGAATGTCTGTAAATACGCTCCTCATCACCCGCGAGGATGAGCCTGCTCTCATTGCTATTAAAATCGTATGATGAAAACTCAAAAGGTTTACCATCAAAGGTGCTAAGTCCTTTGCTGCTGAAGAGGGTATCAATGGCATCGCCATTGGCGTAAGCATAGCGTACAATGTATTGAATATTCTTTTCCCGAACATTGCTCGTATAGTGCAAACCATCGTTCATGCTTCTGATACCGGATACTCCCTTAGCGGCAAATTCGCCTGATTTCCAGATTTTTTGAAGGGTGATATCTGCCTTTTGAGCAGTAACATTTAGGGCCAGTAGCGACAGAGCTAGGATGGTAAGCGGCAGTCTCAGTGGTATCATGTTTAATTATGCAGATTGATACAAACGGCGGTGAATATATGAAATTGCAATCATAATGATCGATTCGATATTGATTGGCGCAAGCCCGGATGCTTAGATGGCTCGTGTATTCACTACAACCTGTTGGTTCTGGTAAAACTTATTGGTTTGAATCCTATGATTGGCATTTTAACAATAGATTCAAAGTTGTTAATGAATGCCAAAATTTATTATATTGAAAATCAACGGATTATGTGTAAATATCCCGATAAATTCAAAAAAAAAGTAACGACTAGTAGTGTAATTTCAAATCTTTCGTTTACATTTGGTTCGCTTGATGGATGATACGGTGGTCAATCTTTCATCGTCTCACCTAAGACCGCCGAAAGCCATCAGCTAGTTTTTCTGTTTCATAGCCCTGAAAACCCTTCAAACGTGAAGGGTTTTTAGGCTTTTAATAAATTGGTATATACAATTAATCTTAAATTAGAACAGGAAATAATTAATTGGCTTCAGCACGCAATACACGAATTATTTCTCTTTTATTCTTTCAATAATTCTGAATTCCTTATTGAGTTCAACCGCGCTTATGCGGATAATGGCATATGACGGTACCGCTGCAATCATTCCTAAAATACCACCCACAGTGCCGGCTACGAGAATTACCATAAATACTTCCATTGGATGAGCATTGATGCTATTGGAGAAAATTGTATGCTGAAAAACATAATTATCGAGCAGGTGCGTAATTACGACGGTAATTAATAAGCCAATTATTTCGGGTCTGATTATTTCAACCCAGCTCAATTCAATATTATTTGAAACAACAATGAAAAGCCCGAATGCAGCCCCAATCAATGGGCCGATATAAGGTATCAGAATAGCAACACCTGCAAAGAAGGCAATGAGCAGGGCATTCTCAACACCAAAAATACTGAGACCAATAAATACGCATGTTGCAATAGCGGTGACCTGCAGGAGCAATCCAATAAAATAGCGTGATAAGGTATGCCTGATGTGGGCCAGGATGCACGATACTTACTCTTCTTTTGATCCCGGGGTTATGGTAAGGACGAGGGTACTGATAATGTCCTTTTCTTTCAACAGAAAGAAAGTCATAGAAACTACTGAGAATACTGCAATCAGAAAATTGCCAAATACACCCAGCATTTTGTTGAATATTCCTGAAAGAGCTTTTATATCAAGGCTTTCATAGATGTATTCGAGAATAAGTGCATCGTCGATTCGCGACGCTGAATTACCTCCAAACTTGACATTTACTGAGTTAATCCATTCCATAGCAGGCTGCAAGGCTATGCAAATTTCCTTCACATTCATTTGAGAAAGGTGTGATATCTCTTTGAAAATCATTGGCAGAAAACGCTCTATTGCTGCAGAAAGTGTGGTGAGCATTACCAGCATGGTAATAAAGGCTCTCACTCCTTCGCCCATCTGTTTTCCGCGAAAGCTGATCAGTCCAAGCACCCGCACCAAAGGCCTGCCAATAAGGGCAATTGCGGCCTATATACCGAAGTACAGTATAATGGTACGCGATGCATAAATTAGATAACCCAAAACAGCAATAAGCAGCAAAACCAACAAAAGTTTAAGTACTTTCTGAATCATTCCTTCAGGTTATCGCATTGAATAATATGCCAAAGAAAAGCAGTTGACAAATGAACGCTACCAGGCCCAGACGTGGTTTTTGCACCAGGGGATACAATTCAAAAATCAGTGCCATGATGCAGGCTGTAATGAACCATGCTACATAATTCTGTAGTGGAGGAGTTTCACCAAACCAAGTCCAATATCCGAAATGTATTGCTACAGGCTCAATCAGCAAATCAAGGCCTGTAGCGAGTATTGCAGTAAAGAGCCATCGGAAGTATTTAGGAATTTGAACCGTTCTTGCAAACGAGTGAGCTCCCCAAATTACGACCAGCCAATTAACACCAATTATCGGTGGTACTTCAAAAAATTTCCATCCCAGGACATCCAAATAAGCATAGTTTCCAAAAATAATCCCACTGTGCACTCCGGCTACTTCTACCAAGTATCCTAAAAGTATAATGCCCAGGGCCACCCACCATCCGGTAGTATTACCGGGTCGCGAATCTATCCACAGCATACCTGCGGTAGCAATAAGATTCATAGGGGTGAGAAATAAAAACCACTCAGCAAATGGAGAAAGGTACCCAATGGCACCGACCAAATGAAATAATACAAGCAGACTGATGCCTGCCTTCTTATACCTGAATTGATCTGTGAAGTCTGATTTATTCATTTTACCAATTGGCTTACCAACTTTCCTGATAGCAAACATAATGGAATCCCGCCACCGGGGTGCACACTGCCTCCACAGAAGTAAAGGTTTTTGATACCCTGACTGAAATTGGGGTGCCTGAAAAATGCTGCCATGTTGCTATTAGAACTTGTGCCATAAAGAGAACCAAGGTAACTTGATGTTTGGCTTTCTATAAGTGGCGGGTCGAGAAATTCTTCTGCAACAATATGTTTTTCGATATCTGTACGGAGCATTCTACTAAGTTTTGAAATAACCGCACTGCGGGTTTTACTTCTTATAGATTCCCAATCTTGCCCGGCCACATAGGGCGCGTTCACCATTACAAACCAGTTTTCGCAACCATCAGGGGCATCAGCGGCTTCGTGCTTTGATGTGATGTTGACATATACCGTGGGGTCGGGGTAAATATTTTTTTCTTCAAAAAGCTGACGAAATTCTTCGCGGTAATTTTCGCTCCATAGAATATTATGCAAGCCAAGCTCTTTAAAACTCCGGTTCATTCCCCAATAAAATATCAACGCTGACGAAGAGCGCTCCTGTGCCAGGTACCTTTTTGGCGTCGCGTGGCCTTTCAGCAGCCGGGTGTAGGTGGGTACTACATCCATATTGCTCACTACTTGATCAAATAGGTACCTGCCCTTGGCGGTGCCAATTCCAGCAGCTATTCCATTGGAGGTTTCTATGGTTTCAGCCTTTTCTTCCAGGTGAAATACTACGCCGATATCTTTTGCAAGTTGATAGAGCGATTTTGTAATAGTATGCATTCCGCCTTCCGGCAAAAAAGTACCCCAGCGGTATTCAAGCGTAGGTATTACCGTGAGCGTTCCCGGAGCTCGGTACGGGTCGGAGCCATTGTAGGTGGCGTACCGGTCGAATAACTGTACGAGCTTTTCATCCTTGAACATTGATGCGTTTACTTCGTGCATCGAACTAAAGAGCCTTGCCTTATAGAGCTGCATCATTGATTTCATGGTGCTCAGCTTAGTGTAGGTATCCACTCTGTGCAGGCTGCTTTTCAGGAATACATTTTCAGTGATGTCATAGAGTTGAAAAGCTTTCGCCAAATAATTTTTTACTGCATCAGCACTGGTGTTGAATGTATTCGCAGCCGCTTCGGCAAATGCATCCCTATCGGCGTGGGCATTGAAGCGGGTTCCATCTTCCCAAAAATAGTGGCAGCCCGGATCAATACGTTTATAGTTGTAATAATCACGTGGATTTTTGCCGGCAGCTTCAAAAACACCGTCCAGCAGGTGGGGCATGGTAAACAGGGAAGGGCCTGCATCAAATCGGTATCCGTTTAAGTTAAAGGAGTGCAACTTGCCTCCGGCGTAGCTGTTTGCTTCGAATACCGTAACCTGATGTTCTTTTACCGCAAGGTGCACCGCGGCCGAAAGTCCGGCTATTCCCGAGCCTATAATGCCAATTTTACCCATTGAATATAAATGTTTTCCATGCCGGGGGGTTCAATACGAAGAGCCTGATTAATGATAGCATAATATTTGAATAACCCCCACTTTACAATGTTGTCGCACTTTTGTTAAAACCCACAGGATGCCACTTGGTTCATCAGTGAAATTATCTGGAAATACGAAGCGCAGGTACTTCGCAAAGATACATCGCCTACCAGCTTCGGTCAGTTTTTTCTCCCCCCAAAAAGTAAGGTTTAAATTAAAATGCTTTCAAAGATGAAAAAAGCAAAACGCAAAGTCGACCTTGTGGTAATAAGCGATGTGCACCTTGGTACATATGGGTGCCATGCCGAAGAATTGCTTCGCTACCTCAAAAGCATAGAGACGGGGCGAATTATACTGAATGGCGATATTGTCGATATTTGGCAGTTCAGCAAGCGCTATTGGCCAAAGAGCCATATGAAGTTGGTGAAGTACCTGATATCGCAAATAGGCAAGGGTGTTGAGATTACCTATATCACCGGCAACCATGACGAGATGTTGCGGAAATTTGCAGGCTTCGAATTGGGCAGTTTCTCAATAGTCAATAAAGTGAAGACTACCTTACCTACCGGTGAAGCGTGGATTTTTCACGGCGATGTATTCGATATCACCATGCAGCATTCGAAGTGGCTTGCCAAACTGGGCGGTGTTGGCTACGATATGCTTATTTTGATAAACAGGTTTATCAATCATCTTTCGGAAAAAACCGGCAGAGGGAAAATTTCCCTTTCCAAAAAGATAAAAAACAGCGTAAAGGGCGCGGTGAAATTCATCAATAATTTTGAACAGTTGGTGGCCGATTTGGCGAGTGAGAATGGATACAAATACGTAGTGTGCGGCCATATACATCAACCAGAAATCAAGACGATACTCGGTGAGCATGGCCCGGTACTATATTTGAATTCAGGCGATTGGGTTGAGAATCTTACAGCACTTGAATACCACAATGGGGAGTGGACGATGTACAAGTATGAAGAAGCTTTGTTTGCAGATCACGATTCAGAATCAGATAATGAGTCGGAGCTTACCACCGAAATGATCTTTCATAACCTTGTGGCCGAGTTTAACATGGTAACCGCTTGAGAATACTTTACGCCATACAAGGCACGGGCAATGGCCATATGTCTCGGGCTAAGGAGCTGTTGCCAGCATTCAGAAAACGGGCTGAGGTGGATGTTTTGATCAGTGGTATGCACGCCGAACTTGATCCCGACTGCGAAGTAAAATACAGGCTGAAAGGTTTGGGGTTTAAATTCGGTAAGAAGGGAGGGGTAGATTACTTAAATACCTGGTGGAAAGGTGATGTGCCGGGATTTTTAAAAGAAATTGCAAACCTGAACCTGTCCGGCTACGACCTCGTGGTAAACGATTTTGAACCCGTATCAGCATGGGCAGCGCGCAAGCAGCATATTCCCTGCGTGGGGTTGAGCAACCAATGCGTTCTGCTCGACAAGCGCATTCCAAAGCCCGAACTTTCAAAGAAAAATGCATTCGGAAAGGCAGTGCTGAAGCACTATGCACCGGTTGATACGGCATACGGTTTTCACTACTTTTCAATTGATCCTTTTATCACCACGCCGGTAATACGGAGTTCCATAAGGCAGTGTACCCGCACCGATGCAGGCCATTATCTGGTGTATCTGCCTTTTTATAACGACCGAAAGATTATACAAGCGCTGCGCAATTTTCCGCATGAACGGTGGGATGTATTTTCAAAACACAGCCTGAAGTCATACTCAGTAGGAACAATTCATATTCACCCCATCTCAGAAGCCCATTTTCACGAAAAGTTTGCGTCATGTGCGGGTGTAATTTGCTCAGCAGGTTTTGGCACCACAGCCGAAGCGCTTTTTTTGGGTAAGAAATTGCTTGTAATTCCTATGAAGAACCAATACGAGCAGCAATGCAATGCGCTTGCCTTGCAGCAAATGGATGTGCCCGTGATACGTTCGCTTAAATCAAAATGGCACCCCCTGCTGGAGCGTTGGCTGGAGCAGCGTGTAACGCTTGAAGTGCAATACCCCGACAACGCACAGCTCATGGCCGACCGTATATTGAGCGATTTTGCCAATCAGGCCGCTCTATACAGCGAAGCACTGGAATACCGTTTTCCGAAAGGATTGGTATAGTGTTATTGTGCTTCGATTGCTTCTTAAATGAAACATTAACTCCCCATAGCAATTAGGAATTTCTAATAATTGCGACCTTTGCAAAATGGAAGCATTTACTCCCGAACAAGAAAGGTTCAATGCAAATACACATTTTGCAGGAATGGCATTCGGAATACTTGCCTTGCCGGTACTTCTCTATGTGGTTTACAACGCCCCAGCAACCGTTTTTAGTGATGTATTGGGAGCAGTAACCTATGGAATTGTAGTAATTATGGTATTTGCTTTCTCTGCGCTCTACCACTTTTTCAGCACGCCTAAGCTTAAGGATAGAATGGAAATATGGGATCATGTGGGCATTTATTGTATGATTGCCGGCAGCTATACGCCATTTATTTTGGCTTACGCCGAAAAAAGCGACCAGGCGTTGATGCTCGGCACAGTATGGGGGTTTGCGCTGATTGGTTCAGTATTTAAATATTTTTACCCGGCACGGTTCCGGATTCTTTCTATGATGATATATGTCGTCATGGGTGTGCTGATTATCATAGCACCTCAATCATTTAAAGATGCATTGCCGCCGCTTCAACTATGGCTTATTGTGGGTGGAGCGTTGGTATATCTTGTGGGTCTGGTATTCTACGTATGGGCCATGTTTGAGCACCACCATGCTGTATGGCATATTTTTGTTTTTGGCGGAGCAGTAACACATTATATAGCTGTGATATTCATTTTTGCGTAATACCTAACTGCCTTAACAGCAACGAACAATAATGTACAGTCCTGCACACGAAAAAGCCAATGTAGCCACACATCTTTCGGGTTTTGTCTTTGGCATTGTTGCATTGCCCATTCTCGTTTACTCAGTAGCTATGCATGCGGAAACAACCAGAGGTGATTTACTTGGCGCGGTATTGTATGGAGCGGGTTTTTTGATGGTTTTCGGTTTCTCTACACTCTATCACTTGCACACACAACCCAAGAGAAAAGGCTTGATGAAAATTTGGGACCATATCAGTATTTATTTTCTTATAGCAGGCACATATACTCCTTTATTGCTGATGTATGCTGATGCAGATGATGCCCGCCTGATGCTGATAATTCTATGGTCGCTTGTTGCCGCCGGAACATTGTTTAAGATTTTCTTTACGGGAAAGTTCAGGGTGGTTTCTACATTCATTTATTTGGCCATGGGTTGGCTTGTAGTGATCTCGCCCGATTCATTCGGCGAAAACCTTCCTGCCGAACAGATTCGGTGGATAGCTGCTGGCGGTGTGTGCTACACCGCAGGAGTGGTTTTTTATCTCGTTCGCTCCATACCCTTCCACCATGCCATCTGGCATGTGTGGGTGTTGGGTGGAGCAGTATGCCATTATGTGGCAATCTTTAAGGCATTTTCTTGAAATAGCACTTTCTCATGTCATCTTGATGAATGCTACTTGAGAGATGAAAAATAAAAAAACCGCAAGGAAAATCCTTCCCAGCAGTTTTAAGAATCTACGCATCGCACCCACGATCCACGACCCTGTAGCAAAAGCCCATCACTTTTTAACCATCTTCTTCGTCAGCAATTCCCCATTGGCAGAAACTGTGTAGAAATAGATGCCAGGAGCAAGAGAAGTGCCATCCAGGACAATGCTTTGCTGTCCTGAACTCATTTGCCCATCCACAAGCCTGCGCAATGGGCGACCCTGCGCATCGCTTAGCTCAAGCACTACATAAGCAACAGCAGGCAGGGTGAAGTCTATGCGTGTGTAGGAATCGAATGGGTTGGGGACGTTTTGCATCAGTTTCATTCCATCTGAATTTTCAGAAGGTGAAGGCAACGTGCCAGTGCTACCTTCACTACAACAGTTGTTTGTTTTAGCCTGAACGGCTTGCAACACGGTTTGCATGGATGCCATTTGTGCTTGCATCTGTTGTAGTTGAGATTGCAACTCTTGCACTTCATTTTGAAGTTGATTTACTTCTTCGGTTTTAGCTTCAAGAAGCTCGTGTTGTTCTTTAAATCCTGAAATGATGATAGGGGTCAAATCACCGGACCGAACACTGAGATATTCGAATGCTGCACTGATTTCATTGCCCAGAGAGTCATATTGTGCAGGATGTACATTGTGTACCACCAATTCAGGAAGTTCCACCGCTACTTCTTGAGCGACAAGACCAAACTGATTGCCTACAGGTAAGTTCAGCGGCGAAGCATCCTCATTAAATTCATAGGTCACTGGATTTAGTGCAAGGAGTTTGGTAGTAGCATTGGCAATAGGCTGAATATTAGATTTCAGATTCAAATCGCTTGGATTGCTGAATATACCATTTACTGTTACATTTCCATCAAAATAGCCAGCGTAGTTGGTAGATGAGGAGCCGCATGACGCACCATAGATTGCGTAATTGGTGGTAGCATTACATGCATTTCCAAAAACTCCATAATTTGCACTTGCACTTGATGAAAATGATTCGCTCCTAGATGCAAAATTGGCAGAAGGTCCGTTGGATGCGATGGCTTGCAGTCCTATTGCGATGGCTGTAGATGCAGCAGAGAGAACGTTGATTCCTACCGTGGTGAAAAGAGATCCTACCGTTCCTTTCACATCCAATTTGGCTTGAGCAGCAGAACCAGTAACACCTACTCCAACATTGCCACCGGGAAAACCACCCGTGCCTACTCCTGTCCGCACATTGTTGGCATCGAAGTCCCAATCCTTATCTATTGCTGCGGTAAACGTGCCATTTCCGTTGAGAAAAACATCCCCGTTGTTTGGCAAATTTAGATAGCGCAACTTATAATCGCCAGCGGCGGTTTGCTGTTTGTCCATAATGATTACCTCTAAAGAGTCTGAAGGAATGGCCCTCACACGAATATTCCCCACCACGTCGAGTTTTTCAGTTGGCGTTTGATTTAAGCCATTGAGAGAAAAGTCGCCCATGCCAATATTGCCTTTGGGATGGATGCGCATGGTTTCAAGTCCATACAGGTGCGCTGCTTGGCCAGGCAATGCTGAAGCGCTGTAAGTGCCGGCAAAAACAAACCGAAGAGCATCCAGTCGGTTCACCGGGTTGTCGTCATCGCCCCAGGCAACAATGGCATCGTTTTGGTCGGAGGTACCCGGCGCACTATTTTCTCTTGGACGTATGCCAAAGAACACATTGTCGTTTCGGCGTTGTATATAAGTGCCAGTGTTCATCCAGCTTCGGTGGCCTCCGGTTTGGCTGGTCCAGAACTCCCCAATGTGAAGCATGGAGAGAGGCTCGGTAATGGGCGTTGCTGCCCTTGCGGAAATGGCCACGCGGGTAATGGAAGTAAGGTCAGCAAGGTGGGCGTCCTGATAAAACGCTGCGGTTACCCTAAATCGATCAAACACTGGGCCCGGAGTTGCACCATTGTTTGCACCCGCCGCCCGAAGCACTACATCATCCAGACTGCTCTCTGCCATGAGGTGGTGAAAGGCGGAGTTGGTGGCGCCCGTTCCATACAGGTTGGTTTGTGTAAGCGAAGAAGGACTCAGAAAGAACCTCGCTTTTTGCGAAGCATTGGCTACCGTGGTTCCGCTAAACATACTCCAAGTGAGCACCTGCGTTTGATTGCCATCGGTGCGCAGCATATTGCCGATGGGTTGCGTGTAAGAAAGCCCATTGCCGTGGAGCAATGCGGTAGGGGTAAAGTTGGCTTAGTTGCCTAGGCCTAAATATCCGTTGGATTGGAGGATGCGCAGGCGGTTGATGCCACCAGGGCCTGCTTTGAAGCGGAGATCCTGGTTGTTAGTGGTGCCCAAGAAATCGGTTGAGCTTGGATTGTTACCTGTAAATATCCAAGGAGTCTGAGCATAATTGAACTCAGCCAAAAAGCTCAGCATTACAATAATTGAAATGTTTAGGGTCTTTTTCATGATTAAAAGGATTGACCCCACTTAAACCTAACGCTTCACTAACTTTTTTGCATCAACTTTGCCGTCGGACGTTGTCGTAAGGATAAAGTTTTCACCAGCAACAAGATCATCCAATCTTAGATCAATCTCACTTTCTAAACCGAACCATTTTCTCAAAGCAATCCTGCCGTCAAGGGCATAGACCTTTACTTCAATAATCTGCTTTGTAGATTGTATTGTTACATTGGTCTCACAAGGGTTTGGAAACATTCGAATCCCAGATGAAACTGGCAAGGCAGCGGCGAAACTTGGGCCTTTAGCTGAAACACGTACATCGTCGATGTAATAATAGGCTCCATACAAATAATGACCGAAAGTAACCCCACCGGAAATATCTAGAGTATCCACCATCGAGTTTGGCTGAAAATTGCCTATGTAGAGGTACTGTTCTGCACCACTAGCCGTGTATTGCCATGATAACTCTGTCCACCCATTCTTGTTTGAGACAAACTCTCCTGTTGTTCCTGTAAGTTGGGGAGAATAAGCCATGTAAGTATCTACTAGCTGCACTAAACTATGACTGGAAAAGAGTACTTGCAAGTTCCAAACAGAGTGAGTCATTCTCTCGGCTAGTGAAGCTTTAAAACTAATTTAATACTCTAAACCAACTTCCAGTGGCTGAACGAGCTTGACCGCTAGATATTCGCGATATCCGTCACGATCTGGTTCGAAGTTTGGGTAAAAACAAAAATACCAGCATAACCAGCGCCTTCAGAAGCAGATTCGCAACCAACAGTGTTGGTCGGAACTCCATAGAACCATAAGTCAAGGTACCATTCATCCGGGTAAGGGCAAGGGTCGAAATTCACTACGGCGCATTCGTGAAATAAATCAGGCGTTGCAGGGATGAATGGATCTACACACGGATTAAACCAAGGTGGGGCATCTTCTATGCTACTGTCGCCAATGATACAATTCACACGTTCTTCGAATCCAGGATTGGGCACCAAATTCACACCTTGGCCATTGGCAAAAAAGGAAAAGGCAAAAAAGCAAAAAGCAAAAAAAGTAAAGCGGTAAATCAAAATAGGGTTGGTTGGGTTGAAGATTGATATTATTTTTTAGGGTTAACCCTTTACATCGCAGAAGGTGAATAGCTTACGTTCTGGGGTTGTTTATTTGTGGAAAAATAGCACGAATGAAAGTACTTAAAGAATTATCAAGAAAAGAATTTCGGACAAAATTTGGGACAGAAGATCAATGTTTGGTCTACTTGTCGGCATTGAAATGGGAAGGGATATTCTTGCCGAAAATGTAAAAACAACCGATTTACTACGGGGAAAAAGGAACACAACAATCGGTGTTCCCGATGCGGATATGATGAATCTCCGACTGCAAAGATATTGTTTCACAAAATTAAATTTGGAATTGATAATGGCTTTGAAATGGCTTACGATATTGCAACAAGCAAGAAGTGCGCAAATAGCATTTGGTTAGCGGAACGCTTTGGTGTAAAGCAAAATACGGCTTGGCTATTTAGACGGAAAGTTCAGGAAGCCATGAAAAGCAGTGAACAATTTCCACTTGAAGATGAAGTTCATGTTGATGAATTTGAAATAGGAACGCCTCAAAAAGGAGAGCAAGGAAGAAGTAAATCTGAAAAGGAAATAAGAGTCGTGATCGCTTTGGAATACCGTGACGGAAAACCTGGTCGGGGGTACGCAAAAATAATTGATGATTGCAGTGCGAAATCGCTTAGAACTATATTTGATGTTCATATCAATAGGGAAGTAAAAATAACAACAGATGGCTGGTCGGGGTATAAACCATTAAAAAAGGAATACCCCCATTTTGAACAGAAATTGTCCAATAATGGGCAGAATTTAAAAATGCTTCATATTCAAATCAGAAACTTCAAAAATTGGCTTGGATGAGTGCCTTGATATTGTAACAAAAGCTTTGTAAATCAATACATCCCGGAGTATTTCTTTCGATTCAATCGCATGAATTTTCGAACTACGATTCTAGAGAAACTGTTGAACAAAATGATGCAGCATTCACCAATAACGGATAAATCAATGAGATGCAATGAGATGCAATGAGATTAAAAGGGGTAACCCTATTTTAGAATTTTCCTAGTAAGTAAAATTGCATTTTAGAACGCGGAGTACAGATGCGGCAGATGGTCGCGGATTTGATTTCTCTTAAAAGTCAGATACCATTTCAACCAGCAAATCGATCGGCGAAAACCATAAATAATTTCCGTCATCGGCGTTCTATTAATATGCGTGATGGAACGCTGAACACGCAGATCTGGCAGATGGTCGCGGATTTGATTTTCTGAGAAATACAGTGTTCGCTTCTTCCTGAGGTTTCGACCGCGCCAATCATAAACATGACGCTTCACCGGCGTTTTATCCTTGAATCTTAGTATGAAGTACAGCACAGTCGTGGTTATGAAGTTAAAATATACAATTCTCACAATGCAAATGCGAATCGAATTATAAAACGGTAACCTATCAAAGTTTAATATTAATTTAACATCGCAAGAGTTCATATTCCCACAGGGATGTTAATCTTTGTACCAACGCATATTCTTATTGAAAGTGCATTGAAAATATTTTTACTTTTCGGCTCTTAATGAATCCGGTTTTTATAAAACAAAGTACGTTGATTATCAGTGCTTATCGTTATTCCTTCGCATCATTTTGCCTAAGGGTAATGGACGTAGTGGGTTATGTTTTTGGTCCCACTGTTGCGACCATGTTATTTTTTCCGATAAGGATTTGAGTTTTTTGCACTCAAATCTCATCTTTTTCTTTACTGACTCAAGTCGCATTTGCCGAAAGGCTCAACCCACAAAAAAATGAAAATCAAATACGTAGACCTTATAGAGCAAACCTTCCATTTTCCGCAGGAAGAGTTTAAACTCGACGACAATGACGAGCTTACCTTTCACGGTATTCCGCTTATGGAAGTAGTGCGCAACTATGGCACTCCATTGAAATTTACCTACCTGCCCAAAATTTCTGAGAATATTCAACGGGCCAAAAAATGGTTTAACGATGCTATGGGCAAGGTAGATTATAAGGGTACTTATAACTATTGTTACTGCACCAAGAGTTCGCACTTCGCGCATGTAGTGGAGCGGGCACTCGAAAACAATGTGAGCATTGAGACTTCATCGGCCTACGACCTTGATATTGTAGAGCACCTCTATGAATCAGGTAAACTGAGCAAAGACCGTTACATTATTTGCAACGGCTACAAAACTGATGAGTACCTTACCCGGATTGCCAATATGATCAATAAGGGCTATTCGCTCATGCCGGTAATTGACAATTACAAGGAAGTAGATGTGCTGAACAGCCTTATAAAAAGGCCCTTCGACATTGGTATTAGAATAGCAAGTGAAGAAGAGCCGAAGTTTGAGTTTTATACCAGTCGCCTGGGAATAGGATATAAAAATATTGCACCTTTTTACCGCGATGTAATAGCTGATCACCCAAAGATCAGGTTGAAAATGCTCCACTTCTTCATCAATACCGGGATAAACGACACTGCCTACTACTGGAATGAATTTAACAAATGCCTTACCGTATACGGCCGCTTAAAAGAAGCCTGCGAAACGCTCGACTCACTCAACATAGGGGGTGGGTTCCCGATTAAGAACAGCCTGGCATTTGACTACGATTACGCTTATATGGTTAACGAAATCATTGCACAGACCAAAACATTTTGTGAAGATGCCGGGGTTGACGATCCTCATATCTATACGGAGTTTGGAGCGTTTACCGTAGGTGAAAGCGGTGGCACCCTCTTCAAAGTGCTTTACCAAAAAAGGCAAAATGACAAGGAGCATTGGAATATGATCGACTCATCATTTATGACCACCCTGCCCGATTCATGGGCTATCAATAAGCGATTCGTTATGCTTCCGCTAAACAGGTGGAATAGTGATTATGAGCGCGTACTCCTCGGAGGGCTTACCTGCGACAGTGATGATTATTACAACTCGGAGCAACATATAAATGGAATATACCTGCCGCGCTACAACAAGGATAATCCTCTTTATCTCGGTTTTTTCAATACCGGTGCTTACCAGGACACCGTGGGTGGATATGGCGGGTTGCAACATTGCCTGATACCCAATCCTAAGCAAATCATCATTGACCGCGATAAAAATGGCGAGCTTACCTATCGCGTTTTCTCTGAACAACAAGACAGTGGCTCCATGATGAAGTTGCTCGGCTATCCTTCAAAAAATTCAAAGGTAAAACCCGGAAAAACTGAAAAAGCAGAAGTAAATGGAAGAGTATCCGAATAATTTCGCCGGGATACCTGATGAATTTGCCGATAAGGCTAGGGCAAAAATAGTGCTTGTACCAGTGCCCTACGATGGTACAAGTACCTGGGGGAAAGGTGCTGATAAAGGTCCGGCAGCATTCCTCGACGCGGCTAGAAATATGGAGTTGTACGATATTGAATCGGATACCGAAGTATACCATAACGGCATTTACCTGGCTCCCGCCATTACCGAAAATTCATCGCCCGAGGCCATGGTACAAGCAGTGCACCGCACCGTAAAGACCTATATTGATGAAGGCAAGTTTGTAACAGCTTTTGGTGGCGAGCATAGCATATCAATAGGTGTAATACGCGCCTTTATGGAAAAGTATGAAAAGCTTACCGTACTGCAAATTGATGCCCATGCCGACTTGCGCAAAAGTTATCAAGGCAGCACCTGCAACCATGCATGCGCTATGTACGAAGCTGGTGAAAAGGCAAATCTTGTGCAGGTAGGTATACGCAGCATGGATATCACTGAAAAGGGCGTAATGAGGCGGGAGAATGTATTCTTCGCGCATGAAATGGAGAAAAATCAGCAGTGGATGGATGAAGCCATAGAGCGTATGACCCGTGATGTATTCATTACATTTGACCTTGATGCATTCGACCCGTCAGTACTTCCCGGTACAGGCACTCCTGAGCCGGGCGGTATGCTTTGGTACGACACGCTTAAATTTATCCGCAAGGTAAACAAGAAGCGAAATATCGTAGGATTCGATATTGTAGAGCTCTTGCCCAATGCTGCCGACCGATCGAGTGATTTTGTTGCAGCCAAACTGTATTACAAAATGCTCAGTTATATCTTCAAAAAACGAAATAAACAAAATGACTAACCGAGGCCCCATCTCACAATTTGTAGAGAATCACTACAAACACTTCAATGCCGCTGCACTTGTAGATGCCGCCAAGGGCTACGAACAGCACCTGCTCGAAAACGGCAAAATGATGATAACCCTTGCAGGGGCTATGAGCACCGCCGAGCTGGGCCGCAGCCTTGCTGAAATGATTCGGCAGGACAAAGTGCAAATCATATCGTGTACCGGTGCCAACCTCGAAGAGGATGTTATGAACCTTGTGGCGCACTCGCATTACGAGCGCGTGCCCAACTACCGCGACCTTACTCCGCAGCAGGAATGGGCTTTGCTAGAGCGCGGACTCAATAGAGTTACCGATACGTGTATTCCTGAAGAAGAAGCTTTCAGAAGGTTGCAAAGTAAAATTTTTAAACAGTGGAAAGAAGCGCAGGATGCGGGTGAGCGCTACTTCCCCCACCAGTATATGTACAAAATGCTTCTTTCAGGCGATCTGAAAGAATACTACGAAATTGATCCTAAAAACTCTTGGATGCTCGCTGCCGCTGAAAAGAACCTTCCTATGATTGTGCCGGGTTGGGAAGACAGTACCATGGGAAATATTTTCGCTTCATATTGCATCAAGGGTGAGCTAAATGCCAGCACCATGAAGTCAGGAATAGAATATATGGTATGGTTGGCCGACTGGTATGTGAAAAATTCAGAAGGCAAAGGAGTGGGCTTTTTTCAGATTGGCGGCGGTATAGCCGGCGATTTCCCGATATGCGTAGTGCCAATGCTCTACCAGGATATGGAAATGGAAAGCATTCCGTTCTGGAGCTATTTCTGCCAGATATCAGATTCTACTACCAGCTACGGCTCATACTCCGGTGCGGTGCCCAACGAAAAAATTACCTGGGGTAAGCTCGATATACACACGCCAAAGTACATTGTGGAGAGCGATGCTACCATCGTGGCGCCATTAATTTTTGCCTGGCTTTTGAAATGGTAAACAACCTTTTATATATTTATCCCGTATCACGAGCCATATACTGCTAAATAGAGTAAGTCCAAAGAGTTTGAACTTCAAAAAATGCTGCTAATTTGGCCGCGGTTTTTAAAACCTACAACAGAACTATCAAAACAACAATTAACCCCCTTAAATCACCACACATGCAAAGGGTAATCAAAGACTTCAAATCTATTTCGCCCGAAGTGATGGCCTTAATTAATGAGCAGTATCCTATGGGTTACGACGAAGGCCAGCTTATAACTTTCGTAAATGCCAAAGGCGAATTTGTCAAAGCGCTTGAAGTGAGAACTGACAATATTGTATACCTCATTAAGCTCGATCGTAAACTCGATGAGCACATAAACGATTACCTCGAATCAGATACCGTTGCTGACGATAGCTTCGGATTTGAAGCAGAATCAGAATCAGAATCGGGTTCGGTTGACGTGGAGATGGAAGACTCCACCGAAGAAGGAGATGATTAATAAAGTGCCACATGAAGAAGCAACACGAAAAGCGGGCTAAAAGAGACAATACCGCATGGGGTGATGATGACTTCGAAGCCCGCAAAAAGAAAGGCCTGAAGAATCTTGCACCTACCAAGCGCATTCGTCCACAAGATCTTAGCTTTGACGAAGATTAGAAGTTGACTCAGAATTTCGAAAGAAATTACAGGTCATCATCCTTAGGAATGATGACCTTTTTTCATGTCCGCATCGTATATGTTCACTTAAGCAAAGGGGCAACATTATATTCACAGCCTGTAGGGACAAAATTTTTATGCATATCCCTTTGCACTGCGCCTAAATTGCTTTTATTTAGCATAAATCAGAAACTACTGAAAACTGATTTACTAACCACCTAACGAAAATGTATGAAAGGAATGTTTCACATAGCCTTCGCCACGGGCAATATTGAGCGGGCAAGGGCTTTTTACGGCGACTTACTCGAATGTAAGAAAGGCCGGGAATCAAATGCCTGGGTTGATTTTGATTTTTTTGGGCATCAAATGAGTATCCACAAAGTATCTGGCAAGGTTCAAAAACCCAGAAATTACTTCAATCCGAGCAGCCATATTCCTGCGAATCATTTCGGCATTGTGCTCGAATGGAATGACTGGCATAAACTTGAAAGCAAACTGCGCAATTTGCGCATCAACTTTCTGGTAGAGCCTCAGGTGGCTTTTCCTGGCGAAATAGGCGAGCAAATGTCCATGTTTATTCAGGATCCTGATGGCAACGCCATTGAGTTTAAAACATTTAAGGATTTGGGCAACGTTTTTAAATCGTAGACTCCTGGCTTATTCTGTTGTAAAATCGCCTTGCCAATTCGAGGCTTCTCATTTCTGAAGTCTTTTTGTTATGGTGCATCCGCATCTTCTCAAGTATGAGTTTGAGTACCTTCACTGATTCTTTAATGTAGGCACCTTTATTAAGCATTACGCATTCAGCCTGCACCGACATGGCTGCGTCTGTAATTTCGGCTCTTGACGGAATGCCTTCGCGGGTGAGGTTATCTAGTACCTGAGTGGCCCAAATTACTGGTATGGAAGCAGCTTCGCACATCCACAAAATCTCTTCCTGAACTTCGGCAAGGCGGGTCATACCTACTTCGAGTGCAAGATCACCACGGGCTATCATAATTCCTGCATGTTGCACATGCATGAGTTCCAACAGTATTTCAGGTAGCGACTCAAAAGCGCTCAGCGTCTCTATTTTTACTACTACTCCCAAGTGTTCCCATCCATACTTTTGTATCAGCGCTGCCATTTGCCTTACATCAGCGGCCGACATTGCAAACGAAATACCCGCAATGTCAATTTCACGGGCAAAGGAATTCAATGCTTTTATATCATCATCTGTAATGGCATTTACCGGAAGTTTCAATCCTGGCAGAGCCACCCCATTCTGAATTTTTAGTTTTCTGGGTGCTGAACCTTTGGTACGCCTAACTTCTGCAATTACGGCATGTTTTTCTTTTTTCAATACTCTGGCAATCAACACTCCATCATCAAAGAGTATGAGTTGGCCGGGTTCTGCATCCCGAAGTATATTGTGAAATGCCAACTCGACAGTAGGCATTTTTAGTGATTCCGGCCCATACCCCGGTTCTGTAATGAGCAGGCTTGCTCCTTTTTCTAAAGCAATTTTATTCTTCTTCTCGCCGTGTTTATTATAAAGTTGAGATACCCTTATTTTTGGACCTGAGAGATCAAGGTATATGGCGCATGGGTACCCAACACGCTTTGAAGCTTCTTTGATAGAAGCAATTGCAGTCTGCCAATCAGCCGGTGTATCATGACCGGTATTGATGCGCGCGCAGTTCATTCCCGCTTCAATGAGCTGGGTGAAATGGGTAACATCAGCAGCAGCCTTTGCATCAATTGTAACCATGATGATGCGGTCATGGCATTGATCGCCTGCGTTGAAAAGTTTGCACTTGTTGTTTTTAAGCCTTTCAGATGCTTCTTTCGCATCCTGGAGTGCACCTCCTTCAGCTACCTCTTCCGGATCCAACCAGCTTATTACATTATTTATTCCATTTAATACATGCGACTCTACGGCTCTGAGCGAAGATAAGCCCACACTGCTCAGCCTGTCTTGCAAGGCACGGTAATCACCATTTCTGAAAGCCAGGTAGTGCAACAGATTTTGTGCAGATGCATATTTCTCTGTCGGAATGCTCATGGCTGATGACGCAATAGCTGCATCAGCCAAATCGGATATATTTCTTCGGAGCTTCCGCAGATCGTCCCGCAGCGACATTTTCTCATCAACTGTCATAGTCTATGTCTAGATCAAATAGTTGCTTCATTTTTACCAAGGCAGGATTTCGGTTTGCCATGGCTTTGAATTTGGCTTCAGGGGAATATATAAGAGAAGGATTGTCTTCATTTTCTTCTACAACTGCATCAAACTGAATCTGCCAGTTGTTCAATTTTAATCTCAGAAAATCGAGCAAGTTGCTTTTGTCATCATCGATATCCTTTTTTTGAATATTATTTACAATCACAAGTTCTACTTTATACTTTTCCCTCATTACCGGTTTGTTATTGGTAAGAGTTGCATAATAGCTTTGGCGGTTTTGCTCTTTTATTCTGGCAGTATATTCATTCCACACATCCCATAATTGAGCAAGGGTAAAGTCAGTTGCAGGCTTTCCGGCAAATGATTCTTCATTCTGACCGGTTGAAGATTGCTCCCTTGTTGTATTCTGAACGGGATTACTACCCTTAATGGAGGTGATGTCTCGAAGCTTCAAAGTGCTTAGCCTTGAGCTGAATTTTTTTGGACCGTCTTCTGAACTTGCAACTTGAGCATTGTTTGCTGCATTCTCAGGAACCGCCGGCACATGAGGCAATAAATCATCTGTGGAAGGGCCTGGCTCTTCTACATGGGTTGTATTAGTTGTTAAGGCAGGTTCATCAGTGTATTTTTCCGCAACAACAACAACTTTTACAGCATCAGGTGCAGCAACAGGCATTGGTTGGGCAGCCAGTTTTTCTGCAGGAGCTGCTTGCGGTGGGGAAGTGGTTGCAGATTTTAAGGATGCTGGAGCAACTACTGAACTGCCAACAAGCCTTATGGCATCATCAGAGTTTTTTTTTTCTCCGAGCTTCTCAGTTATTCCACATAATTTCAGAAGTGCAAGCTCCACCAGCAGGCGGTTGTTTTTGCTTTGCTTGTAGTTCACATCAGCCTCACTGAGGATGTTGAGCGCATTCAGTATAAATCTTGTGTCGCATGCTTTGGCCTGTGCCATATACTTTTCGCGTATTTGCTGCCCCGTTTCAAGCAGCGCCGCAGTAGCAGGCGTGGCCGAAAAGAGCAGATTGCGCATATGATTGGCGAGGCCATTCAAAAAATTGTGCCCGTCGAAACCTTTCTGCAATATACTATTGAAGGTAAGCAGACTTAACGTTCTATCGCCGGCTATAAAAGCATCGGTAAGCTTGAAGTAATAATCATAATCGAGAACGTTTAGGTTCGCAATTACGTCTTCGTAGGTAACGGTGGTGCCTGCGAAACTCACCATCTGGTCAAAAATTGATAAAGCATCACGCAATGCGCCATCCGCTTTTTCAGCAATTATATGCAAAGCATCATCGCTAATGGTTATTCCTTCTTTTACCGCAATTTCAGCGAGGTGCTTTGCAATATCTCCAACTTCAATCCTGCTGAAATTAAAAATCTGGCAGCGTGAAAGAATGGTAGGAAGCACCTTGTGCTTTTCGGTTGTTGCGAGTATAAAAATGGCATAGGGCGGTGGCTCTTCGAGAGTTTTCAGAAAAGCGTTGAATGCACCTGTACTGAGCATGTGCACCTCGTCAATGATATACACTTTGTATTTTCCTACTTGCGGTGGCACTCTTACCTGGTCTACAAGACTCCTTATATCATCTACGCTATTATTGGAAGCGGCGTCGAGCTCGAAAATGTTAAAGCTATAGTCAAGTACTTCACCTTTATTTTCCTGACTCAGTTCGTTTACGGTGCGCGCCATAATTCGAGCGCAAGTGGTTTTGCCTACACCTCGCGGACCGCAAAACAGAAATGACTGCGCAAGGTGATTGTTTTCAATCGCCTTCACAAGAGTTTGAGTTATATTTGCCTGACCTACAACTGTATCGAAGGTCTGTGGCCGGTATTTACGCGCTGATACTACGAAGTCTTCCATGGTGGGTGGTGAAGTGAGCAAAGATACATTTTCCCTTTAGCCAATTGCCTACTGCTTGTGGCTTACCCGGTGTAAAGATTCAATTTTTAAATGCTTGTGAGAAAGCGTTTAATGATTACCTTTGCGCTTCATTTTTAAAAACAAAGTTTTAAACAAGTCAAAGAAGTTATGACAAATCGTTATGAAACCGTTTTCATCCTAACTCCCGTTTTGTCTGATGATCAGGCAAAGGAAGCGGTTGCGAAGTTCAAGACACTTCTTCAAGAGGCCGGAGCTAAAATCCACCACGAAGAAGATTGGGGTTTGCGCAAGCTTGCGTACCCAATACAAAAGAAGTCGACAGGTTTTTATCACCTGTTTGAGTTTGAAGCAGCAGGTGATGTGATTAATACCATCGAAGTGGCGTTCCGCCGCGACGAGCGTGTTATTCGTTTTCTTACCGTAAAGCTCAGCAAGCATGCTGTAACTTACGTTGAAAAGAGAAGAGCAAAAAGTAAAAACGCCGTTGAGGCCTAATATCACAAAGCAATGAGCGAAAATTCAGACATCAGATACCTGACCCCGATCAGCATTGATACACAGCAAAGCAAATATTGCCGCTTTCGCAAAAACCGTATCAAATACATCGATTACAAAGACCCGAATTTCCTTTTGAAATTGGTAAACGAGCAAGGCAAAATATTGCCACGTCGCATCACGGGTACATCCATGAAGTATCAGCGTAAAGTTGCACAGGCCATTAAAAGATCCCGTCACCTTGCCCTGATGCCTTACGTTACTGACCTTTTAAAATAATCTGCGACATGGAAATCATTCTTAAGCAAGATATAGACAACCTGGGTTACAAAGACGATATCGTAAATGTAAAGCCCGGATACGCACGCAATTTCTTGATTCCTCAGGGATTTGCGATATTGGCTAGCGAAACTGCCAGAAAAATTCACGCTGAAAACCTTAAGCAGAAGGCCCATAAAGCTACCAAGCTTATTGATGAAGCGCGTAAAACGGCTGAGAAACTCAGCAATACCGTGTTCAAAATAGGTGCTAAAGCCGGCGAAAGTGGCAAAATTTTCGGATCCGTTAATACCATACAGCTTGCTGATGTTCTTGAAGCAGCCGGCTTTACTGTTGACCGTAAGAAAATCAGCATTAAAAACGAACCTATTAAAGAAGTTGGTACCTATCAGGCCGATGTCGCTATATATAAGGACATCACCCAAACGATCACCTTCGAAGTAGTAAGCGAATAATTCTTACAATATAATTGTATAAAAGCCCGGCTCAATGCCGGGTTTTTTATTTGATACTTCCGTGCGCTGTGCCAATATTCGGTTGTTGTTTCGAATGCATTCTTAACGATGCAATTAAACTGTGCAGAGAAGTTCTATTGATAGTTATATTTGTGCAAGTCTCATTCCTTTATGCGCATAGTCTTATTGCTCTTTTCGGTATTATTTGCATTACTGAAACCTACTGGAGTTCAAGCGCAGGATTTAATTATCACTATTGCCGGCGATACTTTGAAAGGAAAAATTCAACAAACCAATGATCATTTTGTATTTTACCGCACTCAAAAAACAAAAAGGGCTGAGGTGGAGGTTATTTCCCGAAAGGAAGTAAGAGAAACTATCTACGGAGCGTATGACGTTACATTCAGAGAATCAAACAACTTCGTGAGGGCAAAGCGCGATGGTGCTTTTTCTGTTTGGGGCGGTGGAGGGTTTTCGAGGATTCTAGAAAGCGATATTGAAGTTGTTGATGACTTTAATGACTATTACAACCGACTGAAATCGGGGTATTGGATTGGTGGAGGAGTGAGTTTTTTTCCTTCCAATGAATTGGGTTTTGGGGCTTTGTATTCTACTGCCAATTTCAGTAATAGTGTTGAGGTGCAGCAATTGACTTCTGGCAGGGTAGGCACACTCGCCGATAATATCAATCTTCAGTATTTCGGCGCCAACCTCGCGTTGCGCCTGCAAGGAGATGAAGACTGGTATGTAATAATGCTCAATGTGGGCCCCGGGCTTAGTATGTACAGAAATGATGCAGCCCTCTTTTTTGGATATTTAATTCAAAGCAACGCATTGGGCATCCATTTCAACGGTGAGTTTGGGGCATTACTTGGACAGGGAATGTACGTGGGCGCGCAAATTGGATTCAAGGGAATTAGTCATTCAACTTACACCTTTACTCCCGCTGCTGATATGCCCGCTGATTTCGAAAAAGGGTTGCGCGGCGAGGTAGAAGATTCTCTTCCTTTTAGTGTTTTCAGATTAGATATTGGAGTTACTTTCACGATATCTTTTTGAAATTAGACATCCACGCTCAGATATTCAGGCTAGCTAATGTGTAGGCCGTTGTGGAAAAAAGCAGCAATACCAATAGCACCACAAACAATTTATATCTGGTGCTGCGTCTGGATTCATTCTTAGAGTCGGGGAAAATAAAGATGTACATGCCTGAAATGGCCTTCACAAAAAAACGATTCATCGCAGTTGAAATTGATTAAGCAGTACAAACTAATGAAAGCCGTTCAACTTATGCAAATTTTGACGAAAGTTTGATGTGAACTTCTTTTAACCTTAACCTTCAGTTAAAGTGCTTCGACCGCCAAGCACTCGCGCTAAACTTCTGACCTGTAGCGAACCAGAAGTAAGAAACCATTCCCGAAAGGAAAATAACAAACCATACCAAAGTGGCACCCCTATAGAAGTTAAAGTACCCGATTGAGTTTCCGATCAACGAGGTAGGAATAGCCGCTGAAAGAACTACGGACAAAGTAATAATAAATGCCACCAGATGCTGAAATGTAGCCAGAGGCCAAACGAGTAGTTTGCGGTACCAAGCCATATCATTGCCCCATTGGTGGGTCAGGTAGAATCTGCCATCGCTCAATGGTATAAACAGCAACGGGTCAGTATTCACATCTTCGAGCCTGAACATCGGTGCAGGTGCAACAATCATAAACGATTTCACTTCGCAGCCAAGATGTTCTTCAGCTTTCCGTGCTTTCACCAAAGCTTCGCGGGGTATATCGCCTTTAAAGAGCTTAGATGAAAGAAAGCGCAGCCTGTAAGTCACGCACAGTGACCGTATGTCGCCAAGGCTGTATATATTCGATTGATCCAAAGAGCTGCCGTCAGGCAAAAACTCCGACACGGCACCAAGGCCAATATTTTCCGCAATTTTCTGCTCGCGTTCCCAGTCCGCAATAAACCAATTGTTGATGTTTTCAATCAACAAATCTTCTGCTCTTTCGCCTTGCTTTTTATTGTTGGCAAGCGCTTCTCTCAAATTTACTTTCGCAAACATCCCTCTGATTTTAAAATTGATACGCTAAAATAACAAAACTAATGCTAACATGTTGACCAATCAGTTTAAAATAATATCTCTCCACTTGCTATTTCTCTGCGCGTGGATAGCGGCTTCAAGCTTGAAGTGATTCAAAAGTATTTGCTCCTGCCTTTCTAGCCCCTTTCGGCTTATGAGTTTTACTTTATCTACATCACTTATTTTAGCGAGCCTGGCTGCATCATACACATTCATTTTTGCCACAAGGCTTTCGCTAAAAAGTTCAAGATTATTGTTTTTCAAATAAACTTCCAATCCCGTCATTACTTCCAGGCTGGCTGGAGGAAACTGGCTGGATTCCATAAGCTTGGCCAATCCACCTGGATAGAGCTTTTCGCCAAATGTGTTGTTGAAGGTTGTGATATTAAAAACATCCGTGCACCGAATTTCTATATGTGAAGTACCATCAGGGTTTTTTTTAATAATCCGTGTTACTTCTACCAATGAGCCCACGCCTGTGAGAATTCCGTTTTTTGCATAAGGAATACCGAACTCAATGCCATACAGTTCCCAATCAGAAACGAGTTGTCTGTAGCGCTCTTCAAAAATGAAAAGCTGCGTCACTTCTCCAGGGAGGAGAATCATTTGAAGCGGAAAAAGACCTATTTGTGCAGAATTCATGTGCGTGATGCAAACGACGATGTAACAACACACAATCCATTTTGTTAAGAAAAGGAGGTTAATCTTCGTCTCTGATTATTACAAACACTTCTTCATTTTCCCGCCTCATACGGTGTTGTTCACGGGCAAATTTTTCAAGAAGTTTGTCGTCGCTTGTCAGTTGCTGAATCTGCGCTGTTGCCTCGGCAGTGTTTTGATCGAGGTATTCTATCTCACCTCTCAACTTCCACATTTCATATTTAAGACCCAATTGTGAAATAAGGTCGTACGCATCAAAAAAGGTAATGTATACCATGAAGCCAAATACCACAAGCACATACCGGTTGCGAAACCAATTGGGTAATTTCTTTCCTTTCAGGGTCATGCCCAAATGTACAGATTTTCTATACTGCGCTTTCATGCCACACGCTTTTCACTTATAAACATTAAAGCGTGAAAAGTATTGTAGCCTATATAAGTCAACCCATGAAAGGGTAGCGGTAATCTCTTGCCGGTACAAAAGTTTCTTTAATGGTTCGGGGCGAAACCCAGCGAATAAGATTCAGGTAAGAGCCAGCCTTGTCATTGGTTCCCGATCCGCGGGCACCGCCGAAAGGTTGCTGGCCTACCACGGCACCTGTGGGCTTATCATTGATATAGAAATTGCCTGCTGCATTTTCAAGTATTTTGGTCGCAAGATTTACAGCATAGCGGTCGTTTGAGAATATTGCCCCAGTAAGTGCATATTCTGAAGTTTGATCGACGAGGTGCAAGGTCGATTCAAAATCATCAGCTTTATAGACGTATATGGTCATCACTGGCCCAAAAATTTCTTCTACTATGGTTTTGAATTTCGGGTTGGTAGTAACCACCACCGTAGGTTCAATAAAGTAGCCTCTAGAACCGTCGTAGTTACCACCGGCAATTATTTCAGCGTCGGGTTGCGTCTTTACGTAATCAATATAGCCGCATATTTTATCGAAAGCTCTTTTGTCAATGACGGCATTGATGAAATTATTAAAGTTCGATGGTTCACCAATTTTGAATGACTTTACATCAGCCATGAGGCGCTCCTTCACTTTTGGCCAAATATTGTCGGGAATATACGCGCGTGATGCTGCGGAGCATTTTTGACCCTGAAATTCGAATGCGCCTCTGGCAATTGCCACAGCCACTTCTACAGGATTTGCACTGTGGTGGGCTACTATAAAGTCTTTACCCCCCGTTTCGCCTACTATGCGCGGGTAGGTTTTATAAATGTCAATATTCTTACCTATTTCTTTCCAGAGACTTTTGAATACTGCGGTAGAACCTGTGAAGTGCAATCCAGCAAAATCGGGGTGCTTAAACACCACTTCGCCTGCCACAGGCCCGTCAACAGTTATCATGTTTATTACACCTGCCGGCAAACCGGCTTCTCTGAATATTTCCATGATCATGTTTGCAGAGTACACCTGGCTATCGGCAGGCTTCCATACACATACATTGCCCATAAGTGCTGCTGCAGCCGGGAGGTTTGCAGCAATGGAAGTAAAGTTAAATGGGGTAACGCAAAATACGAAGCCTTCAAGGGGTCTGTATTCGAGCCTGTTCCACATACCGGGATTGCTACCGGGTTGGTTTGAGTAAATTTCTTCCATGTAGGCAGCATTGAACTTTAGAAAGTCAACGAGTTCGCATACAGCATCTATCTCAGACTGGTAAGCATTTTTGCTTTGCGCAATCATGGTGGCAGCATTGAACTTGTAGCGCCAGGGGCCCGCTATCAGATCGGCTGCCTTCAGAAATATTGCTGCTCTTTGCTCCCAAGGTAGCTCAGCCCAGGCTTTTTTGGCACTTTGAGCCGCTTCAATGGCTTGTTTTACATGGCCTGCATCGCCATAACTGAAGTGGCCAAGTACCTTCGCATGGTCATGCGGAGGTGTAAGCGGTTTCTTATTTTCTGTATGTATTTCCTTATTTCCGATGTACATGGGCACTTCTACGGGTGCTGAATTCCAGAGGTCGCTGTATGCTTTTTCCAGCGCTGCGCGCTCCGGGCTGCCGGGTTCATACTGGTATACGGGTTCGTTTTCCGGATAGGGAATTTGATATACTCCTTTAGGCATGGCAATTTTCAGTTTTGGTGGTACGAATGGTGGTACAAAAGTAAAAACTATTTGGCCCTTTAAATGTAAACAATGTCACCGCGGTCTGATTCACCCTATTTCTATTGATTACCTTTAGCCTTGTGATAAAGTACCGTAACGGCAGTTTCCACTTTTTTTCCTGGGTATTAATAGCCTTTATTTCAGTATTATACATTGATGATTCTAATGCACAAGTTGTTCAGTTTGAAAATGTATCCATCAAGGATGGCCTTTCTCAGGCCACGGTTACCTGTATGCTACAGGATTCAGAAGGCTACATCTGGCTTGGCACCCGAGATGGATTGAACCGCTACGATGGTGTGGGATTTTTGGTACTCAAAAACAACCCGGCTGACTCTGCAACATTAAGCTCCAGTAGTATTACCGCTCTTTACGAAGACAAATCAGGGTATATCTGGGTGGGTACTTCATTCGGATTAAACAGGCTAAACAGCAAAACATTTAGCATTGAGCGCCACTACCATTGGCTTAACAATGATGAAGCCCTAAGCAACAATAAGATCACCTCAATATCCGGCGACTTCAAAGGCAATATATGGGTGGGAACAGAGCATGGATTAAACCTTATTTTGGATGTGAAAGGAAGGTTTGAGCGCTATTCAATTCTGCCGGGCGACAGTACCAGCCTTTCCAACAATCATATTACAGCACTTATGGCTTCAGCCAATGGTGAACTCTATATTGGTACGATGGGCGGCTTGAATATTCTAAGGCAGGGGAGCAAATCTTTTATTCGATATGGTATGGCTTTTATGGATGTTGCGGGCCTCTCGAATATTGAAGTCACCAGCCTTGCATCAAGTCGCGATGGCAAAATCTGGATTGGTACCCGTAATGGTTTAAACAGATTCGATCCTGAAGAAAGAAATTTTAATTTTTATTTAAAGGACCAACCACGCAGAGATTTTTTGCCTTCATCAATCATCAGAGTATTGCTGTGCAGCCCTTCAGGGATACTTTATGTGGGCACTCCACTCGGACTTACCGCCCTTGATGCATATACCGGAGAGTTGATGGCCGGCGTATATATGAGCGCTGGAATGCCCGCATTTTCAAGACTCAACGTAAGGAGCCTGCTCATGGATAAGTCAGGTCTGGTGTGGGTAGGTACACAGTCTGTAGGCGCATCGTCTATCAATCTTGACGCACCTCAGTTTCTCTCCGTTTATTATAATGGAAGCGAAGAGGAAGACATAGATCGCAATCAGGTATTTGCTTTTGCACAGGTTGATACCAATTGCATATATGTGGCAACAGCGCAGGGAATAAACAGATATGATACCGGTAATCGCACCGCCGATGTAGCTTTTGAAGACCCAAAACACCCGCTTTATGATATGAGGTATGAAGTAAAGGCATTGTTACTACAAGGCAATATTCTTTGGATGGGAACGAATGGTGACGGCTTGATTGCCTACGACATGGATAGTACAACCTTGAAAAACTACAGGGTTGATCCTGTAAATTCTACCTCGATTTCCAGCAATAAAGTAAGCACTATTTTGAGCCAACACAACGGCAATCTTTGGATAGGTACTTACGGCGGAGGCTTGAGCTATTTTGATAAAAAATCAGATAAATTTAGCACTCATCGATTTGATTTAACTCCCGGCGGGTTAAAGGAGAATAATATTACTTGTCTCTCCTACGATTCTGATAGTGCATTATGGATTGGAACCGGGCAATCAGGTTTGTACCGAATGGATATTACATCCGGCACTTTTGAGCATTTTCTAGCAGGAGATCCAAATAAAGGATTTTTAAAGTCAGGGTATATTAATGACTTGCATCTTGATGATAGTGGGCGCCTTTGGGTGGCTATGGCAGGCGGGGGTATGGCCTTATGGCGGCCGGAAGTAGAGCTTTTTCAATCATATACTGAAACTGATGGTCTTGCAAATGATGCAGTACTGGCAATTACCAGCGACCTTTCCGGAAACATTTGGATCAGCACCAATATCGGAATCTCATCATTCAACTTTTCTACGCAAACATTTCGAAATTACTTTGACGATGAGGTATTGAGCCACAATACTTTTCACGCCCGCGCCTGCTACCGAGACCGGTCGAGCCGAATCTATTTCGGTGGCGCTAACGGGTTTGATTATTTCTACAGCGGCCGGCTCAGCGAGAACAGTTTCATACCCAATATAGTTGTTACCGGCTTCCAGCTTCTCAATGAGAATGCGACACAACAAAGACTCGAATTAGCCAGGCAACTGAGCGATACGCTTATATTGCAGCACGACCACCCTGGGTTTACCATTGATTTCGCTGCGCTTAACTTCAGGCAACCCGGAAAAAATCAATACGCCTACAGACTTTTGGGGCTTTTTGATAATTGGCGTTATATAGGCAACCGCAAGTTTGCAACATTTGCCAATCTGCTGCCAGGCACTTATATTTTTGAAGTAATAGGCTCTAATAATGACGGGCTTTGGAACTACCGCCCGGCCAAAGTTTATATCATCGTAAAGCCGAGTTTCTGGCAGCGGTGGGAGTCAAAGCTATTGATTGTAATAGTGATTGCTGCTACATTTTATTTGCTTTACCGAATGAGATTAAGAGGTGAGCGACGCCGCCGGCTTGCGCTTCAAAGAGCAGTAGCTGATCGCACCAAAGAAATTGCGCGCGAACGCGATATCAATGAAGTACTGCTCCGGGAGGTACACCACAGGGTTAAAAATAATCTTCAGATAATTGTTAGCCTTCTAAATCTTCAGTCGAGATTTATTAAAGATAAATCGCTCCTCAATGCCTTTAGCGAAATTCAAAACAGGGTACGTTCTATGTCGCTTATACATCAGAAAATGTATCAGAGCAAGGATCTGAGTACCTTAAACATAGTAGGATACATCACCGATTTATCTAATAGCCTTATTAGCACTTACTCGCTTACAGGAAAAATCAAACTGGATATTCAGGTCAATCTCACCCGTTTCAAATCAGATACTTTAACACCTTTGGGATTGATCATCAACGAAGTAATTTCAAATTCGCTGAAGTATGCCTTTCGCGACGATCAAGAAGGAACAATCCTGGTGCGAATGAATAGAATGCCTTCCGGCAAATTACAAATGCTCATTGGCGACAATGGCATTGGGCTTCCAGCCGATTTTGACTTTCAGTCAGCCGATTCGTTTGGTACTGAGTTGATCTCAGCCCTGACTGAGCAGCTCAACGGAACCATTATTGTACGCCGCGATATGCCGGGTGCTGTATATCAAATTGATTTTGAAGAAATAGACGGCTGAAATTAGTTAAGCCTGTGCGGAACCATTAGTACGAACGAAGGTATTTCAACTGAAAAAAGTTCACCGGATTCTAGATTCATCATTTGGTAACTTCCATGCATACGCCCGGTATCTGTAGTAAAATCGCAAGAGGACTTATAGGCGTATGTTTTGCCGGGTTTTATCACCGGCTGTTCTCCGATTACACCCTCTCCTTCCACTTCTCGTTTGTGGGTATTGCTGTCGGTAATATGCCAGAACCGGCGCTTCAACTGAATCAGAAAATCATTTTTGTTTTCAATTACAATCGTATATGAAAACATGAAAAGGTGGTTTTCAGGATTTGAGAATTTACTTTCAAACTGGCAACTTACTGAAATGAGAATACCGGAAGTTAGGGCGGTTGTCATAAGAATGTTTCTGTAGGCTCCGCAAGGTTATGGAATTCCTTTGAGAAAAGAAATCCTTTTAGATCAATTTTTAGTTATTAAAACTATTGAACAGTTTGAATCCTATCAGCCTGTCAGAAAATGAGCTTCGATCTTTAAAGTATACCAAAACAATATACTCGTTATGCGTTTGTGAATGATTGCCTTCTGTAAAATCCGTATGGGCTTCTCCACCATTCAGCGGCTTCCACAGGTATATATAGTTGTAGTATCCCTGTTTGAGCAACAAGTTTCTTTCGAAGTTTGAAGTTTCAGCGTTGTATTCAAGCCTGAATTTTTTGTCGAGTTCCCATTGCGAAAGCTGCCCGAACAGATACATATCACCGTGTCCGAGCATGGCGTCGGTGGGCATTGAGAAGTGAATGGTTACATAATCGCTCTCCAAATGAGCGTTTTGCATATCGTCGTTTTTTATGAGCAGGCGCCCGTTTATGTCGTTCTGAAATTCATAAACCAGGTGCGAACGCCTTACATCAGGAGTCAGTATGATGTGATAACCATCGGCTTCGCGAACCACTTCTTTTACCTGTTCACTCCTATAGCGAAGGCTTTTGGCATCAAAAAATCTGAATTCATTGATACCATCAAAGGAGAGTTCTCCCTGATAGTCGTACACAAGTTGATTGTCTTTAATAAAACTCGGTTTCAACCCTCGTTTTACATTGTCCCATCTGAAATTCTGGAGCACCACCAATTCTATATCGTTATAAGGATTCAGCACTTGCAGGCTGCTTAAATTTACCGTAAGGTCCACTTCCTGCATATACTCGCGCTCTGATACCACGCTCGAAGGTCGAACGCGCGGCGTAATGGTACTACGATTTTCGAGCACCAGAAATCGCGCTGTAAGTAGCAGGTCTTCCTGCTTTCCATTGGCAAATACTTTTATTATATAGTTGCCACTTCTCGTGAATTTCATCTGCTCATTAGGAAACTCAAGCATAAAATGGGTATAGCTTAGTGTGGTATTAAAGGAGAAATTGTAGTTCCGAATAAAGTCTTCCCTATATCCTTCCAGATATTCCATTGGCAGCAGATCGCTTTTTTTCCAATCGTGGGTGCAATGCTCAAAGGTATAGCTGAGCTCCCTCACATCTTCACTCAAATCGTCAAATCTGAGTATTATCTTCTCCATACCACTAAGGTTAATGATAGGCCAATCAAGTTCCGAACCCCGGGCATGGATAATTACGGTGTGAATATCCGGATCATATATTTTGTTCTCATACTCGGTATGTTTCTCATCATAGTATTCCACCTCGCTGGCAGTTTTTGGCTGCTTTTTATTTTTTTGAGCTTTGGCTGTAGCCGATGTAAGGCATACTAAAATTGCCAACACACTCATTTTCAAATAAAATTCTATTTTTTGAAATTTAAATAAAGTCATAGGTAGTCGTGTTTTTGTCAAAAACAAGGCCGAAATTTAATATTTGGTGAATAACGCAAAAATCGGTCGGGTTTTTCAAAGAAACAATTGCTATTTTTGCAGCCAAAATTATAGCACCCCAAAAGCATGTCCAAAGCCATTAAAATTAAGAGGGGCATCGACATTAAGCTCGTAGGCGAGGCGGATCAGAAAATTTTGAAGACTGAATCGTCGAGTGTATACGCGCTTAAACCTGATGATTTCTTCGGGCTGGTTCCAAAGCTGAAAGTGAAAGAAGGCGATGAAGTGAAGGCCGGAACCCCACTGTTCATTGACAAAACTAATGACAAGGTAACATTCGTATCGCCGGTGAGCGGTGAAGTGGCCGAAGTGAAGCGAGGTGCAAAAAGAAAAATTCTTGAAGTACGGATACTCGCCGACAAAGATATTTCCTATCTCCCTTTCAGCCCACTTACCCCGGCAGCTTCCAGGCAGGATATAATGGAGCGTATGCTCGAAATGGGGCTTTGGCCTTATATGAAGCAGCGACCTTATGGCATTATTGCGAAGCCTAATGGAAAGCCAAAAGCTATTTTCATATCGGCATTCGACTCTGCGCCTTTGGCTCCTGCCACATCCTTCCTTTTAAAGGACGAAAAGAAAAACTTTCAGACTGGCATCAACTTTTTGCGAAAGCTCACCGATGGTAAAATTTACCTTGGAGTAAAGAGCGGTGATACTTTCTACAACGACATTGAAGGCGTAGAGCGCATTGATGTTTCTGGACCGCATCCTGCAGGCAATGTAAGCGTGCTGATACACCATACTGATCCTATAAATAAAGGTGAAGTGGTTTGGACCGTGGCGCCGGTTGATGCTGCAATCATAGGCAGGTCGCTTACCGAAGGCAAGTTCCGCGCTGAGCGACTTGTGGCCATTTCAGGAAGCGAAGTAAAAAACCCGGCTTTCGCCAAAACCATTAGCGGAGCCAATATCGGTATGCTCACCAAAGGAAATGTGAAAGATGGCAGCGTACGCTATATTTCAGGCAACGTGCTCACGGGTACTAAAGTGAATGCCGAAACCTTCCTTGGTTTTTACGACAATCAAATTACTATCATACCCGAAGGCGACAAGAAACAGTTTTTTATCACTGAAGGATGGCTTTCTCCCGGCTTTAATAAATTTAGCCTGAGCAAAGCGTATCCTTCTTGGCTGGCACCCGGTAAAAAGTACACCCTCGATACCAACCTCAATGGTGAGCACCGGGCTTTTGTAGTAACCGGCGAACTCGAAAAAGTATTTCCGTTTGATATTTATCCTATGCAGCTTATCAAATCCATTATGGTAAATGATATTGACGCTATGGAGAAACTCGGCATTTATGAAGTTGACGCCGAAGATTTTGCCCTTTGCGAGTTCGTTTGTACGTCCAAGATCGACATTCAGGATGTAGTGCGTAAGGGTCTTGAAGATATGGTGAAAGAATTTGCATCTTAAAAATCAGTAACTGTGAAATTAGTAGAGAATCTTTTGGCCAAAGTGAGGCCGAATTTTGAGAAGGGAGGAAAGCTGGAGAAATACTGGCCTGTGTTTGACTCGTTGGAAACGTTTGCATTTGTGCCTGACCATACCACCAGCAAAGGCGCGCACGTGCGCGATGCGATTGATATGAAGCGAACCATGTTTTTGGTGATCGTTGCCATGATACCTGCCCTTTTGTTTGGAATTTACAACACCGGCTACCAGCACTATATGGCTTTAGGTTTGGAAGCGGACCTACTAGATATGGTGCTCTTCGGCCTGGGCAAAATTTTGCCGCTTATTATAGTATCATATGGAGTAGGGTTGGGCGTAGAGTTTGTATTCTGCATCATAAAATCGCACGCTATAAACGAAGGATTCCTTGTGTCGGGTATGCTTATACCGCTAATTATGCCGGTAGATATGCCACTTTGGATGGTGGCTGTGGCAACTGCCTTTTCAGTAGTTTTTGTGAAGGAAGTATTTGGAGGCACCGGAATGAATATCCTTAATGTAGCGCTTACTGCCCGTGCTTTTTTGTTCTTCGCGTACCCTACTGAAATGTCAGGTAACAAAGTATGGATCAGTACCGATGGTGCAGCAACGGTAGATGGCTATACCGGAGAGACGCTTTTGTCGCAGGCAATTGAAAAGGGTGCAGCATTTCACGATGTGGCCGGCAACGCATATAGCAGCGTAGGTGAAAGTTTTATGGCATCATTTATCGGGCTCATACCGGGCTCAATTGGCGAAACTTCGACGCTTTCAGTACTCCTTGGTGCAGCCATCCTCTTGTGGACAGGCATAGCGAGTTGGAGAATAATTTTTTACGGAATACTTGGTGGTGCTGCGATGGGTCTCATTTTCAATTTAGCGGGCCCATCTATTTCGCCTGATAACCTCTACCTTCAAGTGCCATGGTGGCATCAGCTTGTTATGGGAGGCTTTATGTTCGGTGTAGTATTTATGGCTACCGACCCGGTTACTGCTGCTCAAACAGATAGAGGAAAAGTGATCTACGGATTTTTAATAGGTCTACTTGGCATACTAATCAGGGTTGTAAATCCTGCATACCCCGAAGGTATCATGATGGCAATACTTTTTATGAACGTCATGGCTCCTACCATTGATCATTATGTTGTACAAGCCAATGTGAACAGGCGCTTGAAAAGACTGAAAACTGTAAAAACAATATAAGCCATGGCAATAGATAAAAACAGTAATTCCTATACATTTGTCTTTGCCATTATATTGGTAGTGGTAGTTGGCGCATCACTCTCATATGCGTCGCTTACGCTGAAACCTATGCAGGTAGAAAACTCAATACAAAAGGAGATGATGAGCATTCTGAATACCGTTGATGTTCAGGCTGAGAGATCAAACGCTGCCGATCTTTTTTATACAAATATCAAAGAACGTGTCACCCTGAATTATAAGGGCGAAGTAATTTCACAGCGTTCAGGTAAAATTGATCCTAAAGATGTTCAGGATCCTTTTAATGTAGACGTTCAGAAAGAGTACCGCTCATCACAGCTCAGCATCGAATCAAAGCAATTCCCGATGTATCTGGCGGAAGTGAATGGCAAGAAGCTCGCTATAATACCAATGGTAGGCAAGGGCCTTTGGGGACCAATTTGGGGTTACGTTGCACTTGAAGAGGACTTCAATACCGTGTTTGGGGCAGTATTTGCCCACAAATCAGAAACACCTGGCCTTGGTGCAGAAATTTCTGAAGCTTTTTTTCAAAACCCATTTAAGGGAAAAAAGCTTTATGATGAGTCTGGCAATCTGGTATCAATCAAAGTGAAGAAAGGAGGCGCCGACGATACGGATACTCACGCAGTAGATGCTATTACCGGCGGAACCATTACGAGCAACGGTGTATCAGAAATGATGAAGCGCACTTTTGGGGTTTATGACAATTATTTTCAAAAGAACAGAACACAACTAACTGGTTTATAATGAGCACAGCAGTAGCAGAAAAGCAGGAATTGGTTAAAGAAGCAGTGCCACGCGAGTCTCTCTTCTCACCAAAAAATAAAAAATTAATCACCGATCCTCTGAACGATGATAACCCCATTACGGTGCAGGTGCTCGGTATTTGCTCGGCACTTGCCATTACCGTACAAGTGCAGCAGGCAGTGGTAATGTCGCTATCTGTGATATTTGTGGCGACATTGGGCAATTTGATAATTTCAGCACTTCGAAATACAATCCCATCGAGGATTCGAATTATAGTGCAGCTTGTTGTAGTTGCGGCATTGGTAATTATCGTTAATGAAATTTTGAAAGCATATTTGCCCGATATCAGTGAGAAATTGTCAGTGTTTGTTGGTTTGATCATTACCAACTGTATCATTATGGGAAGGTTTGAAGCTTTTGCAATGGGCAATAAGGCATGGCCATCAGCGCTTGACGGTATAGGAAATGGTTTGGGCTACGCATGGATTCTGCTCGCAGTAGCCGTGGTTCGCGAAGTTTTCGGCTCAGGGGCAATAAGCTTTCCAGGAGTTGGCCAAATTAAATTCTTGCCTGCAGGGTTTTACGAATTTGGTTATATGAACAATAACCTGATGATTCTGCCTCCAATGGCTTTGATCATCGTAGGCATCATTATCTGGATTCAGCGTTCGCGCAATACCAAACTCATTGAACAGAACTAAGAAACACGCACCACCATGGAAGCTGTAAACATATTTGTAAAGTCCATCTTTATTGACAATATGATCTTTGCCTACTTTTTGGGCATGTGTTCATATCTGGCAGTATCCAAAACGGTTAAGACTGCTGTGGGCCTTGGTGCTGCAGTAATTTTTGTACTGGGTATTACGGTGCCTATCAACTACCTTCTCGAAAATTATGTGCTAAAAGAAGGAGCCCTTACATGGCTCGATCCAGCTATGGCCGATATTGACCTGAGTTTCCTCAGCTTCATTATGTTTATAGCTGTTATCGCTTCTATGGTGCAATTGGTTGAAATGGTGGTTGAGAAATTTGCTCCTGCGCTTTATGGAGCGTTGGGTATTTTTCTTCCACTTATCGCTGTGAACTGTTCAATTTTGGGCGGAGCTCTTTTTATGCAGGAACGCCAATACTCCAGCATTGGCGATGCTACAGTATTTGGATTAGGTAGCGGGGTGGGATGGTTGCTGGCAATTGTTGCCATAGCTGCAATTCGCGAAAAAATCCGCTACTCAAACGTACCTGCCCCTCTGCGTGGGCTAGGCATCACATTTATCATTACCGGTCTCATGGGTATTGCTTTTATGGCGTTCATGGGTATCGAACTTTAACGTATTACCTATTGTTTAATTCGGAAATAAGGACAAAATGACTGTAACGATCATTGCCAGCATTGGCGTATTTTTGATAGTAGTGCTGCTGCTAGTGAGTGTTTTGCTTTACGCAAAATCAAAACTCACCCCATCGGGACTTGTGAAGATTGAAATCAATGGTGAGAAAACCATTGAAGTGGCAGCCGGAAATACCATCCTATCTACCCTCAGCAGTGAGAAGATTTTTCTTCCATCGGCTTGTGGTGGTGGCGGTACCTGCGCTATGTGCAAGTGCCAGGTGTTTGAGGGCGGTGGAGAAATTCTGCCTACGGAAGCCCCGTATTTTTCCCGAAAGGAAATTTCAGAAAAATGGCGCCTGGGATGTCAAGTTAAGGTTAAGCAGGACATGAAAATTCATATCCCTGAAGAAATCTTCGGTATCAAAAAATGGGAATGCACAGTGATAAGTAATTATAATGTAGCCTCATTTATCAAAGAATTTGTAGTGCAGTTGCCCGAAGGGGAACACCTTGAATTTGAAGCCGGCGGATACATCCAAATCGACGTACCAAAGTGCGAAGTGGAATTTAAAAACATCGACATTACATCACACCCCGAGCTTGGGCGGGATCCTATGGACTTCAAGGGTGAGTGGGACAAGTTCGCTCTCTGGGATCTGAAAATGAAAAATCCTGAACCGATATTCCGCGCCTATTCCATGGCAAACCACCCTGCCGAAGGAAATATTATCATACTCAATATTCGTATTGCTACACCGCCTTGGGACAGGGCTAAGAATAAATGGATGGACGTAAATCCGGGTATTTGCTCATCATTTGTATTCGGATGCAAGCCCGGTGATAAAGTAACCATCTCAGGTCCTTATGGAGAATTCTTTATCAAGGATACCGGTGCAGAAATGCTGTATATTGGTGGTGGGGCCGGTATGGCTCCGATGAGGTCGCATTTGTTTCATCTATTCCACACCCTTAAGTCAGGTAGAAAAGTGACTTACTGGTATGGTGGACGCTCAAAAAGAGAGCTTTTCTATCTTGATCATTTTAGGAATATTGAAAAAGAGTTTCCGAATTTCAAATTTTATCTGGTGCTTTCCGAGCCCCTTCCTGCAGACAACTGGAAAGTGAAAAAAGATTGTGAAGGTGAAGGTGATGGCTTTGTGGGTTTTGTTCATCAGGCGGTGATTGACCAGTACCTCAAAAAACATGAGTCGCCCGAAGATATAGAATTCTACTTCTGTGGGCCTCCACTTATGAATGCCGCAATTCTTAAAATGGTCGACGATTGGGGTGTCCCACCTGAAAACGTTGCCTTTGATGATTTTGGAGGATAATTAATCCTGTCTCCCCTTTAAAACGTCGCCTTTTCGCGGCGTTTTTTTTATACCATGAAAAGGGTATTTTGACATAAGTCACTTGTCAGAATGAAATAGCGTTGTATACTTGCAGTTTAGAACGGTTTTAAATAAGAAACAGTGAATTTTACCACCGCCGACACTATAAAGATGAGCCAACTCGCGGAGATCGTAGATCTTGATCAAAGCGAAATTACCGGACAGCGTCTCACTGAAATGGGCTTTTGGCCTGGCAAAGAAATTCAGTTGATGGTATCAGCACCTTTTGGAGATCCGCTGGCCTTCCGTATTGACAATACCATAATTGCGCTTCGTAAGAATGAAGCAAAACTCATTCGTGTTAGGCCTGTAAGCACTGCGGCCTGATATGCAAGAACCACAAGGCTTCCGCACTATAGCCCTTGCGGGTGTTCCCAATGTTGGCAAAACAACCATTTTTAACGCGCTTACAGGTCTCAACCAAAAGGTTGGAAATTTTCCCGGCATAACGGTAGACAAGAAAACCGGAAGTTTTCGCACGGCATCTGATCTGAAAATAGATATTATAGACCTTCCAGGTACCTATAATCTCTATCCACGAAGCGAAGATGAGCAAGTTGTTTTTCGAGTACTCTGCGGGCTTGAGCCACATTCAAAAGTAGATGCTATCCTTGCCATTGCTGATCAAAGCAACCTGGAGCGTGGACTTTTTTTAGTATTGCAACTTATTGATTTAGGTTATCCAATGGCCCTGGTGCTGAATATGGAAGACCAAGCCAAAAATGATGGGCTTACTATTAATAAAGTTTTGCTCGAGCGAATGCTGGGCATTCCTATCTATTCAACTAACGCCGATAAAGGCACAGGACTCAACGACCTGAAATCAGGATTTGAAAACAGCCGTTTCAGTGTAGGTAAGGCGGGTCTTAATATTCAAGCGATTTGCCCTGAAGGCTTGCTCAATAAAGTGCAGGAACTTACCGAAGCTACGTTGCCTTATCGTGCTCTGCAAATGCTCAAATTTCGGGACGAACCTACACGCCTCGATGCGGAGTTGCGAAAGAAACTCCATGATCTGGCCATCGAAAATAATTTTGACAGCGCAGGCGCACAGCGGTTGGAGACAGCGCAGCGATACCAGAGGGTGCGCGAGATTCTCTCAAAATGCATCAATGGTGCAAGTGCCGGAAAAGTCAACACCACCCTCAAACTCGATCGTGTACTTCTTCACAAATACTGGGGCTTCGCTATTTTTCTGGCATTGTTGTTTACCATGTTTCAAAGCATTTTCACCTGGGCTCAGGGTCCAATGGAACTGATAGATCAATTTTTTGCCATGCTCTCATTCGAAGCGGCGCGTGTATTGCCTTCTGGTGCATTGACCAACTTAATTAGTGAAGGGATCATTCCCGGGCTTGGTGGTATCGTTATTTTTGTTCCGCAAATAGCCTTGCTTTTTGCATTTTTGGCAGTGCTTGAAGGTTCGGGATACATGGCCAGAGCGGTATTTATTACCGACAAAGCCATGCGTCCTTTTGGACTCAACGGACGCAGTGTAGTACCACTTATTTCAGGATTTGCCTGTGCGATACCCGCTATAATGGCTACCCGCAGCATATCCAATCGCAAGGACCGGTTTATCACCATTTTCGTAACTCCCTTTATGAGTTGCTCGGCAAGGCTTCCGGTGTATATAGTACTTATTGGACTGATCATACCTGAAGGCGACGGAGCGTTTATTGATCAGCGTGGAATGGCATTATTTGCAATGTACCTTCTGGGTATTATTGCGGCTTTGGCTTCAGCCTGGGTAATGAAAGTAATTATGAAAAGAGAAACAGGAGGCAGCCTTGTTCTTGAGCTTCCCAGATACCGCTTACCAAATGCCAAAACCGTACTCTTTACCATGTATGAGAAATCTAAAACTTTTGTTCTGGAAGCTGGCAAAGTTATTCTTGCGATATCGGTAATATTATGGGTATTGGCATCATACGGTCCCGGCGATAGTATTGCACAAGCTGAGGCGAAAGTACCTATGGCAGAAACTGTGAGTGAAGAACAAATTGCCGCCTATAACCTTTCGGTAAATACTGCCCGGCTTGAAGCATCGTATGCCGGCATACTCGGTAAATTTATTGAGCCTGCGATACGTCCACTTGGCTTCGACTGGAAAATCGGTATTGCACTCATTACAAGTTTTGCCGCCAGAGAAGTTTTTGTTTCTACCATCAGTACCTTATATAGTATTGGTGCCGATGATGACGACTATACCACTTTGCAGGATCGGCTGAACCGTGAAGTGAATAGTAAAACAGGAGCGCCATTCTTTAGCAATGCAGTGGTATGGTCACTTCTGGTATTTTATGCCTTTGCTATGCAGTGTATGAGCACAGTGGCGGTGGTGTACCGCGAAACAAAGTCATGGCAATGGCCTCTTGGGCAAACCATATTTATGACCTTAGTAGCTTATCTCTCTTCGCTCATTACCTTTCAGATTCTTTCTTAAATTCGTACCATGCAGGAATTAATTGTGTTCGTTTTATTTTTCGGAATTGTGGCCTTCATCATTTACCGAAAGGTGAAGAAGCCCATCTCTGATGGGTGTGCGCATTGTGAGCATAATGAAGCGCATGAATCTTAGCAACTTCTTTTGCCGATATTGAAAATTTTCACTTTTGTAAACCAATAGTGCAAAGCGCGTGTTCACTTTTAAACCACAGAAATAATGAAAATAATTTTCATCTCCACAACCTACTTCACTGCATTTGCCTTTATGGTGAGTTGTGTAAATTCTCATCCTACCAATGGAGAAAAAACTGCGGAACCTGTAGTCAATGTAGTTGGCAAGGAGGTAACTTATAGCAGTGATACTACCGTGATGAAAGGCTTTTTGTCGTATGATGAAAATAATACTTCAAAACGCCCCGGTATTCTGGTTGTGCATGAGTGGTGGGGGCATGATGAGTACGCCCGCACCCGCGCTAAAATGCTCGCAGAGCTCGGGTATGTGGCACTGGCAGTTGATATGTATGGCGATGGACAGAAAGCCGACCACCCTGAAGACGCGATGAAATTTTCTGGTATGGTAATGGGCAATTTGGATGCATCAAAGGCCCGGTTTGAAGCGGCCTACGCAGAGTTGGTGAGCAATCCCAATGTTGATCCACATTCTATTTCGGCAATAGGTTACTGTTTTGGAGGTTCGCTTATTATGGCTTTTGCCAATGGTGGTATGGATCTCGATGGCGTTGCAGCATTTCACAGTGGGGTGCAGTTGCCCATCACTCCCGGTGAAAATTTAAAGGCCAAAGTACTGGTGCAAAATGGCGCTGCCGATCCATTTATTACCGAAGAATCGGTAGCTGAATTTAAGGCACAAATGGATGCAGCTGGAGCCAGCTACGAGTATGTAAGCTACCCCGGAGCTATGCATGCTTTCACAAATCCCGGAGCCACAGCAATGGGCGAAAAATTTAATTTACCCCTGCAATATCAGAAAGAAGCCGATCAGCAATCCTGGGCAAAACTCCAGGAATTTTTAGGTGCCATTTATCCCAATTAATTTTTGCTAACTTTTTTTAGCCCAACCGAAACAAAGTTTAGTTTGGCTTTTTTTAATTCAATTTTCAAATCTTTATGATCAGAAGTTTTTCGTCGGGTGCCGTCGGTCGGTTTAGAGTAATTGCATTTCTGGAAGGATGTTCATTTCTGTTGCTGGGCATCACAATGGTCTTGAAATATATGTATGATTTACCTCAACCAAATTATATCGTTGGAATGGCGCATGGCTTGTTATTTATTCTGTACATCATGTTGCTGGCCCAGCTTTATTTTTCAAAAACAATAAATTTCATTCAGGCCTTTTGGTCATTCATTGCTTCGCTTTTACCTTTTGGAACTTTTATTGCCGACGTGAAAATTTTCAGAAAATTGCAACTGGCATAATTTCGTGGAGTGGAGATTGAATTGAAAGAGATTTCAGTTTGCCACAGTTTCATCGGTCATGAAGTTTGATTTTCCTCTTGAATTATTAAGTAAATAGTCTTGAGCATAATTTTATTTACCTTAGACCTACCAACCTGCTACTACAAGAAAGAAAATGACTGCCAACAATGAAGAGCCACTCATAGTGGAATGCGCCTGGGAAGTATGCAACCAGGTGGGAGGAATCTACACCGTAATTCGTTCAAAAGTACCTGCAGCCATTGAGCAATGGGGCGATGATTACTGTCTTCTTGGCCCGCTAGAATTTAAAGACATAGCCGCTGAATTCGATCATATACACAACCTCGCAGACCCTATTGGGCGCACTGTTGAGAAAATGCGAAATATGGGCTACGAAGTGTGGTACGGAAGGTGGCTGGTTACCGGTCGTCCGAAAACAGTATTATTGAATCCACAGAATGTATTCAACAGACTCGATTCAATTCACAAACACCTCAATCAAAATCACGATTTAGCCACCAACCGCGAAGATCAGTTGCTCGAAAAGATGATACTATGGTCGGATTTGAACCGCACTTTTTTCACCATTCTAAGCAAGGAGATTTTGAGAGGTAAGCGCTCAGTGGTGGCCCATTTTCATGAGTGGATGGCGGGACTTCCGATTCTGGATATCAAGCGCGAAAAATTACCCATTTCTACAGTTTTCACTACCCATGCTACCATGCTGGGTAGATACCTTGCGGGTAGCGATCCTGAATTTTATAATAAAATTGAAACGTATAACTGGGAATTAGAATCACGCCGTTTTGGAATATTGCCACAGGTCCAAATTGAAAGATACGCGGCCGCAGCATCAGATACCTTTACCACAGTAAGCGAAGTAACGGGGATAGAATGTCAATATTTGCTCGGCAAGAAACCCGACATAATAACTCCGAACGGACTCAATATTACCAAGTATGTGGCTTACCATGAAGTGCACAACCGACATGAAGATTTTAAAGATAAAATACACCAATTCGTAATCGGACACTTTTTTAATAGCTACGATTTTGACCTCGATAATACTCTCTATTTTTTCACATCAGGTAGGTACGAATACCGCAACAAGGGTTTTGATATTACACTGATGGCACTGAAATGGCTCAACCAAATGATGGTGCGTGAGGGAATTAATAAAACTGTAGTCATGTTTTTTATTACCAAACGCCCCACATGGAGTATTAATCCTGAGGTGCTCGAATCGCGGGGAGTAATGCAAGAAATAATGCGCAATTGCGAGGCAATTCAAAAGCAGTTAGGCGACCGCTTGTTTTATGCAGCGGCGCGCTCCAGCGAAGAGCACCGGCTGCCTGATCTGAACGCACTTATTGACGATTATTGGAAATTGCGTTACCGCCGCACTATTCAGTCATGGAAAACCAAAGCATGGCCAATTATTGTTACCCATAATCTGGTAAACGATATAGATGATGAATTGCTCAGCTTTTTGAGAAATGAACAAATGGTGAATTCTCCACTTGATAAAGTGAAGGTAGTATACCATCCCGATTTTATTGAATCCACAAATCCGCTTTTCGGACTTGATTACGGACAGTTTGTTAGAGGATGTCACCTCGGAATTTTCCCGAGTTATTATGAGCCATGGGGATACACCCCACTTGAGTGTGTGGCGAGAGGGGTTCCTGCTGTAACAAGCGATTTGTCTGGTTTCGGAAATTATGTTCAATCAATGGACGCAGAGCACGAAGACAAAGGAATTTTTGTGCTTGGGCGCCATAATAAAACGGCTAAAAAATCGGCCGAAAGCCTCGCTCGATTCATGCTGCATTTCGTGAAAACAACCCGCAGGTACAGAATGATTCAGCGAAATAAACTCGAGGATTTTTCTGAAAATTTTGACTGGAAAGTATTGCTGAAAGAATACGAAACTGCCTATAAAAAAGCTTTGAAAAAAGGCACTAAAATACAGGTGACAAAAGAGTAAAAATTTTGATAACATAGGTTATTTGAAAATTAATTTCTCAAATTGTTTATCTGAAAAGAAACTTTCTTAATATAGCGCAGTATTGTAGGCATAGTTTTTCTTCAATGCTATTATTTAGGATGTTATCCACAGGCCCCTTGTTTGAAATAAATAACCAAAAGTTTTCGTGAGAGAAGATTACGTTAAATGGTATTCACCCACTCTGGGTACTGATTTTGAGATGCTTGTTTACGGGCACTACGGTACGCCGGTAATAGTATTTCCTACTACTATGGGGCGCTATTTTGAAAGCAAAGATTTTAAATTAATTGATTCTGCTGCCCAATTTGTAAACGATGGCAAAATTAAATTGTACTGCGTAGACAGCATAGACAAGCACAGTTGGTACAATAAAAAAGTACATCCTGCCGACAGAGTTAAAAATCATCAGATATACGACCGTTTTATTATCGATGAAATCATAAATAGTATCCGGCATAATTACGGCATGCAAAAAGTAGTTGTGGCAGGTGCGAGTTTCGGAGGGTACCATGCATTAAATTTTGCTTTGAAACACCCCGATAAGGTAAGCCATGCAATTTCAATGAGCGGTTCATTTGATATCCGTTCTTTTTTGGATGGTCATTATGACGATAATGTTTTTTTTAATAATCCGGTTGATTTTATTCAAAATCATGACCATCCGGAATTGTGGAATTTGAAAATAGTTTTGGGATATGGTGAATGGGATATTTGCAAAGATGCAAATCTTCATATGAGCTATCTTCTGAGCAAAAAGGGAATAAATCACTGGCTCGATGAGTATCGTTGGGCAGAGCACGATTGGCCGCTTTGGCGCCAAATGTTTCCTAAATACCTTTCTAATATTTAAACAAACCGCATACAAAACCACACACCATGAAAAAGATTGGAATACTTTTCGGCCAGGAAAATTCATTTCCGCAGGCGTTTATCGAAAGGATAAACGAAAAAAAAGTGAGCGGCATTATTGCTGAGCAAGTTTCTATCGATAAGGTAATGCAAGGCGTACCTACCGACTATGCGGTAATAATTGACCGTATTTCTCAGGATGTTCCGTTCTATCGAGCCTACCTTAAAAATGCAGCAATTGGTGGTACAGCCGTAATCAACAATCCATTTTGGTGGAGTGCTGATGAGAAATTTTTCAATAATGCCCTTGCTGTTAATATTGGTGTGGCTGTTCCAAAAACAGTAATCCTCCCATCGCATTCACGACCAGAAGACACAAACGAAAATTCTTTTCGCAATCTTAAATTTCCATTCGACTGGGATGGTATTTTTAAATACATAGGCTTTCCGGCGTATATGAAACCTCATGCCGGCGGAGGATGGAAGAGTGTATACCGTATTGAGCGCGCTGATGAGCTTTTTGCGCGCCATGCCGAAACCGGACAATTGGTAATGATGCTGCAGGAAGAAATTCAATTTACTGAATATTTCCGCTGCTATTGCCTCGGTGGCGACAATGTTCATATTATGCAATATGAGCCCCGCAATCCGCACCACCTAAGATATGTAACCAATGGTGGTCCTGTTGCAAAAGGTTTACTTGCGAAGGTACGCGATGGTGTTGTTAGGTTAAACAAGGCCTTGGGTTACGACTTTAATACAGTGGAATTCGCTGTGCGCGACGGCATACCATACGCAATAGATTTCTGCAACCCGGCACCCGATGCAGATGTACATTCCGTAGGACAAGAAAATTTTGATTGGATTGTTGAGAACGCAGCAAATATGGCAATTGCCCGCGCTCAGGCACATAAAGATGGCAAGATGAATCTCACTTGGGGAACTTTCATTTCCAGGCAAATGAAGTCATATCCAGCTTCTGCCGGTGAACCGAAAAAACGTGGGCCAAAGCCAGGGTCTAAGCGCACGTCTTCTGTAGCCAAGCCCGCTAAACCAGAGTCAGATGCTCCTAAACGTGGCCGTGGCCGACCGAAATTAAGTATTTCTGTAACTCCTACCGAAGCGCCGAAAGCCGGAACAGTCGTAGAAGCAGCAGCCAAACCTGTTGCCGTGAAAGGCAAGCCAGGACCAAAATCGAATTCAATACCCAAAATCGAGTCCTCACCTAAAACAAAAGCTGTGTCAAAATCCAAATCTTCTCCAAAACCTAAAGCCGCTGCAAAACCTCAAGCCGCTGCAAAACCAAAGGCCGCTGCAAAACCTAAAGCCGCTGCAAAACCTAAAGCCGCTGCAAAACCTAAAGCTGCTGCAAAACCAAAGGCCGCTGCAAAACCGAAAGCCGCTGCAAAACCTAAAGCCGCTGCAAAACCTAAAGCTGCTGCAAAACCTAAAGCTGCTGCAAAACCAAAGGCCGCTGCAAAACCGAAAGCTGCTGCAAAACCAAAGGCCGCTGCAAAACCGAAAGCCGCTGCAAAACCGAAAGCTGCTGCAAAACCGAAAGCTGCTGCAAAACCGAAAGCTGCTGCAAAACCAAAGGCCGCTGCAAAACCAAAGGCCGCTGCAAAACCGAAAGCCGCTGCAAAACCAAAGGCCGCTGCAAAACCGAAAGCCGCTGCAAAACCTAAAGCTGCACCAAAGCCTAAAGCTGCACCAAAGCCGAAAGCTGCACCAAAGCCAAAAGCAGCACCAAAACCTAAAGCAGCACCAAAACCTAAAGCAGCACCAAAACCTAAAGCAGCACCAAAACCTAAGGCAGCACCAAAACCTAAGGCAGCACCAAAACCTAAGGCAGCACCAAAACCTAAGGCAGCACCAAAACCTAAGCCAGCACCAAAACCTAAGGCAGCACCAAAACCTAAAGCAGCACCAAAGCCAGCGCCTAAGCCAAAGGCGGCTCCAAAGCCAGCGCCTAAACCAAAGGCAGCAATTGCGCCCAAACCACTTGCGTCTTTAAAGCCGAACCCAGAAGCTAAATCAGCTTCTGGAGCTTCGGCCCAAGCTAAAGTTGCAGAAACACCAAAGGCTGAATAAGCATTGTATTCTATCATAATTAGTGATAGATTTTGGAAAGGTCTCAGGCCTTTAAAATCAACTGATGCGCACTTAGGTGTGCAGATTACGAACCGGATCAAGAAGTGATAAAATGAACCGACTTAAGCTTGCCCTTCTCAATATGTATGAAGGAAAGGCAAATCAGGGCATGCGTGCCTTAAGGGAAATACTTGCCGGTTTCGAAGATGAAATTGAATGGAGTGAGTTTGATGTAAGACTTGCGCACGAAATTCCTGACTTGAATTTTGATATTTATATTAGTTCCGGAGGCCCGGGCAATCCGCTTGAAGGTGATGGAATTTGGGATGTGAAATGGCAAGCGCTCATCAATGATTTATGGAGCCACAATACTCATGTGAGTGAAAGTGCTGAAAAAAAACACGTTTTTTTCATCTGTCACAGTTTCCAAATGGCTTGCCATCTATTTGGGCTTGGTGAAATAACAAAGAGGGTAGTCACATCATTCGGTGTACACCCATGTCATAAAACAGAAGCGGGCCAAAATGATCGATTGCTTAAAGGCCTGGATGATCCATATTTTGTTGTAGATAGTCGTGACTGGCAATTGGTTCAACCCAGACTAAAAGTATTCCAACAGCGCGGAGCAACGATCCTGTCGCTCGAAAAAATGCGTTCTCACCTTGAGTATGAAAGGGCCATCATGGCTGTTCGCTTCAGCGATGAATTCGTAGGTACACAATACCATCCTGAAGCTGACCCTTATGGTATGCGCATTCACTTTCAGAAAGCTGAAATGGCAGAAACCATCATCAAAAGCTACAGTGTTCGAAAATACAATGATATGCTGCGACATTTGGAAGACCCTGAGCGCATATTACGCACACATCGTACTATTATTCCTAACTTTCTGAATAATGCCATTGCCAAGCTCACGAAATCGGTAAATCAATAATGCGACATGGAATCAGAAATAAGAACCGAATACAACCGAAGGTTTACCGAAGAGAAGTATGAAAATTTTAAGAAGTATGTCTCTGAAGTATATCACCATAGTGTAAAATTCAGAATATGTGAAACTCCTGTTTTTCTGAACGCTGAAATACGGAGAATGCTTCTTGAAGCCTGTGAAGAAATCAATGAAGTATTATTAAAACCAAATTTTAAGGAACTCACAAAAGGAGCTATTAAAGACAGTAGCCTGTCCGCCCCAAATGAAGATGAACATACCCGTTTTCTGGTTATGGATTTCGGAATATGCAAAGGAGCGGATGGTACGCTTATACCACAGCTCATAGAATTGCAGGGCTTCCCTTCACTTTATTTCTTTCAGGAAATGCTCGCCAATGCATACCGCAAGCACATGTATGTGCCAGAAGGATATACCACTCACTTTGATGGCTTGGATTCAATCAGTTATATGGAAGTGATGCGTAAAGTGGTAGTTGGTAAATGCGATCCTAAAAAAGTTGTGTTGCTCGAAATAGAGCCTGAGAAACAGGCAACATCCATAGATTTTTACGCTGCCGAAAAGGAGCTTGGCATAAAGGTACTTTGCATTTCGAAGTTGAAAAAACAAGGGCGCAAATTGTATTATGCTGCCGAAAATGGTGAATTGATTCATGTGGAGCGTATTTTCAATCGCGTAATATTTGATGAGCTGGTGCAGCGAAATGATCTGCAAAGGGAATTTCAATTCACCGATGAAGTAGAGGTGGAATGGGTAGGTCATCCAAACTGGTTTTTCCGAATTTCGAAGTATACCATGCCTTTGCTCAGCGGCAAATACGTTCCCGAATGTTACTACCTGGATAAGCTTGACACCTATCCTGACGACTTAGAAAATTATGTACTGAAACCCCTGTTTTCGTTTGCAGGTACTGGTGTGAAATTACACATCACAAAACAAGACCTTGATGAAATAAAGGATCGCGACAACTATATTCTTCAGCGTAGGGTGGTTTATGAACCGCTTATACATACACCAACTGGCCCGGCAAAATTTGAAGTGCGCATGCTTATGGTTTGGGACGCCGGAGCTCCGCGTATGCGTGTAGTGAACAATCTGGTACGTGTAAGCAAAGGCGAAATGGTGGGCGTGCGCTACAACAAAGATAAAGACTGGGTTGGAGCGAGCGTAGCCTTTTTTAAATCTTGAAATTTCCTTAAGACGATTTGGTAGGTGCAGGAGCAACAGCATGGTAATCGTGCCTGATGCGCTCTGTATAGCTTTGTAGCAATTCAAGAACCCGTTCCGTTTTTTTGTGGCGTACTACAAGTCCGATATGCCACTTCTTTTTTAATCGCCATACTATATCCTTCTCCCTGAATTGTGATGAGTCAGGAAATTCATCTCGCGAAAGCGAAACTACAATACCTGCATGCTCCATTTTATCAATTGGAATTTTATAGGCTTTACCTGAAGCTACGGCGGTTTCGAGACGAGCCCACTCAGCCCAAAGATTTACTCCGCTGGCATTTTCAACCATTTCGGCGAGATGGGCCCCGCCTACACGCGATGATGTTTCGAGGAATAGACATTCACCGGTTTCGCGCGACTCGATAAATTCAGTATGAGAAGCACTGTATTGCATACCAAAGGCTTTCAGGACTTTGGCGTTTAGCGTTTTTAGCTTTTTTGCAGCAGGGTCATTAAAATCGCAGGTATGCGATCTGAAAATTCCGCCTCCGTGAGCTACGTCAAAAGGAGTGTCCAGGTAGCGGCTCACCCTTGTGAAAACTACCTTACTATCATATGTCAGTGAATCAACGTGGTATACCGTCCCTGGCGAAAACTGTTCTAACAGGTATCTGTGGCGGTTGTCACCGAGTTCATTCAATACCTGCCATAAAGCATCCGCATCGTTTATTTTTTTGATTCCAACGGATGACGCTTCGGAGCGTGGTTTAACCATCCAGGGCGGTGCTACTTCACGGGTGAAAGCTGTTATTTCAGCATCGTTAAAGAGTGCTGTAAATGGCGGCACGTGCACACCTTCCATCTTCGCCTTCACACGCATGGCTAGCTTATCGCGAAAATAGCGGCTTGTGGTATCGCCCATACCGGGCACACGAAATTGCTCCCTGAGCCGTGATACTTTCTCCACGTCGAAATCGTCAAGAGCTACAAAGCGATCAAATTGAATGGAGCGCATGCTGTATGCAACGGAATTGATCAGGTGCTCCATATTCCAGTGGTTATGCTCGTCTTCCTGCATATAATAAACGTCATCAAGAGACTCCCAGGGCCAAGCTTCATTGGCAAGCTTTGAACTGGTGATGAGGTATACTTTATTGCCGGCTTTTTGACAGGCCTGAAGAAATGCTTCTCCCTTAAAATAGGAAGAAATGCAGAGGAAAGTGTATGGTCTAGGCATTAATTTAGGGTTAACTGCTTGCGAATATCTGAATTTTCGATGAATTGCTGCATTACTTCGCTGAGCAATTGCAATCCGTAGCCGGTGGCTGATTTCATTTTTGCAAAGGGGCTGTCGCCAAATGACTGTCCGGGCATATCGATATGCGCCCAGGCAGTATGTCCGAGTGTGAATACCTGGAGAAATTTTGCGGCAGCAATCGAACCTGCTACAGGCTTGAGCGGCAGGTTGCTCACATCGGCAATATCAGAGTGAATGTAGTAGTCGTAGTCGCTCCAAAGCGGCATGGGCCAAAGCTTCTCTCCCGTTTTATGACCGGCAGAAGTGAGTAACTCTTGCAGCACTTGGTTATCTGTGTAGAGGGCTGCTGCTTCAGTACCCAAAGCCCGCAGTGAACTTCCTGTCAGGGTGGCCATATCGACCATTACTTTGGGTTGTATATTTTTTACGGTCCAGGCGAGGGCATCAGCAAGTATTAATCTGCCTTCAGCATCGGTATCAATGATCTCTATTGATTTACCTGAATAGGATTGAATTACATCGCCTGGAAGTAAGCTGCGCGCGTCAACTGCATTTTCAGCTACAGGTACCACCGCGACAATATTTAATGGCATATTGAGCTTTGCCGCAAGCTCGATAGCTCCAAGCATTATGGCGCCACCGGCCATATCGCTTTTCATATAATGCAGGTTAGCGGAGTCTTTTAGTGATACACCACCCGTATCGAACGTGATGCCTTTGCCAACCAGAGCGAGATGTACCTGAGCCGAATCCGGCGCACCCTGATACCGGCTTATTATAAAGAGTGGTTCACGGTCGCTGCCTTTGCCTACAGCATGCAGTGCGTGCAAGCCGGTGGAGATAATTTGTTTGTCGTTTAAAACTTCACATTCGAATCCGAATGTTTTTGCTGATTTGCGCGCCCACTGTCCGAGGTATTCCGGGGTTTTGGTATTCGGCGGAAGGTCTACCAACTCCAGCACACGCATATACACTTCGGCGGTAGCTTGAGCTTTATTTATTTCATCAGTTGAACCTTCATTTCCCGAAAGGTGCAGTGACTTAGGCCATTTTATAGGAGTTACACTTTTAAAAAAACCAATCTGATACTGTGCCGATACTATTCCTCGCAGGCCGGATTCCATATGCTCACCCATCATCGAAGTATCGAGCATTGGTTTATCACCCCATTGCGAAAGTGTTTGTACAGCCATGTTTCTAAACGCCTTGCTTATAGCCCATTGATTGGCTGCAGAATCAAAGGCAAAGAGCAAAACCGGTTGATCATTTGGCAACAGTAGCCATTGGCCTGCGGTAGGCAGGAGTTGTGCTCTCAGGGCTTGAGGCAGGCCATTGGGAATTTTGTTGTCATTTGCCGCCAGAGCGGGAAAGGGAAGAATCCGAATACTGTATTCTTGCGGTTTGGCGGTTGCCTTTTTAAGTATCATCGTTGGCTTAATGGTGCTGGAAATATAGCCATTTTACTGCTTTGGGAAACTCATTTCGCCAATGATGTTCGCTGTGGGTGCCATTAGGATTCAGTGATACGTGCAACCTTATATTGGCAAAGTTCTTATGACCTGAAGTCAATTTGGCTTTGAGTCGTTTTACGTTGGGAAGGTGGTTGGCACTCTCCCTTCCGCCGGCGTAAATGTACAGGTATACTGGTAGCTCCGGACTAAAATTTTCTGCTTGTTGAAAAATACGGGGTGCGATCCAAAGGCTTGGCGAAAATACCATGACCTTGCTGAATAGCCGTTGGTAATTCAGCCCTGCAAATAAGCTGATGAGACCACCCATTGAGCTGCCTCCAATACCTGTATGTTCGCTTGATGCGAGGGTGCGGTACTTTCGGTTTACGTATGGTATAAGAGTATCTTCCATGAAATTCATGTATAGCTCGCCCTGACCGTTGCCCACACTTGCGTTGAAATAAGGCAAGTATTCAGTTATCCTGTCTTCGCCACCGTGGTCTATAGCTATTACTATAAGATCGCCCATGCCTTCGGCGGCGAGCGCTTCAAGGGAGCGGTCTATAGCCCAATTGCCAAAAGGAGCGTGCTCGTCAAAGAGGTTTTGACCATCTTTGAGATAGAGCACTGGATAGCGCTTATTGGTGAGGTGGTAATTGTGGGGAAGGAGAGCCGATATGCGGCGTTTCCTCTTTAGTTGCGGGATTTCGTAAGCTTGTTCGATTATTTCAATAATCGGATAGGTGCCTGCTGTCACTTCCATAATTTGCTTGGCGAATGTAAGCGATTTTAGCTGTGCAGTCAATGGGAGTTTTCAACCGGCAATATTCAGGTAGTGTAATCTTAACAATATGATTTTATTCGGTACTGGCGTATTGCGTTGATGTGCTGTATTTTTGCGTCGGTTAAATACATCTTCATAGGTTAGTGGGAAAGCGCTGGTAAAAGTACCAGCGCTTTCTTTTTAGAGCTCATTCTGAATAATTGAATTTATTAAGTAAAAGAAAGTCAAGTGTATGCAGGTTGTATAGATAAGATTGTTGCCTATCGCCACATCAAAGCACTTTAAGTGCAAAAAGATTTATGAGAAAATACCCAGGAAGAAATCAGCGATATCCCTTCTTATACTAAGATTGGCGCCTGTAGCCAACACTATGGATATGATAAGCCCTATGGCGGCATAGCTGAAATCGCGGCCTATCACTCTAAGCGCTTTCAATTTATGGACCTGTCCCGCTTTTTTTCTGGAGAGGTTAATGGCAATTTCGCGGCCACCAATGATACCTAAGAATACCCAAGTAGTGCTTAATGGAATAGGGCTTACAAATAGCTTATACAGCAGTAGTATTACATAGGAGAAATCGACAAGTGTAGCTGCTCTCACATCTGATATCCGAACTTTTTCACTGACGATGCGCTGTATTTTATCGCCCCTGAGGTAAAAGAGCAGGCCTAAACCAAAGAATATGGTACCTGCGAAAATAATAAATTGCCACAGTTCCTGTTGCCTGGGAAGGAATACAGCTATATTGGCGCCATCCTGCATAACCCAAACAGCCCACAGTGTGCCGCTAATGGTCCATTGAATCACATTCCATGCTGGACTCATTTTACGGCTTTTGAAACGCTTTTTGATGGCATTATACGACAGATACCAGATTGCAAATGAAACTATAAATGCCAGTCCATAACCGGTTACGCTTTTCCAAACTACTGTGGTGATTCCACTTGTATCATTGCTAAATACGCTGAGCAGCAGAAATGTTGTGGAAACAGGCATTCGGAGCCTCGTTAGTATGAGCAGTACCAGCGGAGCAATAATCTGAAAATAGCTGAAATGAGTGGGATGATTGTACGCAGTAACAAATTCACCATCTACCACCTTGCCGAGCCTTTGATAGGTTACGTCGCCATCAAAATATACATAGCTGAAGGTTATGGTGCACAAGAATATAACACCTATGAAAAGCCAGAGTGCCCACCATTTTTTATCACGGTTGCTTTCAATAAAAGTACCCAGACTTTGAATACTATCGTTGGCCACAGCGGCATACGCTGCAAATGCAAAACCTACCCACATTGCGGCCTGACCGAAGCTTAAAGAAATCTGCGCCAGCAACATACCAGCAAGGACTATAATTAGAAATACCTGCTCCTTTGCAAAGAAGTCAAGTAAATTAAGATAAGGAGTACTCTGCTTACGTTCGAGCTTATCCATGATTTTGGTGCTAAAATAGGCGCAACAAAAAAAGGCTAACTTGAGCAGTATTGTGATTTCCTAATGTTAAGTTTACATTAACAATCTTAACCATAAATTAACACTCTGTTTATGCCATTTAGGTTGCCACATCTGTTTAAGTTATTCATTGGTATGTAATTGTAATTTAATTTTGCAGTGGATTGTGGTATTGGTTCTTGGTTTTTGGCCGCGAAAATTTTGCAACCACAAGTACTTCTTCGAAACGGGGCAGGCGGAAGGATTCGCAGTCTGGAAACTATACTGCAAAAAAATCTGACCAAGAACTAAAAACCAAACACTAAAAACACGCTCAGCTATGCCTTCATATTGATAAACTGCAATGGTATTCCAAAGTCGCCCTGCCGGCAAATGGAAATGGTTTGTTGCAGCAGGTCTATGGATTTTGATGACACTCGAATCTGGTCGTCCATAATGGCAGGTTCCACTTTGATTTTTGCGTCTTTTATTGCCTTCACAATTTTCTTTGCCGTTTCGCGGTCTATACCTTGTTTTACGGGTATGTCTTTTTTCACCACCTTTCCCGATGCATAAAATTCTTTGCTTATGTCGAGGCTTTGCGGATCGAGCTTCGCTTTCACAAAACGGCCTATAAGCACTGACTCCATTTGTTCAATACGAAAGTCGTTTTCAGTGGTAAGCTGAATTAACACATTTTTCTTGTCGAGTTCTATTTCGCTGCCGGTTCCTTTAAAGTCGTATCGGGTTTCGATTTCTTTTTTTGCTGCATTTACGGCATTGTCTACAGTTTGCAAGTCTACTTTCGAAACAATATCAAGTGATGGCATAAGTCTTTCGATTTTGTGATGCGTAAATATAGTTGGCTTTTGTTTTTCTTTTTTAGCAAAAGTTTTTCCGGCAGGCAAGGATGCCTTTTTGGTCATCGGTGAATTGTTTTTTAGTTGCGGATTTTTATTTACAACAGGTCCCGCCTGGAATGGGACAAGCTGAGATGATTCGAGGTCTGAAAATTCTAAACCCGAAAATCCCTCTCAAGACTAAAAATCTAATACACCCTTAAATTGATACAAAAAAAGCAGGACCCTACGGCCCTGCTTTTTTACAGTAACATTGCGAAGTGGTTTAATCTCTCAACGCCATCGTGGTGGTGTCAAACAACGGTCGATACATGTTTGCCAGGTCGCTGCCATCAAAATTACTATTAAGTGCGTATTGAATGGTTTCACCACCGGGTGTGTGAACCAATAGTATATCGTTGTTCTCTCCGGCAAAAGTCATAAGTGCATTGCAGTTGCCTTCAGCTTCATGGTACCAAGTTTTGCCTTCGTTGTCAAACCTAAGTACTTCAACTGAACCGGTTTTCTTTCCGTTCAGTGCGGTAACTGCAAATTGATTTTTGGTAGCAACCACCTTGTAATTTACTCCTTTGTGTGCATAATATTGTTCTTCTTCCTGCCCTTCAGTCATAGCAAGTGGGTTGGTGCCATCCCAAAATTCTATAAGGTTAAAGATTACAAAATCAACCAAAATACCGATTGCATAAACTGGTATGATTGAAAGACCGTAATAAAGTAAGGTCTTCACAAATTTATTCTCTGTAACGGTATCGTTCCAGTTGTAGATTTTTTTGGTGAGCTCAAAACTTCCGAAACAATTGGTAGTAAGCACGCCCACACTTGCGATAAGAACAATTGCTACGATTCTGTTTAAGTTTTTCATTTTTTGTCTAGTTTAGATTTCTACGAATGTAACGATGAAATTGAATACAGCGAGGTTGCGCGCGAAGAAATTATTTACTTTAAAGGATATTATTGCACAAAATTGTTTCTTTACTTCGAAAACACCTGAATATCAGATATTCCGGTTTGAGCATTTTGCTAATTTGCTCATTGAGTAAAATGTTTTAGCTCAGAATAGTTGTATTTTGCGACAGCAATATCAAATTGAATAATATGCGTGTTCTTACTTTTTTTGCGGTGATAATTACCTTTGGTATGCAAGCACAAACTCCTGTGGAAGTAGTGCAGGCACAACTCGATGCCTACAATGCACAAGATGTATATGCTTTCGCAGATTTATTTGCTGAAGATGCGGTGATCTTTATGAATATCAACGACGAATCTCCTTCGCTCCTTGGTCGCGATGCTATTCAAGAATTTTACGGTGATATGTTCAGCGCTTTTCCCAATAACAGATCGGACATAATGAGCCGCACAGTGCAGGGGAATTTTGTATTTGACCATGAACATATTACAGGTCGGGCCAATCCGGTCAAGTTGATGGCCATTTACGAAGTAGTGAATGGGCTTATTGTAAGGGCATGGTTTGCGAGGTAACATAGGCTCATTTGTATTTGTGCTGAAGTTTTTCAAACACTTTCACAACAGCAGGGCATACTTCGGTATTCTTGAGACTTAAATCGAGAATTTGGTAAAATCTCTTTCTGTTGGTATGGGGATATTCTCTGCATGCAGTAGGTCGGCTTTCATATACTGAACAGTAATTATCAGCAGCCAAAAAAGGGCAAGGTGCCGAGCGAAAAACATAGTCGCCATCTGCATCGAGCGCCATGTATTTGTCGATTACCTGCGCGGGTCTTAATCTTAGGTGACGCGCAAGGCGTTCCACATCGCGGTCTTTCATGCCCGGACTTGTGGTTTTGCAACAATTGGCGCATTTGAGGCAATCTACAGCTTCAAAAACTTCGTCGTGAAATACTTCTACTTCGGTATCAAGATCACGTGGTTTCGATTTCTTGAGTTTTTGCACAAGCGCCTTGTTCAGATTATACTGACCTGCACCTTTGCCAAGCTCTTCATTCACATTCATAGTTCAGAAACGGTAAAATGAAAAACACTGCTAAAAAGATTTAAGCGAACCCTTTCTTTTAATTTAACGGCTCAAATTATTTTGATATCAGAAACTCTCAATGGTACTTTTTGTCGGTCTGAAAGGGAAAACTCCCGAGGAGAAGTAAAACACATTGGCATTGAAATTCACGGTTTGTGTGAAGTCGGGATTGAAAAATTCTGTGAGGTAGTATTTAAATTTCACTGCCACTCCATTTGGCAATTGAATACCTCCGAATACTGAATGCATTGTATTTGGGGTTCGACCGGTAAACCATGAAGTGGTATTGTCTTCTTTATTGCGCCCCTGAAAAGGTTTTTCCTTATAATACATCAATACATCAAATTCATATCCGGCGAAGAAAAAAGCAGGGGCGTTCTGATTTAAATTTCCAATTTTAAAACCTATCGGCAAACCGGCATTATAGGTGCGGAATTTTGTGCGGTCTATTGCTAGCGGATCATTTGCATCTGGATCGGACTTTGCTATAAATCCAACGTTTCTCAAAGCGATCCCAATGTTCAATCCGAAATTTTGCGATACATCATAATTCAAATGCCCTGCAGGGTTGAATACAGGGCTCCAACACATATTCTGATCAATATTTATACCTTCCGGAGCGGTGATATTGGCAAATGAAAATATGATTTCATACTCAAATGAACTGTATGCCTTTTTGGTGAGATAGCCTGATTTCGCCTGCTCAGTATTTTGCGCCCATGAGGAGGTTATGCAAAATTTTATCGCCACTAGCGCCGCTATAATTGGTAAAGCCAATTTAAGTTTCATTTGGGAAGATTATTTTCAGATCAAATGTAGAAAAATGCGTGAAGCATGAAATGAAATTTTACTCCTTTAGATTAATTCTATTTTGGTGCCATAAATGAGCCCATAAAAATTGAAAAAACTTCTCCGAAAGTACTTCCAAAGCGGTTTTCAATATAATTGATTTCCACTGCGTCTATCTGCCCACAATCACCTTTTCTACAATGATTTCATCTACAGTTGTGAGCCTGTAGATATATATTCCGGTAGGCAAATTTGATGTGTCTAACTCCACACGGTAAAGCTGGTCTTTTTTCGCTTGCTGACTGAAAAGTGTTGAAATTTTTCGACCGCTCATATCATATAATTCAAGTGTTACAGGCGCATCAAAGGCTATTGAAAATTGAGTCAGGGAAATATCAGTTGTCGGATTTGGCGAAGTATGGAGTGAAGCGGCTTCACAATTTTCTTTGATAATGGTTACAAGATTTGAAGGGGTGATGCATGGTGGCAGGAACGGTGGTGAAAGCGTACCAAGATTTATTCCGGAGATATATGCAATGTGTACAATTCTGTAGATGCCATTTTCGAGTGGTGTGAAATCGAAAATACCCGTGGTATTTTGATCTATAACAACACTAGAGAGCTGGTTGAGCAGGGCGAAGCGAAAGTTCGGTCCCTGGTTGCCGGTTATTGAAACAGATACATTTCCACCACATACCGTGGAAGGTCCGTTTATTGACAAGGCGCCTCCAAACAGTGGAAAGGAGGTAACGGGAAGTGCATTGCTGAGGTCAAAACAACCGCTTAATTGGCTCGCATTGGTTACTCCATTGAGCAGGCTCGTATTGTCAACTGATATATGACCTAAGAAATATTGTCCCGCATCATAGTTTTCCATATTAAAAGAACCATTGCTGTTGACATCAATAATTTCCAGATCGCTCTGCCGAACAAGACCATATCTTCCAATGCCCGAATTGCCGCTTACCGAAAGCTGAATGTAGTCAGGTTGGGCATCGCCTTTGCACAAGCCCAGGCGGGCACTGAATGTCGAGAGGGTACCACCATTCACGGTGCATGATGGATTTTGTACTTCTTCAAACTGTACCGTAGTAATACCGCGGTTATTTTGATGATATGCCAGGGAAGTGGTCGCGGTGGCCCCATGAGAGAATATGATATTCAGTGAGTTCAGACCAAAGCTGAAAATATAATCGAGCGCATCTCCGCTATTCAGTGGTCGGGTTGCAACAATTTCTCTTGTCATGCCATTGATCGTATTGCTCAATACCTGCCAATTTTGAATTACATCGGCCAATGGTGCTTGAAAACCGACCAATCTGCCATCGTAAATTCCAACACCATTGCTTCCATTTGCGTAGTATATTACATCGGTTCCTAAAGTCATGGACTGTGCATTAAAGCCCATTGCAAACCAGCGATCGCTTGGGCCATTGAGGTACACTGTTACATCATTTGTGGTCAATTCTATTTTTCCCTGATAAGCAGGTAATAGTTGAACGAAACCGGTTGTTTTCATATCCTGAGCGCAAGTGATCAAGGATGTGAAAGCAAGAATCGTACTGGTAAGAATAGTTCTGGTTAGTTCTTTTTTCATGGTTTTGATTATTGGCTGAGCAAAATTATTAATTCGCTGTTCTTGTGCATTTGGGCGTAGGTAAGTGCGGTATTGCCCCGAGAGTCGGCAAGTTCTTTTCTAGCTCCGCTTTGCAACAATAAACGGAAAAGTTCGACATTTTGAAACATCGAAGCAAGGATAAGTGGAGTAATATTGCCGGCATCTGCAATATTCGGATCGGCACCGGCCTGAAGCAGTATTTTCACTATTTCCATCTGTCCTTTTACTACTGCCGCCATCAGCGCCGTGCCATCGGGAGAGACAAAATTTACATCAGGATTAAATTTTAAAATCTCGGCGGCTGCATTTTTGTTTCCATTATAGGCTGCCAGTATAAGCGGGCTATGGCCAGTAGGGCTTAGGCTGTCGGTCAAGGCCTTATTTGCCGAAAGGCATGCGTGAATGTCATTGCCACTGCCGCTTCGTGCAAGGTTGAATATATCGCATTGCGGATATGCCTCGGCAAGGCAAAAGAGAGTAAAAAAAAGTGCAGCGATGAGCGGCAGGCAGTTGAAACGCATTATTAATTGATATTGATCAAATATACGTATCAAAATTTAAGTTGATTGGCTAAATGTATTTTTGTTTTGGAATGGTTGTAATGAGCAAAAATCTGAAATTTAAATTGTCTTCGCTGAATCGGAAACCAGTTTGTTGAGTGTGTCCAATTCTTTTGGCTCAAGATCGCGCCATTCGCCTACTTCCAGGTCGAGTTTAATATTCATAATACGGATTCTTTTCAGCCGTACTACCCTATAGTCGAGGTATTCACACATGCGCCGTATTTGCCTGTTGAGACCTTGCGTAAGGATTATTCTGAATTGATTGTGGTCGAGTTGCTCCACTTCACAGCGCCTTGTTACCGTGTCGAGTATCGGCACACCGCTGCTCATTGCTTTTATAAATTCAGGAGTTATGGGTTTATTCACCCACACGATGTATTCCTTCTCGTGGTTATTTCGGGCGCGGAGTATTTTATTTACTATGTCGCCGTCGCTGGTGAGGAGTATCAATCCTTCACTGGCTTTATCGAGCCGGCCTATTGGAAATATTCGCGTGGGGTATCCAATATAGTCAATAATATTATCGGGCTCCACACGTGTGTCGGTGGTGCACACTATGCCAACGGGTTTATACAAAGCAAGGTAAACGGGTTTTTCTATTGGTACCGTTATTATTTTTCCATTTACCCTGATTTCATCACCGGGCTGCACCTTGGTGCCCATTTCAGGTACCCTTCCGTTGATGCTCACTCTGCCTTGTTCTATCAATTTATCGGCTTCGCGGCGCGAGCAGAAACCTACTTCGCTGAGGTATTTATTGATGCGGGTGCCTTCGGGTTGTGATGTTGACATGCGGCGCCGAAGGTAGGTGTTTTTGAAAAAACAGCTTTTAAAGAAATATGATCAGCCTGTGATATATTGTAAAGTGAATTCTGCGGCGGTCAATTTTTTTCTTATTCCTAAAATCTAAAAGCTATATTGACAGTTAAGGTTTGGACTGATCTGGTTTTAACTCGGATTACCGGAAATAATATTCCAGAAACTTCTTTTTTCTGCACATTAAACTGCTCAAATCCTACAGAAAGCATCACCCCTGATTTTTTTCTTTTTGCAATTTCAAGTCCCATTTGAGCGTGAAAGAATAGCCCGCTAAAGTAATCAGTACCTTCCGCAGTTTGAACGGTAGTATCCAGGCGGATGCCCGCAAATGGAGATACTTTATTATCAAATGGACTTACGCGAAAATCTGCAAAGATTGGCAACAACAATTTATCTCCATCTGCAATACACCTCAATCCAAATTTTCCACCCACACTTCCAAATCCACTGAATCCTGCAGCCGCAATAATATTAATCTGAATTGGACTCAATTCGTTTTCTCTAAAGCCAAAGCTGGAACCCAATTCGATAATTCCCTGTAATACTCCACCATTGCCTTTATTTTGTTCAGTTGCGACACTAGATTTTGGACCAGTTTTCGACGCATAATATCTTTTTTTCTCTTTCAGAATCTGGCTTATCTCACTCCGTTCTACAGTGCGTGAAGTTTGGTCATTAAGCAGTATGGTTACGCTTTTTTCAGGTATGTTCTTCGTTATTTTTCCCCGCAGCGCTTCAGCCGATGTCAGTAGTATTACATCTTCAAATTCAACTCGGGGTTTGTTTGCCTTCTTCGTGCATACTGCATTTTCCTGATGTGGCTCTCTTAGAATTTTATTAATATCTTCCCTCAAAATCGTTTTTATATCCTGGTTGTGCAGCCTGATATTTACACTTACTCCGGGTATGCTGTCTACAATCTGCCCCCCGTTTTTTTCGGTTGTTCTCAGTTGAATTACATCCTCATAAACTACTTCATTTTGTGCCTAAGAATTGCTTACGCACAGGCTGCAAAGCAATATACAAATACCCGTTGTGAGCTTGGCCGTATATCTTGTGAATTTTAGATATTTCAATAATAACCTACCCATTTGTTTCTCTCTTGAAAATACAAATATGAGAAATTGTTTAATTTCGCCGTCTGATTATTTACACCTTCTTAGTCCTCAGAAAAGGCTGCTGTTTCCTATAGGTAAGCGACCGCCAAAGCCACTCTGCCGGACCGTACAGGAAGTATTTCATCCATACAGGGCTAATGATAAGCTGAACAATCCATACGCCCGCTACTACGTAGTAAAGCTGGTAGCGCTGCAACTGTCCGTAGAGCCCGAAACCGAAACCCAGAAACACAAATGCACATAATACCGATGTAAGGAGGTAGTTTGTCAGCGCCATTTTGCCAACTGCTGCAAGCGCATCGCGAAGCCAGCCTAGCCAGCCCGAGCCGATGAAGAGCATAAACAGCCCTATATGCCCCATGGTGGTAAAAAGCCTTCCTATCTGGTAGGTTATTTCTGCGAGGTCAAAGTCCACCGGATCGAAACCGTTGCGCATTTTAATGATTGCTTCGAAGTAGTTTATGGTTAGACCAACGGCATAACCTGCAATCATCATGAGAATATAAAAACGCCGCCTGCGCACATTCTGAAAAATACCCCACTTGAACAGTGCCATACCGATGAGCATGAAGCTAAGCACATCCCATACCCAGAGCTCATATACCAGCGTAGTTTGCATATATTGATTTACCGGAAGTTTGGTTTTAAATACTCCCCAATAACCTCTATGCATATTATCAATTGTTTGCTGAATTTTCTCCGGGCTCTTTTTTTCCAATTCTTCTTTCCATGTAGCGATGTCTGCTTTTTGTTCTTTACTGAGAGTATCGCCTGCGGCTTGAAATTGCTGCGCGGCCACTCCATCATCTTTAATTTCTTTAATTTCTGTATAAGCAAATATATTCATGAAAGTGCCCATTGCCAATAATGCAACACCAACTGCTACAAGGCGCCACGGTTTTGAATTTCTGAAGGGAAATAGCATCAGTCCGAACAATCCGTACACATAGAGCACCTCGCCATGCCACAGCAGAAAGTAGCAATGAATAATTCCAAAAAACAAAAGCCACAGTGTGCGACGGTAGTACACATCGGCTACTACAATGCCCACTCCTTTGGCTTCCATGCGCGAGGTGAGCAAAATAAATCCCGATCCAAAAAGCATGGTAAATAAACCGCGGAATGTGCCTTCAAAGAACATTTCTTCAGCAAACCATACCTTTAAATTCCAGCCATCAGCACCACCGGAAATAGTGGGGTCAGAGTAGGAGTAGGGCAGCCCGAATCCAACAATATTCATTAGGAGAATTCCCAAAACTGCAATGCCGCGAATGGCGTCAATTGAATTAATTCGATCGCTGTGGTGCACAGGATGCAAATTGGTTGATTCGCTTATCATTGGTTAATTGTATAGAATTAAAAATACTATTAAACTGGAATCGGGATCAATTAATGTGGCAAATAAAAGCCCCTGAACCGGCTTCGAATGTAGAAAAAAAATAATCATGCAGTTCCAATAATAGACACTTGAAATATCTAGAAAATGAAAGATTGAATTTGGCAGTAAGTGCTGAAAATACTCAAGCTCATATTTATCTGCGAAGCCATGTATTTCTTGCGAAGCGCGGTATTCTAACCTGCCAGATGCTCAGTTTATAATAGGTCAATTAGGTGTATACAATGTCATGTTGGAAGGAACAAGGGTAGGTGCTACGCAAGGCAAAGTTTCATCATTTCTCGTTCTTCGTAGCATTCTTTTTGCGTGTTTTATCTGTCGAGCCACTCCTTAAAAAGCCTGCTCTTATCTCGGCTCAATACGATGTCGCGGTCATCACAATTGCGCAGCTCTATGCGAATGCGGCTGTTAGAATAGGACACCATCTTCGCAATGGCGTCATAGGACGCCAGGTATTTCCTGTTCAGCCGAAAGTATGCAGCTGGGTCGAGCATTCCTTCAAGCTGCTCTACGCTGAAATCCACAAGGTGGTTTTTGCCCTGATTGGTATAAAGATAGGTGGCTTTTTCTTCTGAATATGCGAACAAAACATCGGCAGTATCGATGGCTACGATCCGGTCGCCGATTCGGGTCACGAATCGTTTCTTGTACACAGATCCATAATCGCTTTTGAGCACGCGGTGCCATTGGGAACCCATTTGTTCTGCTGGCGACTTAAATAATCGCAAATTAAATTTTTTCAATGCAGCACCAAGGCGCTCTTCTTCCACCGGCTTGAGCAAATAATCAATGCTGTTGAGCTCAAAGGCCTTGATCGCATATTGATCATAGGCTGTTGTGAAAATGACGGGAGCATCGGAATTCACACGCTCGAAAATTTCAAAACTCAACCCATCACTGAGGTGGATATCCAGAAAAATCAGATCGGGGGTTGGGTTTGATTTCAACCACTTCACAGCTTCATCCACCGATTCGACGGGGCCGTGCACAAAAGCTTTTGGTAGCAAATTAGACACAATTCGGCGAAGTCTTTTTGCGGCTTCTTCTTCATCTTCTACAATCAGCAGATTCATGCGCCTGAGATGTTCGTAATAAGTGGCAGCGCGGCTGAAAATAGCTCAGTCGATTGGTGTATTCCAACGGGCACTTGTGTAAAAAACCGGTACCGCTCGCGGATATTCGCCAGGCCGATGCCCGAAGCAGGTGCTTCATCAGAGCGCTTCTGCAAATTATTGTTCACTACGAGCATGTCACCCTTTCGGGAAATGTTGATTTGTAGCGGCGAATCACGGGTTGCTTTGTTGTGCTTCAAAGCATTTTCAAGCAAAAGCTGCAAAGCCAGAGGTGGAATAAAAACTTTCGAATCCGGTGCTACATCCACGCTAAAATTCAGCTTGTCGCCAAAGCGGATTTTCTGCAATTCGAGGTAGCTTTTCGCGAAAGCAATCTCACGATCGAGTGACACCAATTCTTCCTGTTGTACATCAAGTACATAGCGGTATACGCGCGCGAGTTTTTCGATAAAAGCATTGGCAGTGTCCGGATTTTCGTACACCAGGTTGCTCAGCACATTGAGGGAATTGAACAGGAAATGTGGATTGAGCTGGTCTTTCAGGCTTTGATACTGCACCTTCAAGCGCTCGTTTTTCATCTGCTCAGTTTCTATTGAAGCCCGCCGCCACTCTAGCAAAAATGACTGGCTCGTAAGAATAAACGTGATAAATAAAGCGATGATGGTAGGCAACAAGGCACTTTGCGCAGCGTACCAAAGGTTAAAATCAGCCCAGGTGGTGAACCGCCACACGTATACAGAAAATACTGAGACTAGCGCAAGACTTGTAAAAAAACTGTAGGTGGTAACCGCAAACAAATCGAAAAAAAAGCGCTTCACTGGAGCCTTCACCCAAGGGTAAATTCGCCCTGAGAATTTGATAATAAAAGCGATACCACCGCTCATCAGGCATGAAATCAGGAATGAGTAAAGCAGGTCATCCCAGATTTTCAGAATACCATCCCACGAACCAAAACATTTTAAGCATAAGAATAAACTCACTGCCACCGCGATAAACAGATTTATCAGGATAAACCGAATGGTGCGTTTTGGGTGGATGGTGTATTCCATGAACTGGCTAAATTAGAACTTATGTTGGTTCGTGGGTTGGTTCCGTGATTGAAGCTTATTCTGATTTGCTGCATGAGCCGAGTACTCCTTCGGCTAAGTCGCGACCCCATGATGGTTCAAATCCTTTGGTTTTTTCCTTGTCAAAAAGTGCAATACTTTTTTGCGCAAGCCCACAGGCCTTTGATGTGTCAGAACCGAAAAATTGTGCAGTTCCAAGTTCCTGACGGGCCATCATGGCAGCGGCGCGTGGGTTATTTGGATTCATAGCCATGGCTTTACCAAAACTCTGCATGATGCGTGGGCTGTAGCTTTGACCGCGTGAAACCGGGTCTACAACAAGCCGCGCCATAAGTCCATAGCCATTGAGCACCTCTACTTCGTCGTTGTTGGGTGAGATGGCATCGGCTTGTTTGATATGCTCCATGGCGCGGTCGATGGCTTTGTCTTTTTCAGCGGCAGTCTCTATCTGGAAACTGCTGTTGAGAAGCACAAGCGCCGCGTAATAATTTGGGTACATCTCCCCTTCTGACGTGGCTGCGATGCGCTCAAAATTATTGGCCGTTGCGTGGAGTTCTTCAGTTGTTTTGGCCTGTCCAAACTGTGCAAGAGCGCTGCCCATGGCTTGTTCATATGCGCCTTTCTGGGCGAATAGGCTGATGGCGGAAAAGAGAACGAGAAAACTTAAAACTGACTTTTTCATGGTGTTGTGTTTTTGGATTGTTTGTTATTTAAAGATTGTTGAGTTGATTCGCATTTTTGTCGGATGAAAGGGTCCAGAATATCCCGAGAAAAATAAACCTCGGTGCCGGTTGCTGTAGGGGTTTACTTGCGTAAATGCCTTGTTCATCGGGTTGTGAGGTGTAGGTATACCCGAAAATATTGTCGCGTCCGGTGATGTTCGAGCAACTGAAATGAATGATCAAATTGGGCTTTAGCAGGTAGCTCCAGTTTACCGAAAGGGAGGCAAAACCGGGTGATATTGATTCCATTTCGCCTGGCAAATTTGGATTGTTGTAAGTGAATCCGCTGTTGATTGAAAGGGTGGCTCCCGGCTGCGATTTCCACCGGCTGATCCAGTACTTTCCGACCACCGAAAGGTTGTGCTGCGGCGCAAAAGATGGTTGCACCTGAGATGTAAAAGCTCCATATTGTCTACGGCTATCCACGTAGCTGTAAGTTACCCAATAATCGGTATTGGAAATAGATTTGCGGTCGCGGTAGAAGAGGTCGAAGCCTTTGGCAACGCCCGTTCCCGTGGCAGCGAATTCCGTTTCGGTTGGGGCTTGCTGAGAAAAAGTCTGTACAGCCAATCCCCCATAGGGTTTATAGTATGCTTCAGCCCGAAAAATGCGCCCATCTTGCTCGTGCTGAAAACTCACTTGAAAATGCGCTGCGGAAGCTTCTGTAATTTCAGGAGAAGCGATTATCACCCCCGGATGTTGAACCTGGCTAAATGTGCCAACTGCAGCCGATAGAGTACCTTGTGCATATGGGCGGTAGGCCACGGCCAACCTTGGCTCAAGTATGGCTTTGCCGGTCATGAAATTAAATCCGCCGCGCAGACCACATCGAAGGGTGACTTTGGTATTTACAAACCACTCCGCTTCGGTAAATGCCGCCAATCGCTGGTCATCAAATCCACGCAATTGGACGTTGAATACATCTTTCTGCTCATAATAACGGATAAAAGTTTCAGCACCCATTCTCACCTTGATGGCATCGCTGAAGTAGATGGTAAATTTCTGTTTGATGTGAATAAGATTTTCCGTGTTCACATAGCGATTACTGTCAATATCAAAATGGTCGTCATTGAAGCTGCCTGAGATTCCACCTTCGGCGAGACATTTGCCACTTAAGGGTTTTTTGAAAGATACATTTCCGAAGGCAAATTGATTTACGATTCCTGTGCGCTGCCCCCTAGAATCGTCGCCGGGCTCCTTTTGCCAAAGTACCAATTTGCTTTCCGAGAGTTGTACAAAAGCCTTCACCAATCCATCTTCGCCCCATTTGTGGCGGTACACTACCTGACCGGAATAGGATTGCGGCGCTTTTTCCCAATCGAAATCCTGCTTTACCAATTCCTGATAGGGAGTCAAATCCTGGTAAGCCACATCAGCCGTTACAGATTGATTTTTGCCGGTGAGTGTAGTAGATACTGCGCCGCCCACCGTCATCAACGAAATATCTGTCTGGTTGCGCACGGGCTCATCAATGGTTTCCAGCACGAGCACCGATGAAAGTGCATCACCGTACTCAGCCGAGTAGCCACCGGTGCTGAAGAAAGTTCCTTTAAAGAGCGCCGGAGTGAAACGGTTTCTTGTGGGCAAATTTGCAGTAACAGTTCCATAGGCACTACCTACGCGAAGTCCGTCAAAGAATATGGCCGTCTCGGTGGCATCACCACCGCGCACAAAGAGCCTGCCGTCATTGGCCACAGTGGCCGTTCCCGGAAGGGTGTTCAGTGCTCCGGTAATGTCGCCTACTGCACCTGCGGTTGTGAGAATGTCGAGCGGTTTCATCACCACAGCGCTCGCCTTATCGGAAATATCGATGCTGCCCGAAGTGATGGTAACCGCATTGAGCTCACTCACTTTCGGCTTGAGTATTATTTTTATATCTTCGGTTTTATCAGTAAGTGGTACTTCGATCAACTCAAAACCGATTGCCGAAACCACCAATACCAAACTATCCACCCTACTTGTTATAAAAACAAAGCGCCCGTCTGTATTGCTTGAACAGCCATCAAAGGTGCCTTGTATCCATACATTCACTCCAGGAATGGATAGGTCACCTTTTGAAACCACGGTACCCGATACGTTTGTTTGTGCCGAAGACCTTTCCGGCAAAAGAAAAATCAGAATCAGGAGCAGCAGCAAGAATAAGATCAGCATTCTCATGGGTCATTTGGAATTATGACCCAAATTTGCGGCAACACCGAAGCAAATGAAAATCATCATTACCCGATGTACCGATAAGAAGGATGAAATGACAAGATGAGCCACCGAACAACTGACAATTTTCTCCGTGGCCACTTCAAAAGAGTTGTTTAACCACGGTCACAAACCCTTAGTTAAGCACATTTAGCTCCTTTGGAGCTGTGCACAACCCAAGGCGGAAAGTACCGCAAACAAATTGATCCACTACATATTGCCACCACCACATTTGCACACGGGCCGAAAATTCGCCTTAATTCGCGCGTGCCTTTAGGTACGCTCCACGCTTTATCTACCACACTTGAAAAAGAGCCAAAAGTTCACCTTAATACGTGCGTGCCTTTAGGAACGCTCCACGTTGTATCTACCACACTTGAAAAAGAGCTAAAAGTTCACCTGAATACTTGCGTGCCTTTAGGTACGCTCCGTGTGGTAACCCCCGGTGCAGCCGGGGGGGCGTGAGCTACGCGAGCGCCACACACGTGCCGTAGGTGCGTGCCGTGTAAACCTGCTACCAACGAGACTAAAACCCCGTGATACCAGACGGAGCGTACCTAAAGGCACGCTGTTTCGGTGTGAGTATTTGGCTGTTTCAATGAAAAGTAAAACTTTAAGACATGCAAGCTCAAGAGAAAGCATACTAGCGAATAGATTAATTACCATTTGATCAATATACCGGCGTTGTCCAGTCTATTTTTTATTGCATCATTTAATTTAATTTTAGGAAATGCCTTCAAGATTTTATTCTCAATTAATTCCACTTTAATACAAGGGTACATACATTTTGCTTCGAACAAATGCCTTTAGATCAGAAGGCCTTTCAACCCCGGCAAGGCCATTTTCGAAAATGCACTCGGCAACCTTTTCTGCAGCATAGAGTGATACCTTCACAATATCGTTTACATGGGGGTAGATAAGCCCCTTTTCAAAATCATCGGCAGTAACTTGTTCAGCAACTGCTTCGGCAATAAGCATTTCATCAGTCACTCTTTTTGCTTCGGTTGCGAAGATAGTCAGCCCCATTGCCGGAAAAATAAAAACGTTATTGCCCTGTCCGGGCGTGAAAGTTTTACCCTGATAAGTAACAGGTGCAAACGGGCTGCCGCTTGCAAAGATTGCCTTGCCTTTGCTCCATGTACAGGCTTGCTCAGCAGTACATTTTACATGCGATGTAGGGTTGGAGTATGGAAATATAATTGGTCTGTTGTTAATAGAGCTCATATTTTCAATTACCTTTTGGTTGAAGGCTCCTCCAACTGTGCTCACGCCAACAATCGCCGTAGGCTTGATCCGCAGCACTGCATCAGCAAATTCGTGGCAGGGTAATCCGGTGTCGGCAAAGTGAAGTTAAAATTCGGCCATATCATTGCGCGATGCCACTAGCAAGCCATTTATATCAAACATATGTACTCGGCTTAGGGCGTCTGATTTGCTCAATCCATCTTTCTGGAGTTTTTGAACAATCATTTCAGCAATTCCGAATGCGGCGACACCTGCGCCTAGAAGGAGGGATTTTTGCTCCGAGAAAGGTTTGTGAAGCAGTCGGCTTATCGCAATGAAACCGGCAATAGCAATGGCGGCGGTACCCTGAATATCGCCATTAAAGGTGCATATACGGTCGCGGAATTTTTCCAATATCCGCACCGCAGTATTGCCATTGAAGTCTTCCCATTGTATGCGTATTTTGGGAAATACCTGAGTTATTGCTTCTACAAATTCATCAATGAATTCATCATATTCAAGTCCTTCGGCTCTTCGCTCTTTGATGCCTGGGTAGAGTGGGTCTGAAAGAAATTCTTCGTTATTGTTACCCAGATCGAGCATTACGGGTAAAGTGTATTCTGGTGGCACACCGGCGCATGCCGTATAGAGTATCAATTTTCCAATAGGGTTTCCCATTCCGTTTACTCCCAGATCGCCCAATCGGAGAATGCGGCTGCCATCAGTTACAACGGCAAAACGTACATCAGCAACAGGCCAATTTTGAAGTATTTCCTTAATGCGTCCTTCGTGTTTGATGGTGATAAATAAACCGCGTGGTCTTCTAATAATATGCCCGAATTTTTCGCAGGCTTCACCTACTGTGGGGTATATACAATAGGAAGAAATCGTGAAGGATCACTCATCATCGCTTTGAAAAAAAGCGTTTCATTCGTGTCTAGTAGATTGGAAAGATAGACGTACTGGTTTATTGGCAATTCTATCTGATCGAGTTGTTCTTTTACCCGCATCAACTAGGTTTCCAAACTTTCTACGGCGTATGGCAACAGTCCTTCAATGCTATAACGTTTTCGCTCATCTGGTGTAAAGGCTGTACCCTCATTTTAGCGAGGTACCCGAAGTATATTTTGTTTTAGTTTGTCGGTCATTTTGACTCGTTTTTTATTTTGCTGCACTCCCTGCTGACTTCCGTTCAATATACATCACTGAAATTATTACAAGCCACGGTCCCCGAATTCATTTCGTTCGTGCGGCGCTGCAATGCAGGTAATGGCATTTGTGATACGGATACTTTAAGTGTCATGGCGGTTGAAATGAGCAGTGATGTGCCCATAGAATTCCGATTAAAATACGAAATACCTGAATTACCGCTTATGCCCACGCTACTTTGATTCTGAGGAGCGAAGATGTAAGCCATATTATGTTAGCAACGATATTTACCTGGAACAGTGCGCTGTGTTTCGAATCCAATTTTCAAGAATACTGCAATATTCGAAATCATTGTTCAGCATTTCAATGTTTCAATGGCGCGAGCAAATAATCCAGGCCATTGAGCTTTATTTCATATATGGTTTCGAGCTGCTCACCAAGCTTTCCTTTCGGGAAACCGGTGCGTTTGAACCACTCCAGATAATACACCGGCAAATCGCAAAGTATTCTGCCCTCGTATTTTCCGAAAGGCATTTTAGTTTTTACCAATTCAGGCAGCAATTCGGGTCTGAAATTCATATGAACAAAGTCATTAAAAAATCTTAGTACATGACAATACCTTATAAACAATTGACAGTCGGTAAATTGCCGAAATAATATGAGTATATGAAGCTGATATGCAGTAGATTAGTGTTAATTGTTCGATAAATTGGCACTAATCCTAAATACCAGCTCTGGCAACGAATATACGCAGCTCTCTGATATATTTAA